>NZ_JBWKPG010000004.1:89091-147035 GCF_059418125.1 Pseudomonas sp. GW821-FHT09C08 | reverse complement strand
GCATTTGTTGCCGCGCATTATAGGCCGTTCAATCTCTATGTAAAGCTATTTTTTCGTTTAGTTTCAACAACTTAGCGAAAAAACCAGATTGCAACGTACTAAGCAAATAATGGCGGAGAACGGGGGATTCGAACCCCCGACACCCTTTTGAGGTGTACTCCCTTAGCAGGGGAGCGCCTTCGGCCACTCGGCCAGCTCTCCGCAACACGGGGCGTATATTAACCACGTTCATCCCCGTTTGCAAACATAAAAAACGATAAAAATTAAAGGCTTGGTTCTTCGTCCTTCTCTTTCTTGATCCGCAGGTAAATTTCCTCGCGGTGTACCGCTACCTCTTTCGGAGCGTTAACCCCGATACGCACTTGATTGCCTTTGACGCCGAGCACGGTCACGGTGATTTCGCCATCACCGATAATCAGGCTTTCTGCGCACCGACGAGTCAGAATCAGCATACCTTTCTCCTCACGCATTTCAGTTCAGGAACAACAGTCTGCAAAAAAAAGGCGTTCGACCTACGACCTGACAGCCATAGCCCTAACGACCTAAGTATTGTCGAGCGCACACAAAAGACCATGCGCCCTACAAAAAAATGAAAGGCGCGGTAACCGCGCCTTCCTGGCATTGCATCACTCGCCCTGTCGGGCCGGAGCATCCAGCTCAAAAGCGGTGTGCAGCGCGCGTACAGCCAGTTCCAGATACTTCTCTTCGATCACCACCGAGACTTTGATTTCCGAGGTGGAGATCATCTGGATGTTGATGCTTTCCTTGGCCAGGGCCTCGAACATGCGGCTGGCAACGCCGGCATGGGAACGCATGCCCACGCCCACGATCGACACCTTGGCAATCTTGGTATCGCCAACCACTTCGCGAGCGCCAATCTCTTTGGCCGTGTTCTGCAGGATCCGCTCCGCCGCATCGTACTCGTTGCGGTGCACGGTGAACGTGAAATCGGTGGTGTTATCGTGCGAAACGTTCTGCACGATCATGTCGACTTCAATGTTCGCGCCGCTGATAGGGCCCAGGATCTTGAATGCCACGCCCGGGGTGTCTGGCACGCCACGGATCGTCAGCTTGGCTTCATCGCGGTTGAAAGCGATGCCGGAAATGATCGGCTGTTCCATGGATTCCTCTTCATCAATAGTAATGAGGGTGCCCGGACCCTCTTTGAAGCTGTGCAATACGCGCAGCGGAACGTTGTACTTGCCGGCGAATTCCACCGCACGGATCTGCAGCACCTTGGAACCGAGGCTGGCCATTTCCAGCATCTCTTCGAAGGTGATCTTGTCCAGGCGCTGGGCCACGGACACCACACGCGGGTCGGTGGTATAGACGCCATCCACATCGGTGTAGATCTGGCACTCATCGGCCTTCAGGGCCGCTGCCAGCGCCACGCCGGTAGTGTCCGAACCGCCACGCCCGAGGGTGGTGATGTTGCCCTGCTCGTCCACACCCTGGAAGCCCGCTACAACTACCACGCGGCCGGCTTTCAGATCACTGCGGATTTTCTGATCGTCAATCTGCAGGATGCGCGCCTTGGTGTGCGCGCTGTCGGTGAGGATGCGCACCTGGCTGCCCGTGTAGGACACCGCTGGCACGCCACGCTTGTTCAGCGCCATGGCCAACAGGGCAATGGTCACCTGCTCGCCGGTGGACACGATCACATCCAGCTCACGCGGCAGCGGTTGCTGGTCGCCGCTGATTGCCTTGGCCAGATCGATCAGGCGATTGGTCTCGCCGCTCATGGCCGACAGCACCACCACCAGGTCATCGCCGGCGTCGCGGAATTTCTTAACCTTGTCGGCCACCTGCTCGATTCTTTCGACAGAGCCGACCGAGGTGCCTCCAAATTTCTGTACGATCAAAGCCATTTCCAAGCCGCCTCAGCCCGTAAAGGGGCGCCTATTATCCAATCCATCCGCACTGCACCCGCCCGCGACTAGACCACGGGCGGGTTAACAGCGCCTTAAATACCTGCCTCGACAAACGGCACGGTCAGGGCCAGGGCCGCGCCCAGGGCACCGGCGTCTACACCACCGCCTTGCGCCATGTCCGGACGACCACCGCCCTTCCCGCCCACTGCCGCGGCGGCTTGCTTCATCAAATCACCGGCCTTGAGTTGGCCAGTCAGGTCCTTGGTTACACCGGCAACCAGAACGACCTTATCCTCATGGACACTGCCGAGCAGGATCACTGCGCGGCCGAGCTTGTTCTTCAACTGATCGACCAGCGCCAACAGCGCCTTGCCGTCCTGACCGTCCAGGCGTGCGGCCAGCACTTTCACATCCTTGACGTCCACGGCGGCGGCCGACAGATCGTCGCCCGCGGCACTGGCGGCCTTGGCCTGCAACTGCTCCAGCTGTTTCTCCAGCGCACGGTTGCGCTCCAGCACGGCGGACAGCTTGTCGATCAGGTTGTCGCGGCTGCCCTTGACCAGGGTGGCCGCTTCCTTGAGTTGTTCTTCAGCCGCATTGAGGTAGGCCAGGGCCGCAGCACCGGTTACCGCCTCGATGCGGCGCACGCCCGAGGCCACGCCGCCTTCGCTGATGATTTTCAGCAGGCCGATGTCGCCGGTACGGTTGGCGTGGATACCGCCACACAGTTCCACCGAGAAACTGCCGCCCATACTCAGCACGCGCACGTTGTCGCCGTACTTCTCGCCGAACAGCGCCATGGCGCCCTTGGCCTTGGCGGTCTCGATGTCGGTTTCTTCGGTTTCCACCGGGCTGTTCTTGCGAATCTCGGCGTTGACGATGTCTTCCAGGGCCTTGATCTGCTCAGGCTTGATCGCTTCAAAGTGGCTGAAGTCGAAGCGCAGGCGCTGACTGTCGACCAGCGAACCCTTCTGCTGAACGTGCTCGCCCAATACCTGGCGCAGCGCGGCGTGCAGCAGGTGGGTCGCCGAGTGGTTCAACGAGGTCGCGTGGCGCACGTCGGCGTCCACCTGGGTCTCCACCGGCGCACCGACGGTCAGGTTGCCCGAGGCCAGTACACCGTGGTGCAGGAAGGCACCGCCAGTCTTGGTGGTGTCACGCACGTCAAAACGGCCGTTCGCCGCGTTGAGGAAACCGCAGTCGCCAATCTGGCCACCGGATTCGGCGTAGAACGGCGTCTGGTCGAGTACGACCACGCCCTCGTCACCTTCATTCAACACGTCGACCGACTGGCCTTCCTTATAGAGGGCAACCACTTTGGCCGCGCCACTGGTGGCCTTGTAGCCGGTGAATTCGGTGGCCACGTCAACCTTGACCAGGCTGTTGTAGTCCATGCCGAACGAGCTGGCGGAACGTGCACGCACACGCTGGGCTTCCATCTCGCGCTCGAAACCTGCCTCGTCGAGGGTCAGGTTGCGCTCACGGGCGATGTCGCCGGTCAGGTCCATCGGGAAACCGTAGGTGTCGTAGAGCTTGAACACCACGTCGCCCGGCACCACGGTGCCCTGCAGGTTGGCGAGGTCTTGCTCGAGGATTTTCAGGCCCTGCTCCAGGGTCTTGGCGAATTGCTCTTCTTCGGCCTTGAGCACGCGCTCGATGTGCGCCTGGTTCTGCTTGAGTTCCGGGAACGCATCGCCCATCTCGGCGACCAGGGCCGCGACGATCTGATAGAAGAAGCTGCCGCTGGCGCCCAACTTGTTGCCGTGACGGCAGGCGCGACGAATGATGCGACGCAGCACGTAGCCACGGCCTTCGTTGGACGGCAGCACGCCGTCGGCAATCAGGAAGCCGCAGGAACGGATATGGTCAGCCACCACTTTGAGCGATGCCTGCTCTTCATTGGCGCAACCGATTGCCTTGGCGGCGGCCGCCAGCAGGCTCTGGAACAGGTCGATTTCGTAGTTGGAATGAACGTGCTGCATCACCGCACTGATCCGCTCCAGGCCCATGCCGGTGTCTACCGACGGCGCTGGCAGCGGATGCAACACGCCGTCGGCGGTGCGGTTGAACTGCATGAACACGTTGTTCCATATCTCGATGTAACGGTCGCCATCTTCTTCTGGCGAGCCCGGTGGGCCACCCCAGATGTCGGCGCCGTGGTCGTAGAAGATCTCGGTGCAGGGGCCGCACGGGCCGGTATCGCCCATGGTCCAGAAGTTGTCGGAGGCGTACGGTGCGCCTTTGTTGTCGCCGATACGCACCATGCGCTCGGGCGGTACGCCGACTTCCTTGGTCCAGATGTCGTAGGCTTCGTCATCGCTGGCGTAGACGGTGACCCAGAGCTTTTCCTTCGGCAGTTTCAGCACGCCGGTGAGGAAGGTCCAGGCGAAGTTGATCGCGTCTTGCTTGAAATAATCGCCAAAGCTGAAGTTGCCGAGCATTTCGAAAAAGGTGTGGTGACGGGCGGTGTAGCCGACGTTTTCCAGGTCGTTGTGCTTACCACCGGCGCGCACGCACTTCTGGCTGCTGACGGCGCGGGTGTAGGCGCGCTTTTCCTGGCCCAGGAAGCAGTCCTTGAACTGGTTCATCCCCGCGTTAGTGAACAGCAGGGTGGGGTCATTGCCTGGGATCAAGGAGCTGGAGGCGACACGGGTGTGACCTTGCTCTTCGAAGAAGCGAAGGAAGGCTTCACGGATTTCTGCGCTTTTCATTAGGTTCTTCCACGGAGGCTGCGGCCAAAGGCCAGTGCGCAACATCATCAGACGAAGCGACGGCAAAGGGCCGCATTATATCGGCCCTTTGCCGGTGGTACAGCGTGTTTATGCGATAGAGCGGCTCAATTAGACGGTCTGCACGGTCATTTGCGTGAGAATTCGACGAATGTCTCCAGCACTTGCTCGATCTGCGCCCGGCTGACGTCCAGGTGCGTGACCATACGCAAGCGCGGTGCGGCGCTCAATTTGATCCCGCGCTCGGCGGCAAACGCCTTCAAGGCCTGGGCGCGATCGCCGATCTGCACGTAGACCATGTTGGTCTGCACCGGCTCCACTGCGTAACCGGCGTTGCGCAACGCCTCTCCCAGCCACTGGGCATTGGCGTGGTCGTCGGCCAGGCGTTCTACCTGGTGATCCAGGGCATACAGCCCTGCCGCCGCCAGTGAGCCGGCCTGGCGCATGCCGCCGCCGACCATCTTGCGCAGGCGCCGGGCCTTGGCGATCAGCGCCGTGGAACCGCACAACACCGAGCCGATCGGCGCGCCAAGGCCCTTGGACAGGCACACCGACACCGAATCGAAATGCTGGGCGATCTCGCGCGCATCCACCCCAAGCTTGACGGCCGCGTTGTACAGGCGCGCGCCGTCCAGATGCAGCGCCAGGCCGTGTTCGCGGGTAAACGCCCGCGCTTTCGCCAGGTACGCCAGCGGCAGCACCTTGCCTTGCATGGTGTTTTCCAAGGCCAACAGCCGGGTGCGCGCGAAGTGGAAATCGTCGGGCTTGATCGCTTCCAGCACCTGGGCAAGGTCCAGCGAGCCGTCCGCCTGCACTTCCAGCGGCTGCGGCTGGATCGAACCGAGCACGGCGGCGCCACCGCCTTCGTATTTGTAGGTGTGGGCCTGCTGACCGACGATGTATTCCTCGCCGCGTTCACAGTGGGCCATCAACGCCAGCAGGTTGCTCATGGTGCCGGTGGGCACGAACAACGCCGCGGCAAACCCCAGGCGCTTGGCCAGTTCGGCTTCCAGGCGATTGACGCTGGGGTCTTCACCGTAGACGTCGTCGCCACTGACGGCATGGGCCATCGCGTCGAGCATGCCGGGGGTGGGTTGGGTCACGGTGTCGCTGCGCAGGTCGATCACAGACATGAAGCACGCCTCTCAAGGGTTGAGTAAGTTCCTTTTGTGGGTGATTACTGCGGGCAAAGCCGCGGAATATCAAGCCCCATGCGTCTTCAATCGAATACCAACCAAACAAACCGATATAGCTTATCGACACGGCAATCGTGCAGTTTCTGAAAAACCATGTTAAAAACTCTCCGCCGCCAGGGTTCTGGCGGCAACGTTCTCAGGGCGGGGTGCAATTCCCCACCGGCGGTAATTGCACGCAATGTGCATAGCCCGCGAGCGCTTGGCGCCTCGAACTGCTCACGCAGGACGGCGACAAGGTCAGCAGACCCGGTGTGATCCCGGGGCCGACGGTCATAGTCCGGATGAAGAGAGAACGGGATTGGCACCTGAGGGCCGAACGCTGACCGCATGCCTGCATGCCGCAGCCGTCCGTACCCTTAAATCCCATTCGATTCATAACGCCCTGTTTTTTTCTTAAACAGGAGTCAGAACATGCAACCCACCGCTATCGACAGCAAAAGCAAAAACCATCACGGCGAGCGCGTCGCGTTTATCCAGGCCTGCTGGCACAAGGATATTGTCGACCAATCGCGCAAAGGCTTCCTCGCCGAAATGATCGCCCAGGGCTACCAGGAATCGGATATCGATTTCTTCGAAGTCGGCGGCGCCTTTGAAATGCCCCTGCACGCCAAGCTGCTGGCCAAGACCGGCCGCTACGCCGGTATCGTTGCCGCTGCGCTGGTGGTGGACGGCGGCATCTACCGTCACGAGTTCGTCGCCCAGTCAGTGGTCAGCGGCCTGATGCAAGTGCAGCTGGAAACCGAAGTGCCGGTGTTCTCGGTCTCCCTGACCCCGCACCACTTCCACGCGGGCAGCGAGCACCACACCTTCTTCTACGAGCACTTCGTGCACAAGGGCCAGGAAGCCGCACGTACCTGCGCCGACACCCTGCACAAAGTACGCGCGATCCGCCGCAGCGAGCCGCGTGCCGTAGCCGTCTAAGCCACACCCTAGCCCAGCCTCAGCGCTGGGCTTGTCTGGGAGCTGGCTTGTGTGGGAGCTGGCTTGCCTGCGATAGGATCAACTCGGTCTGCCAGTTGGACCGAGTTAACCCGATCGCAGGCAAGCCAGCTCCTGCATTTGGATCCCGGCAAGCCTCGGGATTCAGGCCAGGCCCGCATCCGTGGTCGGCACAATCAATATCCCTGCCCGCAAACCATTCTTCACCTTCGGATTGGGGAAGATGATACGCGCGCCCTCCTCCTCGATGATCCAACGAGTCTTGGCCACGTCCTCGGCCAGCAGATACCCCTTCGCCAACGGCGAAAAGTTCTCCACGTCCGCCGGCAAGTGCAGCAGGAAGGCATCGCTGTGCTTGATCACTTCGCGCGACACCGCGAACAGCTGCAGGCCGTCGAGGCTGTCGGTCTCGGGCTCATTGCCCTCGATGATCTGCTTCAGGCGTGTCTCCAGGCGGGACACGTCCACGCCCTGGTTCTGCCCGAACGGCCGCGCCTTGCCCAATTCCAGGGTGAAGGCTTCGGCGTCCAGTTGCTCGTAGGTAAATGCGGTGAAAGTGATCGAAGTCTTGTTCTGCAGCAGCACCGCCTGCATGCCGGCAGCGTTGAGGCGCGCCAGCTCATGACGTGAATGCTGGCGCCCGTCCTTCCACGGGTACAGGGCAAACTGCTCGATCTTCGAGCCGCGAATGGCGGTGTGCAGGTCGTAATGCAGGCGTGAACGGCCGGGCTGGTTGAAGAAGCTGCGGGCCAGTTGCTCAAGCTCGGCAGCACGCATGGCTTCCGGGCCGATGTTTTGCTCATGGCGGCCGTTGAACAGCCGGTTGACGTCCAGTTCGAGGTAACGCTCACCGCGACGCATGGCCTCGGGGTTGCCGAAGAGGAACAGAATACGGGTGCGGGGCTTGATCTCCCCGCGGGCGATGCCATGCAACAGGCGGTCGAGCAGTTCGATCGGCGCGGTTTCGTTGCCATGGATGCCCGACGACAGCAGCAAGTCGCTGCCGTTGTCCTTCGCTTGCGGTGGACGCACTTCGAGCGCGCCCTCGCTGAGCCAGCGCATCTGCACGCCGTCGACAGTCAGTTGAATTTTTTGCGCCGGTTCACGACCGGCGAGGGTCAGTTCAAGCAGTTTGCCGAGGGCGAGCATACGCAGCTTCCTTAGTGGTTGCAGCCAGGGCCGTGGACGTGATCGTCGTCATCACCTTCAACGTCGGCCGGTTCCATTTCCAGTTGCAGGCTCATCAGGTTGGTGGCCAGCGGACGCATCAGCAGGTTGGCGTACTCTGCGTCGCCTTCTTCCACGTCCACACCGATCAGCAGTTGGCCACGGCCGTCGTGCTGGATCCAGATTTCCTTGCCCTGCCAGACCACGGCGACGCGGGTGCAGGAGGTTTCCAGCTGGGTGCCGTCGGTGTCTTCAAGAATCAGTTTCAGGGTGTCGGTGGTCATAAAGTAGCTCTCGGCATTGGGCGTAAAAGAAGGTGGCGTTAATTGATCTGGAAAGGATAAACCGCGCCCAGTTTAAGGATTTGCGTCAGTTCATCCAATGCCGTCCGGCACTCCAGCAACAATTGCGGGTCAGCCAGGTCGGTTTCGCGCAGGCTGTCGCGGTAGTGCTTGTTCACCCATTGGGTCAGGGTGTCGTACAACGGCGCGGTCATGATAACGCCTGGGTTCACCGCCGCCAGCTCGGTTTCATTCAACGCCACGCGCAAGCGCAGGCAGGCCGGGCCACCGCCGTTCTGCATGCTCTGCTTGAGGTCGAAGACCTTCACTTCGCGGATCAGCCCACCTGACGCCGTGAGGTTTTGCAGGTACTGCCACACGCGTTCGTTGGCACGGCACTCTTCCGGCACGATCAGCAGCATCGAACCGTCGCCGCGGGTCAGCAACTGGCTGTTGAACAGGTAGGAACGCACCGCGTCCTCGACGCTGACCTGGGCGCGCGGCACGCAGACCGACTGGAAGTTGCCGCCCAACTTGCCCAACTTGCCTTGCAGTTCGCCAAGCATCTGCTCGGTATTGAGGAAGGCATCCTCGTGATAGAACAGCACCTCGCCGTTACCCACCGCGATCACGTCGTTGTGGAACACGCCGGCATCGATCACCGCCGGGTTCTGCTGGGCGTAGACCACGCCTTCATCCTTCAGGCCGTGCAGGCGTGCAACCGCCTGGGAGGCTTCGAGGGTCTGGCGCGCCGGGTACTTCTGCGGGGCCGGGTAACGGGTGTCGAACGCACTGCGGCCGAACACGAAAAACTCCACGCCGGCTTCGCCATACTCACGGCAGAAACGCGTGTGGTTGGCCGCGCCTTCGTCGCCGAACTGCGCCACCGCCGGCAGCGCGGCGTGATGGGCGAAGTGTTGCGCATCGGCAAACATCGCCCCCAGCACGCGGCTGGTGGTCGGGTGTTCGATGCTGCGGTGGTACTTGCAGTTGAGGTTGGCGGCGGTGAAATGCACGCGGCCATCCGCCGTGTCGGCGCTCGGGCTGACGGTGGCGGCGTTGGCCACCCACATGCTCGACGCCGAGCAACTGGCGACCAGCAGCGGCATCGCGTGCTTGGCGGCCTGCTGGATAACCTGGGCGTCGGTGCCGCTGAACCCCAGGTTGCGCAAGGCGGCCACGTCAGGACGTTCCTGCGGCGCCAGCACCCCTTGCACAAAGCCCATGTCCATCAGGGCCTTCATTTTCTGCAGGCCCTGCAACGCCGCTTCCTTCGGGTTCGAAGACTGCTGGCTGTTGCTCTGGGACGCGACGTTGCCGTAGGACAAACCGCCGTAGTTATGGGTCGGCCCCACTAGACCGTCAAAATTGACTTCATAGGATTTCATCGGCGAGGCTCCACGAACATCTGTATTTTTATAGGCATCAAGTGCAGATCTGTATCTGTTAACCCGATCAAGTGTCGGAGCTGGCTTGCCTGCGATGCGGGCAACTCGGTCATGCAGATACACCGAGGTGATGCCTTCGCAGGCAAGCCAGCTCCCACATTAGATCGGTGTCACTTTCACTTAAGCGTTACGCCTGGGGTCAGCGACGCAGGCAACACCAGGCTCGGGGTCTCAAGGGAGGCCACCGGGTACGCGCAATAGTCTGCCGCGTAATACGCACTGGCGCGGTGGTTGCCCGACGCCCCTACCCCGCCGAACGGCGCGGTGCTGGCGGCGCCGGTCAGCTGTTTGTTCCAGTTGACGATACCGGCGCGGCTTTCCAGCCAGAACTGCTGGTAGCGCGCTTCGGAATCCGACAACAGACCAGCGGCCAGGCCGTACTGGGTGTTGTTGGCCTCGGCAATCGCGCCAGCAAAATCAGCGTAGCGGATCACCTGCAACAGCGGGCCGAACAGTTCTTCATCCTCGCGTTCGGTCACGCCTGTCACGTCGATGATGCCCGGCGTCAGCAGTGCAGCCTGATCCTGGGGCTGAGTCATTTCCAGCAGCGCCACGGCGCCATTAGCCAACATCAGTTCCTGGGCGTCCATCAAGGCTTTCGCTGCGCCCAGGGAGATGACCGAGCCCATGAACGGCGCCGGCTGCTGATCGAACGCGCCGACGGCAATCGTCGAGCTGACGGCCACCAACCGCGCCAACAGGGCATCGCCCCAGGCACCTTCCGGCACCAGCAGGCGACGCGCACAGGTGCAGCGCTGGCCGGCCGAGATGAACGCCGACTGGATAATGGTGTAGACCGCCGCATCGACGTCGGCCACTTCGTCGACCACCAGCGGGTTGTTGCCGCCCATTTCCAGCGCCAGGATCTTGTCCGGGCGCCCGGAGAACTGCTGGTGCAGGTGATTGCCGGTGCGGCTGGAACCGGTAAAGAACAGGCCGTCGATCCCCGGGTTGGCCGCCAGGGCGATCCCGGTTTCGCGTGCGCCCTGCAGCAGGTTCAACACGCCTGCCGGCAGGCCGGCGTCGATCCAGCACTGCACCGTCAGCTCGGCGACTTTCGGGGTCAGCTCGCTCGGCTTGAACAGCACGGTATTGCCCGCCAGCAGCGCCGGGACGATATGCCCGTTCGGCAAGTGCCCCGGGAAGTTGTAGGGGCCGAACACCGCCACCACGCCATGCGGCTTGTGTCGCAGCACAGCGGTGGCGTCGCCCAGCGGGCCGCTCTTCTCGCCGGTACGCTCGCGGTAGCTTTGCACCGAGATCGCGATCTTGTTGGCCATGCTGGTGACTTCAGTGGCCGATTCCCACAACGGCTTGCCGGTTTCCTCACCGATACAGCGGGCGATTTCGTCGGCGCGGCTTTTCAGGGTCGCGGCGAAGGCCTCGAGCACGCTGATGCGTTCTTCCAGCGGACGCCGGGCCCAGCCCGGAAATGCCTGGCGCGCAGCCTGCACGGCAGACTCGACCTGCTCGGCGGTAGCGCCATTGCCGGCCCACAGCACTTGCTGGGTCACCGGGTTCCGCGATTCAAACAGTTCACCCTGGCCGGCCAGCCAGCTACCTGCGATATACAGCGAATTCATTACTTGGACTCCCGGGCAGCAGACAACGGAACAGCACGTACTTGATCACCCACCACCAGTTGCAGGCGCTTGGCGGTCTGCGGATCGACCACCAGCGTACCTGCCGCCAGACGGGCCGGAGCGGCGGTGATGCGGCACTCCTCGCGCTTGCGGTTATGAATCAGGAACGGCGTGGCGTCGTCACCCGGCGTGCCGATGGCCAACACCAGCGACTGGCTGTCGCGCACGGCACGGATCTTGGTGGTCTCACACTCCACCGCCGGGCCGGCGTCGAAGATATCGACATAGCCCTGGTAGCTGAAACCCTCGCTCTTGAGCATGCTCAACGCCGGTTCGGTATCGGGGTGAACCTTACCGATCACGTTGCGTGCGTCCTCGGAAAGGAAGCAGCTGTACAGCGGAAATTTCGGCATCAGCTCGGCGATAAAGGCCTTGTTGCCCACGCCGGTAAGGTAGTCGGCCTGGCTGAATTCCATCTTGAAGAAGTGCCGGCCCAGGCTCTCCCAGAACGGCGAACGCCCGGCATCGTTGGACACGCCGCGCATCTCGGCAATAATCTTGTTGCCGAACAGCTGTGGGAATTCGGCGATAAACAGCAGGCGCGCCTTGGCCAGCATGCGGCCGTTGAGGCCGTTGCGGTAATCCGCGTGCAGGAACAACGAGCACAGCTCGGAGTTGCCGGTGAGGTCGTTGGCCAGAAACAGCGTCGGAATCTCACGGTAGATATTCAGTTCCTGGGATGCACTGACGGTCAGGCCGACCCGGAAGTTGTACCAGGGCTCGCGCAGGCCGACTGCGCCGGCGATGGCGGAAATACCCACCACGCGGCCTTCGTCGTTTTCGAGCACGAACAGGTAGTCGGCATCGCCGCGCCCGGCGTCGCCGCGAAAGGTTTTTTCCGCCCAGCCAACCCGGTGGGTCAGGCGCTCTTCGTTGGCCGGCAAGGTGGTGAGGCCGGTGCCGGTGCTGCGCGCCAGATCAATCAGGGCCGGTAAATCGCTGCTGCGTACGGGACGAACGATCATGCTATCTCCTCGAACGGGCCGCTGTTGTCAGCCACCCGCGAAACTCTATTTAAACCGCTACCAGGCGCACACTCGCGCCTTCGCCGACGCCCAGGGCTTCGGCCGCTGCCAGGTCCAGGGTCACCGGTTTGCCGGGCGCGTAGTCCAGCTCCAGCATCACCGCGCGGTAATCCTGCAATTGCGCGTTGCTCACCAGGTACTGGCGACCGACGCCCTTGACCATCTCACCGATCTTCACCGGCACCACGCGGCTCTGGGCAATCGAGCGAATCCCCGACACCCGCGCGTGCAGCGTCGGGCCGCCGTCGAAGATGTCGATGTAGTGGTCCGTCTCGAAGCCTTCGCGCATCAGGATGTCGAAGGTGATCTGCGCTCGCGGATGGACCTGGCCCATGGCTTCCTGGGCTTCGTCCGGCAACAGCGGCACATAGATCGGGTAATGCGGCATCAGCTCGGCGAGGAAGGTGCGGCTTTTCAGCCCGCACAGGCGCTCGGCGGCGGCGTAGTTGAGGTCGAAGAAGTTGCGGCCGATGGCGTCCCAGAACGGCGAATCACCGTTCTCGTCGCTGTAGCCGACAATCTCGGTCACCACCGAATCGGCAAAGCGCTCGGGGTGGCTGGCGACGAACAACAGGCGGCCACGGGAATTGAGTTCCGACCACGGCGAACCGACCAGTTCCGGCACCACGTAGAAACTGGTGAGCAGGCTGTTGCCAGTGAGGTCGTGGCATTGGGAAAGCACGTGGATCTTGTTGTGGATCTTCAACTCGCGGGAAGCGTGCACGAAGGTTTCGTTACGGAAGCTGTAGAACGGCTCCGAGTAACCGGCCGAGGCGACGATGGCCGAGCAGCCGGCGAGCTTGCCGGTCTCGGTGTCTTCGAGCACGAAGAAATAGCTTTCTTCACCGTTGAAACTCACCTCGGCAGCGAAGGACGCTTCGCTGGCGGCGATCTTGTCGCTGAGGCGTTCGACATCATCCGGCAAGGAGGTGACACCAATCGGGCTGTCCGCAGCCAGACGCTGTACCTCGCCCAGATCAGCCATTTGCGCGGGGCGCATCACCAGCATGGTGTCACTCCTTAACTCGAAAAACTCACAGGAAAAAATGCCAGGCACGGCCTTGAAACCAGTGAGGTCAAGTGTGGGAGCGGGCTTGCCCGCTCCCACATTGGATCTACACCGCTCCAATTAAGAGGCCCGGCACAAAATTTAGGTTCGATGCCCAATCGTTTGGGCACCGAACGGTCCATCAAGCGTGTGTCAGCGTCTTCACGGCACGTTCAAAACGGTCCAGGCCTTCCTGGATGTCCGCGTCTTCCACCACCAGGCTCGGGGCGAAACGCACCACGTCGGGGCCGGCTTGCAGGATCATCAGGTTTTCTTTCTCGGCGGCGTTGAACACGTCCTTGGCCTTGCCTTTGAAGGCATCGCTCAGCACACAACCGATCAGCAGGCCCATGCCGCGCACTTCGGTGAAGATGCCGTACTGCTTGCCGATCTGCTCCAGGCGCGCCTTGAACAGGTCGTGCTTGGCGTTGACACCGGCCAGCACCTCGGGCGTGTTGATCACATCGATCACCGCCTCGGCGACCGCGCAGGCCAGCGGGTTGCCGCCGTAGGTGGTGCCGTGGGTGCCGACCACCAGGTGCTTGGCGAGGTCTTCACGGGTGAGCATCGCCGCAATCGGGAAGCCGCCGCCCAGGCTCTTGGCGCTGGTGAGGATGTCCGGCACCACACCGTAGTGCTGGTAGGCGAACAGGTGGCCGCTGCGGCCCATGCCGGTTTGCACCTCGTCGAACACCAGCAGCGCGTTGTTGGCGTCGCACAACTCGCGGGCGCCTTGCAGGTAGGCCAGTTCGGCCGGCAGTACGCCGCCTTCGCCCTGGATCGGTTCCAGCACCACGGCGCAGGTCTTGTCCGAGACAGCGGCTTTCAGCGCGTCCAGGTCGTTGTAAGGTACGTGGGTGATGCCGGTGATTTTCGGACCGAACCCATCGGAATACTTCGACTGGCCACCGACGTTGACGGTAAACAGGGTACGGCCGTGGAAGCTGTTCAGTGCGGCGATGATCTCGTACTTCTCAGTGCCGAAACGGTCGAACGCGACGCGACGGGCCAGCTTGAAGGCGGCCTCGTTGGCTTCAGCGCCGGAGTTGCAGAAGAACACGCGCTCGGCAAAGGTGGCGTCGATCAGCTTGTGGGCCAGGCGCAGGGCCGGCTCGTTGGTGAAAACGTTGGAGACATGCCACAACTTGCTGGCCTGCTCGGTCAGTGCACCGACCAGCGCCGGGTGGGCGTGGCCCAATACGTTGACCGCGATGCCGCCGGCAAAATCGATCAGCTCGCGACCCGCCTGGTCCCAGACGCGGGAGCCTTCGCCACGCACGGGAATAAAGGCAGCAGGTGCATAGTTGGGAACCATGACCTGGTCGAAATCGGCACGTTGCACCGGGGCTTGCTCAACGGACATCGGAGTCTCCTGAAGAGGAACGCCTGCCTGGAACTGGCGGGCGATGCAGGGATTGTAAGGACAGTTTTCAGCGCGACCTTGTCGCCAAGCGACAACTTCTTATAGCGCCAACCCCGGTTTTACGCGGGTTTACGCCAATGCGACAAATAGCGTCGCAATGGCGCAGTTTAAACCGTGCACGCCCTCCGTGGGCAGGCTGATCGGTGGATGCGTGCAAATCCCTGCGGCGCTAACTGTCTACCACCCTGCCCACCCTGCCAGCTGTTTTGCTGCAACCTCCCAGCGATCGTCAAGGAACGACCCATGGCCGAACAGCCCAGCAGCACCGTACCGCATTACGAAATCCTCAAACATGCCCTGCCCGACTGGCTGGGCGCCGCCTCGGCCCTTAAACGCAATGCCCTGGCCCAGCCGGCGTTGATCCTCGCCGACGGCTTAAAAAATGCCAGTGAGCAACAGCACCAGGCACTTAAACGCCTCAACGGCCAGGCCTGGAGCGCACAAAACCGTGTGGACCAGGCCATGGAGCGCCTCAAAAGCCCCGAGGTTTTTGCCGCCGAAATCCTGCAAACGGCACTCAAGGATCAGTACGGCATTGAGCCAGACGTGCGCAACACCTACCTGCAGCTCTACATTCCCCTGACGCTCGCCGGGTTTACGCTCAAACCCGGGGCCGCGCGCACCTGGAGCGTGTCGCTGCTGGATGCCGCCCTGCATAACTTCGAAGAGTCCGAAACCGCGGTCGACGGCTATGACGCCAACTCCGGCTTCACCACGCGTCCTGGCGCTGGCGGGCAGTTCCAGCCACTGCCGGCCATCGGCGCGAAACTCTCGATTGCGCAGTTCACCACTCTCTGCAGGACATTGGACATCGGCGAGCGCTACCAGCGCTATCTCAGCGACTACCTCGGGCTGGACAACCCGGTAGCCCAGGCCAGCCTGCAGCACACGATCAAGCGCAGCCACCTGGCGAGCCTCGAACTGGCGCTGTACATGGCCGTGCTTAAACAAGACCTGCCCCAGGCCAGCCACGACACACTCATGGGCCTGCTGCAGGGCCAGCCGAGCAGTGCCAACGGCTGCAAGCCCCTGCTGTGTTACGAGTTGGTGATCATGTCGACGCGCCTCACCGGCATCGTGCTGTTTGCCGAAGACCTGGACGCCAGCAGGCAGGTGGTGCCGGTCATCGCCTGGATCCCGGACGACCCCGAACACCCGATCAAGCAGTACCCCAGCACCCGCGCCTTGATGCTCGCCCTCTGCGAAAAGCTGCGCACGCCCGACTACCAGCGCTTCTTCAGTCGTTTTATCGGCGCCGCAGACCTGAGCCTGTTTTTCGCCGACCTCAATCAGCGCCTCACCCAGGTGACCTGGCACGCCCATACCCCCGGCGACCCGCTGCCCAGCTGGCGCCAGACCCCGGTAGCCGGACCCAACCTGCAATTTCGCGCGGCAAAGATCGAGCGCGACCTGTTTGAACACCTCTACCAGATGAAACTCAGCAAACTGCTCGATGACGCCCGCAGCCGCGCCGTCTCCACCGCCAGCACCGACCGCAAAGCCCGCTGGGAACGCTGGGCCTTGATTGAAAAAGTCGGCAGCACGCTGTTGCAGATCATCGCCTTTATCGCCGTGCCGTTCGTGCCGCCACTGGGCGCGCTGATGCTCGGCTACACCGCCTACCAGGTGCTGGACGATGCCTTCGAAGGTGCCTTCGACTGGGTCGAAGGCCTGCAGCGCGAAGCCCTGGGGCATACCCTGGCGCTGGTTGAGCAACTGGTGCAACTGGGGATGTTTGCCATCGGCATACCCATTGCCCAGGACCTGCTGCGCGCCGCGCTACCTGCCGAGCTGAGCAGATTCTTCGAGCGCCTGAAACCCGTGACGCGGCCCGATGGCTCAGCGCGCCTGTGGCAGCCGGATCTTGCCCCCTATCGCAGGGCAATAAAACTGCCCAAGGGCGCGCGGCCCGATGAGCAGGGGCTGTATCAGCACCACGGCGAATCGATCCTGCGCCTGGGCGAGGAGCACTATGCAGTGCACCATGAGGCCGAATCTGCCCGCTACACCCTCAAGCACCCCGAGCGCGCCAGCGCCTACCGCCCACAGGTCATGACCAACGGCGAAGGCGCCTGGGTAACGGAGCTTGAACGCCCATTGAGCTGGGACAGCCCCACCCTGATGCGCCGCCTCGGCTACCGGACCGAAGGCCTCAGCGACAGCCGCCTGCAACAGGCGCGTCGGGTCAGCGACACCCACGACAACGGCTTGCGCCACCTGCACCTCAACCAGCAGCCGGCGCCCCCGCTGCTGGCCGACACCCTCAAGCGTTTCAGGATCGACCAGGACTTGCAGGATTTCATTACGCAGATGAACAGCGACGACCCGGCCATTTCTCACCAGGCCGACGCGCAAACCCAGTTGCAACTGCTGGTCAGCTATGGGTTATGGCCGCAGACCAAAACCCTGCGTTTCCTCGACGCCCAGGGCCACACACTTTGGGAATTCGCCAGGGCCGACGGGGCCAGCGTGGTGCAAGTCCACCAGGCCCAGATGAAAAACGGCGACCTGCTGCAGATCCTTCTGGAAAGCCTGGATGAACAGGAGCGCAAGACCCTGCTGGAAGAGCCTTTCGGCACACCGCCCGCCTCGGCGCAAACCCGGGCAAAGGTGTTACGCAAAAAGCTCGCGCGCCTGGCTTACGAAAAGCGCTTCTCGCTGTTCGATTCGCGCTATCGCGGTGAAGACCGCGCCCGCCATGCCCGCGTGCAAAAGATCCTCGACGCGGCGCCCGAGGCCGGGCTGCCTACCAGCGTCGGCGAAGAAATCCTTGCCAGTGCCAGTGGCGAGGAACTGCGGGCAATCGATGCCGGAACACTCCCCAAGCGCCTGCGCGACCTGGCGCATTGGGGCCAACAGGAAGTCAGGACCACCCGCGCGTATGAAGGTTTGTACCTGGAGACCGTCGAAAGCCCGGACACCGCCACGCTGGCCCTGCACTCACTGGAAAATCTACCGGGATGGCAGCCGGGCACGCGCCTTGAAGTACGCCAATACCGGATCGATGGCGCCTTGCTGGACGCCATCGGCCCGCCTGACGCGCAAATCAGCCGGACCTTGGTCGCCACGGCGGACGGCCAATACATCCCGTATGCGGACCAGACCGAACTGTTTGGCCAAAGCGACGTTTACACCGCGATTCTCCAGGCCCTGCCAGACAGCCGGCGCACTGCACTGAACCTCCATATCGGCCAAGGCGAGCGGCTCAAACAGACACTCGCCGAACATGCATTGGGGCGCGACGCCCTGCGTCGACTACTCGACACCGACCCCGCGCAAAAACCTGAATACGACCCAAAGTTCATGCGCCTGCGTGGCGGCGATGCGGGTTACCGCGCGGTCGCCCCTCTGGGGCTGGACGAAAACCGCGCGGTGTCCGCTGAAGAGCTTGCCCATGACCTGCTGCCGGCGCTGTCCACCGCGCAGATCCGCGAGCTGGTGCAAAGCCTCGAAAGCCAACCCGGTGGCGCGTTGGCCACCCTGCTTTCGCTGCAAACCGAATACCTGAGGATGGCCCACGACCTGGCGCGCTGGGTAGGAAGTACACCTCGTCTGCACCCACAGACCGGCGCCCCGCTGAGTGCCGAGGAGTACGACTACGCACGACGTGATCGCCGTCTGTGGGCCCACGAAATCCAGCGGGCCTGGCGCCGCGAAACCGAGATCGACGATCACTTCGAAACGCCCGCGCGCAATGGCCATCGGCTTAGCCTGCCGGTCCCGCTGCAGGGCCCGCTGCCGCAGCTGCGCGCGCGTTTCAGCCATGTTTCTCTGCTGGAGTTGCAAGGCAACCACAGCACGCAGCAGGTCGAAGGTTTTCTGCGTTTGTTCCCCAGGCTGCGTCACTTGACGATCCGCCACGTCGGGCTTGAGCAGCTTCCCGCCCCCGTGTTTTCGATGCCCCACTTGAACGAGCTGATCCTCAGCGACTGCCAGCTGACCCTGACCGCCGAACAGCAGACGGCACTCAGCGCCATGAGCCGCCTGGTTACGCTGGACCTGTACAAAAACCCCTTGAATCAGGTCCCCAGCGTCGAGCGCATGCCGGATCTGCGCTACCTGGACCTGAGCATGACCGGCATCAGCGCACTGCCGCGCGGCCTCCTCAACCGTCCGAGCCTGGAGCTGGCCCTGCTCTCGCAGAATCAGCTGCGCGAACTGCCAGACGCGCTGTTCAACCTGCCGGCCGCCAGCAGCGATAAATTCGACCTGTCTGCGAATCCGCTGACACAGGCATCGATGGAGCGCGTCAAAGCCTATTACCATCGCACTGGCAAACGCTGGGAAATCGACGCGCCCCTGGCCGACCTCGCGCTGGCTAAACAGCTCTACCCAAGCTTCAGCAACGACGAAATCAATCATTTCGTGTTTGCCCTGCCAGGTGACCTGGAGGCCGGCAGGCTCGCCTTGATGCGCTTCCAAATCGAGTACCAGGCCATTCGCACCGATATGACGCCCTGGGCAAACGACCCCCTGGCCAGTCATGCAGAACGCATCAACCGCGCGCGCTTCATCGAGGCCATTGAAGCGGGGTGGCGTCGGGAAGTGCCGCTGGATCCCCAGCATCACGGGATTGCCCCCGGTTATGCATTGACCCTCGCCATGCCCGTCAGCGGCACACTTGCAACGCTGCGCATCACACTTCCACATGTGACGGCGCTGGTGCTGGAGGGCAGTGGCGCGCCCCTGCAACCGGGGTCATTCCTGCAGGCATTTCCCGGCCTGAAACGCTTGACCCTCGATCGTTATGCGCTGGCAGAGTTTCCCCTCGGCATCGCGTCACTGCGCCAGCTCACCTACCTGCGCCTGCGCCGCAATGGCCTCCGCCTGTCACCCACCACCGCCAATGCACTGGCTGCGATGAGCCAGCTGGAATCCCTCGACTTGAGCCACAACCCACTCGGCGAGGTGCCGGATGTGCGCCGCTTGAACAGGCTCGGCCAGGTGTCGTTGAGCAACACGGGGTTGACCCACATCCCGGCTAGCCTGCTATCGCCCGCCACGCCGAGGACGGCTATCGACTTGAGCCACAACCAGATCACCCAAGTGCCGGCGCAGCTGTTCACCTTGCGCGCCGACCTGTCGGCCGCCTTCGACCTGTCCAATAACCCGTTGTCAGCCCAAACCCTGCAACAGGTCAAAATCCACTTCCAGAGCACCGATAACGCCTGGAAAATCAGCCCGCCCTACACCGTATTGCGTCAGCTCAAGACGCTTTACCCCAGCCTCACGGATACCGAGCTGGGGCGCATCTTCTTTCAACTGCCAGGCGATATCGACGCGGCGCTACCGGCCATGGCACGACTGAAGGCCGAATACCACCAGATGAGCACCCGGCTTCAGGAATGGGTGCTCAATGTCCCCGAGCGTGACCCGATTCTGGATACCGTGCTGGACATGGGCACCCGCGCCGAGGAGCAGTTGCGACGCGCCCACTTCAAGGACCTGCTGGAACGTTGCTGGCGCCGGGAAACCGAGCTGGACGAAGGCGGCGAGCTTCCGCCCCGACACAGCTACAAGCTGGTTTTTCATGCCCAGTTGCTGGGGGATCTGCCGCAACTGAATGCGCAGCTGCCTCACGTTACACTGCTGGAGCTGATCGGCGAGCGGTCCAACCAGAGCATTGACGAGCTGCTGAGGTGCCTGCCCAACCTCACGCACCTGACCGTCGAGCGTTATGCCCTGGGGGATATTCCCGAGCCCATCTTCAGCCTGCAGCACCTGCGCCAACTTTCGCTCTCCGACAACCGCATACAACTGACCCCTCGCAGCAAGGCGCTACTGGCGGGCATGGGGGGACTGGAGCATCTGGACATGAGCGATAACATGCTCGGCATGACGCCAGATGTGCGCAACCTGTCGCGCTTGAAGGCGCTCTACCTGCACAACTGCGGGCTGAGTGAAGTGCCCGAGAGCGTTTTCGGGCTGGGGCGCCTGCAAGCGCTCGACCTGAGCAGCAACCTGATCCAGCACCTGCCCAGTGACTTGCTGGAAATGCCCCTGCCACTCAACGACGACTCCGACCTGAGTGACAACCCGCTGTCGGCGCAGAGCCTTGCGTTGTTGCGCCGCTATTATCAACAGACGGGCTACGAACTGGGCGTGGAAGAAGCCATGGAGGACGAACAGGGGTTCCCGCTGGCGCCACCTGACACCCCGGTAGACATGGAGGAGTAACCCTCAGCCGCGTTCGGACGGTACCGACGACAGCTCGAACGGGCTGCTGCTGCGCCGCTGGTTGCGGTCTTCGCGCGGGGTGGCACCAAAGAAGTTGCGGTAGGCGCTGGAGAAGTGCGGCCCCGAGGAGAAGCCGCAGGACAGGCCGATCTGGATGATCGACTTGCTGGTTTGCATGAGCATCTGGCGCGCCTTGTTCAGGCGCAGCTCCAGGTAGTACTGGCTGGGAACGCGGTTGAGGTATTGCTTGAAGATCCTTTCGAGCTGTCGTCGCGACACGCACACGTGCTGGGCGATTTCGTCGGTGGTCAACGGCTCTTCGATGTTGGCCTCCATCAGCAACACCGCCTGGGTCAGCTTCGGATGGCTGGAACCCAGGCGGTTCTGCAGCGGAATACGCTGGCGCTCGCCGCCTTCGCGGATGCGCTCCACCACCAGTTCCTCGGAGACTGCACCGGCCAGTTCGGCGCCGTGGTCACGGGCCAGTACCGCCAGCAGCAGGTCGAGCACCGACATCCCACCGCAGGCGGTCAGGCGATCACGGTCCCAGTCGAACAGGTGGCTGGTAGCGATGACCTTGGGGAAGCGCTCGGCAAAATCGTCCTGCCAGCGCCAGTGCACGGCGGCGCGGTAGCCGTCGAGCAAGCCGAGCTGGGCCAACGGGTAAACGCCCGCCGACAGGCCACCGATCACACACCCGGCGCGCACCAGTTGCTTGAGCGCGGTGCTCAGTTGGGAGGCGATCACGGTCGGCGGCTCGTCCGCCAGCAGGAACAGCTTCTGGAAGCCTTCGAGCTTGCCCGCCCACGGCTCGCCCGGCAGCTGCCAGGCGCCATCGGTCGCAGGCTCGGCGAGCAGGAACGACAGCTCATACACCACATCCGGATGCACCCGCTGAGCAACGCGCAAGGCCTCCTCAGCCAGCGCAAGCGTCAGTGCTTTCGTGCTGGGCCAAATCAGGAAACCAATTCGATGGGCGGTCATGGAGGGCTATCCGAAGCGAGTAACAGTAATGAAGACAAGGGCCAATGCTAGCCCGGAAACCAACACAAATCTCAAAAGCGGGTGAAGATCTAAATGTGGGAGCGGGCTTGCTCGCGAATGCGGTGGGTCAGATACACATCTACTCACTGACCCACCGCTTTCGCGAGCAAGCCCGCTCCCACACTAGATGGGGACTCACTTAAGACTGCGAAGCATGCACTAAACCGGTGCACAAAAGCAGTCTTGACTATTTCAAGCTACCGGAGAGGAACTGCTGCAAACGCTCGGACTGCGGGTTCACCAGCACTTCGCGCGGGTTGCCGCGTTCTTCGACAATGCCTTTGTGCAAGAACACCAACTGGTTCGACACTTCACGGGCAAAGCCCATTTCGTGGGTTACCACCACCATGGTGCGGCCTTCCTGCGCCAGGTCCTGCATGACCTTGAGCACTTCGCCGACCAGCTCCGGGTCCAGCGCCGAGGTCGGCTCGTCGAACAGCATCACCTCAGGCTCCATCGCCAGGGCCCGGGCAATCGCCACGCGCTGCTGCTCGCCACCGGACATATGGCCGGGGAACGCATCCTTGCGATGGCCCACGCCGACCTTGGCCAGGTAGTGCTCGGCCTTTTCACGCGCTTCTTTCTTCGACACGCCCAGCACATGCACCGGCGCTTCCATTACGTTTTCAATCGCGGTCATGTGCGACCACAGGTTGAAATGCTGGAACACCATCGACAGGCGCGAGCGCATGCGCTGCAGCTGTTTAGGGTCGGCGGCCTTCATGGCGCCGTCCTTGTTGGCCACCAGTTTCAGCTCTTCGTTGTTGAGCAGAATCTTGCCGGCGTGGGGTTGCTCGAGCAGGTTGATGCAGCGCAAGAAGGTGCTTTTGCCCGAACCACTGGAGCCGATGATGCTGATCACATCACCGGCCGCGGCGGCCAGGGACACACCTTTGAGCACTTCATGACTGCCATAGCGTTTATGCAGGTCTTGGACTTCAAGTTTGTACATGCGGTCGGTTCTCACAAAAACAGGTGGTCAGTCGTTGAGCAAGCGCCCGTGACGCAGCGCTTCGCGCCCCGCCACCTTGGCCAGCCAGAAACCCGCTTGGGCATAACGTAGCCGTTCAACGGCAAACAGCACCCCCGAGGTGCCCGCGCAAAGCGTGCTCACGCGGTCTTCCAGAGGGTCAATCACTTCAAAAATCGGTTCGCCCTTCTCGACCCAGTCACCGGCCTTACGCAGGTAACTGATCACCCCGGCGTGGGGCGCGAAGAGCAATTCGGTGCCTTCAAAAGGCAGGCCTTCACACGGCTCGTACTGCGGCGCCGGCCATTCGCCCTTGATCAGGCCCTGCTCGGCCAGAAACGCGAGGATACCTTCGGCATGGAAGATCGCCTCGTCGCGGCCGGTGTCGGCCTGGCCGCCCAGCTCCAGGGTGGTCGCCAGGCATGCCAGCGGCACCTGGGCCTCGGGGAACGCCTGGGACAAGCGCAACCATGGCAATGAACAGGCTTCATCGAACGAGCTGCCGCCGGAGTCTTCCGCCAGCAGGCCGACTTTCACATTCAAGTGCGCCGACAATGAGCGCCACTGCGGCCAGTGCTGGGGCAGCGCGTACATATGCAACGCGGCCTCGGCATCGCAATGCAGGTCGAGGACGATGTCGGCAGTGCAGGCATGGCTCAGCAACAGGCGCTGCATGCCTTGCAACTGGCTGCTCGGCGCCGGCAGTGCGTTCAGCGTATCGGTCATGGCCTGGCGGATCATGCGCACGTTGGCGTGAGGATCATCACCCAACTTGCCCTGGAGCAACTCGGCCACCGGCGCGCTCAACTCGACGAAATCGCGGTTGAAGTTCTTGCCGCTGCCGATTTCGAATCGCCCCTGGTGACTGCCTTGCAGCAGTTGGCCCAGGCCCATCGGGTTGGCCACCGGCACCAGCTCGATCACACCATTGAGCGCGCCTTGCTGTTCCAGCTCGGCGAGGCGTTTCTTCAGCTCCCAGGCGGCGCGCATGCCGGGCAATTCGTCGGCGTGCAGGCTGGCCTGGATATAGGCCTTGCGCTCGCCTTTGCCGAATCGGAACACGCTCAACTGCCGCTCGCACCCCAGGTGACCCCAGGGCAGCCGGTGATCAATACGTTCCATATCAGTGCTTCCGTGGAGCCAGGTAGCTCAGCCAGCGGCGCTCGGCCAACTTGAACAGGCGCACCAGGATGAAGGTCAGGCACAGGTAGAACGCGCCGGCGGTGATATAGGCTTCAAACGGCAGGTAGAACTGGGCGTTCACTGTGCGTGCGGCACCGGTGATGTCGATCAGCGTGACAATGGACGCCAGGCTGGTGGTCTGCAGCATCATGATCACTTCGTTGCTGTACTGCGGCAGCGCGCGGCGCAGGGCCGACGGCAGCAGGATGCGGCGATACAGCTTGTAGCGCGACATGCCCATGGCCTTGGCCGCTTCGATCTCGCCATTGGGGGTAGCCTTGAGGCTGCCGGCAATGATTTCAGCGGTGTAGGCACTGGTGTTGATCGCAAAGGCCAGGCACGCACAGAACGTGGCGCTGGACAGCAGCGGCCACAGGAAGCTCTCGCGCACCGCATCGAACTGGGCCAGGCCGTAGTAGATCAGGAACAGCTGCACCAGCATCGGCGTGCCACGGATCACGTAGGTGTAGAGCCAGGCTGCGCCATTGACGATCGGCTGCTTGGACACGCGCATCAAGCCCAGGGGCAAGGCGGCAAGCAGGCCGAAGAACAGCGAAAAGGCCAGCAGTTTCAAGGTGGTCACCAAGCCGCCGAGGTACAGCGGCATGGCATCCCAGATGACGTTGTAGTCGAAGATCATAGATCAGCCGCCCTTACGCCTACCGAGTAGCGCTTCTCAAGATAACGCAAGGCCAGCAACGATACGCTGGTGATCACCAGGTACATCGCCGCCACTGCGAGGAAGAAGGTAAAAGGCTCGCGGGTGGCATCTGCCGCCTGCTTGGCCTTGAACATCATGTCTTGCAGGCCCACCACCGAAATCAGCGCGGTGGCCTTGGTCAGTACCAGCCAGTTGTTGGTGAACCCGGGGATCGCCAGCCGAATCATCTGCGGCACCATCACCCGGAAGAACACTTGGAAACTGCTCATGCCATACGCAAGGCCGGCTTCGGCCTGGCCCTTGGGAATGGCCATGAAGGCGCCCCGGAATGTCTCCGAGAGATAGGCGCCAAAGATGAAACCCAGGGTGCCAATACCGGCGGCCAAGGGGTTCAAGTCGATATAGTCGTCATAGCCGAGCATCGGCGCGACGCGGTTCAGCAGGTCCTGGCCGCCGTAGAAAATCAGCAGGATCAGCACCAGGTCGGGGATCCCGCGGATCACCGTGGAGTACAAGTCACCCAGCCAGGCCAACCAGCGCACCGGCGACAGGCGTAACGCGACCCCGATCAGACCCAGAACAATGGCCAAGGCCATGGACGACAAGGCGAGCTGAAGCGTCAACCATGCGCCATCGAGGATGACGGCCCCGTAGCCTTTCAACATGATTCAGGTCCTCGAAAAGGGGGATGAAAAAATGGCGCAAACCTCAGGAATTCTGTTGCTTGCGCCATTCTGGACAGACAGCTGCGACGAGTTACTTAGGGTCAGCGCCGTAAATATCGAAGTCGAAGTACTTGTCCTGGATTTTCTTGTACTCGCCGTTGGCACGGATCGCGGCAATGGCAGCGTTGATGCGGTCCAGGTTTTCCTTGTCGCCTTTACGGACGGCAATGCCGATGCCGTCGCCGAAGTATTTGGCGTCGGTGAACTGTGGGCCGACGAACGCGTAGCCTTTACCGGCTGGAGTCTTCAGGAAACCGTCCTGCAGCAGGGTAGCGTCAGCCACGGTGCCATCGAGGCGACCGGCTTCCACGTCCAGGTAGATTTCGTTCTGCGAGCTGTAAGGCACAACCGTGGCGCCTTTAGGGGCCAGGACTTCCTTGGCGAAGCGATCGTGGATCGAACCGCGCTGCACGCCGATTTTCTTGCCTTTCAATTCATCCAGGCTGTCGCTGACCTTGGTGCCTTCCTTCATCACCAGCTGCGCTGGGCTCAGGTAGTAACGGTTGGTGAAGTCCACGGACTTCTTGCGGTCTTCAGTGATGGACATCGACGACAGGATCGCGTCGATCTTGCGCACTTTGAGCGCAGGGATCAGGCCATCGAATTCCTGCTCGACCCACGTGCACTTGACGTCCATCTGCTTGCACAGGGCGTTGCCGATGTCGTAGTCAAAACCGACGATGCTGCCATCGGGAGCTTTGGAGGCAAACGGAGGGTAAGCCGCTTCGATGCCAATCTTCAGTGGCTTGCCTTCAGCGAAAGCCTGCATGGACAGCACGGACAGCGCCAGGGCGCCCAACAGCACGAGTTTCTTCATCTTGGGACTCCATCGGTATAGGGCAAAACAGCAGTATGAGCCATGGCCCACGATGCGACTTAAGGGAAACCGAATTGCGGTGCTGCGTCCTACGCAGGTGACGACCTGCGACGACGAGCGAGTGATCGGCATTCTAACGACAGGCCGGAAGCCGATATTTCCTCAATGCGACAACAATTTACAGAAGCACCGAGAAAGCCGTTCCAGCACATTGACAGCCTCTGAATTTTATGCAGAGACAAAAGATATTAAACCTGTTGATGCTGCAAATTGCGGGCCTATTATTCGCAAACCCTTCTAGCACGGCAAGTCTGGCGTTTAATCTTATTTCTCGGGGTGTCTAAAACGCGCTTTTTCGGGGCAATGTTGTAGCACTTTGCCTCAGGTTTGGGCGATGGGTTACACATTTAGGGCTCTCGGTAACATTCAGAAACGTCCTACGCACGAAGTCGATATTTATTGGCCTGCGCATAGATCGTTCCCACGCTCTGCGTGGGAATACACCCTGTGACGCTCTGCGTCACGCCTCAAGAGCAGACGCGGAGCGTCCAGGGCGGCATTCCCACGCGGAGCGTGGGAACGATCAGCACTCCCGGCATGAAATACATTCCAAATGTGGGAGCTGGCTTGCCTGCGATAGCGGCCTGTCATGACACACCCTCATCGCAGGCAAGCCAGCTCCCACAGTGATCCGGTTTCGCCAGTAATAGCCAGTCAACAAAAAAGCCCCATCCAGCTCACGCCAAATGGGGCCCTGTCCCACCTACCCCGCCTTACGCGACGTTCATGGTCTTGTGCGTCTCAATCAAATGCGCCACCACACCCGGGTCCGCCAGGGTGGAGATATCGCCCAGCCCGTCATACTCAGCCGTGGCAATCTTGCGCAGAATACGCCGCATGATCTTGCCCGAGCGTGTCTTCGGCAAGCCTGGCGCCCACTGGATCACGTCCGGCGAGGCGATCGGCCCGATCTCCTTGCGCACCCAGTTTTTCAGTTCCAGGCGCAGCGCTTCGTTCGGCTCCTCGCCGTTCTTCAGTGTCACGTAGACATAGATGCCCTGGCCCTTGATGTCATGCGGCACACCGACCACCGCCGCTTCGGCGACTTTCGGGTGGGCGACCATGGCGCTTTCAATCTCGGCGGTGCCCATGCGGTGGCCGGACACGTTCAACACGTCGTCCACGCGGCCGGTGATCCAGTAGTAGCCGTCCTCGTCACGACGCGCACCGTCACCGGTGAAGTACATGCCCCGGAAGGTCTTGAAGTAGGTGTCGACGAAACGGTCATGGTCGCCATACAGCGTGCGCGCCTGGCCCGGCCACGAATCGAGGATCACCAGGTTGCCTTCGGCAGCCCCCTCGATCAGGTTGCCGAGGTTATCCACCAGCGCCGGCACCACGCCAAAGAACGGGCGTGCCGCCGAACCCGGCTTGAGCGCATGGGCACCCGGCAGCGGGCTCATCATGTTGCCGCCGGTTTCGGTCTGCCACCAGGTGTCGACAATCGGGCAACGCGATTGGCCGACGTTCTTGTAGTACCAATCCCAGGCTTCCGGGTTGATCGGCTCGCCCACCGAACCGAGCAGGCGCAGGCTGCTGCCATCGGCACCTTCGCAGGCGGCGGTGCCCGAGGCCATCATCGCGCGGATCGCGGTCGGTGCGGTGTAGAGGATATTGACCTTGTGCTTGTCGACGATCTTCGCCACCCGCGTGATGTCCGGGTAGTTCGGCACGCCTTCGAACAGCAAGGTGGTGGCGCCGTTGGCCAGCGGGCCATAGACGATATAGGTGTGGCCGGTGACCCAGCCGACGTCGGCGGTGCACCAGTAGATTTCACCCGGGCGGTAGTCGAACACGCGCTCATGGGTCAGGGCCGCGTACAACAGGTAGCCGCCGGTGGTGTGCTGCACGCCCTTGGGCTTGCCGGTGGAACCGGAGGTGTAGAGGATAAACAGCGCTTCTTCGGCGCCCATCTCTTTTGGCGCACACACGGTGCCCGCCACTTTCATCAGGTCTTCGTACCAGATGTCGCGATGCTGGTTCCACTTGATGTTGCCATTGGTGCGCTTGCACACAATGACTTTCTGGATGCTGCTGGTTTCCGGGTTGGTCAGGGCGTCGTCGACGTTGGCCTTCAACGGAATTTTCTTACCGGCGCGGATGCCTTCGTCGGCAGTGATCACTACCTTCGACTTACAGTCGATGATGCGACCGGCCAGGGCTTCCGGGGAAAAACCGCCAAACACCACCGAGTGAATCGCGCCGATGCGGGTACACGCCAGCATGGCGACCACGGCTTCGGGGATCATCGGCATATAGATAGTCACCACGTCGCCGCGGTGTACGTCCTGGCCACGCAGGGCGTTGGCGAACTTGCAGACTTGTTCATGCAGCTCGCGGTAGGTGATGGTGCGGCTCTCGGCAGGGTCATCGCCCTCCCAGATGATCGCCGCCTGGTCACCGCGCTCGGCGAGGTGACGGTCCAGGCAGTTGTAGGAAACGTTCAGGGTGCCATCGGCGAACCACTTGATGTCGACATGATGATCGTCGAACGAGGTCTGCTTCACCGTGGTGAAAGGCTTGATCCAGTCGAGGCGCTTGGCTTGCTCGCGCCAGAAGCCATCGGGGTTGACCACCGACTGCTGGTACATGGCCTTGTAGGTCGCCTCGTCGGTCAGCGTGTTGGCTGCTACTTCGGGGCGAACGGGGTACAGGGAAGCCGCACTCATCTTTCTTACCTCGGTGACATAGTTGTTGTTGTATGGCCCCTGTTGTAGCCGGGGCTGCCCCATAGAACCATTCGACGATGGTAGTAACAAGCCCCTACAAATTGCCCTGCTATCCCCGTTTGCCGCTCTGGCCCGTGGCCTGCGGGGCTTTGCAGCTGTATGAAAAAACCTTTACCACACGATTGTTACAAAAACCGCCAATAGTGTTTATCAAAAGTACGGGTATATGAATATAACGCGCAGGCCTAAAATCAACTCCGCCAACACGGCACTGTGATTAACACCGTAACAGCCCCCACGAAGGCAACGTTAATCCGAACTTCCCAACTCTTAAGTTACACACGTGGCCTCACAAGGGCCCCGTGACCCCATTCGACCTAAAGAAGGTAAATACAGTAATGAAAGCTCTCGTAGTTATGGCCCTCAGCAGCTTGTGCGCCACCGCCGCCCTGGCCGATGAGGCCCCGACCGAGCTGGCCGGCCAGAACGCCCCGATTGTCGAAGACTACACCTATAGCACCAAGCTGGATGTGGCCAAAGTATTGTCCATGAGCACAATCCCGGAAGTTTGCGAAGTTGTGCCGGTCAAGATGGAATATGAAGACTCACAAGGTCAGCGTCATATTCTTAACTACCATGTAATGGGCAATGGCTGTTCGAACGGATAACAACTTAGTTAGTGTTATCTGCGCGTGATCTTATTTGCCGCAAGAAATCGTTCTTGCGGCGAGGCCCCCTCCCCTCGCTTGAATCGAATGCTACGATTGTGGCGTCGCCGCCTTCCCTGTACGGCAGGATGCATTCATGCGAGCCAGTTTCGAGAAGATCCCCACCGAGGCCAATACCTCCTGGACCCTGCTGAACCGCAGGCTGCCGGAGGCGATCCCGTTTGAGTGGCATCACCATCCCGAATACGAACTGACCCTCACCCTCAATAGCCGCGGGCATCGCTATATCAGCAACGATGTGGCGCTCTACGACGACGGCGATCTGGTTCTGGTGGGTCCGAACGTGCCACACAGCTGGTCGTCCGCCGAACGCATTGACCCGACCCAACCACACGTCGCCCTGGTCATCTGGTTTTCCGAAGCCTGGGCGGAATCGCTGGTGCGCCTGTTTCCCGAAATGGCCCCGACCCGCGCGTTGCTGGCCGCAGCCCAGCAGGCGCTGAGTTTCAGTGACAGCACCTCAAGGGTCCTGCGCCCAGTGATCGAAGCCATGGTCGAGCAGGATGCATCGCAGCGGCTGATCTCTTTGCTGACCGTGCTCAACCTGTTGTCGCGAGACGTCGCCGCGCAGCGTATTGCGGTGGAAAACGCCGCGCCTCAGGTAATCGAAGACCCGCGCATACGTCGCGTGCTGGATTATCTGCATGCCCACTACGCCCAGCCCGTGGGCATTCCGCAATTGGCGCAGATGGCATGCGTCAGCGTGTCGGCCCTCCATCGCATGTTTCGCAAACACACACGCTGCACGGCGTTGGACTACATCGTGCGCCTGCGCATCGGACATGCCTGTGCACTGCTGATGCAGGGCAACCTGGCGGTCAGTGCCATCGCCGAGCAGGTCGGCTATGTCTCCCAGGCGTTGTTCAATCGCCAGTTCAAAGCGCTAAAAGGCCTCACGCCTTCGCAATTTCGCGCGCAGCACGGGCATCACTTCCAGTAACCAAGCCGATTCTTCCATTCTCGATGCAACAAACGCCACAATCGTACTGCTCAACGCGTCTAACCGGACTGCTGCCCAGGCAGCCCCGGTGATTCCATACCTGTATGCATAACAACAATACAGGTCACCCCATGAGTAATTATCACGCCTTCGAAAGTGCCGAGCTGCCGGACGACTACCGGCGCAACATCGTCAACATGAAGAAAACCCTGCGCGCGCAGATCGGCGATGTGAACGCTTTGTTTGCTGAGGTCAGCGCGTTCATTGCCGATGAAATCGCCTCGATCAAAGCCCAGCAGGCGCTGAGCGGTTCGGCTTGGCCGGAACTGGATTTCGACACGATCGCCAACGGCCAGGTGACGGACGCGCAACGCGCCCTGATCAAGCGCAGGGGCTGCCTGGTGATCCGCAATCACTTCGCGCGTGAGCAAGTGCTGGGGTGGGACAAGAGCCTGCTGGACTACCTCGACAACAACCATTTCGACACGGTGTATCGCGGCCCGGCTGACAGCTTTTTCGGCAACCTCGACGCCTCCCGCCCGGAGATATTTCCGATCTACTGGTCAGACGCCCAGATGCAAGTGCGTCAGCACCCGCGCATGGGCGCTGCGCAATCCTTCCTCAACCGGTTGTGGACCACCCATTCCCAAGGCCAGCAATGGTTCGACCCGGACATCAACGCGCTGTACCCGGACCGCGTCCGCCGGCGCCCACCGGGCACCACATCCAAAGGCCTTGGCCCGCATACCGACTCCGGGGCGCTGGAACGCTGGCTGCATCCGGCCTACCTGAAGGTCTTCGACAAGATCTACCGCAATGACTTCCCGGCGTACGACCCATGGGATGCCGCGCATCGCACCGAGGTCGACGAATATGCCTACAAGGACACGGTGAAATGCTCGGCCTTCCGCACCTTCCAGGGCTGGACGGCACTGTGCGATATGCGTGCCGACCAGGGTGTGCTGCATACGCTGCCGATCCCCAAGGCCATGGCTTATATGCTGCTGCGCCCGCTGCTGGATGACGTGCCCGAGGATGAATTGTGCGGCGTGGCGCCCGGCAAAGTGCTGCCCATCTCAGAGAAATGGCACCCGTTGCTGGTACAGGGCATGACACCCATTCCGGACGTGCACGCCGGCGACTCGGTGTGGTGGCACTGCGACGTAATCCACAGCGTCGCCCCGGTGGAAAACCAGCAGGGCTGGGGCAATGTGATGTACGTCCCCGCCGCGCCCATGTGTCCGAAAAATCTGCGTTACGCCAAGGACGTGTTCAGGGCATTCGAGCAAGGTGTCTCGCCGGACGACTTCCCCCGGGAAGACTACGAGCAACAGTGGCAAGACCGCTTCACCCCTCGACAACTCAACAGCCTGGGCCGCAAAGGCCTGGGATTGGAATAAACACCGCTGTCCATAACAACAAAAAAAGGTATCCCCTATGAACCTCGTCAATCGCCTTGCCCTTGCAGTCTCTTTCGCCAGCCTCTGTACGCTCACCGCCCAGGCGGCTGAGAGTAAAGGCAGTGTCGAAGTCGTCCACTACTGGACGTCGGGCGGCGAAGCCAAATCAGCCGACGTGCTCAAGCAACTGATCGAAAAAGACGGCTTCACCTGGCAAAACAGCGCCGTCGCCGGTGGCGGTGGCGCGGCGGCCATGACCGTGCTCAAGACTCGCGCAGTGTCCGGCAACCCACCCTCCGCCGCGCAAATCAAAGGGCCGGACATCCAGGAATGGGGCAAGCTGGGCCTGCTGACCAGCATCGACAACGTCGCCCAGGCCAACCACTGGGACACCCTGCTGCCGCCGAGCATTGCCGAGCTGATGAAATTCGACGGCCACTACGTTGCCGTGCCGCTGAATATCCACCGCATCAACTGGCTCTGGACCAACCCCGACGTGCTGCGCAAAGCCGGGGTCGCCCATGCCCCGACCACTCTGGAAGAACTCTACGCCGCCGGCGACAAGCTCAAGGCCGCCGGTTTTATCGCGATCGCCCACGGCGGCCAGCCATGGCAGGACACCACCGTATTCGAAGGCCTGGTACTGAGCATCCTCGGCGCCGATGGCTTCAAAAAGGCCTTTATCGACAACGACGAAGCCACCTTCACCGGTCCGAAAATGACCGAAGTGTTCGTCGCCCTGCGCAAACTGAAGACCTACATGGACCCCAACGGCGCCGGCCAGGACTGGAACATGGAAACCGCCAAGGTCATCAACGGCCAGGCTGGCATGCAACTCATGGGCGACTGGGCCAAGAGCGAATGGAGCGCCGTCGGCAAAAAGGCCGGAGTCGACTATGAATGCGCGCCCTTCCCCGGCACTCAAGGCATCTATAGCTACACCATCGACTCACTGGCGATGTTCAAGCTGTCGAGCAAAAACGACACGCCCGGTAACAACGCCGCCCGCGACGACCTGGCCAAGATCGCCCTGGAGCCGCAATTCCAAACTGTGTTCAACCAGAACAAAGGCTCGATCCCGGTCATCAAGGGCCTCGACATGAGCCCATTCGACAGCTGCGCCCAAGCTTCCGCCAAGGATTTCGCCGAGGCGGAAAAGGCCGGCACGCTGGCGCCGAGCATGGCGTTCAACATGTCAACGTCCCAAGCCGTGCAGGGCGCGGTGTTTGATGTGGTGAGCAACTTCATGAGCAATAAAGATGCGGACCCGGCCAAGGCGGGTAAGCAGATGTTTGCCAGCATTAAAGCGGCGGCCCAGTAATCCGCGATCTAAACAACCGTCAAGGCCGCCACACTCCCCTGTGGCGAGCGGGCTTGCCGCGTCGGGCAGCGAAGCGGCCCCAAAATCAGGCGCTGAGTTCTCTCAGGAAAACCTCAGCGCCTTGACTGGGGCCGCTTCGCTGCCCAACCCGGGGCAAGCCCGCTCGCCACAACAGCCGCATACAAGCCACAAGGCGATTTCCCGACGATTGGACACCACCACTCGCCGCTAAAAAAATCCTCAAGCAGCAAACCCTTACAAACCAACACTCTGGCCGTAACCCCACGCATTTTGGCCGACCGCTGAGGCCATCCGCCGCAACACAAAGCCGAATTTTTCCCTATAATGCGCGGGTAAATCGGGCCTGCAATATCCCTTTACACCGGGATGAAGAGCCAGACCTTGAGCCTGCGCTGGAGCATGTACCTGTCGCTCCGCCCCTCAAGCCTCACGCAGAGCACCCGTTAGCCTATTCCGTTTAATGCGTGCGCTAGCTGCAACAAACGATTCCTTAAGATCCACCGCGGCCTCAGGGCCGTGTGAACACCCAACCATCCGGTTTCACACGGGCCCCTTTGCGCCCTCACGCAGGAGACGACACGTCATGCTGAGCTGGGACGAATTCGACAAAGAAGAAGAAGGCGAAGTAGCCGCTAAAGGCGCCAACGCCGGCCACGCCACCGAAGCCAACATGGACCGCCTCGACGGTGCCGGCGCCGCTGCCGCCATCGAAGCGCGCGCCGTCACCGCCAGTGACTCCGCCGCCATCGTGCGCGCCAAGGCCGCCCTCGACAAACTCGACGTCGCCGAAGGCCTCGCCGAGCTGGAAGGCTCCGCCGCCCGCGTCGCCGTTGACGAAAAGCGCATGATCAACTGCCGCGCCGACCTCAACCAACTCGTGCCCTTCAAGTACGACTGGGCCTGGCAGAAGTACCTCGACGGCTGCGCCAACCACTGGATGCCGCAAGAGGTCAACATGACCGCCGACATCGCCCTGTGGAAAAACCCCGAAGGCCTGACCGACGACGAACGTCGCATCGTCATGCGCAACCTCGGCTTCTTCTCCACCGCCGACTCGCTGGTTGCCAACAACCTGGTCCTGGCCGTGTACCGCCTGATCACCAACCCGGAGTGCCGCCAGTACATCCTGCGCCAGGCCTTCGAGGAAGCGATCCACACCCACGCCTATCAGTACTGCATCGAATCGCTGGCCATGGATGAAGGCGAAATCTTCAACATGTACCACGAGATCCCATCGGTCGCGAAAAAAGCCGCCTGGGGCCTGAAATACACCCGTTCGATCTCCGATCCGAAGTTCGAAACCGGCACCGTCGAGACCGACAAAGAGCTGCTGCGCAACCTGGTCGCCTACTACTGCGTCCTGGAAGGCATCTTCTTCTACTGCGGCTTCACCCAGATCCTGTCGATGGGCCGTCGCAACAAAATGACCGGCGTCGCCGAGCAGTTCCAGTACATCCTGCGTGACGAGTCGATGCACCTGAACTTCGGTATCGATGTGATCAACCAGATCAAAATCGAAAACCCACACTTGTGGGATGCCGAGATGAAGGAAGAAGCGACCCAGATGATCCTGCAAGGGACTCAGCTGGAAATCGAATACGCGCGTGACACCATGCCGCGCGGCGTGTTGGGCATGAACGCGGCGATGATGGAGGACTATCTGAAGTTCATCGCTAACCGTCGCCTGTCGCAGATTGGCTTGAAGGAAGAGTATCCAGGCACGACTAACCCGTTCCCGTGGATGAGCGAGATCATGGACTTGAAGAAAGAGAAGAACTTCTTCGAGACCCGTGTGATCGAGTACCAGACTGGCGGTGCGTTGAGCTGGGATTGATAGGAAAATAAAAAAATCCGCTTTTAGCGGATTTTTTTATAAATAAGCTTTCAATACATATAGGACAACGACCTTATATTCATTACCTTTTCAATACCTGCTTCCGTCATAGCCTGTGTTAAGGCTCGATGAAGTAGTGAAAGACTTGGAACATCGTAGGTTACTTTACCGGAAACGTGTTGCTCCCTGTATCTACGAACCAGAGTACCCCGAGAAACGTTAAAGGGAAAAGAATGACCGCGAGCAAAACCATGACGAAGCAAAAGCTTATTTCTAGCTCTAACAGCGCGATGAACTGCAGAAACCAACCACCCATCGAGCATTTTCAATTGTTCGAGATCAGAAACTAAAGGATAATAGCTCATCAGACCTTTAAAATAGATACGCCTCGTCCTTCCATTTAAATAATTTAAAATCTGCTGTGCCGTCAACCCCCCATAAAGGTAGCGACGAATTTCAGCCATGGCACTTAAAAGCGCTTTATCTTTACCATTTGCAGGAATTATCAATGCACGCAGCGGCGTTGAATTTAAAGGCTGCAAAAGATGCTTTGATAATATATAAGCAATTTGATCTTTAATCTTAGATACAGCGTTGTTTTTTATCGACACGCTTCCGAGCGAAAGTGAATAGCCAAGAAAATCAATTTTTTCTTTTGATGACATCTCAGCCGGCAATCCTTTTCTTTTCAACAGATTTATTCCTGCCGACTTAACTGTGTTGATTTTAATATCCGCAACTCGAGAGAATTCATCAAAGCATTCAAATGCTTCGCAAATTTTTGCATAATCTTGAGACCAGACAATTGTATCATCAGCATATCTAGCAAATTTAACGCCGCAGCGCTCTAGCTTTTTGTCAAGAGCCCAACAAACCAGATTAGCTAGAAACAAAGAAATGGAAGTGCCTTGCGGAATTCCTACCTGGCCATGAGACACCAAAAACGCTTTAATAATTTGGAGATCATCACTGCTCACCATAAACCCATTTAATTCAAGCTGAGCCAACAGATAGGAGTGACTTATAGATCCAAAAAAATCGGAAAAATCAAATTCTGCAACAAAGACACGTGACAAAGAATCCAAATCGACAGCGACATCTTGAATTGCAAAATGCACATTCCGATCATCTCGATAAGCATATGAATAAGAACTGAATCGATGCTTATTTTTCTGTAACAGCCCTGAGTAAAATAGCCGAGAAATTGCAGCATCTGGGACTTGATATACAGAAATACTACGTACTCCTCCACCTGGCTTTACTACATTATGCATAAAAGGTGGATTGGGACAATAACAATTATCTCGAATTTTCTTTGCTATCGATTTGGCGATACTTGCGGATTTTCGGTGAACATAAAATGGATTATGCAACCGACCTTGCCCCCAGGCTTCTGGTGTTTTAACGACTTTAGGGGCAACATTTTTTAAACGACTTTTTTTCCGAGAGTATTCTAAATGAAGAGTATTTTGATATTGCTGATAGCGATCGATGAGTTTTTTGGCTTCCGCCTCGATAGCCTCTTTTATACGAAACTCTAAATCCATTTTATCCCCCTTCCTATAACAAAAAACCCAAGCTTTCGCCTGGGTTTTCCACGGAGCCGACCTAGTAAAAATAATTATCCAACCTCTTCCACAGAGCCGTGGATAAACTCTGCGGCCATAAGGGCTAAGCCCTATCTGGCAGTTCCGTTCCCTCCCGAGGAGAGTGGCCGAACGATATCACCGAAAAATATTGGCGTCGATCCTCCGATAGGAGATTTTAAAGAAAAGAAACATCCATTTGCCTTCAGGCGTGTATTGACGCGTTTAGCAAGCTCCCTTAAATCTTCACAGCGGTGCCTAAGAAACACCTCACGCAGCGAACTGATCGCACCCGACAGTAGCGGCTTTTTTGTTCCTGCGGTTTCCACGTGAGCTTAGAAAATCTCTGTTATGCCGGGAGTGGGCTAATACAAGGCCCGAAAGTGGAATATGTCCAGCCCTCTGTGTGGGGCTTCTTAACTCCCGGCGCCTAGCCCTTAGAAAGCTGACATCATACAAAGGTAATTGAAATGCCTAGAATTTTCACTGTCCTCGCGAAAGGCTATCCACTGCGTAAGAACTGCTCTTTAAGCACCTCTGATAGAGGTGATGCGTCATGCGCGCCCCCTTTTCCTCTACTGTCTCTACACGTCAATACCTCCTGTTGCACGCCCTTCTTCTGGAAAACCAACCGTAGTTCTGCGCTCGCAATCTTGGGCATTTGATGGGCTGGTATTTGGATGAGCGAACGACACCAAGCTCGATGAACACCAACGAAAAACCATAAATCTGCTGTTTCACGGTCAGCCGCAAGAAATGCTGATGATCCGTGAGTCCAACGCTTCGGGACGCGCGTCAGCCAAAGACAGTAGATCGCCCGCAGTTGAGCACGTTGCGATGGCCAGAGATTTCGTTAAACCTGTTGCATTAGCAAGATGAAGGCTGGGGACGACTTCGGGATATGCCGTATCTGTTGGTCAATCGAACCTATTGGAAAGAGTCAGCAAGGAATCCGTGGTGGCGCAAGGTCACTCAACCTTTCCGAATGAAGCAGCGAATTTACTAACGAAGACGACCGCCAAATCCTATCAAGTCGTAGGAAATTTCGTAGACGCCATAATGGCTACTCAGTATCGTCCGAGGGTTTTCTACCCTCGGCGGCTGTATGGATATTACGAAAGACAAAACGGACTGGAGCGACGCGGAGCTGGCAGCTGCGGTCGAGGCGTACCTGAAGATGTTGGCCTGGGAAAAGAACGGCCAAACGTTCAACAAGGCCCTCGAAAACCGCCTCCTGCGCGAAGGCCCGGTGGCAGGCCGCGCAAAGGGCTCCATCGAATTCCGCATGCAAAACATCTCCACCGTGCTCGTCCGTATGGGTTGGGACCGCATCGAAGGCTATAAGCCTGCGAAGAACGTGGGCACAGGCGTAGAACAACGCATCCGCCAAGCCCTCGCCGCACAGGGTGTATTCGAATCCGAAGACGCTGCCCAAACAGCAGATGAGCAAACGCTTATTCGCCGCGCGTCCAAACTGCAGCAGCAGCCTTTCCCAAAACTACCGGACGGCATTGCGAAACCGCAGAAAGTTTCTACCGTCAGTACCGCCTTCGTTCGCGACCCAAAGGTCCGCGCCTGGGTACTAAAAGAAGCCAAGGGCATCTGCGAAGGCTGCGATTCAAACGCACCGTTCGAGGTCGATGGTTTGCCATTTCTTGAAGTACATCACGTCAAGCACCTCGCCCAGAAGGGTTCGGATCGCATCACCAATGCTGTAGCCTTGTGCCCCAATTGCCATCAGCGTTGTCACCGGTCGAGTGATCGGAACGCTTTCACTGCAGCGCTTTACAGCAAAGTTGGAAGATTGGCACGGGAGTAAACTCCTGCTGTCACACCTGATGCACACTCAAAAAACACTAGATAGGACCGAGGCCAACCCGTGAACCCAGACATGCTCGAAGCCGGCCCTGTGGATGCCAAAGTACTTTCCGTCTTTGACTTCGACGGCACCCTGACCCATCACGACAGTTTTGTGCCGTTCCTCAAGTTTGCCTTTGGCCCTGGCGAGTTCTATGGCCGGATGGTCAAGCTGGCGGTGCCTGGGCTGCGCTTTTTGCTGCGGCTGATCAGCCGGGATGAGTTGAAGGCGCAGTTGATTCGCACCTTTATGACCGGGGTCGAGAAGTCGTGGGTGCAGCAGAAGGCCGAGGAGTATTGCCAGCGCAATTGGGCGCGGTTGATGCGCCCGGCGGGCGTGCTGTCAGTGGAGCAGGAGTTGGGCTCGGGGGCGGTGGTGACGTTGTGTTCGGCGTCGCCGGCGTTGGTGTTGCAGCCGTTTGCTGACCGGCTCGGGATCAAATTGATTGGGACTGAGCTTGAAGTGGTGGATGGGGTGTTGACCGGCAAGCTCACCGGGAATAACTGCCGCTGTGAGAATAAGGTGCTGCGCCTTGAAGCGGTGTATGGGGACCTGGGGGAGTATCGGCTGCGGGCCTGGGGCGATACGCGCGGGGATCGGGAGTTGCTGGCGGCGGCGCAGGATGCGCATTTCCGGCATTTTCATTCGAAGAAGAAGCAGGGCAAGTTGCAGCGGTGATGCGGGTGGGTGGGGTCGGCGGGTGACCGAGGTGATCCCTTCGTAGCCTCGCTGGGGCTCGACAACTCCCACAGTTGATTGATGTCGTGTCGGGATCGGCGCTTGGCGTTAGCGTTATGTTGCGGCCTTGAGGTCTACGCCCAGGGCGGTGGCGAAGGCTTTTACCATGGGGCTGCGCGGGGCGTTGTGGCGCAGGATCAGGTTGACGGCGGTGCTCAGGTGCACGTGGTCCGGGCACAGTGCGCGTAGGCGCCCTTCCCTTACCAGCGGCGCAGCGTAGTGTTCTGGCAGGAAGCCCAGGAAGCGGCCGGTCAGGATCAGGATGGCGACGGCTTCCACTTGTGAGGCCGAGGCGGACTGGCTGTCGTAGGTGACGAAGTTGGCCTTGTCGCGGTGGATCGCGTACCGGTGGTTGACCACTTCGTATTGGCGCAACACTTCAGGAGTGATGTCGCTCGCATTGAACAGTGGATGTCCTACGGCGCAGTAAGCGTGGGCTTTTTCTTCATACAGCGGGAAATAGTCGAATTCCTCACGGCGCTGGTACACCGGCACGATGCCGACAATCAGCCGCCCTTCCACGACGCCACGCTCAACTTCGTCAAGTTGCGAGGCCTGTAGGCGCAATCTTATTTTTGGCGATTCGCTGTGCAATTTCCTCAACGCGTCAATAAGCGGCGAGTTGATATCGGAGACGGTAGTATCAATAACGCCCACACTAAGGTCGCCGATCAGTTCATTTTGCGCCGAACTAAGCTTGTCGCGAAAACTGTCGACCGAGGTAAATAACTCGATGGACGCCTGATACACCAACTTGCCTTCTTCGGTCAGCCCAAAGCCCTCCCGGCCCCGCGTACACAGGCGCATACCGATGCGGATTTCCAGGTCGGAGATCTGCTTGCTGATCGCTGCCAGGCCCACGTTCAGCTCGTTTTGTGCAGCGCTGAAGCCGCCAGCCTCGACCACAGCCATAAATACCCGGAGCAATTTGAAGTCCAGTCCGCTCAATTGCAGGGGCGGTCTTGTGCCGGGTTTGGGTGGCAGGTTTCCAGAAGTGGAAAGTGGAGTTTCCATAATACGCGTTGACCTCAAGTGCCATATTCAACAGGCTTTGACCCAATCCTTGAACACAGCCAGGCGGCGATAATGAACATAAACATCCGCCCTTGGCAACCTTGAATACGGCGCGTCAGACGCTGATTCAGTCTAGTTGAAAACTTATTTTTACTGCCTCCGACTCTTCTAAAAACAAGCGTGAGGAATACCCATGTCCCAGCCCACCGACCGCCTTTGGGGCGCTCGTTTCAAGACCGGTCCGTCTGCAGCATTGGCCGCGTTGTCCCGTTGCCCTGAGCGCTATTTCCGCCTGACGCCCTACGACCTGGCCGGCTCCCGTGCCCATGCCCGTGAGTTGCAGCGCGCCGGTTTGCTGGATGAGTCGGAGACCCTGCGCACCCTGGAGGCCCTGGACCGGATCGGCGAGGACTTCGCCGCCGGCCGCCTGCATCCGACGCTGGATGATGAGGATGTGCACACCTTCATCGAACGCGTATTGACCGAGCGCCTGGGCGCCCTGGGCGGCAAGTTGCGCGCCGGGCGTTCGCGTAATGACCAGACGGCCAACGACCTGCGCCTTTTCCTACGCGACCACGCACGCACCATCACCACCGAGGTACTCGCGTTGCAGCAGGCGTTGGTGGAGCAGGCTGAGCAGCATGTGGAGAGCATCTGCCCGGGCTTTACCCACTTGCAGCAGGCGCAACCGATTGTGTTTGCCCATCACCTGTTGGCGCATGCGCAGTCGATGCTGCGCGATGTGCAGCGTCTGGTCGATTGGGATGCGCGTACGGCGTTGTCGCCGTTGGGCGCGGCCGCCATGGCCGGGTCGGCGATTGCGCGCCAGCCGGAGCATTCGGCCAAGGAAATGGGCTACACCGGACCGTGCGAAAACTCCATTGATGCGGTCGCCAGCCGTGACCATGTGGCGGAATTCCTGTTCGTGGCCGGCATGCTTGGGGTGAATATTTCGCGCCTGTCGGAAGAGTTTTGCCTGTGGTCTTCGCGCCAATTTCGCTGGGTGGTACTGGACGATGCCTACGCTACCGGCAGCTCGATCATGCCGCAGAAGAAGAACCCGGACATTGCCGAATTGGCCCGGGGCAAGGCTGGGCGCTTGATCGGCAACTTGACCGGGTTGATGTCGACGCTCAAGTCGCTGCCGCTGTCGTACAACCGCGATTTGAGTGAAGACAAGCACAGCGTGCTGGACAGCGTGGACACTTTGCTGCTGGTGCTGCCGGCGATGGCCGGGATGGTTGCGACCATGAAAGTGCAGGTGCAAGAGCTGCGGCGTCAGGCGCCGATGGGTTTCACCCTGGCGACTGAGGTGGCGGATTGGTTGGCAACGCGCGGTGTGCCGTTCAAGGAGGCGCATGAGATTACCGGCGCCTTGGTGCAGGCCTGTGAGAAGCATGAGATTGAATTGTGGGAAGCCTCGCCGGCGATGTTGGCAGAGGTGGATGCTCGGTTGCTGCCGGAAGTGCGCGACTGCTTGACCCTGGAGGCGGCGATTGCGGCGCGCAGTGGCTGGGGCGGGACGGCGCCGGAGCGGGTTCGGGAGCAGATTGGGCGGTTGAAGGTGGCGTTGGCGGCTCAGCAGCAGTGGGCTGAAAGTTATCAGGGGTTTCGGATTTAAACCTGGGCCTTTGTGGTGAGTTTGCTGGCGCTTTCGCAGGCAAGCCAGCTCCCACATTTGGACCGTGTTTTAACCGTTGGATCGAGTACAGCAGTGGAGTAGCACCATGAACCAAACCCCGGCGGAGCGCTTGGAAGCCGAGCGCAAGTTGTCCGAGAACCAGTTCGATATCACGCAGTACGAGCACGTGCCGCGTCGTTATTACGGACGGATGTTTTTTGCCACGTTGATCGTGATCGCACTGGCCGCGCTGTTGCGCGCCTTCGCCAATGGCCAGATCGAATGGTCATACATCGGTCAGTTCCTCACGTCTGAGGCCATCCTCTGGGGCCTGGTCAACACCATCGTCATGTCGATCCTGGCAATGGCGCTGGGGGTGGTGATCGGGGTCATCACGGCGATCATGCGCATGTCGGCCAACCCGATCCTGCGTTACGTGGCCATCACCTATACCTGGCTGTTTCGCGGCACGCCGCTGATTTTGCAGCTGCTGCTGTGGTTCAACCTGGCGCTGATTTTCCCGGTGATCGCGATCCCCGGCCTGTTCAGCATCGACACCGTCGACCTGATGACGCCATTCGTGGCTGCCCTGCTCGGCCTGAGTATCAACCAGGGCGCCTACACCGCTGAAGTGGTGCGCGCCGGCCTGCTGTCGGTGGACACCGGCCAGTACGAAGCCGCCAAGTCCATCGGCATGCCGAGCCTGCAAGCGCTGCGTAGGGTAATTCTGCCGCAGGCGATGCGAGTGATCATTCCGCCTGTAGGCAACGAGTTCATCAGCATGGTGAAAATGACCAGCCTGGCCAGCGTGATCCAGTACTCGGAGCTGCTGCACAACGCGCAAAACATCTACTACGCCAACGCGCGGGTCATGGAGCTGCTGATTGTTGCCGGCATCTGGTACCTGGCGGTGGTGACTGTTCTTTCATTTGGTCAAAGCCGCCTCGAGCGTCGTTTTGCCCGCGGCGCCGGCAAGCGTTCGTAAGTCTGGGTTGAGGAGATTTGCCCCATGAGAAGCATCGTCAAGGCCGTCAACCTGAACAAGTATTACGACCAGTATCACGCGCTGCGCGACATCAATATCGAGGTCGAGCAAGGCGAAGTCATGTGCATCATCGGTCCGTCCGGCTCGGGTAAAAGCACGCTGCTGCGCTGCGTCAACCAGCTGGAAAAAATCGACAAGGGTGGCCTCTGGGTCGACGGCGAACTGGTGGGTTACCGCGTCGTCGGCAACAAGTTGCACGAAATGAATGAATCGCAGATCGCGCGCCAGCGCCTGGCCACCGGCATGGTGTTCCAGCGCTTCAATTTGTTCCCGCACATGACCGTGCTGCAGAACATCATCGAAGGCCCGTGCCAGGTGCTCAAGCGTTCGCCCAAGGAAGCCACCGAGGACGCGCTGGAATTGCTGGCCCGCGTCGGCCTGGCGGACAAGCGCAATGCCTACCCGGTGGAATTGTCCGGTGGCCAGCAACAGCGTGTGGCAATTGCCCGCGCGCTGGCGATGCGCCCCAAGCTGATGTTGTTTGACGAACCCACGTCAGCCCTCGACCCGGAGCTGGTAGGAGAAGTGCTGTCGGTGATGCGCGATTTGGCCACCACCGGCATGACCATGATCGTGGTCACCCATGAGTTGGGCTTCGCCCGCGAGGTCTCCAACCGCATGGTGTTTATGGACGCCGGCCAGATTGTGGAAGCCGGCAGCCCGGAAGAAATTCTAATAAGCCCACAAAACCCGCGTACCCAAAGCTTTATTTCTGCCGTTCGCACTTAACTAGAAAACTAACGAGAACGCCCCCATGAAAACATTGTTTATCCCAACGTTGCTCGCAGGCCTGATGGCCTCCTCGTGTGTATTCGCGGCATTGCCGGCGGCAATCAAGGACAAGGGTGAGATCAGCGCGGCCATCGTGCCGAACTACCCGCCGATGGACTTCAAGGACACCGCCACCAACAAGCTCACGGGCCTGGACTTCGACCTGGGCAACGCCCTCGCCGAGCGCCTGGGCGTGAAGATCAAATGGCAGGAAACCGGCTTCGAGCAGATGCTCAGCGGGCTGACCACCAAGCGCGTCGACATCGTGCTGTCCGGCATGAGCGACACCGCCGAGCGCCAGAAAGCCGTGACGTTTATCGACTACTTCACCAGTGGCCCACAGCTGTACACCCTGGCCAAGCGCGAAGACCTCAAGGAATTGACTGACCTGTGCGGTAAAAAAGTCGGCACCAGCCGCCGTACGACCTGGCCGTCGGAAATTGCCGCGTGGAGCAAGGAAAACTGCGAAGCAGCAGGTAAGCCAGCGATCGTGGTGATCGGCACTGAAGGCTCGGCGGACGCGCGTGCCCAGTTGCAGCAAAACCGTTTGGATGCGGCGATGCAGGGCAGCGAGACGATTCCTTATTTGATGTCGTTGGACAAGGGCAAGTACAAGCCGGTAGGCCTGGCGATTTCCAAGCAGTTCACCGGGTTGGGGATCGAGAAGAGCAATACCGAGCTGGTCAGCGCGATCAGTGAGGCGTTGCAGGGCATGGTCGAAGATGGGACCTACGGCAAGATCCTCAAGAAGTGGGATCTGGAGCAAGGTGCGGTCGAGAAGATCACCATCAATTCCGGCCAGTAACTCGATCCAAATGTGGGAGCGGGCTTGCTCGCGAATGCAGTGTGTCAGCGACGAATGTACCGACTGACCCGCCGCATTCGCGAGCAAGCCCGCTCCCACAAGGGATCTGTTGTGTATGAAAGATCGTAACCTGCCTCAAGAATAAGGACATCCGCCCCACCGTGGCCACCTACTCCCTGGTAATCCGCCGCCTGATGATCTGCTCGGTGACCATCGTGGTCAGCCGCGCCATGACCAGCCCTTTGCTGGCCCTGTTGCTGAGCACCCGCCTGGGCCTCAACCAACAGGACATCGGCCTGCTGATGGGGATTGCCGTCTTCATCGCGACCCTGCTGGGCCTGTATGGCGGCTACATCATCGACCGCCTGGAAAAGCGCAAGCTGCTGATCCTGGCCATGCTCTCCAGCGCCATCGGTTTTCTGTTGCTGACCTTTGCCAGCAACCTCTACCTCACCACCTTGACCCTGGTGATCACCGAAGCCGCGTCGGCGCTGTTCCTGATCGGCTCCAAGGCGATCATCAGCGAGAACCTGCCGGTGGGCGACCGCGCCAAGGTGTTTTCCCTGCGCTACACCCTGACCAACGTCGGCTACGCCACCGGCCCGATGGTCGGCGTGGTGATCGCCGGACACATGCAGCTGGCGCCGTTCCTGATCGCCAGCGCCATCGCGTTTGGCAGCGTATTCCTGATGATCGGCATCCCGCCGACCCAGCGCGACGACAGCAACAAACCCCTGAGTTTCCTCAGCACCCTGCGCACCTTGCGCAGTGATCGCACGTTGATCCTGTTTACCAGCGGCAGCCTGCTGAGCACCATTGTCCACGGGCGCTATACGCTTTATCTGTCGCAATTTCTGCTGGTTGCCTACAAACCTGCCGAGGCGCTGAAGATTTTGTCGGCGGTGCTGGCCTGCAACGCCATTACCGTGATTTTGATGCAGTACCAGATCGGGCGTTTTCTCAAGCGTGAACAATTGCGCTACTGGATCGTGCTCGGCACCTTGCTGTTCATCCTCGGGTTGATCGGTTTCAGCCTGGCCAACAGCCTGCTCACCTGGTGCCTGGCGATGTTTGTGTTCACCCTGGGCGAGATGATCATCTACCCGTCGGAGTTCCTGTTCATCGACACCATCGCCCCGGATGCACTGCGCGGCAGTTACTACGGCGCGCAGAACCTGGCGGCATTTGGCGGCGCGATGAGCCCGGTGATTTGCGGCTACCTGCTGATCAATGCCGCGCCGACCAGCATGTTTTATGCGCTGGGTGCACTGACGGCCATCGGCGGCACGCTGTGCTTCTTGAGCGGGCGGCGGGTCGCAGTTTCTTGCTGATATTTACGCGGGATCCGGCTATTAATAGAGAAACTTCTCACGGACCCGAGCCCCATGAAATTCGACACGGCCTACAGCCTGAGTCTCGATGACAAGCTGTCGATCTACGACGTACGTGACCTGAATTTCGACGAAACCGTCGCCTTCGATTCCGACCAGGACAGTTTCCTCTGCCCCAACGATGACTGCCGTGCAGCCTTCGAGGCAGGCAATGTGTTGAGCACGTTCAACGCAAAGAACGTCAACTACCTGCGCACCCCGCACTTCAAGAACACCCCGAGCACCCGGCATATCGACGGCTGCCGTTACGCCAGTACCCACAAGACCGCGACCGGCGAAAATGACGACGAGCGCGAGGAAAACTTCCCATCGGAATTTGTCCTGACACGGCGTACGTACGCGGCTAAAACCCCGGTTACCAGCCCTCAAGGACAACTCCCACAGGGTCCTGAGAAAACGCCGTCAAGCCGCACCAGCCCGTCCGGCAGTTCCCACGACACCACCCCGGACAAAACCAGCGTGTTTGCCCACCCGGTGGAATGCTTCGTGTCGAATATCGACGACAAGGACAAGCTCAAAAGCATGCCGCTGAAGATCGGCGACCACACCGCGACCTACTCGACGTTCTTCAAGAAGATCGAATACCTGCAGGACAACAAGGGCCTGATCTACTGGGGCAAGATCAAGGCGATCAAGGACTACACCAGCAGCTTTCGCATCGACTTCGACAAGAAGGTGTGGCTCGACAAGAAGCCCTATTCAGTCAACGTCTACCTGAGCAAAAAGCTCATCGAGAACTACCGCAAACGCTCAGTATTCCTGGAGCAGATCAGGGCGGCGGCAGACAGTGACCGGGCGTTGTACTGCTTCTTCTACGGCGTGACGCCGGAGCTGAAACAGGTACCGAGCAAGAAAAACCCCGAGCAGACCTTCGGGGTGTTCAGCGCGAATATCGAAAACCTCGATCACCTGCTTATTCGCGAGGCGCCGGGGCTGGAATAACCGGGGGCTGAAAGCCATCAAAAAAATCCAGTTGATGAGCGGTCAAAACAACTGTACAAAAACACAGTATAGTTTGTCCTCCCCGTCGAACCCTGGAGAAATTCCATGTCCTCTCTGGCAATGCGCTCTTTCGTCGATCAGCAGATCGTCCTGCATCAATTCACCGCCAAACACAGCGTACAGGCCCGCGCGATGCTGGGCTGGAGCCGCGAAGACCTGGCGCGCCAGGCCGATGTGACGGTGGAGGCCATCCAACAATTCGAAAGCCTGGGCGACGTGGGTGATGAAACCCGCCTGGCCGTGGCGTTCCGCCTGGAGGCCGAAGGGTTGGTGTTTTTCCCGGGGTTTGCGCCGGGGTGGGGCATGAGCGTGCGCAGGTTCGATACCCACCCGACCGAGCCCGCAGCACCCACCATCCTTTCGCGGCTGATGGGCTCAACTGCGACATCCATTGACTCAGCCACGCCCCAACCGAATGGCGCGTAGGGTCCAGCCGGACCACCACAACCCGGCCGCGCGCGGTGGTGTGTAGCTTCAGAGCCTGGGGTTGACCATCGCCTGGGCCGCCTGCTCATACCCATGGGCCACCGCCAGCAAGGTCGGTTCAGCCCAGCGGGTGCCGAAAAAGTAAGCACTGGTGGGCAGGCCGTCCTCGTTCGTTCCGGAAGGCACCGTGATCCCCGGGTAGCCCGCCGCGGCCACGCCGAAATAAGCGTTGGTCTCGAAGTCGGTCACCATGGCATCAAGGTTTTCTGCCTTGATCGGATCATCCACGGTGCTGCGAAAATCCTCGATCAGCTCATTCCACAGCGGCTCTCGTTGATCCGGCGTCAAAGTGGAGGCAGCGATTTCCTTGAGCATCGGCTGGTGATCGGTCTCGGTGCCGTCGCGGTCTTCATTGAACTTGATCAGCTCCGTCAACGACTTGACTGGCAATCCGCGGCGTTTGGCCAGGTAAGCATTCATTTCCTCCTTCACATCCGAGAGCAGCAACTCCTCATAGCGTGATGCGTCGGCCAGGCGCATGTCGACGGGCACAAGGACCGCGCCTTGATCACGCAGCACCTCAAGTGTCCGCGTGAATGACGCACTGTTGACCACAGGCAGGATTTCGCCGTTTGCACTGAACGTCGTCGGATAACCAATACGCTTGCCCGTCAACGCGCCGGGTACCAGCAACCGCGTGTAGTCCACGCCTTCGGGAGCGCCCACGCTATGCGGGTCATCAGGGTCGCGGCCTGACATGGCATTGAGCATCAGCGCCACGTCATACACCGAGCGTGCCATCGGGCCCGGCGTGTCCTGTCGCCGGCTGGCCGGAATGATGCCGTTACGGTCCAGCAAACCGACACTGGGCTTGAGCCCGACCACGCCGTTGAGTGCCGCCGGTACGATGATCGAACCATTCGTCTCCGCCCCGACGGCCAAGGGGGCCAGCCCGGCGGCGACCGCGGCCGCCGAACCGGAACTGGAGCCCCCCACGTCAGCATCTGCCTGATGCGGGTTAAGTGTTTGCCCGCCCCGGCTGCTCCAGCCATCGGGCGCGCCACGAAAGCCGGCCAGCTCTGTCATATTGGTTTTCCCCAGGATCACCGCGCCCTGCTTGATCAGGTTATCGACCAGCGTGGCGTTCTTGCCGACGGCCGCACCCACCAAGCCGAATGCTCCCGCACTGGTTTGCATGGCGGTGGTTTCGAGGGTGTCCTTGAGCAGGATGGGAATACCATGCAGCGGCCCGCGCACCTTGCCACTGGCGCGCTCCTGATCCAACTCGCGAGCAGTGCGCAGCGCATCCGGATTGAGCTCAATCACGGCGTTCAATTGCGGGTCGAGCTTGAGAATGCGCTGTTGCAGGTAGTTGACCAGGCTCACCGATGTGAGTCCGCCGGGCCTGGCCATGTGCGCGCCGAGCTCGCTGACACTGAGGTACTCGGTACCTGGGGCTACGGATTTTGAAACTGCGGGCACAGGGTCGGCAACCCAGGACTGCGCGACTTGCCGAACGACAGCCCCTACACCGTATGCAAGACCAATCATAAGACCTCTTCAGGATTAAGAAATGACGAGGGATCGACGTTGATCCATCACCAGTCTAAGAAGGCCTCGCGCCCCAGGCAGCCCGACCCAAGGCGTTCACGGCGTAGGATTAGTCAACACAACCGGTCACTGTAATTGCACCGGTGCCGGCATCAGGCCTTGCGCGCTGCGGTATTCCTGAACCAGCGCCTGCAGCGCATCCTTCGACCAACGCGCACCGTAGAACCACACCGTCGCGCCCTCTTCGAGCGGCTCGCCATGCACCGGGTAGCCGGTCCAGCAGGCCGCATGAAACGCCGCGCTGCGGCTGTCCGACACCAACGCATCCAGTCGATTTTCACTCACATGCGCGTCGATTTCGTTGCGGGTCTGCAGGTCGAACAGCAGGCTGTCATCGCTACGCTGTGCAAGCACTGGCACCAGTTGCGCCCCGGCCCGGCGAAGCACGTCCAGCGCGTTCAGGAAGGCGGCGGTGTGCTCCAGCGGCTCGCCCTGCACAAACCGCTCGGCGAAGCCGATGCGCCTGCCCGCCAATGCCTGGCTGACCGCCAAGACGTTGTTGTTCTGCACCAGGGGCACCTCCACCATGACCGGCCCCGAAGGGTCAACGCCGCTCAAGGCAATCAACGATAACGACGGATCACGCACCGGTTTCAGCGGAAGAGCCGGAGAGGTGTAGCCAGGGATCGGAATGCGACCTTCAGGGTGGGCATGAGACTGCGGGTCGCTGCCAAAAGCGATACCGTGCGCACTCGCCGGTTCGTTAAGCAACTGTTTGAGGAGGGGCGCCGAGACTGCCGACTCGAGTAGCGCTGACACCGCGTGCCCGGTCGGGCACGTGCCCCCATGCCAAGATGTCCTACCTTTGCCTTCCATAAGAAGTACCCCCGAAAAACCGACTTCCGGGGATCATCGCACCCTTGGCTGGCGTCTGTCGCAGCCCTGAAACAGCTTGAAAACTCCTTTTCCCACAGCTCAGCTCAACAGGCGCTCCTGGGCACCTTGGGTTTCCACGTCCAGCCACCACGCGTTGCCACGTTCCGGCTGGTTCAAACTGAACGCCTGCCCCATCGCCGGCGTTGTAATCGAGACATTGCGTTCCCAGGCCAGGGCCATGATGCGATCAAACGGTTCGTGCCAAGCATGGAATGCCAGGTCGAAAGTGCCGTTGTGGATCGGCAGCAACCAACGGCCCTTGAGATCGATATGCGCTTGCAGGGTTTGCTCCGGCTGCATATGCACGTGCGGCCAGTCGACGTTGTAAGCGCCGGTTTCCATCAACGTCAGGTCAAACGGACCGTACTGTTCGCCGATGCGCTTGAAGCCATCGAAGTAGCCGGTGTCACCGCTGAAAAAGATCCGCCGTGCGCCGTCGATCATCACCCAGGAACACCACAAGGTCTGGTTGGCATCGAACAGGCCGCGTCCGGAAAAGTGCTGCGCCGGCGTGGCGACAAAACGCAGGCCATCCACCTCTGTGCCTTGCCACCAATCCAGTTGCCGCACCTTGCTGGCATCCACGCCCCACTTGGTCAGCAGATCGCCCACGCCCAGCGGCGCAAGAAAGTGCCGGGTCTTGTCGGCCAATTGGATGACAGCCTTGTGGTCAAGGTGGTCGTAGTGGTTGTGGGAAAGAATCACTGCCTCAAGCGGCGGCAACTCTTCAAGGCTGATGGGCGGCTGATGAAAACGCTTGGGGCCGGCCCAACTGAACGGCGAGGCACGCTCGGCGAACACCGGGTCGGTCAGCCAGAATTTGCCGCGCATTTTCAGCAGCACCGTGGAATGCCCCAGGCGGTACACACTGTGATCCGGAGCCGCCAGCAACTGCTCGCGGGTCAACGGCTGTACCGGGATCTGCCCCACCGGCCGCGTGCTGCGCGGTTTGTTGAACAGCATGTTCCAAAAGATACGCAAGGTTTTGCCAAAGCCGCCGTGCTGCACCGGGGCGTCGTTGCTGAAATGCCCCTGGTCCTGCTCGGCAGGCTTGGGCGCCGCAGGCGAAGGCTTGAGACGGCTTGAAATCGTGGCCATAACTGAGTGACTCCTACCGATCGCGCATAAAATTACACTGCACAGTGTAGTTTCTAGATTGCAACAAAACCCCGAGCAAGTAAACTACTGAGTGTAATTTACCCTGACGAGCCGAGCGCCGCCCATGACTGCCCCTCTACGCCTCACTGACCGTAAACGCGAAGCCATCGTGGCTGCGGCTATTGCCGAGTTTCGCGCCAACGGTTTCGAGGTCACCAGCATGGACAAGATCGCCGCCACCGCCGGCGTATCCAAGCGCACGGTGTACAACCACTTCCCCAGCAAGGAAGAGCTGTTCGCCGAAATTCTCCACCAACTCTGGGCCAGCAGCGTCGCCCAACTCGACGTCAGCTATACCAGTGACCGCCCATTGCGCGAACAATTGCGTGGGTTGCTGGAGGCGAAGATGAAAATGATGTCGGACGCCAACTTCCTCGACCTGGCCCGCGTGGCGATCGCCGCCACCATTCATTCGCCGGAACGCGCGCAAGACATGGTCAACCGTCTGAGCAAGCGTGAAGAAGGCTTCACCCAGTGGGTACGCGCCGCGCAGGAAGACGGACGGCTCAATTGCAGTGACCCGGCCTTTGCCGCCCACCAGATCCAGAGCCTGCTCAAGGCCTTCGCCTTCTGGCCACAGATCACCCTTGGCCAACCCACCCTGGATGCGGCCAACCAGGCCAGCGTCATCGAGTCCGCCATTGATCTGTTCCTGGCCGGCTATGAAGTCACTGCGCCCCGCCAGCCGTAAAACCTGTTGCGTGTGCGACATTCCAGGTCGTTTTTGACGTATTAGCCCTCTGTTTTGCGCAAATGGCCTGGAAGGACACTGATTATTCCCACGGGAATAACTGACAATATTCACAGGCATTATCCGATCAACGGTTAATCCTGCGAACGTGTGTCGTCGTATCTGCAACAGAGTTGATCCGGGAATTTATGGAAAACAGACAAGGCAAAGGGCTTTCATTTGCCAAACGTATCTACAAGCCAAGGATCATCGGCCTGGGCATTGGCTGCATCAGTGTCATCGGTGCGCTCTACCCGCTCGCGATGCCCGGCTGGGTCTGGGCCTTGCTGTTGTTCAATGGGTTCGCCTGGGCGCACGTGGCGTATCAGCTGTCGACTCGCTCGCAGTATCCCTACAAGGCCGAGCAGCGCAACCTGCTGTACGACTCGTTGTTCGGCGGTTTCTGGGCCGCCGCCACGCAGTTCACCCCGCTGACGGCCGTGACCATCCTGTCGATGATGACCATGAACAACGTCGCCGCCGGCGGCAAGCGCCTGTTCCTGCGCGGCCTGCTCGCACAAGCCCTCGGGATCGGCGTGGCAGGCACGCTGTTCGGCTTCCAGTTCAATCCTGACGTCAGCCTGCTGCAGGTCTATACCTGCCTGCCGATGCTGACCCTCTACCCGATGGCCATCGGCATGGTCTGCTACCAGTTGGCAATCAAGCTGTCGGAACACAAACGCGCCCTCAGTGCCCTGAGCCGCACCGACAGTCTCACCGGCCTGCTCAATCACGGTTCCTGGAAAGACCTGCTCCACCTCAAGTTTCACAAGTGCCAGCAACAACAAAGCCACGCCACCATCGCCTTGATCGATATCGACCACTTCAAGCAGATCAACGACAGCCACGGCCATATCATCGGCGATGCAGTATTGCGCCAACTGAGCGTCGAGCTGCGGCGTAACCTGCGGGAAAACGACCTGGCCGGACGTTACGGGGGCGATGAGTTCTGTGTGATTCTTCCGCAAATGCCCTTGGAACAAGCCGCGCAACTGATGGAACGCATGCGCGAAACCTTCAGTAATTACCGCAACCCGCAAATCCCCGAACTGCGGGTGAGCCTGAGTATCGGCCTGGCGGATTTCCAGCCGTACTTCACCGATGCAGCCATGTGGCTGAATGCCGCGGACCGCGCGCTGTACGCCGCCAAGGACACCGGGCGCAATCGGGTCAACATCAGCGAGGAAAAGATCGCCCATTCCGCCTGAAGTTGTCCTACGACACCTCGTCTGAATCTTCCGCGTAACAGCGCAAATGAAATCATAATGCCACCACTCGTCGACTACCCAAGAAAGGTCCTGCCCATCGGGCGAACTTCTTGTCAGGCTGGTCACTCTTAACCCGTTGTTCCACCCCCGCTGTCAGCACAAGGAGGCTGACAATGAGCACGTCAACCGTACGGCATAGGCCTTACGGGGGCAGGCGCATATACATGGATACTCCCTGCAGCTTGCTTGCCCGAGCCCCCGAACATGCTATTCAACGCCCACAAGAAAACCATCAGTGCCCTGCAGCACACCGTCACCCACCAGGCCAGCCTGCTGGACGCCATCGAGCGCTCCATGGCCGTGATCGAATTCGACCTGCACGGCAACGTGCTGCGTGCCAATGACAATTTCCTCAAGACCATGGGCTACCGCGCCGAGCAGGTCGAGGGCCAGCCCCACCGCATGTTCTGCACCCCCGACTTCGCCCGCAGCGCCGAGTATGGCCAGTGGTGGTCGAACCTGCGCAGTGGTCAATTCCAGTCCGGCACCTTCGAACGAGTAGCCGGCAACGGTCAGTCGGTGTGGCTGGAGGCCAGCTACAACCCCGTGCGCGATGACGCCGGCCAAGTGGTTCGCGTGGTCAAGTACGCCATGGACGTCACGCCGCGCCTGCAGGCCGAAAGTGAAGCCAATGCCAAGCTGGACGCCATCGGCCGGGCGATGGCCGTGATCGAGTTCAACCTCGACGGCACCATCCTCACCGCCAATACCAATTTCCTGCAGCGCATGGGCTACAGCCTGGCGCAGATCCAGGGCAAGCATCACCGCCTGTTTTGCACGCCCCAGACCGCAGCCAGCTCGCAATACAGTGATTTCTGGCGACGCCTGAACCAGGGTGAAATGTTCAGCGGCCAGTTCGAGCGCGTGGATAAAAATGGCCAGCCCGTCTGGCTTGAAGCCAACTACAACCCGGTGTACGACGCCAGCGGGCGCCTGTGCAAAGTGGTGAAGTTCGCTTCGGATGTCACCGCACGCGTGCAGCAACATGCTGCCGATGCACAGAGTGCAGCCCAGGCCTATCACCTGTCCCTGCATACCCAGGACATGGCAGAAAAAGGCGCTGAAGTGATTCAGAAAACTGCCGCTGGCATGCGTGATATTTCTGCAGATATCGACGATTCGTCGCAACTGATCGCCAAGCTCGGCGAGCGCTCGCAGCAGATCACCACCATCGTCAACACCATCCGTGGCATCGCCGACCAGACCAACCTGCTCGCCCTCAACGCCGCCATCGAAGCCGCGCGCGCCGGCGAACAGGGCCGGGGGTTTGCCGTGGTGGCCGATGAAGTGCGCCAGTTGGCGGCGCGCACCAGCGGCTCGACCACGGAAATATCCAGCATGATCGCGATGATTCAGGCAGAAACCCGCCTGGCCATCGACAGCATGGACGCCACCCGCGACCGCGCCGCGCAGGGCGTGGAATTGGCCAACCAGGCCGGCACGGTGATCCTGCAGATTCGTGAAGGCACCAGCGAGGCGGTGCAGGCTGTCAGTGCGTTTGCCAATGAGCGTGGCAACGGCTGACCCGATCTTCATGTGTGCGGCCGAGGGCTCGGTCTATAGTGCTTGATTGTCTCCAAGCAGAAGATTCGAGCCCGCCATGACCCCAGACAAGCCTGCAACCGCCCCCGTCGACCACCTCCGTTTCCACCGTGTCCACGCCCACCTGGCGCCGACCTTCGGCAACGACACCTTCGCGCTCAAGGCCGAGGCGTTTGCGCGCTTCTTCGGTACGCCGACCTTTCTCGGCGCACAAACCGCGATCGTGATCCTGTGGGTGGTGCTGAACATCACCGGCATCACCCACTTTGACGTGTACCCGTTCATCCTGCTCAACCTGGCTTTCAGCTTGCAGTCTGCCTACGCCGCGCCGTTGATCCTGCTGGCCCAGACACGCCAGGCCGCCCGCGACAAAGCCCAGTCGGACGCCGATGCGCAGCACCGTGAAGCGCTGGCCGTGGCCAATACCGAACGCCAGGCCCAGGCCGCGCAGACCACCAAGCAGTTGCTGGAACTACTTGAGCAGAACACCCGGCTGACAGAAATGACCAAACAGCTGACTGAGCGAATCGAAACACTCACGTGCGAAATGCATGAGCAGTTTGTGCGAAAACCCAAGTAACCGCGCCTATGCAGTGTGGGACGGCTTGACCTGCACATGTCGTCCCAACTCATCAAACAGCGTCACCACTGAGCGCAAGGCGCGGCAATCGGGACGTGTCAGCAGCCATAGCGCCGTGTCGTGCCCTGCCAATGCCGGGCCCAGCGGGTGCAGGGCATCATCCAGGAGGAAATCCGGCAACGCCGCCACACCCAGCCCCGCCCGTACCAGCTCGGTGACCGCCAACATGCTGTTGCAGCGATAACTGGGGCGTACACCCGGCAAATGTTCGCGACGCCAGACCACGGTGGGATGGTCGGGCAGGAAATCATCCGGGGCGATCCATGCCAGGTCGGCCAGCGCCCGGCCTTGATGCTGGCGCGCGTAGGCTGCGCTGGCGCACACCTGATAAGCCACGGTGCCCAGGCATCGACCGACCAGATGCTCAGGTGGCGTCCTTGTCAGGCGCAGGGCGATGTCGGCATCGCGGCGACTGAGGTTGGCAAAGTCATTCGAGGTGCTCAGCTCCAGGGTCAGCGCCGGGAACTGCGGCATGAACTGCGCCAGCGCCGGCAGCAACAGGCCTTGCAGCACCGAGTCGGTGCAGGTGAGGCGCACCGTGCCACTGATCACTTCACCGCCCTGCTCCACGCCAACCCGCGCTGCCTCCAGCGCTTGCTCGGCGCGCTCGGCCTGTTGCGCCAGGTTGCTCGCCAAGCTGGTGGGCAGGTAACCGGCGCGGCTCTTTTCAAACAGCGTCTGGCCTAACGCGGCCTCCAGCCGGCGCACCGCGCGAAATACTGTGGACACATCCACCCGCAACAACGCCGCCGCCCGGGCCAGACTGCCGCCGCGCACCAGGGCGAGGATCAATGACAAGTCGGCGTAGTCAATTTGATAGTGCGTGGCTGCAATGAGCATGTGGATAAACGCCAATATTGATTGCGTGAACGCCAATCTATAGTGCGCACCAGGACACCACAAGCCATGGGACGCACACGATGAAAGCTACTGCTCTGCACCTCGCCCTGATCGGCGACTACAACCCCGATGTCCCCGCGCACCAGGCCATTCCCGTCGCGTTGCAGCTGGCCGCCGACAGCCTTGGGCTGAAGGTTCACCTGCAATGGATCGACACCGACACGCTCACGCCCGCCACCCCATTGCACGGTTTCGACGGTTTCTGGTGCGTGCCTGCCAGCCCTTACCGCGACACTGACGGCGCCTTGCGCGCCATCCGGTTTGCCCGCGAACAACGGCGACCTTTCCTCGGCACCTGCGGCGGCTTTCAACATGCGGTGCTGGAATATGCCCGCAACGTGCTGGGCTGGGCCGACGCGGAACATGGTGAACTGGCGCCACAGGCCCAACGCGCGGTGATCGCACCGCTGAGCTGCTCGCTGGTAGAGGCCACTGACACCGTGCGTTTGACCCCCTACACGCGCATCGCCGACTCTTATGGCACCCTCGACATCGAGGAAGGCTATCGCTGCCGCTACGGCATGAACCCCGAATTTGCCCAGGCGTTGCTGGAACGCGAGTTGATTCCCAGCGGGCACGACTCGGCGGGCGACCTGCGCGCCGTGGAGTTGCTCGACCATCCGTTCTTTGTCGCTACGTTGTTTCAGCCAGAACGCGCCGCCCTCAGGGGGATCACGCCACCGTTGGCGATCGCCCTGCTCAAGGCATGCCAGGAGACAGTGGCATGATCGCCACCACACCGACCCCGCCGTATTACGCAGTGATTTTCAGCTCACTGCGCACCGAAGGTGATCACGGCTACGGCGAGGCCGCCAACCGCATGCTGGAACTGGCACGCGAACAGCCAGGGTTTCTCGGCGTGGAATCGGCGCGTGAAAATGGCCTGGGGATTACCGTCTCGTACTGGAGCAGCGAGGCGGCGATCCTGGCGTGGAAGCAGCAGGCAGAACATCGCTCGGTACGTGAGCAAGGGCGCTCCACCTGGTACTCGGCGTTTCAGACGCGGGTGTGCAAGGTGGAGCGGGCCTACGCCTTTGGAGCGGTGTGACGGTGGGGGCTGGCTTGCCTGCGATGGCATTTTTTCAGCCAATTCATGCAGTGGCTGAACCACCGCCTTCGCAGGCAAGCCAGCTCCCACATTTATCAGTGGTAGGCCTTGATCCTGTGCCAGGCACAGCTCCCAATCTTGTTTGGGCCAGCCCTGAATCCCGAGCCCGACACAGCTCCCAATCTTATTTGTGCCTGGCCTGAATCCCGAGCCCAACACAGCTCCAATGTGGGAGCGGGCTTGCTCGCGAAAGCGGTGTATCAGTAAAAGCTAAGCCAGCTGACCCACCGCCTTCGCAGGCAAGCCAGCTCCCACATTTATCATGTGGTAGGCCTTGATCCTGTGCCAGGCACAGCTCCCAATCTTATTGGTGCCAGGCCTGAATCCCGAGCCCGACACAGCTCCCAATCTTATTTGTGCCTGGCCTGAATCCTGTGCCCAACACAGCTCCCAATCTTGTTTGTGCCAACCCTGAATCCCGAGCCCGACACCGCTCCAATGTGGGAGCGGGCTTGCCCGCGAAAGCGGTGTATCAGTAAAAGCTAAGCCAGCTGACCCACCGCCTTCGCAGGCAAGCCAGCTCCCACATTTATCA
>NZ_JBWKPG010000004.1:0-88992 GCF_059418125.1 Pseudomonas sp. GW821-FHT09C08 | reverse complement strand
AGTGGTAGGCCTTGATCCTGTGCCAGGCACAGCTCCCACATGTTGCTCTTCATAAGACTGAAAACCTGTCGACCTAGCTCACCAGGCTACGCAACGCACTGATCTGCGGAATCTCCACCCGGCGCATGTACGCCCGCAATGGCTCGGTGATGTTGATGCGGTCGTCGATGTTCTGGTCGAGCAGCAGTTGGATTCGTTCGCGCGACAGGGTCATGGTCTGCTCGGCGGCGGGCAGCCAGACGAATTCGGCGGTGGGAATGATGCCGTCATCAGCCACGTCCATGCCGAAGGCATCTTCGCTGAAACGCACGATGTACTGGCCGGTCTTGCGGTTGAGGCCGACAAAACCACGAAGTTGGTCGGCGGCCTGGCAGATAAGCTCGGAAGTGATGCGCATGGTAAACCTCACTGAAAAGTCCCACAGGGACTGGAAAGATGGTTTACACGCGTGGCAGAAAGTACTGCCCTCTAACGGAGCAGCTTCGGGCAAGAGTACTGCAATGCACGGCAAAAAAACCGAGAAAATTGGCGGGTGCGCACGTTAATGTCGGTTTGGTGATAGCGCCTTTCGCAATCAATTGTTAAAAAGGAGGCCTTCTCAAAGCTACCTCCACGAAAGGACTTCGCATATGCCTGTCACGTTTTCCAAGAGCGCCCTGCTGCTCGCCCTGGCGCTTGGCCTCGGCCAGGCACAGGCTGCCGATCCGATCAGCCCGGCTGAATTGGCGACAAACGAAGGCATTCCCTACCCTGCCGTGATCGCTCACCGTGGCGCGTCCTACGATGCCCCGGAATCCACCGCCGCCGCCTACAAGGTCGCCCGCGACCTGGGTGCCGACTACCTGGAAATGGACCTGCAGCGCAGCAAGGACGGCGTACTGTTCGCCCTCCACGACAACAACCTGCAGCGCACCACCGACGTGGCCACCAAGTTCCCCGAGCGCAAGGACGCCCCGGCCAACGAATTCACCTGGAAAGAACTGCAAACCCTCGACGCCGGCAGCTGGTTCAACGCCGCCTACCCCGACCGCGCACGTCCGGGCTTCGTCGGCCTGAAAATCCAGAGCCTGGACGACATCATCAAGATCGCCGAAGGCAACCCGCAGCACAAACCCGGCCTGTACATCGAGACCAAGGAGCCCAAGCAATTCCCGGGCATCGAAGCCGACCTGAAAAACAAGTTGCTGGATAAAGGCTGGCTGAGCTCCGCCGGCTCCAAGCTGGGCAAGAGCAACACCGGTGTCGGCCAGGGCAAGGGGCGCGTGGTCCTGCAAACCTTCGAGACGGCCAGCCTGAAAGAACTGCAGAAAGAAATGCCGAACACGCCGAAGATCCTGCTGCTGTGGGTCGGCCCTGGCAGCATCGAGCCGAAATCGACACAGACCTTCGCTGAGTCCGGCGAAACCACAAAGGCCGCCTACTACGCCAAGCAAGAGCCGAAAGACGCCGCCGAGTTCGAAAAATGGGTCGACGAAGCCAAGAGCCTCGGCGCCATCGGCACCGGCCCTTCGGCCGAGCTGACCGCCCATGGCGACCAGAGCTACACCGACCTGGTGAAGCCGGAAATGAACCAACTGACCCACGCCAAAGGCCTGCTGGTGCACGTCTATACCGTCGATGAGCCGGTGGATTTCGACAAGGTGATGAAGGCCGGTGTCGACGGCATCTTCACCAACCGCGCCGCCGAACTGCTGAAGTTCTACAAGCGCTGGCCGTCGTCCAGCGTGCAGGACCTGCTGAACGACTATAAGTACTGAGTGAAGCCCGAATGGTCGGGTCGCCTGTGGTTGGGCCGTGATTACGGCCTGATCCACGGCGAGCTGGGGCGCACCGCGCCCCATGCGCACTACGCCCATCAATTGATGTTCTCCCCAGGCCGGCCCATCACGGTCAGCCTTGAAGGCCGCGTGATCACGGCCGATCGCCTGTTCATTCCTTCGCGACACCGCCACGCCATCATGCAGACCGAGGGTGAGGTGCAGGTGCTGTATGCCGAACCCATCGTCTTTGCAGCCGAGCCCCTGCAGGCCCTGCTTCTGGGCGGCGCAGGGTTTATCGAGACGCTGCACCAGTTGCCCCGGCGGCGCCTCGACGATCCACGCATCGAGCGCGCACTCGCCAGCCTCGATCAACATCTGGGCGGCAAAGTGTCGGCCCTGGCCCTGGCCGAGGCGGCGCACCTTTCACTCAGCCAACTGGAGCGCCTGTTCAGCGATCAGCTCGGTGTGCCGGTGCGCCGCCTGGTGCTGTGGCGACGGTTGCGTGTGGCCCTGCAACTGGCCCTCGCGGGCGGCACGCTGACCGAGGCCGCCCACGGCGCGGGCTTTGCCGATTCGGCGCATTTCTCGCGGACCATGAAGCAATTGTTCGGCGTCACCGCCGGGGCGTCCCTGCGCCAGCTGGAGGTGCAGTTCCTAACGTAAATCCTGCGGCAACGGCGGCTCCTTGCCCGACTTCACCGCCGCGAACGGGTCACACAACTGCGCCACATAATCCCGCGGAAAATCCGGCCGACTGCCAATCCCCAGGTCCCCCGGCCCCATGCGATAGCGCGGGCGAAAAAACGCAGTGCCCAGCAGCCAATCCCACAGATTGAAAAACAGCCCGAAATTCACATCCCCCGCACGCCCGTATTTCATGTGGTGAAACCGATGCACCGGCGCCCAGGCGAACACCCAGCGCAACGGCCCCAGGCGCATGGCCACATTGGAGTGCTGCAGCAACAACTGAACAGCGATGGCCAATGCCAGCAACTGCGCTACGTCCAGCGGTATGCCCAAAAGGATCAGCGGCAGCAGGCCTGCCGTCGCTTCGAGCATCTGGTGCAAGGGGTGCTTCATCAAGCCATTGAAGCCATAGAGCCGCTGCACGCTGTGATGCACCGCATGCAGGCGCCACAACGGCGCAACACGGTGGCTGGCGTAATGCATCAAGGTAATCCCGGCGTCGGCCACGACAATGGCCAGCAACAATTGCTCCCACAGCGGCCAGCCTCGTGGCCAGAGGCCTTCGAACGCCAACAGCGCGGTCAGTCCGGGCAGGATCAGCAACCCCGCGGCATTCAGGCTTTCATTGACCAGCGCATGCAAGGTGTCGCGTCGACGATCACCCAGGCTGCGGTTCCATTGCCGCTCATAGGGCAGCCATTGCTCGACCAGAAATGACACCGCCACCGCGCTTGCAAACACCAGCAGCAACCCTTGCGGTTGCCTGGCCTGCACGTACGCAAGTGCCCACCCGATAAACCCTGCAAAAAAGACAGGCGCATAAAGCCAACTGACCAACCGTTTCATCCGAGTCTCCCTTTAAGTGAGCCCTCAGCATGAAATCCCGCGCCCTTGGCAGATTGAACAAACTGCGCAACCGCTTGAAATAATTAAGCGTGAATTAAGTTGCGCTGGATAACCTGATCCCACTTAAACAGCTCACCGAAGAAGGACACACACCATGAAAACCCTCACCGCACTGTTCGCCGCCACCGCCCTGACCCTGACTGCCGGCCTGGCCCAGGCCGATGTTCGCCCGGATCACATTGAAGGCCTGGTCAAGTCCGGCGCCGTGATGCCGTTCGACAAACTCAACGCCGCTGCCGTGGCCACCCACGCCGGTGCCAGCATCACCGACACCGAGCTGGATCACAAAAACGGCGTGCTGGTCTACGAGGTCGACCTGACCGATACCGCCGGCAAACGCTTTGAAGTGAAGCTCGACGCCAAGACCGGCGCCGTGCTGGAAAACAAGCAAGACACTTGAGTCGCCCCCTCAAGCAACCGCGCCACCTCCGGGTGGCGCGGTTTTTTTATGTCCGCGCGTCAGCGGGCGTAAGAAAATCCTCGATTTTGCGAATGAAATTACACCCATATGGCATAAGGTCGCTAAAATCCCACCCATTGGCCGGGGCATAACGCTCAGCACGTTGGGATAGAGATTGCTGCATGGGGCAAAAAGCCGCCGACATCGCCACCATTGGCCGCATCAGTGCCGTCCCCGCGATGCTCAAAGTCATCAGCGACATGACCGGCCTGCGCTTCGCAGCGGTCGCGCGGGTGACCGATGACACCTGGACCGCGTGCGCCGTGCTCGATCAGTTGGACTTCGGCCTTGGCGTCGGCGGCGAATTGGACCTGACGACCACGATTTGCCACGAGATTCGCGGCTCCCACGTGTCCGTGGTCATCGACAAAGCCAGCGAAGACCCGCTCTACCACGACCACCACACGCCGCGCCTGTACCACTTCGAAAGCTACATCTCAGTGCCGGTGTTTCGCACAGACGGGCACTTCTTCGGCACCATCTGCGCCCTCGACCCTAACCCTGCAGAGCTGCGCAGCAGCACGATCCAGTCGACCATGGAGTCATTCGCCCGGGTGCTGTCGCTGCAAATCGAAGCTGAAGAAGCCGCGCAGTTCACCCACGCGCAATTGCAGGAAGAACGCGATACCGCCGAACTGCGTGAGCAATTCATCGCCGTGCTTGGTCATGATCTGCGCAACCCGCTGTTCGCGATCAACTTCGCTGCTGAACGGCTGCTGCGCAAGCACCCGGATCCGGCCACGGACACGTTGCTGCGACATATCCTCACCAGCGGCCGCCGCGCCGCGCAGTTGGTCGAAGACGTGCTGGACTTCGCCCGTGGCCGCCTGGGCAATGGCATTCCGTTGAACATCGGCGATTGCCAGGGTCTGCAGGAGGCGCTGCAGCATGTGGTGTCGGAAGTGCAGAGCGTGCACCCGCAGCGCGTGATCCAGGCGAATATCGACGACCTGCAAGGCGTGAGTGGCGACCGCGATCGCCTCGCGCAGCTGCTCTCCAACCTGGTGGCCAATGCCATTCACCATGGCAGCCACGAGGGACCGGTGGAGGTCACGGCAAAGATCGAGCAAGGCCATTTCAACCTGACCGTCAAGAACCCCGGGCAGATCAGTGCGCAAGCCTTGCCCCGGTTGTTCCAGCCCTATTCGCGTCCGACCACCGATACCCCCCAGGCCGGCCTGGGTCTGGGGTTGTATATCGTCAAGCAGATCGCCGAAGCGCATGGCGGCGAGCTGAACGTGTCGACCAACGCCGAGCACGGCACCGTGTTCACGTTCAGCCTGCCCACCCCCTGATCAGGGGCCAAAGCGTCCCTGTCAGCAGCGGTTCTTGATGCCTGGTGAGAGAGGCTTCTTGAACGGTTGCTGACAGGCGGTCAATAAAGTGTCATCGCAACGCAATAAGTCGCGAACGGTCACAAAACTGTCAAATTCCCTTGCAATGATCGCTCACGCGAACCTGTGAAACGTCCTACAGGCGCTTTCTCTGCGAGCCTCCATGAACCACAGCCTCGACTACAGCCATCAGGATTCCGACCTGTTCGGCTTGCTTTACGGTTTCCGTTTTCGCCCTGGTGAAAAGGCTGAGCAGATTGACTCGGCCACCGCCCTGCAGGCCTTGCAGCAACCCGGCGACCCCGAAGAATTTCTGTGGCTGCACCTGAACCTGGCCCACGCCGCGTGCGAGCGCTGGATGCAGGCGCACCTGGATTTGCCCGAGGAATTTTTTGAGGCCCTGCATGAAGGCTCGCGCTCCACGCGCATCGAACATGTCGACTCGGCCTTGCTCGCGGTGGTCAACGACGTGGTGTTCAACTTCAGCAGCATGGTCTCGTCGGATATTTCCACGCTGTGGGTGTGCGCGCGCAGCCGCTTGCTGATCAGCGCGCGCCTGCAACCGCTGCACTCGGTGGACAAGCTGCGCTCGTCGGTGAAAGCCGGTGAAACCTTTCGCTCGCCGCTGGAGCTGCTGGTGCACCTGCTGCGCGACCAGGGCGAAGTCCTGACCCAGATCGTGCGCAAGACCAGCATCAGCGTCGACCATATCGAAGACCAGCTGCTGTCCTCGCGCCTGTCCACCAACCGGGCGGAACTGGGGGCGGCACGCCGGGTGCTGGTGCGCCTGCAACGCCTGCTCGCGCTGGAACCCGGCTCGCTGCTGCGCCTGCTCAACCGCCCGCCGCAATGGCTGCAGAAGGAAGACGTGAAGGAGCTGCGCAAATCCACCGAGGAGTTTGCGCTGATCATCAATGACCTGATGGCCCTCGGTGAGCGGATCAAGTTGTTACAGGAAGAAATCGCCGCCAACCTCAACGAGCAAAGCAACCGCACGCTGTTCACCCTCACCGTGGTGACGGTGCTGGCGCTGCCGATCAATATCATTGCCGGCTTCTTCGGCATGAACGTGGGCGGTGTACCGCTTTCCCAGGACCCGGAAGGCTTCTGGATCCTGGTGGCGTTGGTGGCGACGTTCACCTTGATTGCCGGGCGCTGGGCCTTTCGCAAGCGCAAGGATTACTGAAATGCCCTCGACGGTGGGAGCCGGCTTGCCGGCGCCTATCAGGGGGGAGTTATAGACCGGCGGCATGGTCGATTGATTAAACACTGACCTGCCGCAGTATCTCTGTAACATTCTGCAATGAATATGGATGCCATCCTCCCCACACTGGATGCTCCGGCATGGCCACCCCTTCCCTGACTGCCTCCACCCGCTCCTCGCACAGCGAGCCCAAACCCAGGCTGGACAAGAAACCCGGCCTGGTGACGGTGATCATTTTCTTCGCCGTGCTCGCCATGGGCCTGTTGTTCACCGCCTACAGCCTGATGCACGACATGCACGAAATGGGCGCGGTGGTCACCACCTGGACGCCGTTCCTGCTGCTGGGCGTGGCGCTATTGATCGCCCTGGGTTTCGAGTTCGTCAACGGCTTCCACGACACCGCCAACGCGGTCGCGACGGTGATCTACACCAACTCGCTGCCGCCGCATTTTGCGGTGGTGTGGTCGGGTTTTTTCAACTTCCTCGGGGTGCTGCTTTCCAGCGGTGCCGTGGCATTCGGCATCATTGCCCTGCTGCCGGTCGAGCTGATTTTGCAGGTCGGTTCCTCGGCCGGTTTCGCGATGATCTTCGCCCTGCTGATCGCTGCGATCCTGTGGAACCTCGGCACCTGGTGGCTGGGGTTGCCGGCGTCTTCTTCGCACACGCTGATTGGTTCGATCATCGGCGTCGGCGTGGCCAATGCGCTGATGCACGGGCGTGACGGCACCAGCGGGGTGGATTGGAGCCAGGCGATCAAGATCGGCTATGCGCTGCTGCTGTCGCCATTGATCGGCTTCGCCTTCGCCGCCCTGCTGTTGCTGGCCCTGCGCGCGTTTGTCAAAAACCGCGCGCTGTACAAGGCGCCCAAGGGCGACACCCCGCCGCCGTGGTGGATTCGCGGCATGCTGATCGCCACTTGCACCGGCGTGTCGTTTGCCCACGGTTCCAACGATGGCCAGAAGGGCATGGGCCTGATCATGCTGATCCTGGTGGGCACCCTGCCGATGGCCTACGCGCTGAACCGCACCATGCCGGCCGAGCAATCGCTGCAGTTCGCCGCCGTGGCTGAAGTGACCCAGGTGGCCCTGGTGAAAAGCGCACCGCAGGCGCTGACGGGCGACCCGCGGCCGATCCTGTCGACCTATGTGCGCACCAAGGAAGCCACGCCGGAACTGGTACCGGCGCTTGCCGCCCTCGCCGGCCAGATCGGTGATGAAGTCAAAGGCTACGGCTCGCTGGCCAAAGTCCCCGCCGAAGCCGTAGGCAACGTGCGTAACGACATGTACCTGACCAGCGAAACCATTCGCCTGATGGACAAGGGCAAGGTCGGCCATTTCGACGCCGACACCCAGGGCAAGCTCAAGCTGTTCAAGGATCAGATCGACAACTCCACGCGCTTTATCCCGCTGTGGGTGAAGATCGCCGTGGCCATCGCCTTGGGCCTCGGGACCATGGTCGGCTGGAAACGCATCGTGGTGACCGTCGGCGAGAAGATCGGCAAGACCCACCTGACTTATGCCCAGGGCGCATCGGCCGAAATGGTGGCCATGCTGACCATCGGCGCGGCGGATATGTATGGCTTGCCGGTGTCGACCACCCATGTGTTGTCGTCGGGCGTGGCGGGGACCATGGTGGCCAATGGCGGTGGCTTGCAGATGAAGACCATCCGCAATCTGCTGATGGCGTGGGTGCTGACGCTGCCGGCGGCGATTCTGCTGTCAGGCAGCCTCTACTGGCTGTTCACCCAATTGTTCTGACACAGCACCGTTTAACCGTGAGGGAACGGGCTTGCTCGCGAAAGCCGTCTGTCAGTCAGGACACCTGGCGACTGACACACCGCAGGCGTGAGCAAGCCCGCTCTACAGTGGCTCTACGGGTTTTCAGCTACTGAATAACCCGCCCATTATTTTCAGGCGTTTTTTGTACACCCGCCGCGCCTCCAGCGCCTCTTCCAGCGTCACCGCCACAAACCCCGCGCGCTGGTTCGGCTGCATCTGCCCGATCAGGTCCAGGTCGGCACTGATCACCGTGCCAATCATCGCGTAGCCGCCGCCCGACACCGCGTCCCGATGCAGCACGATCGGCTCCAGCCCGGCCGGTACCTGGATCGAACCGATGGGGTAGCAACTGTCGACGATATTCGACGGATCCGAGCCCGCGCCGAACGGCTGCTCGCGTGGCTGGAAGCTCAGCGCGCTGCCGCCCTTGAAGCGATAGCCGATGCGGTCGGCCTCGGAGCCGACGGTCCAGGGTTCGGCAAAAAAGCTGCTCTTCGCACCGGCCGTCAAGCGCTCGTAGTACAGCCCCGGCACCACGCGCAACGTTACATCGCCACCGACCGACCGGCGCAGCGCCATCGGCAGGCTGTCGCCCGCGCGCCCCTGTCCGCTGGCGGTACCGATGGGCAGTTCATCCCCCGCCTGCAAGCGTCGCCCGTGAAAACCACCGAGCGCACCGAGGGTGTAAGTGGAACGACTGCCGAGCACCAAAGGCACGTCGATGCCACCGGCGACCGCAAGATAAGTGCGCGCGCCCGCCTTGGGAAACTCGAAGCGCAGCACCTGCCCGGCACGCACGTGGAAGGCGGTGTCCTGGTGCACCACTTCACCGTCCAGGCGCGGTGACATCAACGCGCCGCTGAGGGCTACCAGGGCGTCCTGTTGAAACGCCAGCTCGGGGCCAATCAACGTGCATTCCAGGCCCGCTGCGCCAATGGGATTGCCCACCAGGTGGTTGGCCGCGCTCAAGGCGTACTGGTCCAACGCCCCCGAGGGCGGAATGCCCAGGTGGTAATAGCCTTCGCGGCCAAGGTCTTGCACGGAGGTGGCGAGGCCGGGTTTGAGGACCTTGATCATGCCAGCGCCTCCTGCAGGGTTTTCGGGTAGCCGATGGGGTCGGCGAGAAACGCATCGAGGGAAAATTCCACCGTACGGATGCGCAGGTCGAAACGTCCTGCGTCCACTTCGGCAACGGCCTGGTCGTAGGCGTCGCGGTCGATGGGTTTGAATTGCACGATGTCACCGGGCCGGAAGAACACCATGTGTTCCTTGAGGTAGGCCAATTGCTGCGCCGGGTCGTAGATCGGCGCCGGGGTCACGCCGAACATCTGGTAACCGCCGGCCCCGCGCACCGAGTAGATGCAGCCGAAGCAGCCGCCATGGCCGAGGGTCAACTTGGGGGTGTCGGTACGCGGGCGCAGGTACTTGGGCACCTGCAACTGCCGCTCGCGCTCGACCATCTGGAACATGAACGGCAGGCCCGCGACAAAGCCGACCATCGACACAAACCACGGCGCGCCACTGTGGGCGGCGATAAACGCGTCGACATCGGCCAGGCCATTGATGCGCGCGGCGTATTCCAGGTCGGTCGCACTGGGGTCCTGGTGGCGGTCGCGAAAACGCATCAGCGTTTCATGGGTCCAGGGGTCGTTGTAGAGCACCGGGATTTCGATGATGCGCGTATGCAGGGTGCGTTCGGCCACGGCCTGGGCTTCGGCGGTCTGCACCGCGTCGAGCAGCACGTGTGGCGCGATGCGGTCGGGGTCGAAGCGAATCTGGAACGACGCGTTGGCCAGGCACACATCCAGCACGCCTTCCAGGGCCAGGCGCTCCACGGCCCGGGTCACGGCCATGCCCGTGAAAAAGGCCTCCAGCGACATGCTCTCGCTGACCTCGGCAAACAGGTGTTCATCACCGCCGAAGCTGTAGCGGATGGGGGGTGTTTGAGCCATGTCTGTTCCTCTTGGAATCGTTATAGAAAGGCAGGCAAAAAATGGATAGGAGTGATTGGATTTATTGTGCTGAGCGGTCTTTTTGCGGCCTATGGGATTTCTGTGGCAAGCAACCTTTGTGAGGTAAGCGGGCTTCCTTTGGCTAGCAAGCTTCCTGTGCCTAGCAGGCTTCCTGTGGTGAGCGGGCTTGCCCCGCGTTGGGCTGCGCAGCAGCCCCAGTAAGCCCCCTGTGTACTTCCAGGTAGAACTCGGCCGTCTGATTTTAGGGCCGCTACGCGCCCCAACGCGGGGCAAGCCCGCTCACCACAAGAAGCGCGCTCACCACAGGAATTCTGCTCACCACATAAAGTCCGCTTGCCACAGGAAGCCCGCTCACCACATCAAGCCCCGTTGGCCGCAGGCAGCCCATTGGCCACCACGATTCCTGCCTGGTCGAGGGCTTCGCGGGTGGCTTCCACCAATTCCAGGGCGCCGGGGGTGTCGCTGTGCAGGCAGATGGAATCGAATTCGATAAACAGGTCTTCGCCTTCCACCGTGCGCACCAACCCGGTCTGACAGGCACGTAGGACCCGCGCCGCTACGGTGGCAGGATCCAGCGCGCGCACTGTGCGGGTAAACACGATGGAGCCGCTCAGATCGTACTCACGGTCGGCGTAGAACTCGCGCACCACCGGTTGCCCGAGTTCCTTGGCCACGCGCCAGATCACCGAGTTGGGCATGCAGTACAACAGCAGTGTCGGTTCGATGATCTGCAGGTTCTGCACCAGCAGCCGCGCGGCTTCTTCGTCGCGGGCCAAATGCATGTAGAGCGCGCCGTGGGGCTTGATATGTTGCAGGGTCACGCCTTGGGCGCGGGCGATTTCGCGCAGGGCGCCGAGCTGGTAGAGGATGTCGTCGACCAGTTCCTGGGCCGGAGCGTTGATATGCCGGCGCCCGAAGCCGACCAGGTCGCGAAACCCTGGATGTGCACCGATGGCCACCCCCAGTTGCTTGGCGCGCTCGACGGTGCGACGCATGGTGCCGGGGTCGCCGGCGTGGAAGCCGGTGGCGATGTTGGCCGAGCTGATATAGGCCATCAGCTGCGCGTCGACGCCATCGCCGATGGTCCAGGGGCCGAAGCCTTCGCCCATGTCCGAGTTGAAATCCACTGCCTGCATCGAGGTCGCTCCGCAAAGGTGATGGCGGAAAAGTAGGCCGCGTCTTGACCCCTTGGGAAGATCTATTATCAGATAGCCCATCTTCTGAAAATCAGATAAGCCGGGCCCCTACGAGGAATGCAGCGTGTCATTGACCTTGCGCCAAGTGCGTTATTTCGTCGCCACCGCCGAAATCGGCCAGATTTCCCAGGCCGCCATCCACCTCAACATTTCCCAGTCGGCGGTGACCACGGCGATCAAGGAACTGGAGGCGATGCTCGGCGTGCAGCTGTTCGTGCGTTCGGCCCAGGGCATGAACCTGACCGACGCCGGCCGGCATTTTCTCAACCGTGCCTATGTGATTGTGCGCAGCGTCGACGACGCCCTCAACAGCCCATTGCCCGACTACCGCGCCAGTGGCGTGCTGCGCCTGGCCGCCAGCTACACGGTGCTCGGTTACTTCCTGCCGCACCACTTGCAGCGCATGGAACACTGGCACCCGGATGTGACCATCGAGGTGTTCGAGCAGGAGCGCCAGGCCATCGAACAAGGCCTGCTCGACGGCCAATTCGACATGGCAGTGGTGCTCACCGCCAACCTGACTCATGCGGATATCGTCTCCGAAATCCTGTTCAACTCCGAACGCCGCCTGTGGCTGCCCAGCCATCACCCGTTGTGCGAACGCGGCGCCGTGAGCCTGGCGGATGTGGCCCGCGAACCGTACATCCTGCTCACCGTCGATGAAGCCGAACACAGCGCCATGCGCTATTGGGAACAGGCCGGGCAAACGCCCCAGGTGCGGCTGCGCACCAGCTCGGTGGAAGCAGTACGCAGCATGGTCGCCAATGGCAGCGGCGTGGCGATCCTGTCGGACCTGGTGCATCGGCCCTGGTCACTGGAAGGCAAGCGCATCGAAACCCTCACCGTGACCGACCCGGTCACGCCCATGAGTGTCGGGCTGGCCTGGCATCGCGAGCGTGCGTTTACCCCGGCGATGCAGGCCGTGCGCGATTATTTCCATGACGCCTTCCTGGCGCCGCAGCAGTTGTCGGCTCGCCGTTAGAGTCGGGCTTGCAGCGTCGCGGCCAGCCAGTCCATGAACACCCGCACACGCTGTGGCAAATGCCGTTGCCCGGCGTAGAGCAGCGACACATCGAGCGCCGGCGCCGGGTAGTCGGGCAGCACGGCAACCAGCTCGCCACTGGCGAGTAGATCGCGGATGCCCAGGACCGGCACCTGAGTGATGCCGAAGCCGCCCAGGCAGGCGGATTTGTACGCGTCGGTGCTGTTGACCGTGACCCTCCCGGCCATCGGTACGCGGTGCACTTTATCGCCCTGCTGGTATTCGAACCCCGTCGAACGTGACCCCAAGGGGCGCACGTAATGCACCAGTTGATGGTGCGCCAGGTCCTCGAGGGTCTCGGGTACGCCATGGCGCTGGCGGTAGCCGGCGCTGACACAGTTGATCATCGGCATGCTGCACAACCACCGCGCGACCACCGTCTGGTCGGGCTGTGCGCCGACCCGCAGCACACAGTCGAACCCTTCGGCCAGCAGGTCGACCTGGCGGTCGGTGGTGCTGATTTCCAGCTCGATCAATGGGTGGGCGTCCATGAACTCGGGCAGGCGCGGCAGGATCAGGTCCCGCGCCATCACGTTGGGCAAGTCCACGCGGATACGCCCGCTGAGTTGCGCCTCATCCTGGCGAAACAGGCCTTCGAGTTCGTCCATGTGGGCCAGCAGATCCTTGCTGCGCTCGTACAGCACACGCCCGTCCTGGGTCGCCTGCACCTTGCGCGTGGTGCGCTGCAGCAGGCGTGTGCCGAGCAGCTCTTCCAGCGCCTGGACATGCTCGGACACGCTGGAGCGCGGCAGGCCCAGGCTCTCGCCGGCGCCGGTGAAACTCGACAGTTCGGTGACGCGCACAAAGGTGCGCAGCAGTTCCAGCTTGTTCATGGGATTGTTCGCCTTATCCGGCCAGTGATTCCGATATACCCCTGTTTATCACGTTACAGCCGGACAAATACACTCAGTCCCACTGACCACCTGAGAGGACTGCACCATGACCCGTAAAATCGCACTGATCACCGGCGCCAGCCGCGGCCTGGGCAAAAGCACCGCGCTGCACTTGGCGGCACAGGGCGTCGACATCATCGGCACCTACCACAGCGCCGCCGACGAAGCCCAGGCGGTGGTGGCACAGATAGAGGCCCTGGGTGGCCGCGCCGCCATGCTGCAACTGGATGTGAGCCAGAGCGCGTCCTTCAACGACTTCGTCGGCCAGGTCGGCGGTGTGCTCAAGGAGGTTTTCGCCCAGCAGCAGTTCAATTTCCTGATCAACAACGCCGGCATTGGCGTCAACGCCGCGTTTGCCGAAACCACTGAAGAGCAGTTCGACCGCCTGGTGGCAATCCACTTCAAGGCGCCGTTTTTCCTCACGCAAAAACTGCTGCCGCTGATCAGCGATGGCGGGCGCATCATTAACATCTCCAGCGGCCTGGCGCGGTTCAGCCTGCCGGGGTACTCGGCGTACGCGTCGATGAAAGGTGCGGTGGAAGTGTTGTCGCGTTATCAGGCCAAGGAGCTGGGCCCGCGCGGAATCAGCGTGAACACCCTGGCTCCCGGCGCGATAGCCACCGACTTCAGCGGCGGCGCGGTGCGCGATAACCCCAACGTGAACGCGATGGTCGCCAACAATACCGCCCTCGGCCGCGCAGGATTGCCGGAAGATATCGGCGGGGCGATCTCGACGCTGCTGGCCGACGGCAGCCACTGGATCACCGGGCAGCGCATCGAGGCCTCGGGCGGCATGTTTCTGTAGACGTTCTGCGCTAGCATCAATGCCTTCAAATCACTGACAGGCAATCACCGATGAGTTTTGATCCAGGCTTGGCCGGCGGCATGGGCGTATTGGCGGCCGTGGTCGACAGCGGCAGTTTTGCCCGCGCCGCCGTCAGCCTGGAGATGACGCCTTCGGGCGTCAGCCGGGCGATTTCACGCCTGGAAAAACGCTTGGGGATTCGCCTGTTCGACCGCACCACGCGCTCGGTGCAACTGACCGACGAGGGTCGGCGTTTCTATCAGGAAATTGCCCCGCTGCTGGCCGGTCTCGAAGAGGCGGCCAACTCGGCGGCCGACAGCGCTCACACCGTACGCGGGCGCCTGCGGGTGAATATCGACCCGTACTTCTCGCGGCTGGTCCTCGGCCCGGTGCTGGGCGATTTCATGCGCCGCTACCCGCAATTGCAATTGGACCTGCACACCCGCGACCAACTGGGCGACCTGGTCGCCGATGGCTTCGACCTGGCGATCCGCTTTGGCATCCCACAATCCTCTTCACTGATCGCGCGCAAGTTGATGCAAGTGCGCGTGCTCACCCTGGCCTCCCCCGCCTACCTGGAACGCCATGGCCGACCGGCCACCCCGCAGGACCTGGAAAACGGGCACATGTGCCTGGATTTTCGCGACTCGCAAACCGGTCGCCCGTTTGCCTGGGAATTTCACCGCCCCGGTGAGCAATTGATCGTGCGCACCGACGGCCGCCTGGTGGTCAACGATGCCAGCACCCTGTACAGCGTGTGCGAGCACGGCCATGCGGTGGCGCAGATGCTCGACCTGGGCCTGGCGCCAGCGCTCAAGGCCGGCAGCCTGGTGGAGTTGTTCCCGGACTGGCCGGACGAGCGTTTTCCGCTGTACGCCTACTACCCCTCGCGGCATTTGCCGGCGGCCAAGGTGCGGGCGTTCCTGGATTTTGTCGCGACGCTCAAGCCCGACTAGGCACGCGCTGGCGTACGAATCTTTCCCGCAACACGTCATACCCCCAGTGATACACGTAGGTGTACGGCAGGAAAAACAGCAGCACGCCAATGTCCAGCCAAAACGCCTGCACCAGGCTGATCTTCAGCCACGCGGCAATCAGCGGGACCGCCACGATAATCAGCCCTCCCTCGAACAGCACGGCATGCAGCATGCGCGTCCACACGCCACCGGCGAGTTGCAGGCGCACCTTGAGGCGGTCGAACAGGCTGTTGAAAATGATGTTCCAGGTCAGCGCCAGCACGCTGAGGCCCAGGGTTACCGCGCCCATCTCCAGGGCCGGCCGGCCAGTGATCCAGACCAGCAACGGGGTACAGATCAATAAGGCCAGGCCTTCAAAACCCAGGGCTTGGCAAACGCGTTCAGTAATCGACTTGGTAGGGTGCATGACCCGGCTCCGTGAGTGACGATGGTTGCTATCATTACCCTTCAAGTCGATACTTCATAACTAATAACCATCGACCAAGGCGATAGTCATGGCCTCTCATGAAGTGCTGCAGGCGTTTGTCCAGGCCGCTACCCAGGGTTCGTTTTCGGCGGCGGCACGCAAGCTGGGCAAGAGCCAGTCCACCGTCAGCGCAGCGGTGGCCAGCCTGGAGATTGATCTCGACGTGGTGCTGTTCGATCGCAGCAGCCGCAAGCCGACGCTCACACCGGCCGGCCATGTGTTGCTGCAACGCGCCGAGCAGGTATTGGAGGCCAGCAGCCGCCTGGAGCTGGCGGCGAGCCAGTTGGCCCAGGGCCTGGAGCCGAAAGTGACCATCGCCATGTCCGACACCTACCAGTCGGAGCGCTTCGAACTGGCGCTCAAGGCTTTCGAGCAACGTTACCCGGACCTGGAACTGGAATGGCTGATCGCCGAGTGCGAAGACCTGATCGCCCTGGTGCAAAGCGGCCGGGCACAGATTGCGTTCGTCGAGGCCCAGGCGGTGTATCCGCCCGACCTGAGCCGCGCCCCGGTGGAGGAACGCACGGAAATCGCGCTGTTCGTCGCCCCGGATCATCCCTTGGCGAGCCTGGACACCATCGACCTGCAAGCCCTGCAGCAACACCGTGAACTGCGCCTGGCGAGCATCATCAACCCGAATGAAACACGCCCCACGGGCCGTGTGTGGTCGGCGCCGAGTTTTCTGATGCTGATGGAAATGGCCCAGCTCGGTTTCGGCTGGGCCGAGTTGCCTCGCTGGCTGGTGGAACGCTTCGGCAATGCCGGGCTGGTCGAGCTCAAGGTACGCAGTTGGCCGCGCTCGGTGGCCGTGGATGCGCTGTGGTCGCGGCAGTACCCACCAGGGCCGGCGGGGAGTTGGATGCTGGGGCTGATGGTCGATTGACGCCTAGCGTTGCGGCGGTCGGTTGTTCTGGAAATACTCGTGCAGGGCGCGCAGCGCGGGTGATTCCAACGCTTGCGCGGCGAAGCACAGCCCGACCCGCCGCGTCGGCGCCGGCAGGTGCCATTCACGGCTCACCACCCCGGCGCGCTCGGCCGCCAGCGACTGCGGCAACATCGCCACGCCTACACCGGCGGCCACCATATGCAGGGCCTGGGTCAATGAGCCGGCATGCCCGGCTACCGCCTGCGGCGAGCGCCCATACAAGGCCATCAGGCGCTGATGGGAATCATGTTGCGGGCAGGTGATCCAGTCCTCGATTGGCGCCCAGGCCTGCTCTGTGCCAGCCTGCGCCATGGGATGTGCGACCGGTAACGCCATCACGTAGGACTCTTCCCAGATCGGCAGGAACAGTTCGTCCTCGCAGCACATTTCCTCCACCGCCAGGCGCCCTTCCCCTTCACAGCCTTCCTGCAGGGTCAGCAGCAAACCGGGCAGACCTTGGTGTGCCATGCGCAGGAAGGTTTCGATCTGGCTGTCGGCAATATCGCCCTCGACCCCCAACTCCAGCGCAATGCGATTCTCGCGGCCGCGAAACAACCGGCTCAGCGCCTCCGCTTCGGCCACCATGCGCCGCGCCTGGGGATACAGCACCCGTGCTTCGGCACTGACCTCGACCCCGCGAGGCTGACGCACGAACAGCGCCACGCCCAGCTCATCTTCCAACTGCTTGATGGTCACCGACAACGTCGGCTGACTGATGAATAAACGCTGCGCTGCAGCGGTGATATTGCGTTCTTCAAACACCGCGAGAAACGCCTTGAGGTGACGCACATCCATAGTCAGATCCGATGACAGACAGAGAAATAAGGCATTTTTCAGCCTTTAACCGGGTAAATATACTTCGCCCACGTTTCAGTTATCGATTTTTCTTATTCCAGGAGTGCACACATGAGCCAGCCACTGATCATCATCACCGGCGCCAGTTCGGGTATCGGCGAAGCTACTGCCCGCCGATTGTCCGCCGCCGGTCACCCGCTGTTGCTGCTGGCACGCCGTATTGATCGCCTCAACGACCTCAACCTGCCGAACACCCTGAACCGTGGGGTCGACATCACCGACCGCGCTGCCCTCGTCGCTGCCGTGAAGGAAGCTGAAGCGCAATTCGGCCCGGCCGATGCGTTGATTAACAATGCCGGCGTGATGCTGCTGGGCGCAGTCAGCGAGCAAGACCCGGCGCAGTGGGAGCAGATGCTCGACGTCAACGTGAAGGGCCTGCTCAATGGCATTCACGCGGTGGCCGCGAGCATGGTCGCGCGCAAGCGCGGCACGATCATCAACGTCAGCTCGGTGGCCGGGCGCAAGACCTTCCCGAACCACGTGGCGTACGTCGGCACCAAGTTTGCCGTGCATGGGATTTCAGAGAACCTGCGCGAGGAATTGTCGCCGAGCAATGTCCGCGTGATCACCATCGCTCCGGGCGCAGTGGAAACCGAGCTGCTCAGCCACACCACCGATGAGGCGATCAAGAGCGGCTACCAGGCCTGGAAACAGGACATGGGCGGCACCGTGCTGAGTGCCGACGATGTGGCCTCGGCGATTGCCTATGCCTACCAGCAACCGCAACATGTGTGCATCCGCGAGATCGTGTTGGCCGCGACTCGCCAGCAGCCCTGAGCGGCCCCTTTCAGGCGTGCCGGCTCCTACTGCTTGAGTTCGGCCAGGCGCTGCTCGAGGAAGCGCTTTTCAGGCGCTTGCTGGGTCAGCGACAGGGCTTTTTCATAAGCTGTACGAGCCGCTTCTACCCGCCCCAATTGCCGGCAGAACTCCCCGCGCGCTGAATACGCCAAGTGGTAATCGAGCAAATCGCCTCGTTGCAAAATGCCTTCCACCAGATCCAGGCCCGCCAGCGGGCCTTGCCACATGGCCACCGCCACGGCGCGGTTCAGCTCGATCACCGGCGATGGCACCTGCCTGAGTAACACATCGTAGAGCCCGACGATCTGCAGCCAGTCGGTTTGCCCTGCGTCCGGTGCTTCGGCATGCACCGCGGCTATCGCCGCCTGCAGGCAATAGGGCCCGTAGCCGCGCAAGGCCAGTGCGCGTTCCACCAAGGCGCAGCCTTCAGCCATCAAGGACGCATCCCACAGCGCACGGTCCTGTTCATTCAACAGCACCAGTTCGCCACTGGCCGAGGTCCGTGCTGCACGGCGGGATTCGTGCAACAGCATCAGCGCCAGCAAGCCCATCACTTCCGGCTCCGGCAGCAATTCCAGCAACAGGCGACCGAGACGAATGGCTTCGCGGGTCAGCTCCTCCCGGGTGAGGTCGGCGCCCATGGAGGCCGAATAGCCTTCGTTGAACACCAGGTAAACCACGCGCAGCACGCTGTCGAGGCGCTCGGGCAACTCGGCCAGCGACGGCACCTGATAAGGGATTTTCGCTTCGCGGATCTTGCCCTTGGCGCGCACGATGCGCTGGGCAATGGTGGTCGGCGTGGCCAGGAAGGCGCGGGCGATTTCCTCGGTGGTGAGGTCACAGATCTCACGCAGGGTCAGCGCCGCCTGTGCGTCAGGTGCCAGTGCCGGGTGACAGCAGGTAAAAATCAGGCGCAGGCGGTCATCTTCCACGTCTTCCTCGCTCCAGTCCTGCGCTTGCAGCGCGTCGGCCTGAGCCTGCAGCAACGGGGTGAACCGCGCCTGGCGGCGCAAGCGGTCGATGGCTTTGAAGCGACCGGTGGAGACCAGCCACGCCCTGGGATTTTGTGGCACACCGTCCTGCGGCCAGCGCTCGACCGCGACGAAGAACGCCTCGTGCAACGCTTCTTCGGCGAGGTCGAAATCCCCCAACAGGCGGATCAGGGTAGCGAGGACGCGCCGCGATTCGCTGCGGTAGATCGCCTCGATCGCCGGCGTCAATCGGGCATGTCCTGGGTCACCAATGTCACCAGCCGGTCCAGGCTCTGGCCCCAGCCGTCGTGAAAGCCCATGGCTTCGTGGGCCTGTTTGTCTTCAGCGCTCCAGTGCATGGCGCGGGCGGTGTAGCGGGTCTTGCCGTCGACATCTTCGAAGGTCACTTCGGCGCTCATGAACGGTTTTCCCGAGGGGATCCAACCCGGCTTGAAGGCGTCGGTAAACACCAGGCGACTGGGCGCCTCAATCTCCAGGAACACGCCCTGGGTCGGGTACTCGCTGCCATCCGGCGCACGCATCAGGGTGCGAAACAGGCCACCGACCCACAGGTTCATTTCGCACTCGGGGGTGGTCATGCCGTGGGGGCCCCACCATTGTTGCAACAGGGCGGGCGTGGTCCAGGCGCGAAAGACTTTGCTGCGCGGCGCGTCGATCAAGCGGCTGATGGACAGTTCGAATTCGGCGGGTTGGGTTGTCATGGGTAAACCTCCTCAGGTCTTGTGATTGTTGTGTTCAGAGATTCAACTCGCGCACGGGGCGCACTTCCACACTGCCGACCCGGGCGGCCGGAATGCCACCGGCCACCTGGATCGCCTCATTCAAGTCGCGGGCCTCGATCAGGTAAAACCCGGCGAGCTGCTCCTTGGTTTCGGCAAACGGCCCGTCGGTGATCGACAGCTTGCCGTTGCGCATGCGCACAGTGGTGGCGGTGCTTACCGATTCCAGCGGTTCGGCAGCGAGCATGCGGCCGCTGGCCTCGATGGACTGCGCATAGGCAAGACACTCCGGGTCTGCGGGGCTGTCGGGCGAGGTGTGCAGGACCTGTTCGTTGCTGTAGATCAGGCAGAGGTATTTCATGTGCGTCTCCGTTTTCGGACTACTGACTATAGTTCGCGGCGCTCAAGGTTTCAGGTCGAACAGTGCGGTGCCGCTGTCCATGTCGAACGGCGCCGACCAGTGCTCATGCACCACGCGCCATTGACCATTGATCTGTTGATAGCCGGCAGTCACGCGCATCCAGCAGGCCTTGACCTCGCCGTCCGGCCCGGCGCCGCCGCAATGGGCCAGCCAGTGGGCAAATGCGCTGTCCTGGGACTCGACGATGCGCAGTTCGTGGAACTCGAAAATCCCCGGGCCGGGGCAGTGCTTCATGCATTCCTCCCAGTGCGCGCGATAGGCGGCCTTGCCCTTGAATTGCAACGCGGTCACGGCGTCGAACGCGACGATATCGTCGGCGTAAAAGCTGACAATCTTGTCGATATCCCGGGCGACGACGGCGTGTTTCCAGGCATCGATGAGGCGATTGATGGTGGTGCTCATGGCGATACTCCTGCGGGGTGTGATTCACGGAAGACACCCTTAGTCGAACGCGCCGACGCCGAATCGACAGCCGCTTGAAAAATAATTTCACCCCCGGCAAACCCGCTAGAATCCACGGCTCTTTGTAGGAATTCGGATGCGTCCCTGATGGAAACCCGCCTCGTCCCCTATGAGACGCTGAGCCTTGTGCAGAAACAGCAGCTCAACACCCTGCAAGTGCATCCCGAGCAACTGGCGTATTCCGGCGATATCGATTGCGCGCTGAACAGCCTGCTGGTCAATCCCAACCCCGCTGCGATCAAGGGCTTCGCCCTGCTTGCCGACGAGCATCCCGTGGCTTTCCTGCTGCTCAAACGCCCACCCTGCCTGCCCCACTGGGCCGACGAGCACAGCGCGACGCTGCATGCGCTGCAGGTGGATCGCCAGCAGCAAGGGCGCGGGTTCGGCAAGGCGTGTCTACAGGCGCTGCCCGCAGCGGCACTGCAGGCGTGGCCGCAGATCAAGGGCCTGGAGTTGTCCGTGGACGCGGACAATGTGGCGGCGATGACGATGTACCTGAGCGCCGGCTGGGTGGACAGCGGGGAGGCGTACAGGGGCCGCATTGGGTATGAGCGCCGGTTGAGCTGGGTGTTTGACCGGCCCCTCTGAACGGTCGTGTCTACTGTCAGATTTCACAGCTATACAGCGGTCGCCCTATGCTTTGTACTGGAATGCCCGAAGTTGTCGCTCAAGGTTTGGAACGAGCAGGCGTGGAAACTCTCAACGTCCCATCCGGAGAACACTCATGAGTATTCCGTCGAATCACACTACGGCAAACACCGCCGGCAGCCCGGACCTGTCCTTCGGGAACCAATCCCCAAAGGACGGCACGGTCATCGCCTCATCCTCCGCAGGCCTGTCACGCGTGCTCAGTGACGGTTCCACCCTGACGGTGGGATTGACGAGAGAAGGCGACACAAATCGATTAGCCGTCACCAAACATACGCCTGCAGGTGAGCTCGACACCCAGTTCGGGACCGGATACACGCGCCTTGCAGAATCAGCCGTCCTCATGGACCTGATCATTCAACCTAATGGAAAGCCCGTTTTGCTGGCGGCACTGGGAAATGAGCATCGCGCATTTATTACTCGATTCAATGCGGAGGATGGCAACGCGGACCTGCAGTTTGGCGAAAACGGCATAAGGGAACTGGATAAAGCGGTCTTTCCCGTGAGCATCAAAGGCGGTTTAGCCGTGCAGGCCGACGACAAGGCCGTGCAGACTGACAACAAGGCCGGGCAGGCCGACAACAAGATTGTCGCCGTATTCAGTGACGGCACTGACACCTTTATCTACCAACTCGGAGTCAACGGCGAGGTCATCAACTTCGGAAACGACAGACCGAATACGTTGGTTAATTCCCAACTCGACAGTGTGTTGATCACTCAAAAAGGCTTCGTAGTTGCCGGCACGACCAAGCTGGTCGACAAACGCGAGGCCTACATCGTCGGCCTGACGGATAATGGTGAACTTGACGGCAGCTTCGGTACAAATGGCGTCGCCGTATTGCCCTTCGACAATAAGCAAAACAGACAGGTCACTGCACTGGCCAAGGGCCCGGAAGGCAGAATAGCGATTGTCGGAAGTAGCTATACCACCCCGGGGGACAAGAACTTCGTGGCCATCCTGCTGGCCAACGGCCAACCCGATCCCGCCTTTAATGCCGGCAAGCCGCTGGAAAAAAACGCCGACGGTTTCCGTTTTACCAGCGTGGTGGTCGAGCCTGATCAGAAAATCGTGGCACTGGCCCGCAATGGCAATGGCAGCGTCATCCAGTTGCTCCGGTTCAACCCGGACAGTCAACCGGACGCCACCTTTGGTGTGGACGGCATCGCCAATGCATGGCGAGACCCCAACGGACGTCCCGAGCACGGCCAAATCAGCCTGGTGGAGTGGGTAACGTTCAACAGCACACTGCAAAGCAGCGGCATTCACGCGGGTCGCGAGTCCTTCATCGGGCGCCTGCTCAGCGAGTGACGGTATCGATTGAGCTGCCCAGGCAGCTCAATCGCGTTGCATCAGGCCTTGGCTTGAACCGGCAGCCAGATCTCCACTGTCCCGATGCCCTTGCGCGCATCAAAATCCGCGCTGTAACGCTCGAAATCCGCGCCCATCACCTTGTAGCCCGAGTGCGGCAACCATTCGAACATGATGCGTTCGTAGGTCTGCTCCAGCGCCTGCACCGGACCGTAGTGCGGGAACACGGCGTAGTTGAGCGGCGGAATTTCGATGGACTCGAAGTTGCTCGGCACGTCGCCCTTGGTGGGGACTTCAACCCCGGCCATGTAGTCGAATTCGTCATGTTTGGGGTTGTGGCACACCCCATAGGTCACGCCGCCAACGCGCTTCTTGATGTCCTTGACGCAGGTATCGAACAACTCCCACAGCTTGGGGATATCGCCCACGGTGGCCTTCGAATAACGCCCTTGCACCCCGGCGATCACCAGGGCTTTACCGGCTTCCATGCGTGGCTCCAACGGTTGTCTTGTCTGCTGATCCATACGAACAGTCTCCTTCTTATGAGGGAACAAACCCGCATCGAGTATAGGGGCATATCCGCGCTGGACTCCATGCAGAAAATTTTCCTACGCATCTGGACAACTGGCCATCATCGACCGTATTGTCTGCCCCGCAGGCCACCGCAGTGGCCGACGTCGCTCGGACGGTTCCGGGCGCTTACGTACTCTCGAGGCAACAATGGCAGACCAAGGTTCGCCGCGCCGCTTTGCGCGCATTGATCGACTCCCCCCGTATGTTTTCAATATCACTGCCGAGCTGAAGATGGCTGCGCGTCGGCGCGGCGAAGACATCATCGACTTGAGCATGGGTAACCCTGACGGCGCCACGCCACCGCATATCGTGGAGAAGATGGTCACCGTCGCCCAGCGCGAAGACACCCACGGCTACTCCACTTCCAAGGGCATTCCGCGCCTGCGCCGCGCCATTTCGCGCTGGTACAAGGACCGCTATGAAGTGGACATCGACCCCGAGTCGGAAGCCATCGTGACCATCGGCTCCAAGGAAGGCCTGGCGCACTTGATGCTGGCCACCCTGGACCAGGGCGATACCGTGCTGGTGCCGAACCCCAGCTACCCGATTCACATCTACGGTGCCGTGATTGCCGGCGCCCAGGTGCGGTCGGTACCGCTGGTGCCTGGCGTGGACTTCTTCGCCGAGCTGGAACGTGCGATTCGCGGCTCGATTCCCAAGCCGAAGATGATGATTCTCGGTTTCCCGTCCAACCCGACCGCGCAGTGCGTGGAGCTGGATTTCTTCGAGCGCGTGATTGCGCTGGCCAAGCAGTACGACGTGCTGGTGGTGCATGACCTGGCCTACGCCGACATCGTCTACGACGGCTGGAAAGCCCCGTCGATCATGCAGGTGCCGGGCGCCAAGGACATTGCGGTGGAGTTTTTCACCCTGTCCAAGAGCTACAACATGGCCGGCTGGCGCATCGGTTTCATGGTCGGCAACCCGGAACTGGTCAACGCCCTGGCCCGTATCAAGAGCTACCACGACTACGGCACCTTCACCCCCCTGCAGGTGGCGGCGATCGCTGCGCTGGAAGGCGACCAACAGTGCGTCAAAGACATCGCCGAACAGTACCGCCAGCGTCGCAATGTGCTGGTCAAGGGTCTGCATGAGTTGGGCTGGATGGTGGAAAACCCGAAGGCGTCGATGTACGTCTGGGCGAAGATTCCCGAGGCGTATGCCGCCATGGGCTCGCTGGAATTTGCCAAGAAGCTGCTGCTCGAAGCCAAGGTGTGTGTATCACCGGGGATTGGCTTTGGTGAGTACGGCGACGATCACGTGCGCTTTGCGCTGATCGAAAACCAGGACCGGATTCGCCAGGCGGTGCGCGGCATTCGCGGGATGTTCCGGGCGGATGGCTTGATCACCAAGGCCTGATTCCGCAACGCGGTCAAAAATGTGGGAGCGGGCTTGCTCGCGAATGCGCAGTATCAGTCATGTATCTGGCGACTGATCTAGCGCACTCGCGGGCAAGCCCGCTCCCACATTTGGAGGGGGTTTTCACCCCGGCATCATGGCCTGCCTGTCAGACCACCAACGACAGCAGCATGATAAAGATCAGCGCCACCACCGACAGGATGGTCTCCATCGCCGTCCAGGTCTTGAAGGTCTCGGCAACGGTCATGTTGAAGTACTGCTTCACCAGCCAGAACCCCGCATCATTGACGTGCGACAGGATCAACGAACCTGCGCCCGTCGCCAACACCAGCAACTCACGGTTGACCCCAGGAATCATGCCCACCACCGGTACCACGATGCCGGCGCCGGTAATGGTCGCCACGGTCGCCGAACCGGTTGCCACACGAATCACCGCCGCCACCAGCCAGGCCAGCAGGATCGGGTTGATCTGCGCGTTCACCGCCATGTGGCCGATCACGTCACCCACGCCGCTGGTCACCAGCATCTGTTTGAAACCGCCACCGGCGCCGATGATCAGGATGATCGCGGCGGTCGGCGCAAGGCTGGCGTCGAGCAGCTTGAGGATCTGCTTGGAATGGATGCCCTGGCGATGGCCAAAGGTGTACAGCGACAGCAGCAACGCCAGCAGCAGCGCAGTGATCGGGTGGCCGATCATGTCCATCCAGTTGCGCACCACGTGGCCTTCGACCAATGCGATGTCGGCGAAGGTTTTCAGCAGCATCAGGAACACCGGCAGCAGCACAGTGATCAGGGTGATGCTGAAGCTCGGCAGGGTTTTCGACTCAGGTTCGCGGGCCAGTTGGTCCACGAGCTCCTGAGACGGGTTGCCCGGGATGTACTTGGCGATAAACGTACCGAAGATCGGGCCGGCAATGATGGCGGTCGGCAGTGCGACGATCAGGCCATACAGGATGGTCTTGCCGATGTCCGCGCCAAACACTCCGATGGCCAGCAGCGGGCCCGGATGCGGTGGCACCAGCCCGTGCACCGCCGAGAGGCCGGCCAGCAGCGGGATGCCGATCTTGATCAGCGACACGCCGGTGCGGCGCGCGACGATGAACACCAGCGGGATCAGCAATACAAAACCAATCTCGAAGAACAGCGGGATGCCCACCAGGAACGCGGCGAACATCATCGCCCACTGGACCTTTTCCTTGCCGAAGGCGCGGATCAGGGTCTGGGCGATCTGATCGGCGCCGCCGGATTCGGCCATCATCTTGCCGAGCATGGTGCCCAGCGCAAGGATGATGCCGACAAAGCCGAGCACCCCGCCGAAGCCGTCCTGGAACGCCTTGATGATCTTGTCCACGGGCATGCCCGAGGTCAGGCCAAGGAAGCCGGCCGCGATGATCAGTGCAATGAACGGGTGCACCTTGAACTTGGTGATCAGAAAGATCAGACCGATGATAGTGACCACTGCATCAAGCAGCAGGTAGGACTCGTGGGACATGCCAAACATGGGGGGTCTCTCCTGTTTGTTGTTGTTATTAAAGCCGGTATTCAATTTGTCGCCGGGGATAGCGCTATCTTTTCCGGCAAAAAATTATTTGGATGGTTCAAAACCGTGTTTCAGCCACCAGGCATTGGTTTGTTCGGCCAATGCCTCGACGCTGTCTTCGCTGGCATTCAGGGCCAGGGTCAGCGGTTCGCCAACGGGCGATTCGAGGGTGGCGAACTGGCTGTCGATCAGGCTGGCCGGCATGAAATGGCCGGGGCGATGGGACACGCGGTCGGCGGCCACGGCACGGGTCAGCTCCAGAAAGACAAACCCCAGGCCCGGCGCGGCTTCGCGCAGGTGGTCGCGGTATTTCTTTTTCAGGGCCGAACACGTCAGCACCGGATGCTCACCGGCCTTGAGCGAACGGCGCAGCTCATCGCACAGGATGTCGAGCCAGCCGGCACGGTCGTCGTCGTTGAGGGGGTGGCCGGCGCTCATCTTCTCGATGTTCGCGGCGGGGTGAAAGCTGTCGCCTTCAATGGCGGTGGCACCGTTCAGGCGGCACAGGGCCTCGCTGACGCTGGACTTGCCACAGCCGGAAACACCCATGATGACCAGGGCGGTAACAGGTTGACTCATGAAACACCTCAGGACGCAGATAGCGCTACCTTTGCACGCTGTAAGGCTAGTGCAAAAACAGGCTTTTCCCGCGCCGTCTTGTCTTTTTTTATGGAGTGACGCGTGCATCCGCTCCAATGGTTTTGAACAGGATCAGGCAACCCTTTCTTCAAGAATTTGCAGGCCTTTGGAGACAGCGCTACCTTAGTGCCTCGATTTTTGTTTGGCAAGCCGCCTGATGACCTCCAAGAACGATAAAAATACCCGCACGACGGGCCGCCCTACCCTCAACGAAGTCGCCCGCCTGGCCGGCGTCAGCCCCATTACCGCATCCCGCGCCCTGCGTGGCATCAGCACCGTTGCCACCGAACTGGTGGAAAAAGTGCAGCACGCCGCCGCCGAACTCAACTACGTGGTCAACCCTGCCGCCCGTGCGCTGGCCTCCGCGCAGAGCCATTCGGTGGTGGTGCTGGTGCCGTCGCTGTCCAACCTTTTATTTATCGAAACCCTCGAAGCCATCCACCAGGTGCTGCGGCCCAAGGGCTTTGAAGTACTGATCGGCAACTCGCATTATTCGCGCGATGAAGAAGAAAACCTGCTGCGCAACTACATGGCTTACCAGCCGCGGGGTTTGCTGCTGACCGGCTTCGACCGCACCGAAAGCGCCCGACGGATGGTCGAGGCCAGCAACGTGCCGTGCGTCTACATGATGGACCTGGACCCCAACGCCGGCGTGAACTGCGTGGGCTTCTCGCAGGTGGCGGCCGGCGAAACCGCTGCCGCGCACTTGCTGTCCCGCGGGCGCAAGCGCCTGGCCTATATTGGCGCGCAACTGGACCAACGCACGTTGCTGCGCGGCGAAGGTTTCCGCCGTGCACTGCAACAGGCAGGGATGTACGACCCCGCGCTGGAACTGCTGACGCCACGCCCGTCCTCGGTCGGCCTGGGTGGCGAGCTGTTCTTGCAATTGCTGGCGGCCCATCCGGAGGTGGACGCGATCTTCTTCGGCAACGACGACCTGGCCCAGGGTGCGCTGCTGGAGGCCATGCGCCATGGCATCAAAGTACCCGAGCGCGTCGCGGTGCTGGGCTTCAACGACTTGCCGGCCTCCTCCTTCATGGTGCCGCGCCTGAGCAGCATCAGCACCCCGCGTGAAGCCATCGGCCGGCGGGCGGCAGAGCATTTGCTGACGATCATGGCCGGCAACAAGATCGCCAAACCCGTGGTGGACATGGGCTTTGAGCTGCAGGTGCGCGAGAGTACCTGAGCCCGAAATCATCGGTGGTCGCGCCAGGCACTCGCTGTCCTCGGCGTCGCCTGCTAGATTGGCTGCTCTCCACTGCCAGGGAAGCACCATGGGACACTCACTGAAAATCTTGGGTCGCACGTCTTCCATCAACGTGCGAAAAGTACTGTGGACCTGCCAGGAACTGGGCATCGACTACGTGCGCGAAGACTGGGGCATCGGCTTCAAGCCGACCCAGTCCGCCGAATTCCTTGAGCTGAACCCCAACGCCCAGGTGCCGGTGCTGATTGACGATCACGGTGTGTTGTGGGAATCCAACACCATCTGTCGCTACCTCGTCAGCCTCTACCAACGCACCGACCTGCTGCCCGCCGAGCCTGCGCCGCGGGCGCGTGTCGAGCAGTGGATCGACTGGCAAGCCATCGAACTCAACCGCGCCTGGGGCGACGCCTTCACCGCGCTGGTGCGCAACAACCCGGACGGCCTCGACGCCGCGCAGATTGCCGCCGCCGTGCAGCGCTGGAACGACAAGATGGGCCTCCTCGAACAACAACTTGCTCGCACCAATGCCTACGTGGCCGGGGATGAATTCACCCTCGCCGATATCCTCATCGGCCTCTCGGTGCACCGCTGGCAGATGACCCCCATGACGCGGCCGCCCTACCCCGCCATTGCCGCTTACTATCAACGCCTCGGCCAGCATCAGGGCTTCCAGACCTTTGCCCTTGCCGGTCACAACTAAGGAATTGCACATGAAAGGAATCAATGTACTGCTCACCGGCGCCTGCGGTCGCATCGGCAAAACGTTTTTCGAAGCCTCGAAAGACCGCTACCGCTTCACCCTCACCGACCGTATCGCCCCGGACTTCAACCTCGGCGAGCACCGCTTCGTGCAGGCCGACCTCAGCGACAAATCCAGCCTCGCCGCCCTGCTCGACGGCATCGACGTGATCGTGCACCTTTCCGGCATCCCCCATGCCAGCGCCACGTTCGACGAATTGCTGCCCAACAACATCCTCGCCACCACCCACCTGTTCGAAGCCGCCGTGGCCGCGGGTGTGCAGCGCCTGGTGTTCGCCAGCAGCGCGCAAACCATCGAAGGCTACCCGGTGGATCGCCAGATCACACCCGGCATGCAAGTCATGCCCGCCAACCTGTACGGCGTGAGCAAATGCTACGGCGAGGCACTCTGTGGCTATTACTCGGCCAAGACGCCCCTGTCGACGATTGCCCTGCGCATCGGCGCCTTCGAGTTCCCCGCGACCCACGACCTGAACAACGCGCGCGACCTCAGCGCCTGGCTCAGCCCACGTGACGCGGTGCAACTGCTGCAACGGTCGGTGGAGGCCGAGGGCGTCAAGCACCTGATCGCCCACGGCATCTCCAATAACCGTTTCAAGCGCCTGGACCTGAGCGAAACCACGCGGGTGTTGGGTTACCATCCGGTCGATGATGCCTTCCAGGAAAATTTCGAGATTCCGATCACTTACTGAGTTTCCCGCACCATGCCTGCACTCCCCGCTACAGACGGCATCGACCCAGTCCGCGCCGCCCACATCAGCGCGCGTATTGACCGCCTGCCCGCCGTCGCTACCGTCTGGCGCCTGGTGGCGTTGCTGTCTATCGGCGGCTTTTTCGAGCTGTATGACCTGTTCCAGACCGCCTACATCAGCCCCGGCCTGATCACGGATGGGATTTTCCACATCGGCAGCGAGGGCGTGTTTGGCTTCTCGGATCAGGCGGCGTTCGCCTCGGCGACCTTCCTCGGGCTGTTCCTGGGCGCCAGCCTGCTCAGCCCCATCGCCGACCGTTTCGGGCGCCGGGCGATCTTCACCTTTGCGTTGATCTGGTACACCGTGGCCACCGTGCTGATGGGCATCCAGACCTCAGCCCTGGGCATCATCTGCATGCGCTTTCTGGTCGGCATCGGCCTGGGCATCGAGCTGGTGACGATCGACGCCTACCTCTCGGAACTGGTGCCCAAGCGCATGCGCAGCTCGGCGTTCGCCTTTGCGTTTTTTATTCAGTTCCTGTCGGTGCCAGCAGTGGCGCTGATGTCGTGGTGGCTGGTGCCCCAGGCGCCGTTCGGGGTCTCGGGCTGGCGTTGGGTGGTGCTGAGCAGTGCAGTGTTTGCGCTGTTTATCTGGCAACTGCGCAAGCGCTTGCCGGAGTCACCGCGCTGGCTCGCGCAAAAAGGCCGCTTCGATGAAGCCGGCCAGATCATGGACAGCCTGGAGGCGCGCTGCCAGAAGGATCACGGCAAACCGCTGGATGCACCGGAACCCGAAGCCGTCAGCGTGCAGGGCAACGGCCGATTTGCGGATATCTGGCAACCGCCGTACCGGCGCCGCGCGTTGATGCTGATTGTGTTCCACGTGTTCCAGGCCATCGGCTTTTTCGGCTTCGGCAATTGGTTGCCGGCGCTGTTGTCGGGCCAGGGCGTGAGCGTGACCCACAGCTTGCTGTACGCCTTTATCATCACGCTCGCCTACCCGTTGGGGCCGTTGCTGTTTGTGAAGGTGGCCAACCGCTTTGAAAACAAGTGGCAGATCGTCGGCTCGGCCATGGGCGCGATGATCTTCGGCAGCCTGTTCGCCCTGCAGACCACGGCGGTGGGGCTGGTGATCTGCGGGGTGATGATCACCTTCTGCAACGCCTGGCTGAGCTTCAGTTATCACTCGTACCAGAGCGAACTGTTCCCCACCAACATCCGCGCGCGGGCGGTCGGGTTCTGCTACTCGTTCAGCCGCTTGTCCACGGTGTTCAGCAGCCTGTTGATCGGGTTTATCCTCGAGCACCTGGGCACGCCGGGCGTCCTCGCGTTTATTGCCAGCAGTATGCTGATCGTGATGATCACCATCAGTTGGTTCGGCCCGCGCACGCGCAACCTGGCGCTGGAAAACATCGCCCACTGACGGCAACGGTTGGCCGCCGGCGGGACAATGTTTGCCGCGGCGGCCAGGCCATCCCCAATAAAACCGGGGTGATGCGACCCGGCATGCTAATTGCTCCAGCACTGGCACCGACCATTTTCCCAGGTGACCGATCATGCTGGTTAACAACAACACCCAAGCGGTGTCGACCATTCAACAGATCAAGCGGCCCGACATGGACCCCGCCAATGCTGCCGCCAGCGCGCTGTACAGCGGTGCCGTGCAAGCGGCGCAGCAAAGCGTGACCGTACCGGCCGCGCAGAAGGAACTGGACAAGGCCAACGATCGCATCGACGAAGCCTTTGCCAAGACCCGCGTGCAGTTGCAGGCCACCACGGCGGCGACCACCGCAACCACCGATGTGCCGGCAGCGGGCAGCAGCACCAGCACCGCGCGGGCCGATTTCACTGACTACATGAGCAAGTCCCCGGCCGAGCGCATCCGTGAGCAACTGCTCAAGGAGCAAGGCTTGACCGAGGCGGATGTGCAGAACATGTCGCAGGAAAAGCAGGACGCCATTTCCAAGCAAGTGGCCGAGCGCCTGAAGCAGCAGCAAGAGCAGCAGGTAGCGGCGAAAACCGCTGACCCGCAGGCACAGGCGGTGAAAGAGACCCTGGCCGCCATCTAACAGGCAGTCTTGATCAACGGTAGGCGCCGACTTGCCGGCGATGCAGGCGCCTCGGTGAATCCAAACCGAGGTGATGCTATCGCTGGCAAGCCGGCTCCTTCATGCGTTTATTGCAGTTGCAGCGTCGAATTGAACTGACTGATCGCATCCACCACATGCCGTGAGCCTTCCTGAATCTCCAGGATCACCTGCCCCGCCTCGTTCGCCAATTCCACCCCCAGCCCTGTGCGGCTCAAGCTCGACTGCATGCTCGACACCGCGCTCAGCGACAGGTCGTGGTTTTTGCGCACCACCTCGACAATCTCCACCGTCGCCTGGCTGGTCCGCGCCGCAAGGCTGCGCACCTCGTCGGCCACCACCGCAAAACCGCGCCCATGCTCGCCGGCCCGCGCCGCTTCAATGGCCGCGTTCAGCGCAAGCATATTGGTCTGCTCGGCAATGCTGCGGATGGTCTGCACGATGGCGCCGATGATGTCCGACTGTTTGCTCACCGCGTCGATACTCTGCGCCGCCTGGTTCAGGTCGTGGGAAATCTCCTCGATGATCTGCACGGTCTGCTGCACCACCTCCGAGCCCTTGCGTGCGCAGGCGTCGTTCTGTACCGAAGTGGCGTGGGCCGAGTCGGCGGCGGTGCGCAGGGTGGTGACCTGGTCGGTGATGTCGCTGGCAAACTTGACCACTTTGTACAGCCGCCCGCTGGCGTCGAAGATCGGGTTGTAGGACGCCTCCAGGAACAGCGTCTTGCCGTATTTATTCCTGCGCTCGAAGCGGTGCGAGTGGTATTCGCCGCGATTGAGCGAAGCCCAGAACGCCTTGTAGGCCGGCGACTCCACCTCGCTGCGATGGCAGAACATGCTGTGGTGCTGGCCGACGATCTCATCCAGGGAGTACTGCACCGTCCTCAGGAAGTTCTCATTGGCATTGATGATCTGCCCCTGCGGGGTGAACTCGATCACCGCCATCGAGCGGCCGATGGCGTCGATCAGGCTCTGGTTTTCATGCTCGTGGTGCACCCGCGCGGAGATATCCGACGCGACTTTGATCACGCTCTGTACGTGGTTGTCCGGGCCCAGCACCGGCATATAGCTGGCTTCCAGCCACACCTCCTGGCCATGCTTGTTCAAGCGCATGAAGGTGCCACTGAGGGCCTCGCCCCGCGCCAGGTCGCGCCACAGCTTGGCGTAGGCGTCGGTGTGGGTGTAGGCCTCGTCGCAAAAGATGCGGTGATGTTTGCCGCGTATTTCCTCGGCGCTGTAGCCCATGGTTTTGCAGAAGTTGTCGTTGGCATCGAGGATCACACCGTCGCGGTCGAACTCGATCATCGCCATGGAGCGGCTGATGGCGGCAAGTTTGGCGTTGGATTCGGTGAGTGCGCAGGAGAAACGCTGGATTTCAAGCAGGTCGGATTTGTGATGGCGGTTGAACATGGTCAGATCACCCTGGATTCCCGGCGCCTCGAAGGCGCATTCCATTCATTTATTGGACAGTGCAGCCACACCTTCATGGGGAAATAACCATCCGAAACGCTTTATATGCCAAGCGTCATCAACGGTTCTGGGTGAGCATAGACAGGGCTTGGCGCTATGCAAGCCCACTAGTCAGCAAGCATTTTCAACAATGCGTTGGTAGCGGCCGAAGGCACACGGGCAGAGGAACCCACCAGCGCGAATTCGCGGTGCAGCGGCACCGTCAGCGGCATGACGCGCAGGCCGGTGCGCTGGGCCGGCAAGGCCATTTCCGGCACCAGCGTCACGCCGACGCCTTCACGCACCAGGCTGAAGGCACTGTTCCATTCGCGCACTTCCACACGGATATCGCTGACCGTCAGCCCCGCGGCGGCCCCCAGGCTGCGGGCGTTGGCGGTGCAACCGCCGGTGGCGAGCACGAACGGTTGTTCGAGCAACTCCGCCAGCGACACGCTGGCCTCGGCCGGGCGCTGCGCCAGTGCATGGTTGACCGGCAGCACCGCCATCCACAAATCGCGCCCCAGCACCGTGGCATTGCGCTCGGGCTTGGGGTTGAGCACCACGCCCAGGTCGATCAGGTTGGCGTCGAGCAGGGTCAGCACTTCGTTGTCGGTGACATCCAGGGTGGTGACCTCGATGCCCGGGTACAACTGCGCGAAGCGTTGCAGCAGCGGTGTCAGAAAGGTCGCGAGCACCATCGGGAAACTGGCGATGCGAATCGTCCCACGCAGCATCGGGCGTGCTTCATCCACGGTGCTGCGAATCGTCTGCAAGGCGCCGAGCATCACCCGCGCCTGCTCGATCACACTCAGGCCCAAGGCAGTGGGCAAGGTCTTGCGCGGTTCACGGGTAAACAGCTGCGCACCCAGGGTCGCCTCCATGCTGGCCATGGCCTGGCTGGCGGCCGATTGCGTCATGCCCACCGCTTCGGCGGCGGCGGTGATGCTGCCGCGATCAGCCACGGCCACCAGCAGGCGCCAGTGCATCAGGTTCATCATGGCAGTAGCTGTCCTTATGGCAGGGGTCTGAAGGTTTAATTTTACGCACGGTGCCATGCCCGTGAGACTGGCGCAAATTCAACGGAGCTGCCGCAGATGAAACTGTATTTCTTCCCCAACGCCTGTTCACTCGCCCCGCATATCGTGTTGCGCGAATTGGCGCTGCCGTTCGAGCTGGTGCAGGTCGACAACCAGGCCAAAACCACCGCCGACGGCGAGGATTTCCTGCAGATCAACCCCAAGGGCTACGTCGCCGCGCTGCAGTTGGATAACGGCCAGGTACTGACCGAAGCCAGCGCGATCCTGCAGTACCTGGCCGACCTCAAGCCCGCCGCCCACCTCGCCCCCGCCAACGGCAGCTGGGAGCGTGTGCGTCTGCAGGAATGGCTGAATTTTATCGCCACCGAAATTCATGGCGGGCTGGCGGTGTTTTTCAACAGCGCGATCCAGGGCGAGGTGCGTGGCCTGTTCCAGGCCACCCTGTTCAAGCGTTTCGCGGTGCTGGTAAAGACCTTGGAGCACAAGGATTACCTGCTGGGCGAGTACTCGGTGGCGGATGCGTACCTGTTCGTGGTGCTACGTTGGGCGGCATTTCACGCTATCGACCTGGGCGAATGGCCGGCGTTGGCGGCGTTTCAACAGCGCGTGGGTGAGCGGCCAGCGGTGATTGCCGCCCTGGCCGCCGAGAATCCATAAACACACACAACCCCTGTAGGAGCCGGCTTGCCGGCGCCTACAGGGGGAAGGGGCTGGATTCGAGGAAGGTGGCGAGCGCCAGTACATCCACCGAGCCCGAGCGATCCTGATCCAGGTGCGCCACGCGGCTGCGCACCGCGGCATGAATCTGCCGCACGCCCTGCCCCAGCCGCAAGGGGCCGCGCAGGTCCACCGCCTGTGCCGCCACGATCAGCTCGATACTTGCCAGCCACAACACGCGCTCGGTCAGGCGGCGGGTCTTGTCGACCACTGCCAGCGCCTGCCCGGCGTAGTCTTCCACGCGGTCCGCCACCGGCACGCTCACAGCGGGCAACGGATTGGCCAAATGCCCGATCTCGGCGACCAGTGCCGAGCTGGTGCGCTGCAACGCCGCCATCCCCACGTGCCCAGGCTGGGTGATCAGAAAACGCGGTAGATCGCTGGACGTCGGCGAAAGCAGCTTGGCAATCCGTTCGGCGCTGCACGCGGCGACGCGACTCAGCGCCAGGCCCAAGCCTTCGGCGGCCAGTGCCAGATGAGTGCTGTCGAAATTGGCGGTGGCCAAGACCAACGCGTCTTCGCTGATCAACGCCGGGTTATCCGCGCCACTGCGCAGTTCCAGTTCGACCAGTGCATGCAGTTGCTGCAACGCCTGCTGCGCCGCGCCCTGGACCACCGTGGCACAGCGAAAGCTCAGCGGATCCTGCAGGCGGCGGGGCTGGTCTGCCAGCTCGCCGCCGGCCAGCAACTGCAACAACGCGGCCGACTGGTCAGTCTGCCCTGGCGCCGGGCGCAGGCGTGACGCCCACGGCTGGAACGGGCTGAGGTTGGCGCGGTAGCCTTCGCACGCCAACGCCAGCGCCGCCATCAAGGCCTCCAACGCCTGCCGCGCCTCGAAGACCAGCAAGGCGCCCAGCCCGACACTCGCCGCATTCGCCGACACCAGCGCCAGGCCATCCTTGCCGGTCAACGGCACGTCCAGCGCCAGGCTCAGGTGTGCCAGGGGCGCCAGGTCGCTCTCGCCCAGCGATCCGAGCAGCGGCACCTCGGGCTCGACACCCGAGTTGAGCAACGCCAGCAAGGCGTCCGCTGCCGCCGGTGAAATCCCCGCGCGGCCCTGGGCCAATCCGGCCAGGCGCGCCGCCGTGATCGCGCGCACTTCCTGTCGATTGGCCAGGCGTCCGACGCCCACCGCACGCCCCAGGGGAATGTTCGCCTGCAGCGGCGCCACCTGCGTATCCACGGCCGCACCGAGGCCGGTGGTCACGCCATAGATCGGTGTGCCTGCGGCCGCCAACTCGAGCAGCAACCGATGGCCTGCGTCGATACGTTGTCGCGCCTGGACGGTGAAATCCGCCGGGGCATCCTGCCGGGCAATCGCCAGCAAATCGGCGAGCGCCAACCCTTGGGGATCGAAGTGAATCATGCCCAGCGCAGCCGCTGGCCAATCCCCAGGCGCTTGGCTTTTTCCAGCAACGCATGGCCCAGGGCGATGTCGCTGAGGCTCAAGCCGCGGTGCCAGAACAGGATGGTTTCCTCGGGGTTGTCACGGCCGCTTTTCAAGCCGGCGACGATCTGCCCCAACTCGGCGTACAAGGTCTCGGCGCTGAGTTTTCCGGCGTCCACATGCGCACGCAACGCGCCAAACATGCCGCCCTTGCACTGGCCCCAATCATCCACCACCAGCTTGCTCATGATGTCGGTGAGCGACAGCTCCACCGCGCTCATGGTGCCGTAGGGCACGACAAAGGCGCCGGGCTTGATCCAGTCGGTACGCAGCAACGGCTCGGGTTGCTCCAGGCGCGAGGCTTCGACCACGATGTCGGCGCCGCGCACGGTGGACTCCCAGTCGTCGGTGACAATCACCGGTTTGCCGAGGTCGCGGCGCAGGCGCTCGGCGAAGGCTTCGCGGCTTTCGCTGCGGCGCGAATGCACGCGGATTTCCTCGAAGTCGAACAGGTGATTGAGCAGCCGCACGTTCCAGTATGCGGTGCCGCGCGCGCCGATATGCGCCAGCACTTTGCTGTCGGGCCGGGCCAGGTATTTGGCGCCAATGGCGGTGACCGCGCCGGTGCGCATGTCGGTAATCGCCGAAGCGTCGAGGATCGCCCTGGGGATGCCCGTGGCCGGGTCCAGCAGGTTGAGAATCGCCAATTCCGAGGGCAGGCCCTTGCGGTAGTTGTCGACAAAATCGCCCACCACCTTGACGCCGGCGTAGCCGATATCACCGCCGAGTACACCGCGCAGTACGTTGAAGTGGCCGTTGATACCGCCGCCGGGAATCAGGTGGGTACGCGGCTCGATCACCGCCTCGCCCCGGCCCTGGATATCCAGGCTGGCTTCGATGGCGGCGAGGATTTCATCGTTAGTAAGGCCCAGCTCGTCGATGTCGAGGCCGTTGAGAAAGTCGATGTAGATCGGTTGCATAGTCTGCTCACTGATAATGGAATAGCGCCTGCCCGCCTGCGTAGGAGCCCGGCTTGCCGGGCCCCTGCGAGGTCAAGGGGCCTTGAAGACGACTTGCTGCACATCGACCTTTTTCGGGATCAGGCCGTTGGCGAAGAACAGGTCGGCGGTGCGTTGCTGAGTGGCGATGTCGCTGGCTTGCAACGGGCGGATAGCTGTCGATGAACGGTGTTCGAAGTAGCTCTTGACCACCGCCGGAGGCAGGCCCAGGGTCTTGGCCATCAGCGCGATGCTTTCCTCGGGCTGGTCGAGAGACAGGCGCTGCGCCTTGGCCAGGGTCTGGATAATCGGGCCGATGGCTTGCGGGTGCTGTTGCACAAACGCGCTGCTGGCGACGAAGAACGTGCCCGCAGGATTGAGGCCCTGGCCATCGCCGAGCACGCGGGCGGAGCCGTCGACCACCGCCGCCGAATAGTACGGATCCCACACCACCCAGGCGTCGACCTTGCCCTGTTCAAAGGCGGCGCGCCCATCCGAGGGCGACAGGTACACCACGTCAACGTCCTTCCATTGCAAGCCCGCGCGCAGCAGGCTTTTTAGGAACAGGTTGTGCGCGCTGGAGCCCTTGAGCAACGCCACGCGCTTGCCCTTGAGTTCGGCCACGCTTTGCACGTTGCTGTTCTTGGGCACCAGCACGGCTTCGGATTTGCCCTCGTTGGGCTCGACGGCAAAGTACTGCAATTCGATGCCGGCGGCCTGGGCGAAGATCGGCGGAATGTCGCCGATATTGCCGATGTCCAGGCTGCCGCCGTTGAGGGCTTCGATCAGCGGCGGGCCGCCGAGGAATTCAATCCACTGCACCTGGGTACCCGGCAACGCCGCTTCGAAGAGTTTGTGCTCACGGGCGAGGACCATGCTCACCGAGCTTTTCTGGTAGCCGATGCGCAAGGTGGCGGGTTCGGCGGCCAACACCTGGCCGGCGATCAACGAGAGGACGACGCCAGCAAACATCTTCAGCATCACAGCGCCTCCTTGACCTTGGCGGCGACATCCGCCGGAACCCATTGCTGCCAGACCTGCGGATGGTCCTTGAGGAAGGCTTCCGCCACCTGGCGGGGCGGGGTGCGTTTCTCACTCATGTCCCCGAGGATGCCGTTGAGCAGATCAATCGGCAGGTCGACCTTCTCAAACACGCTCACCAGTTGCGGGTACTGCGCCTTGAACGGCGCGGACACGCCAATCGCCAGGCGCGCCGGCATCGAACGGGTGCCGATCGGGTTGGGGTTTTTCGCGTCGGACAACGTCTTCCAGGCTTCGGCGTTGAACGGCGGTTCTTCCAGCTTGATCAGCTTGAAACGCCCCAGCAGCGGGGTCGGCGACCAGTAGTAGAACAACACCGGCTTGCCACGCCGGATCGACGACGCCACCTCGGCGTCCAGCGCCGCGCCGGAGCCGGTGCGGAAGTTGACGAAGCTGTCAGTGAGCTTGTAGGCCTTGAGTTTCTGGCTGTTGACGATCTCCGAGGTCCAGCCGGTTGGGCTGTTGAGGAAACGCCCACGCGTCGGGTCTTCGGGATCGCGGAACACATCCTTGTAGCGCGCCAGGTCGGCCACCGACTTGAGGTCCGGCGCCAACGGTTTGATACCGCGTGCCGCGTCGCCCTTGATCACGTATTCCGGCACCCACCACCCTTCGGTCGCGCCCTTGACCGTGTCGCCCAGGCCGAACACTTTGCCTTCGCTTTCGGCCTTGACCCACGCCGGACTGCGCCCGGCCCACTCTTCGCCGATCACCTGGATATCGTCCTTGGCCAGGGCCGCTTCCAGGCTCACGGTGCTGCCGGGCAAGGTGTCGGTGGGCAGGCCGTAGCCTTTCTCGACAATCAGGCGCAGGACCTCGGTGATCAGGCTGCCGCTTTCCCAGGTGATGTCACCGAAGTGGATGGGTTTGGCAGGTTCGGCGGCCGTGGCTGATTGTGCCAGGACGGTGAGTGCCAATAGCGAGCCACCGAGCAGGTTTTTTAGTGTTCTCATGAGTAGCCTCTTGGAGATTCAAAACAGATCCAGAGTGGGCAGTGTCAGTGTGGGAGCTGGCTTGCCTGCGATGCAGACACCTCGGTTTTTCAGGAAGACCGAGGTGATGCAATCGCAGGCAAGCCAGCTCCCACAGTTGATCTCCACACCCTTCAAGATCAGGGTTTAAAAGTCATAACTGAGCCGCGTGTAGTAGAACGCCCCTTCCGGCGCGGTCGGCGACAGGTAGCTGTATTGCTGCCCCGGCGTCTGGCGCAGGCGGCTGTTGAAGTCATCGGGCTTGCTGTCGAACAGGTTGTTCACACCGACCGACACCCGCAGCTGCTTGGTGAACGCGTAGTTCACGTCCAGGTCAGTGGTCCATTGCGCACTGAACACCTGGTCGTACTGGGCGTTGGCTTCGGCGGCCGCGTATTTGCGGTACTTGCCGTAACGGGTCTGGTTGAGGGCGATGGTCCATTGGTTGAGTGTGTGCACCGCGCCGAACACCAGCTTGTCTTCGGGGTAGCCGTGCTCGATAAAGCCCCGGGCTTCGCGGGTCAGCACCTCGAAACCGTTGGGGTTCTCGTGGACTTTCTCGATGGTGGTGCGCGCCTTGGTGTAGCCGGCCGACAGGTTCAGGTCACCGAACTGCGCCAGGTCCAGGTTGTACTTGCCGACGATGTCGACGCCCCGGGTGCGGGTGTCGGCGGCGTTGGTCATGAACTGCGCCCAGGAGTACTGGCCGTAGCCGGCATTGGTGAGGATCTGCTCAGCCAACGGCCCCGAGATACCGCCGCTGAACAACAGGCGGTCGCGAATCGAAATCTGGTAGGCGTCGATGGTCAGCGAGGCATGCTCGGTAGGACGCAGTACCAATCCCAGCGAGTAGTTGGTGGACTTCTCCGGCTTGAGCGGCTGTGCGCCGAGGGCCCGCGCTGCCGGGTTGTCGGCCGGCAGCATGCGGGTCAGCACCGGGTTGCCGTTGGCATCGAGGTTGGTGGTGGTGGTCCAAGACGTGCCGATCTGGCCCAGGCTTGGCGCGTGATAGGCATTGTTGATCGTGCCGCGCAGCCCCACTTGCGGGGTGAAGTCATAGCGCGCCGAGAGCTTGCCGGTGGTGGCGGAACCGAAGTCCGAGTAGTGCTCGGTGCGCCCGGCGACGCCGACTTGCAGCTTGTCGGTGACCTGGTTTTCCAGGCCGAAATACACGCCGCCGACATCGCGCTTGAAGGTGCCGGCATCGTCCGGGGTCAAGCCCGACGCTTGCACCGCGCCCACCTGCACGTTGTCGATACCGCCGTAGGAGTAGGAGTCGTAGTCCCCGGCCTCGAGGCGATATTGCTCGTGCCGGTAGGCCACGCCAGCGGAGACGGTCAGCGGATGGCTGGACCAGTTCACGTCGAGGTCCTTGGCATAGTCGAGGGTGAGGTTGGTCTGATCGTTGACCAGCGTCGCGACGTTGAATTTGGTCGGGCTGTTGGCGCCATAGCTCGGGTTGACGGTGTTGAACGCCAACTCGTCGTGCTCGTCACGGCCATACGTCGCGCTCAGGTCGAAGCGGCCGATGGATTCGTCTTCATAGCGCGTGCCCACGGTGACGGCGCCGTCTTCATAGCGGTAGCGGTACTTGGGAATCGTGCCGCCGGGGTAGATCGACGCGACGTTGTTCGGGCTGCTGGCCAACAGCGGCGGCGTGTTGTTGACCGAGGTGTCCTGGCCGAAGGTGGCGAAGCTGTAGAGCCGCCATTGATCGTTCAGGCCAATCTCGGCATTCGCCGCCAGGTTGTATTTGTCGCGCCCGGCCCCGCCCCAACGCGGGTCTTGCAACTGGCCGTCGGCGACGTACTTGTCGCCGATATCGTCGGGCTTGTTGTTCAGGGTGTTGAAGCTCAGCGTGAGGAAACCATCCCCCGGCAAACCGATGCCGTACCAGCCGTCGGTGGTCTTGCTGAAGCCATCGCCCTGGGCGTACTTGCCCAGTTGCGTGTTGATGCCACCGCCGCTGTCACGCTCCTTGAGCACGATGTTGACCACCCCGGCCACCGCATCCGAGCCGTACTGCGCCGAGGCGCCATCACGCAGCACTTCGACATGGTGGATGGCGCTGATGGGGATCATGTCCAGGTCCACCGGCTGCGCGCCAATGAACGGCACGCCACCGGAGATATTCACCACCGCCGAGGTGTGCCGGCGCTTGCCGTTGATCAGCACCAGGGTCTGGTCGGGTGACAGGCCACGCAGCGAGGCCCCCTTGGGATCCTGCCCGCGCGTGGCGCTGTTGTTCTGCGGAAAGTTGAACGAGGGCAGCAGCTGGAACAGCGCCTGGTTAAGGCTGGTGGCGCCGGTTTGCTTGAGTTCTGCGGCGTTGATCACGTCCACCGGGGCCGCGCTGGTCAGGGCGGTGGCGTCACTGCGGCGGGTGCCGATGGCCACCACGCGGTCCAGGGTCGGTGCCTGGGCGGCGCTGGTCTGGGCCTTGACGCTGCTGGTGGCCTGGGCACTTTTGGCCGCGCCTTCCTTGATCACAAAGGCGCCGTCCGGGCTGACCTGTACGTGCAGGCCGGTGCCCTTGAGCGCGGCGTCGACCGCCTGTTGCGCAGACAGCGAACCGTCGACACGGGCCGAGGAATAATTGCCCAGTTGCGGCGTAAACGAAATCACCTGGCCGCTCTGGCGACTGATGTCCAGCAACACCTCATCCAGCGGGCCGGGCGCGATGTGGTAGACCTGGCGCGCCTCTTCGGCACTGGCGGCAAACGAAAAAAACAGACTGGCCAACGGCACCAGGGCAAAGGTTCGCAGCGGCACACGGTTGAACTGATTCACTTTGGCTCCCCCCAAGGAAACTCGAGAACGCTGCTCCCCGCAGCGCTTACGGGAGTGATGTGGGACGGCCGCGGGAAAACTTGCAGATCGTTTGGTTATGTCCTTAGAACCCACTTTCGAAGCGCAAACCCTGTAGGCGCTGGCGTGCCTGCGATGGCATCGACGCGATGTAACGGGCAGGCATTGCAAGCAAGCCAACGCCCACAAAAAATCAGGCCGCACTAACGGTCACCCACAGGCCGGTGCGGCGGGTGATATGGATCGGCAAGGTGCGCGCCAGGGTGTCGAGGATCTGCTGGGGATTGTCCAGGCGGTACAGGCCACTCACGCGCAACTCGGCCACGGCCGGATCCAGGCGCAGCACGCCCTGGTGGTAGGGGCGCAGCGCGTCGATGACCTCAGCCAGCGGACGGTCGCGCACTTGCAGGAAGCCGTCGACCCAGGCAGTGGCGCCGGAAGAACTCGCCTGCATCGGGCCGAAGCCCGTGCGGTCGTAATGCACTTCATGGCCGGCGGCCAGTTGCAGGCGCTCGCCGTTCTGCCCATCGATTTCGACGGCGCCGTTGAGCGCGACGACCTGGCCCTGCCCTTCGCGCTCACGCACCAGAAAGCGGTTACCGTAGGCGCGCAGGCGCGCCTGGTCGGTCTGGATCAGAAACGGCCGCAGGCGATCACTGGCGACCTTGGCCAGCAGTTCACCTTCGCGCAGGCGCACCAGGCGCCGTTGCGGGTCGAACTGAATGTCGGCCGCGCTCTGGGCGTTGAGCAGCAATTCGCTGCCGTCATCCAGGGTTACGGTGCGCCGCTCGCCGGTGCCGGTGCGCACATCCGCCGTGAGTTCCGGCAGCCCCATGGGTTTGGCCAGCAGCACCGCGCCGACGGCCACGCCGGCGCCGGCCAGGGCGATCTGCAATACCTGGCGGCGACTGGACGGCGCCTCCAACGCCTGCTGCACGACTTTGCCGCTGACGCCTTGCGCCTGCGGCACCTGGAACACCCCGAGGCGGGTTTCCAACTGCCGGCACAAGGCATCATGGCGGGGATCGGCCGCGCGCCATTGGTGATAACGCTGCCAATCCTGCGCCGTGGCCTGGCCGGAACGCAGCAGCACGTACCACTGCGTGGCGCTGTCGATCAGTTCGTCATTCATTCCAGGCACAGCCGCAGGCATCGATTGAAGGCGCGGGTCATGTAGTCGCTGACCGAGCGCTGGGAAATGCCCAGCTCGGCGGCGATTTGCGGGTAGGTCAGGCCATTGAGTTGCGACAGCAGAAAGGTCGCCTTGACCTTCGCCGGCAAGCCGTCGAGCAACTGGTCGATGGCTTGCAGGGCTTCGAGCATTTGCGCCAGGTCTTCGGGCGACGGCGCGGTGCAGGTGTCGTCGGTATCGAGGGCGTCGAGGTAGGCGCGCTCCAGGTCACGACGGCGCCACAGCTGGTACATCAGGCGCTGGGCGATGGTGGTGAGCAAGGCGCGGGGCTGGCGGATAGGCTCCACCGACGGCGAACTCAGCAGCTGGACGAAGGTGTCGGCGGCGATGTCTTCGGCGTGCGCGCGCGAATCGAGGTGGCGGTGCAAACGGCCGCACAGCCAGTCGTAATGACTGCGGAATAATCCGCCCACGTAATCGCTGTGAGAAGTGTCGGCGCCGGACATAGTGGCTCCATCTGAGTAGGTTGCGCGTTATGTCCGGTGTTCCGGTGGGGCGATCCTAGCAAGGCTGCTTATTCTTTAATAATATTTAAAAGGTATTTTTATATAACCTTATTCAAGCACCGGGTAGCCAAGGCTGGAGGCGTACTGCTGGTAGTCGAGGAGTACCTGATAGTCGTCTTCGCTGGCCGGCAGCACCGCATGCAAGCCGAGGGTTTCAACCACGTGCGGCAAGTCCTGCAACGCCAGGTTCATGGCCGCACGAATCGTTGCAGCCTGCGCCTCACTCAAGCTGTGCGGGCCGATGTAGGGCAAGGTCGGGCTCGGCGCGCTGTGGCTCACCACGCGCAGCCCCGCCACTTCCTGCGGGGCGAAACGGGCCAGGTAGTCGTAAGTAACGCTGTCGATGGCGGCCAGGTCGGCACGGTCCTCGCGCAACCAGCGCAGGCTCTCGCGATGGGCACCACTGATGCCGACGCTGGAAAAAAACCGACCGTCCTGCTGCAACGGCGCCAAGCGTTCGCGCAGCAGGTTCATGCCGCTGTTGGAGTCGTGGCCATTGATCACGCCACGGCTGTTGTAGAACTGCGCCAGGTCGGTGTGCGGGTTGTCCTCGCGGGTCAGCAGCAGGCTGCAATGGGCGCCGTTGCGGCTGTGCGGCAACTCATAACGTGGCCGGCCGATGACGCGCACCTGACCACGCAGCTGGGTCATCAGCGGGTAGCCGCAGGTCTGGGTAACGAGCAGTTCAGGGGCCAGCCACAAGCCGAGCAGGTCCAGATGCGCGGCGTCGCGCCGGCCCAGGCCCAGGCGCTCCAGGATTCGCGTCAACCACTGTTGGTTGGCCTGTTGGATGGGGTCCGGCGCGACATACATCAGCAGCTCGGCGTAGTGATCACTCATGCGGGCCTCTCAGGCAAAGGGGTGGCGCGGGCTGTCGATGGCCTTGAGCCCGTGGCGGCTGATCAACTGGCCGTAGCCCTGCACCAGGAACCCGCCGCTGCGCGCCACCCACTGCTCGCGACGGGCACGGTAGACGGTGGGCAGCAAATACCAGGGCAATTGCGGCAAGTCGTGGTGCACCAGGTGCAGGTTGTTGTTCAGAAACAGCCAGGTCCACGGCCACGACGCCTCGTTGAGCACCGTTCGCTGCTCCGGTTGCGGATGCGGACGGTGCTCATAGTAGGAACGGATCGACGCCAGCGACAAGGCCGGCACGCTGACCAGCAGCAGGTACTGCACGACTGACAGCGCGCTGTAGTGGGCGACGAAACTCAGCATCAGCAGCGTCACCGCACCGTGGGCCAGCCACATTGGCCAGACCTGTGGCAGGCGCTGCCATTCATGGCGCGCCAGGCGGGTGATCGCCAAGGGCGCGGCCAGCAGAAAACGACCGAGCACGGTTTTGGTCAGCCAATGCACGCCACGTTCGAACAGTGAGCTGCTGTCCCATTGCTGCTGGTTGAGGTAGCGGCTTTCCGGGTCGATGCCGGGCAGGGTCAGGTCGTCATCATTGTGGTGCAGCAGATGGCTGTCGCGGTACAGCGTGTAGGGGTACCACACGGCGAACGGGGCATAACCGAGGAGTTTGTTGAGCCGGCGCGAGCGGGTGGGATGGCCATGCAGCAGCTCGTGTTGCACGGACAGCCACAGCGTCACAATGGGAATCAGCAGCACGATACTCAGCCCCACACCCAGCCAGTGGCTGGCGAGGACCACGGCGAACCAGCCGGCGTAGACGCCGATCAACAACAGCCAGGTCGGCCATTCGGTGCGGGCGGTAAAACTGTGCGCCAGGGCTTCGATTTCCCGGCGTTGGGTCTCATCAAGGTAGTTGGCCATCGGCAGCTCAGAGCAGGTGTTTCCTGCTCTGTGCAATGAGGCGCAAAAATCTTGCAGATCGTTTGGTTCTAAGCTTGTAACTCAGTGACCGAACAGGCCGGTCTCGGACTTCTTGGCTTTCTTGTCAGCGCGTTTTTCATCAGCAGTCTTTGCCGGTTTTTTCTTCGCGGCTTTCTTTGAATCCATACCTTTGACCATGATGCATGCTCCACTTACAGGGGATGTAACACTGGGTATACCACCTATTGCCCCACAGAAGGCGCTTATAATCTCCGGCCCTGGATTATGTTGCGCGAACACCATGCCCGAACTGCACCCCGAACCGCTGGCAGAGCCGCTGTGGCCGCTGCTGAACAAGTTTTACCGCCGCCACGATTCGTCGATGAAGGCACTCAAGGGCGGCCGTTTGTGGGTGGCGCGCGATGGCGAGATTGTCGCCGGCCTGTGCCTCACGCCGGTGGTCGGCGGGCAGTGGCTGACGGGGGTATTTGTCGACCCGGCGTATCGCGGCCAGGGGCTGGCGGCGCGCTTGATTGGGCAGGCCGTGGCAGATGTGGACGGCACGGTCTGGTTGCTGTGCCATCCGGACCTGGAAGGGTTGTATCAGCGCATCGGCTTCAACCAGGACACGCGGCTGCCGCAGTCCCTCAGCGAACGACTGGTGCGGTACAAACGCAACAAGCCGATGATCGCCATGGGCTTGAACATCGGTGCTTAGAACCTTTGGTGCGGTTCACCGCAGATAATGTGTGATCGGCCGGCAGAGGGCCCATGCTAGCCTCGGGGGCACCCTAGCCCTCTACAGGATGATCATGAAAACGACGCTTGCAGCGCTGTCCCTCACCGCCCTCCTCGTCCCCACCTTCAGCCAGGCCGCCGACGCACCGATCAGCGCCAAGCAGTACGCCAGCGTACTCGCCGGCAGTTGGCGCGACCCTGCCAACAGTGCGCGTGACGGCTATCGTCATCCGCAGCAGACGCTGGAGTTCTTTGGCCTGGGCGCCAGGCAAACCGTGATCGAAATCACCCCGGGTGGCGGTTGGTACAGCGAACTGCTGGCGCCGCTGCTCAAGGATCACGGGCATTACATTGCCGCCGTGCAGGCGGCGAGCAGCAGTGCCTATGCGCGGACCTCGGAAGAGAACCTGAAGAAGAAATTCGCTGCCGACCCGGCGCGCTATGCCAAGGCTGAAGTGGTCGAGTTCGACCCCAAGGCGCCGGTGTTGGGCAAACCCGGTTCAGCCGACGCCGTGCTGACCTTCCGCAATGTGCATAACTGGGTGGCGGCCGACACTGCCAACGCCACCTTCCGTGCGTTCTACACGGTGCTGAAACCGGGCGGCGTGCTGGGCGTGGAAGATCACCGGGCCAAGGATGGCGCGGACCTGGAAGCGATCAAGGACAGCGGTTACCTGACCACTGCGCAAGTGGTGAAGCTGGCGACCGATGCAGGCTTCAAGCTGGCGGGACAAAGTGAGGTGAATGCCAATGCGAAGGACACCAAGGACTATCCCGGCGGAGTCTGGACCTTGCCGCCGACGTTGAAGCTGGGAGAACAGGATAAGGCCAGGTACGTGGCGATTGGCGAGTCGGATCGGATGACCTTGCGGTTCGTCAAACCCGCGCAATAACCTGACGTGAAATGCCATCAACCTGTGGGAGCGGGCTTGCTCGCGAATGCGTTTTATCAGTCGATACATGAGTGACTGATACACCGCCTTCGGGAGCAAGCCCGCTCCCACCGTTTTGATGGGTTGTGCCAGGGGTTTACTCGTCAGCCGCAGGATCCATGTCCGGGAACATCACTTCGATAAACCCGAACTTGCTGAAATCCGTAATCCGCGACGGGTACAGCCGGCCGATCAAGTGATCGCACTCGTGCTGTACCACGCGTGCATGGAAGCCATCGGCAAAACGCACGATCGGCTCGCCCTTGGGATCGAAACCTTCGTAGCGAATCTGCTGGTAACGGTCCACGGCGCCGCGCAGGCCGGGCACGGAGAGGCAGCCCTCATAGCCCTCTTCCAGCACCGGGCTCAGCGGTGTGATCAACGGATTGATCAGAATGGTCTGCGGCACTGGCGGCGCGTCGGGGTAGCGCTCACTGGCCTCGAACCCGAAGATCACCAGTTGCAGGTCGACGCCAATCTGCGGCGCGGCCAGGCCGACGCCCCCCACATGCTCCATGGTCTGGAACATGTCATCGATCAATTGCCACAGCTCGGGGCTGTCGAACATTTCCGGCGGCACCGGGGGCGCGATACGCAGCAGGCGCTCGTCGCCCATTTTCAGGATTTCACGGATCATCGATCAGACTTCGTCGTTAGTGGGCTTGGAGTGGTCCCGGCCAAGGCCGGAGACGTGCTGTTTTTCATCGGTGGCGCCCGCTTCGTCGAACTCCTTTTCGCCTGGGTCCTTGCCTTCGGCGGACATGTGCTCGATCACCGCATTCATCTCCGCGCCCAGCAACAGCACGGCGGCGGAAATGTAGAAGTACAGGAGCAGCACAATGATCGCACCGATGCTGCCATACATGGCGTTGTAGTCGGCGAAGGTTTTGACGTAGTAGCCAAACCCCAGTGAGGCGACGATCCACACCACCACCGCCAGCACCGAGCCAGGCGTGATGAAGCGGAATTTCTGCTCGACGTCGGGCATCACGTAGTACATGAGGGCCACGGCGAACATCAGCAAGATCACAATCAACGGCCAGCGCAGGATGGTCCACAGGGTGACCACGAATTCCTGCATGCCGATCTGCCCGGCCAGCCACTCCATCACCTGCGGGCCAAGCACCATCAGCGCGGCGGCGGCCAGGAGCATGCCGGCAATGCCGACGGTGTAGAAAATCGACAGCGGGAAGCGCTTCCAGATCGGGCGACCTTCGACCACGTCGTAGGCGGCATTCATCGCGCTCATCATCAGGCGCACGCCGGCGGAAGCCGTCCACAGCGCGATCACGATACCCACCGAGAGCAGGCCACCCTTGGATTGCTGCAACTGGTCGATCACCGGGTTGACCTGCTCCAGCGCCTGGGGCGGCAACACCAGCTCCGACTGCATGCGCAGCCAGGTGAAAAAGTCCGGCAGGTGCAGGAAACCGATCAGGGCAATGAGGAACAGCAGGAAGGGAAACAGCGAAAACAGCATCTGGTAGGCCAGTGCCGAGGCGTAGGTGGGCATCTCGTCATCGACGAATTCCTTGACGGTGCGCACCAGCACTTTATGAAGCTTGAGGCCTTGCAGTACCGGAAAAATCATAGCGTCTCCTTTCGCCGCAAAAGGTTGAGTTCGTGGGCGACTCAGGGGCCGTTTTCTACATCAAGGTAGCCTATTTGGCGACCTCGAAACAATTTCGAAACTTTAATCACGAGGTGTGACATAAAAACGGCCATCCGTGGATGGCCGTCAGACTGCGCGAGCGCCGTATTACTTGGTCGCTTTCTTGACCGCGTCCTTGGTGTCGCCGACGGCTTTCTCGACTTGGCCTTTCTTTTCCTGCACCACGCCTTCAGCGCGCAGCTTGTCGTTGCCGGTGACTTTGCCGACGCCTTGCTTGATGTTGCCGACGGCTTCGTCTTTCAAACCTTTTGCCTTATCCGCTGTGCTGCCCATGGTATTTCTCCGAAAGAACAATCAAAGGGTTTTGGTCATTACGTAAAGATTGACCCGAGGCGGTTCGGCAGAGTTTCAATTATTTTTGCGCGAGCATTTCATCGCCAGCCGCAGGTTTGGCTTTATGTTTTGCGGCCAACCCACGAGAATGCCCGGCACATTCAGGCTATAACGCTGAATAACAGATCCCGTAGGAAGGTTATGAAACTCAATAAAGCACAGGCCATCGCCCGCAGAAACCAGGAACTGGGCGGTGCCGTACTCGGCGTCAACAACTGCCATTTCACTGACCTGGACCGCAAACGCAACATCTGGTGGTTCGACCTGCCAGTGGGTCGGATTGCCGTGGGCCAGTACGAGTGGATTCACCTGTTGATGCATAACGCCGACACCGACCAGTTGCTGCACCTGAAGGTGCCAACGGTGTTCCTGCGTGAAAAACTCGAAGGGCTGGTGGTGCGCAATGCCGGCAAGCGCAAGCCGGAGATCACCCTGGAGCTGAGCGCGGACAAGGATTCGTTCCTCAAGGATGTACGTCCAGCCGGGGCCGGCGTCAGCTTTGCGCAATTCGCACTGTAGGAATCCGGTTTAAAATGTGGGAGCGGGCTTGCTCGCGAATGCAGAGTGTCAGTCGCATGATCAGTCGCTGATACACCGCATTCGCGAGCAAGATCGCTCCCACACTTTGGATTGCATTTCACCCCTGCTAATCAGCAAGCATTAAAAAACCCCGCATTCGCGGGGTTTTTTAGGGTTACTTTTTCAGGCCTAGCTTCTTCAGCTCTTCATCGCGCAGTTCACGGCGCAGGATCTTGCCCACGTTGGTAGTCGGCAACGCGTCACGGAATTCCACGGCCTTGGGCACTTTGTAGCCGGTGACGTTGGCGCGCATATGCTCCATCACCTGCTCCTTGGTCAGGGTCGCGCCCGGCTTGACCACGATAAAGAGCTTGATGTGCTCCCCGGACTTTTCATCCGGCACACCGATGGCCGCGCACTGCAACACGCCCGGCAGGCCTGCCAGCACGTCTTCCAGCTCGTTGGGATACACGTTGAAACCGGAAACCAGGATCATGTCCTTCTTGCGGTCGACAATGCGCATATAGCCGTCAGGCTGGATGATCGCGATGTCACCGGTCTTCAGCCAGCCTTCGCTGTCGAGCATCTCGGCAGTGGCGTCTTCGCGCTGCCAGTAGCCCTTCATCACTTGCGGGCCCTTGACGCACAGCTCACCGGTCTCGCCCAGCGCCAGCTCGGTGCCGTCATCGGCAATGACCTTGCACACGGTGGACGGCACCGGAATGCCGATGGTGCCGATCTGGATATGCTGGATCGGGTTCACCGTGGCCACCGGGCTGGTCTCGGTCATGCCGTAGCCTTCACAGATGCCACAGCCGGTCACGGCCTTCCAGCGCTCGGCAGCGGCCAGTTGCAGGGCCATGCCGCCCGACAGGGTGACTTTCAACGCGGAGAAATCCAGCTTGCGGAACGCCTCGTTGTTGCACAGCGCCACGAACAGGGTGTTGAGGCCGACAAAGCCGCTGAACTTCCACTTCGACAGTTCCTTGACCATCGCCGGCAGGTCGCGCGGGTTGCTGATCAGGATGTTGTGGTTGCCGATCAGCATCATCGCCATGCAATGAAAGGTGAACGCGTAGATGTGGTACAGCGGCAGCGGCGTGATCAGGATCTCGCAACCTTCATTGAGGTTGGAGCCCATCAGGGCCTTGCACTGCAGCATGTTTGCCACCAGGTTGCGGTGGGTGAGCATCGCGCCCTTGGCCACGCCGGTGGTGCCGCCGGTGTATTGCAGCACGGCCACATCGCCACTGTCCGGGCTGGCGTCGCTGACCGGTTGGCCGTGCCCCTTGGCCAGCACGTCGTTGAACTTGATCGCCTTGGGCAAGTGATAGGCCGGGACCATTTTCTTCACGTACTTGATGACGCTGTTGATCAGCAGGCGCTTGAGTGGCGGCAGCAGGTCGGCGACTTCAGTGACGATGACATGCCTGACGGCGGTCTTGGGCACGACCTTTTCCGCCAGGTGGGCCATGTTGGCCAGGCAGACCAGCGCCTTGGCGCCGGAGTCGTTGAATTGGTGTTCCATTTCCCGCGCGGTGTACAGCGGGTTGGTGTTGACCACGATCAGGCCAGCACGGATGGCGCCGAACACGGCGACCGGGTATTGCAGGACGTTGGGCAGTTGCACGGCGATTCGATCGCCCGGCTTCAAGTCGGTATGCTGTTGCAGGTACGCGGCGAAGGCACCGGACAATTCGTACAGTTCACCGTAGGTGATTGTCTTGCCCAGGTTGCTGAAAGCCGGTTTGTTGGCGAAGCGCTGGCAGGACTGCTTCAATACCGCCTGAATATTCGGATACTCGTCTGGATTGATTTCTGCAGCAATCCCGGCGGGGTACTTATCCTTCCAAAAGTCTTCGTTCATGGAAGCCCACTCCTCAGCGACGCGAATTCATCATCGCATTTGATGCGATTATTATTGGTGTATGTTTTTTTAGGTGAATCTGGCGCTTTCAAGCAGGCCTAGACGTCACAAAGCGCGCCGAGAGTAGCAGCTTTGCCAAGGGCCGCCTAGAGCCAAAAGAGGGCCCCGCGGTCATAATCACGACTGTCCTACAATAATTGGTCACGGTTTAAACGAAGCTAAAACTACCGCACCAAAGGCTCTGGAATAAGGCTTTCAGACCAATACACTGCAAATGTGGGAGCGGGCTTGCTCGCGAAAGCGGTGTTCCAGTCACCTGATACTTCGACTGTTACACCGCTTTCGCGAGCAAGCCCGCTCCCACATTTTTGATTGCATTTCAATTCATCGTCAGGCGATGTCGCGCAGCTCCCGCCGCAGGATCTTGCCCACCGGCGTCATCGGCAACGACTCCCGCAGCACAATGTGCTTGGGCACCTTGTAGCCGGTGAAGTTGGTCTTGCAGTACGCCTTCAACTCCTCAAGGCTCACCCCTTCGGCACGCGCCACCACGAACAGCTTTACCGCCTCGCCCGTGCGTTCGTCCGGCACCCCGATCACGGCACAGTTGGCCACCGCCGGGTGGGCCATGACCACGTCCTCGATCTCGTTGGGGTACACGTTGAAACCCGAGACGATGATCAGGTCTTTCTTGCGATCGACAATGCGCACAAAGCCGTCGTCATCGATCACCGCAATGTCGCCGGTCTTGAGCCACCCCTCGGCGTCCAGCGCCTCGGCGGTGGCGGCCGGTTGCTGCCAATAGCCCTTCATCACCTGCGGGCCCTTGATGCACAGTTCGCCGCGCTCGCCCAGCGGCAACTCGACGCCCTGGTCATCGATTACTTTCATTGCCGTGGCCGGCACCGGGATGCCCACGGTGCCCAGGCGGGATTTATTGCCATACGGGTTGGTGCTGGCCACCGGTGAGGTTTCCGTGAGTCCGTAACCTTCGCCGATCGCGCAACCGGTGAGCTGCTGCCAGCGCTCGGCCGTCGCCTTGATCAGTGCGGTGCCGCCGGAGTTGGTGAGCTTGAGGTGGGAAAAGTCCAGGCTCTTGAAGTCCGGGTGGTCCATCAACGCCACGAACAGCGTGTTCAGCCCGAGCAGCCCGGTAAAGCGCCAGTTCTTCAGTTCCTTGATAAAGCCGCCGATGTCGCGCGGGTTGGTGATCAGCACGTTGTGGTTGCCCGACACCATCATGCACATGCAATTCGCGGTGAAGGCATAGATGTGGTACAGCGGCAGCGGCGCGATCATCACCTCCTGCCCTTCCTTGATCAGCGGATGGCCGTCCTCGCCGGTCTGCGACATGCAGGCGCGCACCTGCTGCATGTTCGCCACCAGGTTGCCATGGGTGAGCATCGCGCCCTTGGCCAACCCGGTGGTGCCACCGGTGTACTGCAGCACGGCGATGTCATCGAGGGTCACCGGATGCCGGGTCACCCCCAGGCCGGCACCCAGGCGCAACGCGCGCTTGAACGACACCGCGCGTGGCAGGCTGTAGGCCGGGACCATCTTCTTCACCTTGTCGACCACGGTGTTGACCAGCCAGCCCTTGGCGGCGGGCATGAAGTCGCCCATCCGGGCTTCGATCAGGTAGTCGATCTCGGTGTCGCTGCACACTTCCTGCACGCGCGAACCGAACAGGTTGAGGTAGACCAGCGCACGCACGCCGGCGTCCTTGAACTGGTGGCGCATCTCGCGCGGGGTATACAGCGGGTTGGTGTTGACCACGATCAGCCCGGCGCGCAACGCCCCGAACACGGCAATCGGATAATGCAGCACGTTGGGCATCTGTACCGCGATGCGCTCGCCCGGCTTGAGATCGGTGTGCTGTTGCAGGTACCCGGCGAACGCCGCACTCTGGCGCTCAAGCTCGGCGTAGGTCAGGGTGATGCCCATGTTGCTGAATGCCGGACGGTCGGCAAAGGCCTTGCAGGAACGCTCGAAGACTTCGATCACCGACTTGTAGGCCGTCAGATCGATGTCATTGGGGACGCCCGCCGCGCGTTTGTCATTCCAGAAATCAGGTTGCATTATTCTTGTCCTCTTACCTGAGTGTGTCCGGCCACTTTCGTGTTGCGATAGAAAGCGGAGCTTTGGGGACGTTAGCAGCTATGGCTAAACAGGCAAATAAGGGAAAGAGCGTCATTAATTGCGTGAATCTTCCTACAAGGGCCTGCACTGATCAGACGCAACCTCGAGGATGAGCTATACACTGCAACGACCCTGAGCAAAGGAATCGCCATGAACCACAGCACCTTCTGGCTGACCGCGAATGACCGCAGCCGCCTGTATGTCAATCAATGGATGCCTGAAGGCCCGCCCAAGGCCCTGGTGATGCTGTCCCATGGCATGGCCGAGCACAGCGGTCGTTATGCGCGCCTGGCCGCAGCCTTGTGCGCCGCCGGCTACGGCCTGTATGCGCTGGACCAGCGTGGCCACGGCCGCACCGCCGACGAAGGTACCCTGGGGCTGTTCGCCGAGCGCGATGGCTGGAACAAAGTGGTCGGCGACCTGGCCAGCCTCAACCAGCATATCGGCCAGCAGCAGCCGGGGTTGCCGATCCTCCTGCTGGGCCACAGCATGGGCAGCTACATCGCCCAGGCCTACTTGCTGCATCACAGCGCCAGCCTGAATGGGGTGATTCTCAGCGGTTCAAATTTCCAACCGGTGGCGCTGTACCGCGCCGCCCGGGTGATCGCCCGCATCGAACGCCTGCGCCAGGGGTTGCGCGGTCGCAGTGCGCTGATCGATTTCCTCTCGTTTGGATCGTTCAACAAGGCGTTCAAACCCAATCGCACTGCATTTGACTGGCTCAGCCGCGACCCGGCTGAAGTCGACCTCTACATCAACGACCCGCTCTGCGGCTTCCGCTGCACCAACCAGCTGTGGATCGACCTGCTCGGCGGCTTGCAGCAAATCAGCAAAGCGTCCAATCTCGCGCAGATCGATCCGGGCCTGCCGATCCTGGTGATCGGCGGCGAATGTGATCCGGTGAGTGAGGGCAAACGTCTCAACAGCCTGGCCCAAGCCCTGCGAGAGGCCGGCAGCCAGAACCTGCACCTGATCATTTACCCGCAGGCGCGACACGAAGTGTTCAACGAAACCAACCGCGATCAAGTCACCGCGGATGTGCTGACGTGGCTCGACCAGGCCCTGACCTCGCGTCGGCCGACCCGCTGCGAATAATTTTTCGTTTAAAATCAGAAAGTTAAATTACCGATTAGCCACAGGATGCACCTTTAGATGACCCAGGTAACCAACACCCCGTACGAAGCCCTCGAAGTCGGCCAGACCGCCAGCTACAGCAAGACCGTCGAAGAGCGCGATATCCAGCTGTTCGCCGCGATGTCCGGCGACCACAACCCGGTGCACCTGGATGCCGAGTACGCCAAGGCGACCATGTTCAAGGAGCGCATTGCCCACGGTATGTTCAGTGGCGCGCTGATCAGCGCGGCGGTGGCCTGCGAGCTGCCTGGGCCCGGCACGATCTACATCGGCCAGCAGATGAGCTTTCAGAAGCCGGTGAAAATCGGCGACACCCTGACCGTGCGTCTGGAAATTCTCGAGAAGCTGCCAAAGTTTCGCGTGCGCATCGCCACCCGTGTGTTCAACCAGCGCGATGAGTTGGTGGTGGACGGCGAGGCGGAGATCCTCGCGCCACGCAAGCAGCAGGTCGTGACCTTGACCGAGTTGCCGCCGATCAGCATTGGCTGATAGCCATTACAACTTCGACACAATGCAAATGTGGGAGGGGGCAAAAGCCCCCTCCCACATTTTTTTACAGCCTGTACAGCGCAGGGCTTACGACTGAGCGCGAGCCTGGTTACGCAGGGCTTTCACCTGGTCGTGGTTGCGCTGTGCGCCGTGGAACTGACGCTCTACCAGGTCACGAATCCCCAGCAGGTTGTGCTTGTTGATCTTCTCGATCGCTTCCTTGTAAGCCTTCAGTGCGTGGTCTTCACCCCGCTCGGCTTCGTTCAGCACGGCTTCTTCGTCTTTGCCGGTGACCAGCGACTTCACGTCGACCCAGCCACGGTGCAGAGCGCCGGCAACGCTGCCGGATTTTTCCGGATCGCCGCCCAGGGCTTTCACTGCAGTCTGCAGTTCTGCTGCAGCAGCAGCGCAATCAGCGGAGCGCTTGACGAACAGGGCTTTGAGTTCTGGGTGCTTGATGTCTTCGGCACAAGTTGCGAAACCTTTCTGGCCGTCTTTGCTGGTCTCGATCAGGTCGTTGAGTACGGAGATCGATTCTTTATTGATGTCAGTCATTTTCCATTTCCTTGTGCGGGTTTAAGAAGGTTGCATAAATGATTGCAGCGCCCGTGCCAGGTTATGAAAAATAAATTTTTCCTTTATTTTCAATAACTTGAAAATTATTGAACCATCTGTATGTACGTTATTTGCATGATCTGTCATTTGGCCTTCATGCAGAATGCCTGTATTTTCCAAGGTCTCGACTTACGCCGCGCCGATCCCATGAATCCCGAAAAACTCGAACTGCTGATCACCCGCGAAATGCCCTTCGGCAAATACAAGGGCCGGATCATCGCCGACCTGCCAGGCCCCTACCTGAATTGGTTCGCCCGTGAAGGCTTTCCCCACGGCGAACTGGGCGGGCTGCTGGCCTTGATGCAGGAAATCGACCACAACGGCCTGTCCGAATTGCTCGAACCGCTGCGCGCCAAACACGGCAAACCCGCCCCTCGCCACTAAGAGCCTCGCCATGCCAAGGAATGCCGACAACGAACACCATTGGCACACTATCGCCCAGCGCTACGAGCTGGAGCCCGGTCCGATCAACCTGGAAAACGGCTACTTTGGGCGCATGAGCCGCGAGGTGCGGGGGCAGTACCTGGAGCACGTGGCGTTTATCAATCGCAGCAATTCGCTGCATGTGCGCCAACGCTTCGAGCGCGGTGAGAACGACGAGATCCGACGCCAACTGGCCGGGTTGATCGACGCCGCACCGGAGGCAATCGCCTTCACCCGCAACGCCACCGAAGCCTTGCAGTCGTTGATCCGCAACTACAACCGCCTGCAACCGGGCGACCAGGTCCTGATCAGTGACCTGGAGTACGACACGGTCAAAGGCGCGATGCGCTGGTTGGCCGGCTACCGGGGCGTGGAGGTGATCGAGCTTTCCCACACCCATCCGGCCAGTTTCGACAGCCTGCTGCAGACGTATCACCAGGCGTTTGTGCATTATCCGCGCCTCAAACTGATGGCGCTCACCCACGTCACCCACCGCACCGGCCTGGTGATGCCGGTCGAAGCCATTGCCAAGGCGGCGCGCGAGCATGCAGTCGATGTGATCCTCGATGGCGCCCATGCCCTGGGCCAGATCGAGTTCAACCTCGCCCAACTGGGCATCCAGTTCGCCGGCTTCAACCTGCATAAATGGATCGGTGCGCCACTGACGCTGGGCTTCCTCTACATCGCCCCCGAGCGCCTGGCCGATATCGACCCGGACATGGGCGAATCCCACTACCCCGCCACCGACATTCGCGCGCGTACGCCCTACAGCACGCCGAACTTTCCGGCGCTGATGACCCTGCCGCTGGTGCTGCAGGAACATCAGGCCCTCGGCGGCTCGGCGGCCAAGGGCGCGCGGGTCAATTACCTGCGGGATTTATGGGTGAGCCAGGTGCGGCCATTGCCGGGAATCGAGGTGCTGACACCGGATGATCCACGGCTGTATTGCGGGATCACGGCCTTCAAGTTTGTCGGGCGGGACCAACAGGTGATGGCGGATCGATTGCTCCGGGACTACGGCCTGTTTACCACCACGCGCACAGGCGCGGCATTTGGTACCTGCATCCGGGTCACGCCGGGGCTGGTGACGTCGGCGGCGGACATCAATGTGCTGGTCAACGCCATTACCGAGCTGGACACACTGTAGGAGCCAATCTGCAGGCAAAAAAAAGCGGTACACCGACCAAGTGCACCGCAAAAATGCCGTTAAGCACAGCAACAACGATTCGATGAATCAGATCAATCCAGCAGCGCCAGCGCCTGCGCGGTGACTTCCTGGATACGCGCCCAGTCGCCGTTCTTGACCCACTCCGGGTCGAGCATCCAGCTACCGCCCACGCACATCACGTTTTTCAACGCCATGTAGTTTTTGATGTTGGCCGGGCCGACGCCGCCAGTCGGGCAGAATTTCACTTCGCCGAACGGGCCGCCCAAGGCCTTGATGGCAGCCACGCCGCCGCTCACTTCGGCCGGGAACAGCTTGAAGCGGCGATAGCCCAGGCCGTAGCCTTCCATGATCCCGGAGGCATTGCTGATGCCCGGCAGCAGCGGGATCGGGCTGTGCACCGAGGCTTCCAGCAGGTCACGGGTGATGCCGGGCGTGACGATGAATTGCGAGCCGGCCACTTCGGCCGCTTCGAGCATATGGCGGTCGAGCACGGTGCCAGCACCGGTGCACAACTCAGGACGTTGCTCGCGCAGTACCTGGATGGCCTTGAGGCCGAACTCGGAACGCAGGGTCACTTCCAATGCGGTCAAACCACCGGCTGCCAGGGCATCGGCCAGCGGCAGGATGTCCTGTTCGCGGGCGATGGTGATCACCGGCAGGATCCGCGCCTTGGCGCAGAGACTGTCGATCAGGGCAACTTTATCCGCCATGGACACGGTCGGTTGAGGGCTTTTCATAGCGGCTGATCCTTGGCTCATGGGCACCAGTAAATCTCTAATGTAGGTTGCAAAAACGCGCGAATCGGCATGGCAGCAACGTCGTCACTGGCCAGCGCGGCGCTCAAGGTGGTCAATTTCGAACTGCCGGAAATCGACAGTACGGTGTAGTGGGCCGTGGCCAGCAACGCGCGACTCATGGTCAGGCGCTGGTGTGGCACGGTCGGCGCGAGCATCGGCCAGCAACGGCGGGTACCGTTGGCCTGCAGGGCCTCGCTGAGGTTCGGGCTGTTGGGAAACAGCGATGCGGTGTGGCCGTCATCGCCCATGCCCAGTACCAGCACATCAATCGCTGGCAATTCGGCCAGCAGGCGATCGGCCTGCTCGGCAGCGTCTTCGAGGTTGGCGGCGGCGCTGTACAGGCTGAGGAACCTGGCCTTGGCCGCCGGGCCTTGCAGCAGGTGCTGCTTCAACAGGCCGGCATTGCTGTCGGCGTGCTCCACCGGCACCCAGCGCTCATCGGCGAGGGTGATGGTGACCTTGGACCAGTCCAGTCCCTGCTTGGCCAGGTGCTGGAAAAACGCCACCGGGCTGCGGCCACCGGAGACCACCAGGGTCGCCGCGCCACGTGCACTGATGGCCGCGCGCAGTTGCTCGGCCACGTCCAGCGCCAAGCCTTCGGCCAGTAGCACCGGGGTGCGGAACTCATGGGGTGTCACGCCCTGAGGCAGTTTCAATTCAGATATCGCCATACCACGACCTCCCGTCCCGCGTGATCAGTGCAATCGAGCTCATCGGCCCCCAGGACCCGGCCGCGTACGGCTTGGGCGCATCGCCGGATTTTTTCCACCCGGCGATCAACTGGTCACACCACTTCCACGCGGCTTCGATTTCATCTTTGCGAACAAACAGGTTCTGATTGCCGCGCATCACTTCCAGCAACAACCGCTCGTAGGCATCCGGAATGCGGGCGCTGCGATAGGTGTCGGAAAAATTCAGTTGCAGCGGGCCGCTGCGCAGTTGCATGCCCTTGTCCAGGCCCTGCTCCTTGGTCATCACACGCAAGGAAATACCTTCGTCCGGCTGCAGGCGGATGATCAGTTTGTTGCTGATCTGCAGGCGCTGCTCGGGGGCGAAGATGTAGTGGGACGGTTCCTTGAAGTGGATGACGATCTGCGACAGCTTCTGCGGCATGCGTTTGCCGGTGCGCAGGTAGAACGGCACGCCGGCCCAACGCCAGTTGCGGATATCGGCACGCAGGGCGACGAAGGTCTCGGTGTCGCTCTGGGTGTTGGAATTCTCTTCTTCCAGGTAACCCGGCACTGCTTTGCCCGCGCTGTAGCCGGCGATGTACTGGCCACGTACCACCTGGGTCGTCAGGCCATCCGGGCTGATCGGCGCCAGGGCCTTGAGCACCTTGACCTTCTCGTCACGGATGCTGTCGGCAGACAGGTCGGCCGGCGGGTCCATGGCGATCAGGCACAGCAGCTGCAGCAAGTGGTTCTGGATCATGTCACGCAGCTGGCCGGCCTTGTCGAAGTAACCCCAACGGCCTTCGATACCGACCTGCTCGGCCACGGTGATTTCCACGTGGGAGATGTAGTTCTGGTTCCACTGGGTTTCGAACAGGCTGTTGGCGAAACGCAGGGCGATCAGGTTCTGGACGGTTTCCTTGCCCAGGTAATGGTCGATGCGATAGGTGCGGTTTTCCGGGAAAAACTGCGCCACGGCATCGTTGACCTTGCGCGAAGACTCCAGGTCCGACCCGATCGGCTTTTCCAGCACCACGCGGGTGTTTTCCGCCAGGCCGACCTTGGACAGGTTCTCGCAGATCGCGCCATACACCGCTGCCGGGGTGGCGAAGTAGGCAATCAGGCGCTGCTCGGTGCCGGCGATTTCAGCCAGGGCCACGTAGTCGTCGGCCTTCATGAAGTCGACGTGGACATAGGTCAGGCGCGCCAGGAAACGCTGGGCGATGCTCTCGTCCAGTTCCTTGCCGACATATTTACGCAATTCTTTTTCGATGTGGGCCAGGTGCTGCTGCTCGGAACCGGCTTCACGGGCCAGGGCCAGGATGCGCGTATCGTCGTGCAGGAGCGCGGCGCCATCGAGTTGATAGAGGGCAGGAAATAACTTGCGCAGCGCCAGATCACCCAAGGCGCCAAACAGGGCAAAGGTGCAGGGTTCTACGGTTATCGAAGGCATGATGTTTGTTCTTTTATCAAGTTAAGCTACAAATACCTTTTTTCAAGGCATCACTCAAGGAAAAATGTAGTAATAACCACAACATTTTCCCGAAATACGCATTCCGAGTGGTGGTGTTCAGCTACCCTCAGTAGGATAGGCCACCGCAAAGGGCCACTCGTCGATTGGTTGCCACCCTTTATTTGCATCGTCGCCCGAAGGAAAGACTGAATGGACCGCGTGCGAAATCTTCTGGAACAGATCCGGAACCGCCTCGAAGAATTGAACAAGGCCGAGCGTAAAGTCGCTGAAGTCATCCTGCTCAACCCACAGCAGGCCACCCGCTTCTCGATCGCCGCCCTCGCCCAGGCCGCCTCGGTCAGTGAACCGACGGTCAACCGCTTCTGCCGTTCATTCGGCGTCAGTGGTTACCCTGAACTTAAATTGCAACTGGCACAAAGCCTGGCCAGCGGCGCGGCCTACGTCAGCCGCGCCGTGGAGGCCGATGATAACCCTGAGGCCTACACCCAGAAGATCTTTGGCAGTGCCATTGCGTCCCTGGACAGCGCCTGCCAGGCGCTGGACCCGGCCCTGATCAGCAAAGCCGTGGATTTGTTGATCCAGGCGCGGCAGATCCACTTCTTCGGCCTGGGCGCTTCGGCGCCGGTGGCCATGGATGCGCTGCACAAGTTTTTCCGCTTCAACCTGGCCGTTACCGCCCATGCCGACGTGCTGATGCAGCGCATGATCGCCTCGGTGGCGCACACAGGCGAGCTGTTCGTGATCATTTCCTACACCGGGCGCACCCGCGAGCTGGTGGAAGTGGCGCGTATCGCCCGCGAAAACGGCGCTTCGGTGCTGGGCGTGACGGCCGAGAACTCGCCCCTGGCCAAGGCCAGTACAGTGAGCCTGAACATTCCCCTGCCGGAAGACACCGACATCTACATGCCGATGACGTCGCGCATCATTCAGTTGACCGTGCTGGATGTGCTGGCTACTGGCATGACCTTGCGTCGCGGGGTGGATTTCCAACCGCACCTGCGCAAGATCAAAGAAAGCCTGAATGACAGCCGGTATCCGGTGGGGGATGAGTTCAACTAAGGCCTGCGCCAGCGGGATTGTTGTGGCATGTGGGCTTCTTGTGCCATGTGGGACCGCTGTGGCATGTGAGCTTCTTGTGCCATGTGGGCCTGCTGTGGCATGTGAGCTTCTTGTGGCATGTGGGCTTCTTGTGGCATGTGGGACTGGTGTGGCATGTGGGCTCCTTGTGGCGAGCGGGCTTGCCCCGCGTTGGGCTGCGCAGCAGCCCCAGCAAGACCACCGCGATCCTTCAGGTAGATCAGGTTCTCAGGTTTTAGGGCCGCTTCGCGCCCCAACGCGGGGCAAGCCCGCTCACCACAACAAGCCCGCTCACCACTACAAGCACGCTCACCTTAAAAAACCTGTTCACCACAATTAGTCAGCTCACCACAAACACATCCGCACTCACTTCAGGCCCCAGCCCTGGCCTGCAGGCTCAAATGCGCCCGCTCCCCCGGCGCCAGGCTGGCCCCGGCCATTGCCGACTCCACACACACAAACCCCGCCGCCTCGTTGAAGCTCACGCCCAAAAGCGGCCGACTGCCGGGGTGCCACACCACGGTGTCGGCGCTGTCGCCGGTGTCGATGCACAGTTCGCGCTGCCAGGCATGATCCTTGAGGTGCAATTCGCCCTCGTGCTGGAACACCCGTTGGCATCCGCCCTCCACCCGCAACTCGCCCTCCTGCTGGCACACCTGGCGATTGAGTTGGTCGTAACCGTGCGCACCGTCGAGCCCAGACAGCGCTATCTCGTCGACGTGACCAATACGCCAGTAAGCATGCAAAGCATGGCTCAGCTGGCACGGCAGTTCGTCCTGGTGCTCAGTGCTCAGGCGCAGTTCCAGGGTGTCGCCCAGGTGCGCGTGCAGGTCAACCTGCCAGTCGCACAACTGCAATTGCCAGTGCAGGCGCACGCCGTCGTCGTCGGTGCTGCTGTCGAGCAGTTTCCAGTCGATCAACCGCGCCCAGCCATGGGACGGCCACGCGTTCTCACTGGGATGCCGGCCATACCAGGGCCAGCACACCGGCACACCGCCACGGATGGCACCGACTTGCGGCCACTTGGCCGCGCACCATAGCCAGGGCTTCTGGCCGCGCGGCTGAAAATGCAACAGCTGCGCGCCCTGGCGACTGAACACCGCCTGGCACAGCGGATGATCGATCACCAACACGTCGCGCATCTGAAAGCGCTCCCAGGCGAACACCGGACGTTCGCGCAGGGATTTGAAAAAACGTTGCAGCGGATGCTCATGCATGTGCCACGGTCCTGAAAATCATGTCTGAAATGCGCCCTTGCCTGGAGGCGCTGGCTTGCCGGCGCCTACAGGTGCCATCTCCCAAAAAAAAGCGGATAGCCATGGCTACCCGCAAAATGCGCACAGAGAGAAGGAGCTTATCGCAACAGCGTTAGAACGTAGACTGGATTTTCAGGCCGGCTACCAACGCGTTGTCGACTTTGTCCACGCCACCCGGGTGGGCAACGTATTGCAGGTTGGGACGCACGGTCAGCCAGTTGGTCACGTGGAAGCCGTAGTTGATTTCGTAGTTGTACTCGGTGGTCCGCAGTGGCGAGTAACCGGCCTGGCTGTAGTCGGTGAAACCACCGTCTTCGTTCAGCAGCTCGGCGTTTTTCTTCACGTCATTGTTGACGTGCAGACGCGCAGCGCCAATGCCGACGTCATCTTTTGGACGCGCGTCGAATGGGCCCTTGTACACCAGCATGATCGACTGGTAGTTATCGACCAGGTTGGTTTCCTTGTCGTGGAAGGTCGCGTTGGCCGCGATGTTCAGGCCACGGGAGGCGTCGCCGTTATGGGTGGTGAGTTGCTGTTGCGCAACGAACCAGTAGCCTTTCTTGCTGCTGCGGGTACGGTACGGCTGGCCAGTGGTTGCAGCGTCGTTGCCGTTGATGTCTTCACGGACATCCGGCGCATCGGCGGCGCTTTTGTAGTAACCCACACGGTATTCGCCCGGCAGGTTATTGACCTTAGGCGACCAGACCAATTCCACCGGAATCACGGTGCCCTTGGTGCCGCTGCCGCTGAGTTTGAAGCCGTTGCCGTGGTCCAGCTGCGATGGGTTCTGGTTGTAGGCACCGATTTGCGCATACAGCTCAGGCGTGATGTTGTACTTCACGCGGATCGCAGCCTGGCTGACGGGCCAGTTGTACCAGGTGTTCACATAGTTACCGACCTGGGAGCCACAGAACGACAGGTTCTGGAAGTCGCATGGGAAGGTGTTGAAGTCTTCGCCTTCACCGAAGTAACCGAGCTTCACATCCAGCTTGTTGTCGAACATCTGGTGCTGGATCCAGAACTGGGTCAGACGCACCATGTGGCCACGGCCATACACTTCTTGAGACGAACTCAAGGTGCCGGCACGCGGATCGCCAATGCGGTCATTGGAGATGTTGTAGCCATTACGATTGGTCAGTTGGATCTTGGCCTGGGTGTTATCCCAGCCCCACAGCTTTTGCAGATCCAGTGCTACGCCCAGACCGAACTGGTCAGCGTAACGGGCAGTTTTGTCGTTGTTGTAGCCACCGTGCAGGTTGCCACCGACTTCCCCTACGTAATCCGCCTTGATGTCGATACCTTGCTCGATCAGCTTGGTACGCTCACCGCCCCAATCACCGGTCATCCACTTGGAATCGGCGCTGAATGCATCGGCCGCCATCGCATTGGCGGACAATACAAGGGCTGCTGCTGCTGACAGTTGGCAGATCAGCCGAGTGTTGTTGTGCTGCTTTTTCATCCCTACATCCTCGTCTTTATTGTTATTAAACTGTTTTTATCTAACGCGGTTTACTTTTTTTAACAAAAACAACAACTTATATTTTTCACCGACCCTTGAACTGGGCCACGTTGTCGGCATGCCCCTGTGCTGGCAACGCAGCAGCAGTGCCCAGGCGCTCACCCGTCTTGGCATCGAACAGCAATACCTTGGCCGGATCGAATTGCAGGGTCAGGGTCTCGCCCACCTGCGGCGCCACGTCGGGCGCCAGGCGGCAGCAGACCTTGGTGTCATTGAGCTGCACGAACACCAGGGTGTCCGGGCCGGTCGGCTCGGTCACCTGGACTTCGGCACGAATGCTCGAGGCAGCGTCGCCCTCGCCCGCCGCCAACATGATCTGCTCCGGACGCAAGCCCAGGATCACGTCGCGGTCTTCCAGGCCGACATCCGTCACGTTGAGTGCCAGCTCGCAACGGGCCTGGCCGCTGTCGAGCAGGGCTACCAGGCGACCGTCCTTGCGTTGCAGGCGCAGGGGCACAAAGTTCATCGGCGGTGAACCGATGAAGCTCGCCACGAACTGGTTGGCCGGGTTGTTGTAGATCTCTTTCGGCGTGCCGAACTGCTGGATGATGCCGTCCTTCATCACCGCGACCTTGTCGCCCAGGGTCATTGCTTCGATCTGGTCGTGGGTCACGTAGACCGTGGTGGTCTTGAGGCGCTGGTGCATCAGTTTCATTTCGGTGCGCATCTCGACGCGCAGCTTGGCGTCGAGGTTGGACAGCGGTTCGTCGAACAGGTAGATCTTCGGCCGACGCGCCAGGGCACGGCCCATCGCCACGCGCTGTTGCTGGCCGCCGGACAGTTGGCCCGGCTTGCGGTTGAGCAAGTGTTCGATCTGCAGCAGCTTGGCCACGCGCGCCACTTCAGCATCGATATCCGCCTGGGGCATCTTGCGGATTTTCAGGCCGAACTCGATGTTCTCGCGCACGCTCATGGTCGGGTACAGCGCGTAGGACTGGAACACCATGGCGATGTCGCGATCCTTGGGGCTCATGCCACTCACGTCCTGGTCGCCGATCATGATCGCGCCGCCGGTGATGGTCTCAAGGCCGGCGATGCAGTTCATCAGCGTGGATTTGCCGCAACCCGAAGGGCCGACCAGGATCAGGAATTCGCCTTCCTTGATCGACAGTTCGATGTTCTTCAAGGTGTCGGGCAGGCCGGCGCCATAGGTCTTGTTTACATTGCGAAGTTCAAGCGTAGCCATGATTACCCCTTGACCGCGCCGGCCGTGAGGCCGCGCACGAAATACTTGCCTGCGATCACATAGACCAGCAGGGTCGGCAGCCCGGCGATCATCGCCGCCGCCATATCCACGTTATATTCCTTGGCCCCGGTGCTGGTGTTGACCAGGTTGTTCAGCGCCACCGTGATGGGCTGGGAGTCGCCGCTGGAGAACACCACACCGAACAGAAAGTCGTTCCAGATCTGGGTGAACTGCCAGATCAGGCAGACCATGATGATCGGGGTCGACATCGGCAGAATGATCTGACGGAAGATGGTGAAGAATCCTGCACCATCCAGGCGTGCGGCCTTGATCAGCGCATCCGGAATGCTCACGTAGTAGTTACGGAAGAACAGTGTAGTAAACGCCAATCCGTAGACCACGTGGACAAACACCAGGCCGGTGGTAGTGCTGGCCAGGCCCATCTTGCCGAGGGTGAACGACGCCGGCAGCAGCACGGTCTGGAACGGCAGGAAGCAACCGAACAACAGCAGGCCGAAGAACAGCTGCGAACCCTTGAACCGCCAGAAGGACAGCACGTAGCCGTTCAACGCACCGATGGCGGTGGAGATCAGCACGGCAGGCACGGTGATCTTGATCGAGTTCCAGAAGTAACCGTCCACCGTGGCCCAGGCCTTGACCCAGCCGATGCCGGTGACCACGGTCGGCCAGCTCAGCAGGTTGCCGGTGCTGATGTCTTCCGGGGTCTTGAAGCTGGTCAGCAGCATCACCACCAGCGGTACCAGGTACAGCAGCACGGCGAAGATCAGCACCGCGTAGATCGCGATGCGGCTCAGGCTGATGGCAGGTTTGGAAGCGAGACTAGTCATTACGCTTGGTCCTCAGCTCGGAGTAGAGGTAAGGCACGATGATCGCGAGGATCGCACCGAGCATCAGGATTGCACTGGCCGAGCCCATGCCCATCTGGCCGCGGCTGAAGGTGAACGAGTACATGAACATCGCCGGCAGGTCGGACGAGTAGCCCGGGCCGCCGGCCGTCATGGCCGCCACCAGGTCGAAGCTCTTGATCGCAATGTGCGCCAGGATCATCACCGCACTGAAGAACACCGGACGCAGGCTGGGCAGCACCACGCTCCAGTAGATGCGCGGCAGGCTCGCGCCGTCGATCTGCGCGGCACGGATGATCGATTGATCAACGCCGCGCAGGCCGGCGAGGAACATCGCCATGATGAAACCGGAGGCTTGCCACACGGCCGCGATGACCAGGCAATAGACCACGCGGTCCGGGTCGATCAGCCAGTCCAGGCGGAAGCCTTCCCAGCCCCAGTCACGCAGGAGTTTGTCCAGGCCCATGCCCGGGTTGAGCAGCCATTTCCAGGCGGTACCGGTGACGATCATCGAGAGCGCCATCGGGTACAGGTAAATGGTGCGGATAAAGCCTTCGCGACGGATCTTCTGGTCGAGGAAAATCGCCAGGGTCACGCCGATCACCAGGGTGATGCCGATAAACATCCCGCCGAAAACAGCCAGGTTCTTGCTCGCTACCCACCAGCGGTCGTTGTCGAACAACCGCGCGTATTGCGCAAGGCCCGCCCATTTGTAGCTCGGCAGGAACGTGGAATTGGTGAACGAGAGTACAAACGTCCACAGGATGTAGCCGTAGAAGCCCACCAGCACGATGAACATGCTGGGCGCCAGCACCAGTTTGGGTAGCCAGCGCTGCAGTGCATCGAACGGCGAGGCTTTGCTGAACACAGCAACAGAACTCATGGGGAAATCCAATACAGGGAAAAAGGACTACAGGGTGAGTCTCTTGTCGAGCGCGGTTTGTGTGGGAGCTGGCTTGCCGGCGATAGCATCACTTCGGTGTAACCGATACACCGAGTTGCCTGCATCGCGGGCAAGCCCGACTCCCACAAAACCGCTCCCAGGCCTTACTTGGCTGACTTGATCGCAGCACCCAACTTCTTGGCGGTGTCGGCCGGGTCGGCTTTCGGGTCGTTGATGTAGTTGGTCACGACATCAAAGAACGCGCCTTGCACGGCCAGGGTAGTGGCCATGTTGTGCGCCATGCTTGGCTGCAGGCCGCCGGTCTTGGCGTCTGCCAGGAAGTCCTTGGCAGCGGTCTGGGCGCAGGAGTCGAAGCCGAGCTTGTCCATTTCATTGAGCATGTCGGTACGAACAGGGATCGAGCCCTTGTTGATGCTGAAGACTTTCTGGAAGTTTTCACCCAGCACGACTTTGGCGATGTCCTGCTGGCCGGCAGCAGTGCCTTTGTCTTTCTGCTTGAACACCGCCAGGGAGTCGATGTTGTAGGTGAAGGCCTTGTCGGTGCCTGGGAAGGCTACGCACTCATAGTCCTTGCCGGCGACTTTCTTGGCCGCGGTCCATTCGGACTTGGCCCAGTCACCCATGATCTGCATGCCGGCCTTGCCGTTGATGACCTTGCCCGCCTCCAGGTTCCAGTCCTGGCCTTTGCCGTCGACGTCCATGTAGGTCGCGACTTTCTTCAGCTCGGTCAGGGCCTTGACCATTTCCGGGCCGGTCAGGGCGCCGTTGTCGAGGTCAACCAGGGCTTTCTTGTAGCCATCGGCGCCCATCACCGACAGGACTACCGCTTCGAACACGGTGCTGTCCTGCCACGGTTGGCCACCGTGGGCGAGCGGAATGAAGCCGGCTTTCTTCAGCTTGTCGCCGGCGGCATAGAATTCTTCGAGGGTGGTCGGGTTTTTGGTGATACCGGCTTTTTTGAATACTTCCGGGTTGATCCACAGCCAGTTCACGCGGTGGATGTTGACCGGGACGGCGACATAGTCACCTTCGTACTTCACGGTATCCGAGACTTTCTTGTCGAGCAGCGAGTCCCACTTCTCTTCTTTGGCGACGTCTTTGAGCACGTCGGTGTCGAGCAGACCGGTGGAGGCCCATTCCTGGATGTCCGGACCTTTGATCTGGGCGACGCCTGGCGGGTTGCCGGCAACCGCGCGGCTTTTCAGCACGGTCATGGCCGTGGCGCCACCGCCACCAGCAACGGCACCGTCTTTCCAGGTGAAACCGTCTTTCTCGACTTGGGCCTTCAGGACATCTACAGCCGCTTTCTCACCGCCCGAGGTCCACCAATGCACAACTTCAACCGTCCCTTTCGAGTCGGCGGCAAAAGCACTGAGGGGAAACAACGAGGCAACGGAAATAGCTACGGCGAGGCGATTAATCGCGTTCATCTGAGTACCTTTTCTTGTTGTTATGCATGCAAGTCTAGAGCTTGCGCTGCACGGAGTTTAAACATGGATGTTTTAAACGCAGGTAACAAAGGGATGGACAAATGTCACCACTTGGTGACATAGCGCCCAGCCCCGATGGCACTGGCCATGCTTGGCGCCAACGGCAGCGCAGGCAGCAATACCGCTTGCCAGGCATGGTACAGGTCCGGCTTGCCGCCCCAGATCGTGCTGCTGGGTTGGTTATGCGGGTTGAGTTCGTGGTGCCAACTGCCGTGGACAGGGTCGATGAAGTGGGTTTCGCAAAATTCCCAGAAACGTCGGTACCAGATTTCGTAATGCAGTTCGCCCGTGCGCTTGAGCAAGGCCTGGGCGGCCGCGCTGGCTTCGGCGTGGGTCCAGTGCAGGCGTTCGCGCACCACCGGGCGCTGGTTCCAGTCCAGGGTGTAGACGATGCCCGGCGCGCCATCTACGGCCCAGGCATATTCGCAGGCGCTGGCGAACAGGCCCCTGGCATCGCTCACCAGCCAGTCCGGCGTGGCCAGCCCGGCCAACAGGCGTGCAGCTTCCAGGTGCAGCACCAGCCGCGCCCATTCAAAACCATGGCCGGGAGTGATGCCGTAGGGGCGGAAGCCATCGGCGGGGTTGTCTTCGTTGTAGCCGAGCAACGCTTGCCAATGCGCGTCGAAATGCTCGATGACCATGAACTGGTTGCCGGCGGCGTGGGTGTGGATAACCCGCTCGACGATGCGCAAGGCGCGGTCAAGCCAGCGGGTGTCGCCGGTGACATCGGCCAGGGCGAGAAAGGCCTCGGTGGCGTGCATGTTGCTGTTGGCGCCGCGGTAGGCTTCGACACCGCTCCAGTCCTGGGCGAAGGACTCGAGCATCACGCCCTCTTCTTCGCTCCAGAAAAACTGCTCGATGATGTGGATCGCGTCGTTCAACAAGGTCTGTGCACCCGGAGCACCGGCCACGACCGCCGAGCTGGCGGCCAGGGCGACAAACGCATGCAGGTAGGCGGCCTTGCCACAGTTGCCATCGAGGGCACCGGGCGCTGCGAACCAGCCACCGTGCTCGCTGTCGCGCAGCGGGCCGCTCAGGGCCGCGACACCGTGCTCGACGAGTTCGGCATAGCCCGGCAGGCCCTGGGCATGGGCCATGGCGAAGCTGTGGGTCATGCGCGCGGTGTTCATGGTTTCGGCGTGGGCGTTGGCCGGCAGTTGGCCGTTGTCGTCCAGGTTGCCAAAACCCTCGGGCAGGCGAGAGGCCTTGGCGAATGTCAGCAGGCGCTGGCCTTCGGCGGCAAGCCAGGCGTGATGGGCAGGTGCATTCAGCCAACTGCTGGCAGGCAGTGGTTGCGTGGTCATGGGTGGCCCTTATTGTTTTTTGTGGGATGACCGGAGTCTAAACAAGGGTGAAGGACGGGCAAGTAACGAAGGGGAAGGGAAATGTCACCAAGTGGTGACATTCACAGAGGTAGCCATCAGCCCATGTATGGACGGTTGGGACCGGGTAGCCTGCAGGGTCGCGGGTCCCTGATGCACCGCCATCGCTGGCAAACCCGTTCCTACAGTTTTAACCGTTTCACAACCGACCAGCCCTGGTGGTCTTTACTGGCCGAGCGGTGTGGCAGTCGCCGGCGCGTTGAGGCGCTGGTTCAGGTTCTGCACCTGGCTCTGCAGGGTGGTGATGTTGCGCGTGGTCTGGATGCGGAACACGTCGAACTCTTTATTGGTCGGCGCATCGCTGTTGGCCGGCTGATTGTCCTGGGCGCTCTTGAGCACCACCAGGTCCTGCTCGATACGCGCGATGGCGGCGCTCGGGTTGCCCTGCTTTTTCAGCGCCGCGACGTCGGCAGCGAGCTCCTTGATTTCGGCATCACGCTTGCCGGCATCGCCCTGCGCCGCCTTGAGCGTCGCCACGGCGTCGGTCAGCGCTTGCACCTGGCCTTGCAGCCGGGTGTTGGCGTTGGACAGGTCGGTGGTGCTCGCGGTCATCTGTGCCAGACGTTTGTCCAGCTCGGTGGCCTGGCCGGCCACGCCCACTTGCTGCTTGCCCTGCTCCAGCAACTGGGTTTCCAGCTGCTTGATCTGCAATTTGAGCGCTTCGCTGCCGTTGTTCACGCTGGCCTCGCTGGCCACGACCTTGCCGGAAATATCCTGCAGCCGCCCTGCCGCTTCTTCGCTGATGCGCGCAAAGCTTTCCTGGGTGGCGACCAGTTGCTGGCCCATCAATGAGATCTGCTGGAAGCTCCACCACGCCAGGCCGGCGAAGGCGATCAGCAGGGCGCCGATCAATGCCCACAACGGGCCGGTGCTGGCGCTCTTGACCTTGACCACGGGCGTGTTGCGCGAACGCACCGAAGTGGCGGGAGTCGGTTCGAAATCATCGTCATCCCCGTGATCGGCCCGCAGGCTGGGAACGTTGTCGAAGTCGTCGTTGGCATCGTTGCGCATGAATCAACCCTGAATCGGTGAGGTGGCTAGCGGGGGAGCCGAGCGTGGGGAGTATAAACCGCAGGCCCGCCGCACTGATCGACCCGGAACCACGAATTCGGTTCCCGATGTGTTGCTGGTTGTGAGCTTACTTCAACCCCGGTTCCTGGGCCTTCCACCAACTGCAGAACTCGTCGAGGGCAGTCCACAGGCTGACCTTGGGCTCGTAGTCCAGATAATGCCTGGCGCGGCTGATGTCGAGGGTGAAATCTTTGTTCATGACCTGCATGCCCAGGCGCGACAACGCCGGTTCCGGTCGACCCGGCCACATCGCGCAGAAGGCTTCATTGAGCGCGGCGACGCTGTAGGACAGGCCGTAGGAGCGATAACGCGTCACTTGGGGCAACTGCATTTGGCGCATCACGTAATTCACCACATCCCACACCGGCACCGGAGTGCCGTTGCTGATGTTGTAGGCCCTGCCCAACGCCGAACCGGGCGCGAGCAAACTGCCGAGCAGCGCCTCGTTGAGGTTGTGCACGCTGGTGAAATCGACCTTGTTGAGGCCGTCGCCGACGATGGCCAGGCGGTTCTTGCGCTGCATTTTCAGCAGGCGCGGGAAAATGCTCATGTCGCCGGCGCCGGTTACAAAACGCGGGCGCAGCGCGATGACTTCGAGGCCGAACTCCTGGGCACCGAAGACTTTTTGCTCCGCCAGGTATTTGGTCGCGGCATACGGATGCTTGAAGCGCTTGGGCACCTGCTCTTCGGTCAGCCCGAGATGGTCGCGCCCATCGAAGTAGATCGACGGCGAGGACAGGTGCACCAGGCGTCCGACCTGTTGCTTGAGGCACGCCTCGACCACGTTTTCCGTGACCAGCACGTTGCCCTGGTGAAAATCCTGATATTTGCCCCACAGCCCGACGGCGCCGGCGCAATGCACCACGGCTTCAACATCGCGGCACAGGTCGCGCACCAGGTCGGCATCATTCAAATCACCCTGGATAAACTCGGCGCCGCGCCTGACCAGGTGTTCCACACCCTCGGCGCGTCGCCCGTTGACCCGCACGTCCAGGCCCTGCTCCAGGGCGAAACGCGCAAAGCGCCCGCCGATGAAGCCGCTTGCGCCGGTGACCAGAACTTTCATGGAGCCTCCTACGGATGCAACTGCAAGCTTCAAGCTATCAGTTGCAAATTAAATACGATCTGCAAGCTTTTCTCTTGCAGCTTGCAACTTGACGCCAGCTACTGCTGATAGGGCACCAACCATTGCCCACATGCCTGTGCCAGATGGTCAGTCAGCAGGCCCAACAGTTGCCCGCCACTGCGCCAATGATGCCAGTACAACGGCACATCAATGGGCTTATCTGGCAATAACTCCACCAGCACGCCCCGTTCCAACTGGTCGCGTACCTGCAATTCCGGCACCAGGCCCCAGCCAAGCCCGGCTTCAGTGAGGCGGATAAAGCCTTCGGACGACGGGCATAAATGGTGTTCGAAGCCGCCGTCCACACCGAGGGACGCCAGGTAGCGATGCTGCAAAAAATCATCCGGGCCAAACACCAGCGCGGGCGTGCGCGCCAACTGGTCGGCGCGTACGCCCGTAGGAAAATGCCGCGCAATAAATGCTGGGCTGGCCAACGCCCGATAGCGCATGGCACCGAGCAACAGGCTGCGCGCACCGGCCACCGGGCGCTCGCTGGCGCAGATGCAGGCGGCCACTTCGCCGGCACGCATGCGCTTGAGGCCGACGGTCTGGTCTTCCACCACTAGGTCCAACAACAAGTGCTGCTCGGCACAAAACCCGCTGACCGCCTCGGCCCACCAGGTGGCCAGGCTGTCGGCATTCAGCGCGATGCGCAAACGTTCGGGCATGCCCTCCTCGTCCAGCGCCGGCACCTGGCTCTGCAGATCGCGCTCCAGCAGCCGCACCTGCTGCACATGGTTGAGCAACCGCCGCCCGACATCCGTGGGCGTCGGAGGCGTGGCCCGTACCAGCACCGGCTGGCCGATGCGCGCCTCAAGCAATTTGATCCGCTGGGAAATCGCCGACTGCGAGAGCCCCAGCACTTGGGCGCCGCGCTCGAAGCCGGCCTGTTCCACCACCGCCGCCAGGGCGGAGAGCAATTTATAGTCGAACATCAGTTTCTCTAATGAGCGATCAGCAATATTGGTTTTTCTTATACAGCCTGCGCCATGAGAATAGCCAGCATCGCTTCCCTCTTTTATTAGGAAACCTCCCATGGCCGGCGAAACCGCCCTGGCAACACTGTTGCGCAGCATGAGCCCGCACCTGAACGAGGGTGACTACGTGTTCTGCACCTTGCCCGATCACCGCATCCCGGCGGGTTGCGAGGTGATCGGCAGCTTCCGCGAGCAGGAAGGCCTGACGCTGATCCTGGAACGCCAGCAGGCCGAAACGGCTGGATTGGCCTTCGACTATGTGGCGGCATGGATCACCTTGAATGTGCACTCGGCGCTCGAAGCCGTGGGCCTGACCGCCGCGTTTGCCAGCGCCCTGGGCAAGGCCGGGATCAGTTGCAACGTGATTGCCGGCTACTACCACGATCACCTGTTTGTCGGCCGCGCGGATGCCGAGCGCGCCATGAATGTACTGCGCCAGTTGGCGACGGACGCGGAGTAAAGCGTATGTGGCAAAGCTATCTGAATGGCCTGTTGGTGGCGCTCGGCCTGATCATGGCGATCGGAACGCAGAACGCCTTTGTCCTCGCGCAAAGCCTGCGCCGCGAACATCACCTGCCCGTGGCAGCGCTCTGCATCGTGTGCGATGCCATTCTGGTTGCGGCCGGTGTCTTCGGCCTGGCCACGGTGCTCGCGCAAAACCCGCTGCTGCTGGCCATCGCCCGCTGGGGCGGCGCGGCATTCCTGTTGTGGTACGGCACATTGGCGCTGCGTCGGGCGTTTTCCAGGCAAAGCCTGGAGCAAGGCAATCACGTCAAGATGCGCTCGTTACGCGCGGTATTGCTCAGCGCCCTGGCCGTGACATTGCTCAACCCCCACGTGTACCTGGACACGGTGCTGCTGATCGGCTCATTGGGCGCCCAACAAACCGAACCGGGCGCCTATGTGGCCGGCGCCGCCAGTGCTTCATTCCTGTGGTTCGCCACGCTGGCACTCGGCGCGGCCTGGTTGGCGCCCTGGCTGGCACGCCCGGCGACGTGGCGCCTGCTGGACCTGTTGGTGGCGGTGATGATGTTCAGCGTGGCCTACCAATTGATCAGCGCTTGAGGAATATTCCAAAACGCTCTGGAACCTCTATCCCACACAGTTGTTGCGTGGTTTTGCCGCACCCCCGGTGCTATGATCCGGACCCTGCGCCGCAAAGAGTACAAACTCCCCGGCGCTTGTTTGGCCGCCCGTGATCGGCCTTGCGCTCACCGCAACTGACCTGATTAGGAGAATCATCATGGCTTTCGAATTGCCGCCGCTGCCCTACGCACACGATGCCCTGCAGCCGCACATCTCCAAGGAAACCTTGGAATACCACCACGACAAGCACCACAACACCTATGTCGTGAACCTGAACAACCTGGTGCCTGGCACCGAGTTCGAAGGCAAGACCCTGGAAGAGATCGTCAAATCCTCTTCGGGCGGCATCTTCAACAACGCCGCTCAGGTCTGGAACCACACCTTCTACTGGAACTGCCTGGCGCCAAACGCCGGTGGCCAACCGACCGGCGCACTGGCTGAAGCCATCAACGCAGCCTTCGGTTCGTTCGACAAGTTCAAGGAAGAGTTCACCAAGACGTCCGTCGGCACCTTCGGTTCCGGTTGGGGCTGGCTGGTGAAAAAGGCTGACGGTTCCCTGGCCCTGGCCAGCACCATCGGCGCCGGCAACCCGCTGACCAACGGCGACACCCCGCTGCTGACCTGCGACGTCTGGGAACACGCCTACTACATCGACTACCGCAACGTGCGTCCGAAGTATGTGGAAGCGTTCTGGAACCTGGTCAACTGGAAGTTCGTGGCTGAGCAGTTCGAAGGCAAGACCTTCACTGCCTAAGCAACCCTTGCAGTAGAAAAAGCCCGGCCCTGTGCCGGGCTTTTTTGTGGCCGTTGGTTCAAGCGCAAGGGCAGGCAAAGCCCCATGGAACTCAACGACACGCAATGACCACCCAGGCGGCAGGAGGAATGTCCCTCTTGATTGATGTTGGAGAGTGTAATCATGGCAATCGCAGGAGTAGGTGCAGCAGCTGCAGTTATCCCCCTGGCCACAACCCTCGCCCCGGTGGTGATAGGAGGCGGGATGCAAGCTATAGGAGTGGCAACGAGCGTAATCGCGTCGCTGTCTCAATCCATGTCAAACGCCCAGAGAGACAACCCAAACCCGGTCCCAGCCGGGTAAAGGCCGCAGCGCTCGCTTCCCTGGGCTTCCAGGGAGGCGAAAAACGCAGCCCCTCCCCGTCCCCGTCACTCGCCTGATTGACCGCCTTCCATTTCCCCTCGCACCCGCCAACATCCCCCGCCCCTGGCTCCCTCAACGCCGCAAAGTACCGTCAGCCGCAATGTCCCTTTGACTGCCCTCACGGGATTGCCAATACTCATGGCATATTGAGGCCACCCGCATGGAACAAGGAATGACCCTTTGAAGCTGGAACTCAAGAACAGCTTGTCGGTGAAGTTGCTACGGGTTGTGCTGCTGTCGGCATTGATCGTGGGCGTGGCGCTGAGCGTGGCGCAGATCGTTTTCGATGCCTACAAGACGCGCCAGGCCGTGGCCGGCGATGCCCAGCGCATCCTCGACATGTTTCGCGACCCCTCGACGCAGGCCGTCTACAGCCTGGACCGCGAGATGGGCATGCAGGTCATTGAGGGCCTGTTCCAGGACGACGCGGTGCGCATGGCCTCCATCGGCCACCCCAACGAAACCATGCTGGCCGAAAAGAGCCGCGCCCTGCAGCAGGCCCCCAGTCGCTGGCTGACCGACCTGATCCTGGGCCAGGAACGCACCTTCACCACGCCCCTGGTCGGCAAAGGCCCCTACAGCGAGTATTACGGCGACCTCAGTATCACCCTCGACACCGCCACGTATGGCCAGGGGTTTATCGTCAATTCGGTGATCATCTTCATTTCCGGGGTACTGCGCGCCCTGGCCATGGGCCTGGTGCTGTACCTGGTCTATCACTGGCTGCTGACCAAGCCGTTGTCGCGGATTATCGAACACCTGACCTCGATCAACCCCGACCGGCCCAGCGAGCACAAGATCCCCCAGCTCAAGGGCCATGAGCGCAACGAACTGGGGCTGTGGATCAATACCGCCAACCAATTGCTCGAATCCATCGAACGCAATACCCACCTGCGCCATGAAGCGGAAAGCAGCCTGCTGCGCATGGCCCAGTACGACTTCCTCACCGGCCTGCCGAATCGCCAGAAACTGCAGGAGCAACTGGACAAAATCCTGATCGACGCCGGTCGTCGCCAACGCCGCGTGGCGGTGTTATGCGTGGGCCTCGATGACTTCAAAAGCATCAACGAACAGTTCACCTATCAGGCCGGCGACAAATTGCTGCTGGCCCTGGCTGACCGCCTGCGCGCCCACAGCGGCCGACTCGGCGCCCTGGCCCGCCTGGGTGGCGACCAGTTCGCCCTGGTGCAGGCCGATATCGACCAGCCCTACGAAGCCGCGGAGCTGGCGCAAAGTATCCTCGATGACCTGGAGGCGGAGTTCGCCCTCGATCACGAGGAAATCCGCCTGCGCGCCACCATCGGTATCACGTTGTTCCCGGAAGATGGCGACAGCACCGAGAAGTTACTGCAGAAAGCCGAACAGACCATGACCCTGGCCAAGAGCCGTTCGCGCAACCGCTATCAGTTCTATATAGCCAGCGTCGACAGTGAAATGCGCCGCCGCCGCGAGCTGGAGAAAGACCTGCGCGACGCCCTCAGTCGCGACCAGTTCCACCTGGTGTACCAGCCGCAGATCAGCTACCGAGACCACCGCGTGGTCGGCGTGGAAGCACTGATCCGCTGGCAACACCCGGAACACGGCCTAGTGCCGCCCGACCTGTTTATCCCGCTGGCGGAGCAGAACGGCACCATCATCCCGATTGGTGAATGGGTGCTGGACCAGGCCTGCCGCCAGTTGCGCGAATGGCACGACCTGGGCTTCATCGGCCTGCGCATGGCGGTCAACCTGTCCACCGTGCAGTTGCACCACGCCGAGCTGCCACGGGTGGTCAACAACCTGATGCAGATCTACCGCCTGCCGCCGCGCAGCCTGGAATTGGAAGTCACCGAGACCGGCCTGATGGAAGACATCAGCACTGCCGCCCAGCACTTGCTGAGCCTGCGCCGTTCCGGGGCGTTGATTGCGATTGATGACTTCGGCACCGGCTATTCATCCCTGAGCTACCTCAAGAGCCTGCCGCTGGACAAAATCAAGATCGACAAGAGCTTCGTCCAAGACCTGCTGGACGATGACGACGACGCCACCATCGTGCGGGCCATCATCCAGCTGGGCAAAAGCCTGGGCATGCAAGTGATCGCCGAAGGCGTGGAAACCGCCGAGCAGGAGGCCTACATCATCTCCGAAGGCTGCCATGAAGGTCAGGGCTATCACTACAGCAAACCCTTGCAGGCCCGGGAGTTGGCGGCTTTTTTGAAGCAGTCCGAGCGTAATAGCGAAGTGATTCTCTGAGCGCTCGAATCGATACTAAATATTTCCCTCGTATAACCCTTTACACAAAATGCAAATCTTTCGCATTATGTCGCAGCTTTTTTGCGCTCCCCCGCGCGCCCTATCAACAACCGAAGCAGGATGTTCGCCATGATTCGTATGCCCCTGGCCACCGCCAGTCTGCTGGCCATTGCCATTTCTCTCGCCGGTTGCGGCGAAGGTAAAGACAAGGCCGCAGCGCCCCAGGCGCCGACCCCGGCTGCCAGCACTACCGCTCCAGCGGCTGCCACCCCTGCCGGCCAGGTCGACGAAGCGGCCGCCAAGGCCGTGGTCGCGCATTACGCAGACATGGTGTTCGCGGTCTACAGCGATGCCGAGTCCACTGCGAAAACCCTGCAAACCGCCATCGACGCCTTCCTCGCCAAGCCGAACGCCGACACGCTGAAAGCCGCGCGCGACGCCTGGATCGCCGCTCGCGTGCCGTACCTGCAGAGCGAAGTGTTCCGCTTCGGCAACACCATCATTGATGACTGGGAAGGCCAGGTGAACGCATGGCCGCTGGACGAAGGCCTGATCGACTATGTCGACAAGTCCTACGAACACGCCCTGGGTAACCCGGGTGCGACTGCCAACATCATCGCCAACACCGAGATCCAGGTCGGCGAAGACAAGGTCGACGTGAAGGACATCACTCCGGAAAAACTCGCCAGCCTCAATGAGCTGGGCGGTTCCGAAGCCAACGTCGCCACCGGCTACCACGCCATCGAATTCCTGCTCTGGGGCCAGGACCTGAACGGCACAGGCCCTGGCGCCGGCAACCGTCCTGCCTCGGACTACCTGACAGGTGACGGCGCCACCGGCGGCCACAACGAGCGTCGCCGCGCCTACCTGAGTGCCGTGACCCAACTGCTGGTCAGTGACCTGGAAGAAATGGTCGGCAACTGGAAACCCAACGTCGAAGACAACTACCGCGCCACCCTGGAGGCAGAACCTGCCACCGACGGCCTGCGCAAAATGTTGTTCGGCATGGGCAGCCTGTCCCTGGGCGAGCTGGCAGGTGAACGCATGAAGGTTTCCCTGGAAGCCAACTCGCCGGAAGACGAGCACGATTGCTTCAGCGATAACACCCACAACTCGCAGTTCTACGACGCCAAGGGCATCCGCAACGTCTACCTGGGCGAGTACACCCGCGTCGATGGCACCAAGCTGACCGGCGCCAGCCTGTCGTCCCTGGTGGCCAAGGCTGATCCGGCTACCGACACCGCCCTGAAGGCTGACCTGGCGGCGACCGAAGCGAAGATCCAGGTCATGGTTGACCACGCCAACAACGGCGAGCACTACGACCAACTGATCGCCGCTGGCAACGAAGCCGGCAACCAGATCGTGCGTGACGCGATCGCCGCACTGGTCAAGCAGACCGGTTCGATTGAAGCAGCCGCAGGCAAGCTGGGCATCAGCGACCTGAACCCGGATAACGCTGATCACGAGTTCTGATCAGTGCGGTGCTGAAAAAGGCGACCTTCGGGTCGCCTTTTTTATACCCGTGTGGGAGCTGGCTTCCCTGCGATAGCGGTGGGCCAGTCATCCCTTGATCGACTGATACACCGCAATCGCAGGCAAGCCAGCGCCCACCGTTGAACCGCGTTGCGGCACGTACCCCGGTTTACATGCACTGCACCGCAGGTAGAATGGCGCCACCCTCAACCCCCGAGCGAACTTCATGGCGTTGCCGACCCTACGCATCATCGGTTTCATCATCGGCATCTTCCTGATCACCCTCGCGATCGCCATGGTCGTGCCAATGGCCACCCTGGTGATCTTCGAACGCACCAGTGACCTGCCCTCGTTCCTCTGGGCCAGCCTGATCACCTTTATTGCCGGTTTGGCCCTGGTGATTCCCGGCCGCCCCGAACATGTGCACCTGCGCCCGCGCGACATGTACTTGCTGACGGTCAGCAGTTGGGTGGTGGTGTGCGTGTTCGCCGCGCTGCCGTTTCTGCTGACCCAGCACATCAGCTACACCGACTCGTTCTTTGAAAGCATGTCCGGCATCACCGCCACCGGTTCCACCGTGCTGAGCGGGCTGGACACCATGTCACCGGGCATCCTGATGTGGCGCTCGCTGCTGCACTGGCTCGGCGGCATCGGCTTTATCGGCATGGCGGTGGCGATCCTGCCGCTGCTGCGTATCGGCGGCATGCGCCTGTTCCAGACCGAATCCTCGGACCGCTCGGAAAAAGTCATGCCCCGCTCGCACATGGTGGCGCGGCTGATCGTGGCGGCGTACGTGGGCATCACCATCCTTGGCAGCCTGGCGTTCTGGTGGGCCGGCATGGGCCTGTTCGACGCGATCAACCATGCAATGTCGGCGATTTCCACCGGTGGATTCTCCACCTCCGACGAATCCCTGGCCCACTGGAAACAGCCCGCGGTGCACTGGGTCGCGGTGGTGGTGATGATCCTCGGCAGCCTGCCGTTCACCCTGTACGTGGCGACCCTGCGCGGCAACCGCCGTGCGTTGATCAAGGACCAGCAGGTGCAAGGCCTGCTCGGTTTGCTGGTGGTGACCTGGCTGGTGCTCGGCACCTGGTACTGGTGGACCACCGATTTGCATTGGCTCGACGCGCTGCGCCATGTGGCGGTGAACGTCACCTCGGTGGTCACCACCACCGGCTTTGCACTGGGGGACTACAGCATTTGGGGCAACTTCTCGCTGATGCTGTTCTTCTACCTGGGATTTGTCGGCGGCTGCTCCGGCTCCACGGCGGGCGGGATCAAGATCTTCCGCTTCCAGGTCGCCTACATCCTGCTCAAGGCCAACTTGAACCAGCTGATTCACCCACGGGCGGTGATCAAGCAGAAGTACAACGGCCACCGCCTCGACGAAGAGATCGTGCGTTCGATCCTGACGTTCTCGTTTTTCTTCGCTATCACCATCTGCGCCATCGCCCTGGCCTTGTCGCTGCTGGGCCTGGACTGGATGACGGCGCTGACCGGCGCCGCCAGCACCGTGTCCGGCGTCGGCCCGGGGCTGGGCGAGACCATCGGCCCGGCGGGCAATTTCGCCAGCCTGCCGGATGCGGCCAAGTGGATCCTGTCGCTGGGCATGCTGCTGGGCCGACTGGAGATCATTACAGTCTTTGTTCTGTGCATTCCGGCATTTTGGCGTCACTGACCGTCGACGCATCCTGCAACCGCGCCCGGTATTCGCCGGGCGTGGCATCGAACCAGCGGCGAAACGCGCGAAAGAAGTTGCTCGGGTCGGCAAACCCCAGCAAGTAGGCGATTTCCAGCAGGGTCATGCTCGGCTGTGCGAGGTACTGCTCGGCCAATTCGCGGCGGGTGTCATCGAGCAGGGTCTGGAAACTGGTGCCCTCTTCCTGCAAGCGCCGCTGCAACGTGCGCTGGGACAGGTGCAGGGTCTGGGCCACCACTTCACGCTTGGGCTCGCCCTGTGGCAACAGGCGGCACAGCACCTGACGCGCCTTGTGCGTCACACGGCTTTCCGAGAAACGGGCCAGGTATTCACCGGCAAACCGATCGTGCAGCAGCGCCATGGCCTCGTTGGCCGTGGGCAGCGGCGCGTCCATGTCGGCGCGTTCGAAGATCAGCGCGTCATACGGCGCATTGAATTCCAGCGGGGCATGGAACGCTTGTTTGTAGGGCGCCAGGTCCACCGGTTGATCGCCTTGCAGCAGCACCTTGCGCGGTTGCAGGGTGCGCCCGGTCAGCCAGCCACACAGCGCCAGGGCACTCGCCAGCGAGGCTTCGGCGCTTTGCCGGGTGGGCGGCAGGTGATCGCCATGCACGGTGAGGATCAGCGCGTAACCTTCGGGGAGCAGTCGGAAACTGAGGTCGGCGCTTTCGGCGATGATCCGCTGGTAGCGCACCAGGCGCATAAACCCTTCAGCGAGGGTGTTGCTGGACATCAACGCATACCCGGCCACATGAAACGATGCCGGACGCACCACCTTGCCCATGTTCAGGCCAATCGCCGGGTTGCCCGAGACCTCCACCGCCCGCTGCCACAGCCGGGTCATGGAATCTTGTGGGAAGCGTGCATCGGGGTCGCTGAGCGCGGCGTAGTCCAGGCCGAGTTGCTTGAACAAGGCGCGGCAATCCAGGCCGTCCATTTCCAACGCCTTGACTATCCCCATCGCCCAGCTTGCAGAAGTTGTTCGTTCGCTCATGGCGTCTTCTTAATAAAGCAGGCTCAAACGGCAGCCAGGAAGCCAAGGATACTAAAGTGGCATCTATTGTCACTGGCTGTTACCACTGATCACTCTAGACTCAAATAAGCTCCCCGCCGAACATCTGTTGGGCGGCACAACAATCAAAGGGCCGGTCACCGTGGAAAACGTCAAGCGATTCAACAGCTTTGCCGAGTTTTACCCGTATTACCTGACTGAGCACGCCGACAGCACCTGCCGGCGCCTGCACTTTATCGGCACCACCCTGGTGATCGGCATCCTCGCGTATGCCATCGGCAGAGGCTCGTTGGGCTTGCTGCTGGCCGTGCCGATTGCCGGCTACAGCTTTGCCTGGGTCGGTCACTTCTTCTTTGAAAAGAACCGCCCGGCGACCTTCCAGCACCCGTTCTACAGCTTGCTGGGGGATTTTGTGATGTACCGCGACATGATTCTCGGCAAGGTGCCCTTCTGAGGTGTGACCCCGTGTCACTTGCGTAAAACAATGAAAGTTCGTTCATTGGTCGAGATTAAATTCTTTTTGTCATTTTCAGTGCTGTATCCTGCCAAGGCTTTTTGAGAGCGCGGAATCACCTGCGATTGAAAAAACAGACTTTGCGAGGAGCGACGACGATGCACGAGATACCTAATCTCCCCTTCCCAAGCCTGCACCCTACTGAGCAGCCAACACCGCAGCAGGCCAGCGACCAGCAGCCTGAGGCCAAAGAAGCACCACCAGTCGACAGCGAAAGCCAGGACTGACGCCGTACCAGACCGTGTGGAAAGCGCACCTTTGAGCGCTTTCCACACTGCCTGAATCACCCGAGATACCTGCCATGACCGATACCCTCCCCGACACCCCGGACGCCGCCGTACTCGACGCTGCCTTGCAGATGGTCGAAGTGTGGAACCGCCTCAGCGCGGACAAGCAAGCCAAGCTGCTCAAGCGTTTTGGCACCCAGGAAAACGCGTTGGCGGCCCTGGTCACCACGCAATTGCTGGCCCCCTCCCAAGCCTGACGCAGTGCCGACCTGACGTTTTTGCGTTTTAGCGCCCTGCGCCGGCCCAAGCCCGGTATCATTAGCCGCCTATCTTTACCTGCTGCGACAGTGGACCTCTCCCATGCCAGATACCCAGCGCCCCATGGCGGTCACGCTGCAAGTCGTTTCCATCGTGTTGTTCACCTTTATCGGCTACCTGAATATCGGCATCCCGCTGGCCGTATTGCCCGGCTATGTCCACAGTGAGCTGGGCTACGGCGCGGTCATCGCCGGCCTGGTGATCAGTGTGCAATACCTGGCCACGCTGCTGAGCCGTCCCTACGCAGGCAAAATCATCGACAACCTGGGCAGCAAGCGCGCCGTGCTGATCGGCCTGGTGGGCTGCGGCCTGAGCGGCGTGTTCATGCTGCTCGCGGCGTGGTTCTCCAGCTTGCCAGCCGTGAGCCTGGGCAGCCTGCTGATCGGCCGCCTGGTGCTGGGCAGCGCGGAAAGCCTGGTTGGCTCGGGCGCCATCGGCTGGGGCATCGGCCGCGTGGGGGCGGCGAACACGGCCAAGGTGATTTCCTGGAACGGCATCGCCAGCTACGGCGCACTGGCGGTTGGCGCACCACTGGGGGTGCTGCTGGTCAGCCACCTGGGGCTGTGGAGCATGGGCGTCAGTATCATCCTGCTGGCGGTGATCGGCCTGCTGCTGGCCTGGAACAAGGAAGCGGCGCCGATCGTGGCCGGCGTGCGCCTGCCGTTCATGAATGTGCTGGGCCGGGTCCTGCCGCACGGCTGCGCGCTGGCCCTGGGCTCGATCGGCTTTGGCACCATCGCCACCTTTATCACCCTGTATTACACCACCCAGCATTGGGATAACGCGGTGTGGGCCCTGAGCCTGTTCGGCGCCAGTTTTATCGGTGCGCGCCTGCTGTTCGGCAACTTGATCAACCGGATTGGCGGCTTTCGCGTGGCGATTGCGTGCCTGTCGGTGGAAATCCTCGGGTTGCTGTTGCTGTGGCTGGCACCGGATGCGAACTTGGCCCTGGCCGGCGCGGCGTTGAGCGGCTTCGGTTTTTCCCTGGTGTTTCCGGCGCTGGGAGTCGAGGCGGTCAATCTGGTGCCGGCGTCCAGCCGCGGGTCGGCGGTGGGGGCTTACTCGCTGTTCATCGACCTGTCGCTGGGCATCACCGGGCCGCTGGCCGGGGCGGTGGCGGCAGGTTTCGGCTTTGCATCGATCTTCCTGTTCGCCGCCCTCGCCGCCCTCGGTGGCCTGCTGCTCAGCGTGTACCTGTACCGCCAGGCGCCGAAGGCCCGCGAAGCGCGCGACGCCTAGAAGTCGACCTTGCCACGCCCGGCCTTGATACTGCCGCGCTTGGTCTTGGATTCGAGTCGACGCTTTTTCGAGCCGAGGGTCGGCTTGGTCGGGCGGCGCTTCTTCTCGACTTTGGTGGCACTGAGGATCAGCTCAACCAAACGCTCCAGCGCATCCGCGCGATTCTGCTCCTGGGTCCGGTATTGCTGGGCCTTGAGAATCAACACGCCTTCGCTGGTGATACGGCTGTCGCGCAGCGCCAGCAGCCGCTCCTTGTAGAACTCCGGCAGCGACGAGGCCGGAATATCAAAGCGCAAATGCACCGCGCTCGACACCTTGTTGACGTTCTGCCCACCGGCGCCCTGGGCGCGGATGGCGGTCAGCTCGATTTCGGCATCGGGCAGGTGCACGTTGTTGGAAATTACCAGCATCACTCAAAAACCTTAGGCAACGGACAAGCCCAACTCGGATAACAGCATCGACGCCTGGGCTTTGGAAATCACGGCGCCTTTGAACAGTTTGGCATCATTGAGGCGAAACCCGCTCAAATCCGCACCGCGCAAGTCGGCACCGGCAAAATTGGCGCCGTGGATGCGGGCATGGGCGAGGCTGCAGTCGATCAGTTCGGCCTTGCGAAAATCAGCCTCCGACAAATCGCTGTCGGAGAAGTCCAGGTTATTCAACACGGTGCGCGCAAACGATAACCCGGACAGAAACGCGCTGTTCAGGCGGGTTTCACTGAAGCTCAGCCCCAGGGAGGCGCAATGGGTGAAGTTGGCGCCGGTCAATTTGCAGTGTTCAAAATTCGCCTGGGGCAGCTTGCTGCGCTGCCAACGGGTGTTGTTCAGGTCACAGCTGTGGAACTGCGCCTCCAACAGGTTCGCCGCCTCGAAAATCGCGTGGCCGGCCCGGCAGCTTTTCCACTGCGTGCCTTCCAGGCGCGCACCGAGGAAAGACGTCTGGACCAGGATGCAGCGTTCGAATACCCAGTGATCCAGCGCCATGCGCGAGAGGTCAGCGCCACTCAGGTCGACGCCAATCAGGCGCAGGGGCCCGCCGTGCTGGTCGATCAGGTCTTCCAGCGCGTCACGCTGCAAGGCGCCGCCGTCGATATCAGTGAGTTGCATGGGGTCTGCGCTCCTGGAACGTTTAAACACGACGCGCGAGTCTACCCCGTCGGCGCCCACAAAAAACCCGGCACGCAGCCGGGTTTTCCGTTTGGGCGGGGCGGCTTACTTCAACGCCGCACTCGCCGTACCCAGCGCCGCTTCGGCACTGCGCTTGTTCTTGATCCAGTAGCACACCGCCATGAACGCCACCCACACCGGGATCGCGTACACCGACACCTGGATCCCTGGAATCATCAGCATGATCACCAGGATAAACGCCACGAACGCCAGGCAAATGTAGTTGCCGTAGGGGTACCACAGCGCCTTGAACAACGGCACCTGGCCGGTGCGGTTCATGTGCTGGCGGAACTTGAAGTGCGAGAAGCTGATCATCGCCCAGTTGATCACCAGCGTGGCCACCACCAGCGACATCAGCAGTTCCAACGCATGCTGCGGGATCAGGTAGTTCATCAGCACCGCCACCAGGGTGATCGCCGCCGACGCGAGGATCGAGCGCACCGGCACGCCGCGTTTGTCGATCTTGGCCAATGCCTTCGGCGCATCGCCCTGCTCGGCCATGCCCAGCAGCATGCGGCTGTTGCAGTAGGTGCCGCTGTTGTACACCGACAGCGCAGCGGTCAGCACCACGAAGTTGAGGATGTGCGCGGCAGTGTTGCTGCCCAGCATGGAGAACACCTGGACGAACGGGCTGCCGCTGTAGGCATCGCCGGAAGCGTTAAGGGTCGCCAGCAGGCTGTCCCATGGCGTCAGCGACAACAGCACGACCAGCGCACCGATGTAGAAGATCAGGATGCGGTAGATCACCTGATTGATTGCCTTGGGGATCACGGTGCGTGGCTGGTCGGCTTCGGCGGCAGTGAAGCCGAGCATTTCCAGGCCGCCGAAGGAGAACATGATGATTGCCATGGCCATCACCAACCCGCTGACACCATGGGGGAAGAACCCACCGTGATCCCACAGGTTGCTCACCGAGGCTTGTGGTCCGCCGCTGCCGCTGACCAGCAGGTAGCTGCCTAGGGCGATCATGCCGACGATGGCCACGACCTTGATGATGGCGAACCAGAACTCGGCTTCACCGAAGACTTTGACGTTGGCCAGGTTGATCAGGTTGATCAGCACGAAGAACGCCGCTGCCGAGACCCAGGTCGGGATCTCCGGCCACCAGTAGTGCACGTATTTGCCGACTGCGGTCAGCTCCGACATGCCCACCAGGATGTACAGGATCCAGCAGTTCCAGCCCGACAGGAAGCCGGCAAAACCGCCCCAGTACTTGTGGGCAAAGTGGCTGAAGGAGCCGGCGACCGGCTCTTCGACGATCATTTCGCCGAGCTGGCGCATGATCATGAAGGCAATGAAGCCGCAAATGGCGTAGCCGAGGATCATCGACGGGCCGGCGGACTTGAGCACCCCGGCCGAGCCGAGGAACAGGCCGGTGCCGATGGCGCCACCGAGGGCGATCAACTGGATATGCCGATTTTTCAGGCCGCGTTTCAGCTCGCCTGAAGAGGAATGGGGTCCACTCATGAAAAGGGTCTCACGCAAGGTTTGATGATGTTGATTGCAGGTTGCTGCCTTGAATTACCGACTCAAGCAGCGCCGCTCAAACCCCAGCGCAGGCACCAGGAGTACAGCGTCTTTCTAACGGTCATGCGTCACCTGTTTGTTTTTATCTGTGACGAAATCGAACCCGTCCGGCTCGTGGCCAGGCGGAGTGATCAGGGTAGGTAAACCCCGAGGTCTTGGCCTTTTGCGTGGTTACGCAAGGGGGGTCACAGTAAAACGCGGCGCATTGTACACCGCTCGACAGCTTGGGGCCGCCCCTCCAGCCGGCGTGCGACGATCTGTCAGGTAATCCTTACAGCGGGAAAGGGGCCAATAATGCCGCGACATTGTCGTAAATTAATCGTTACAGCATGGAAAATTCGCGTTACAGCTGTTCCGTGAAGAAAAATTGTCGGTAGGAAAATTCTCCATCATCAGCATCGCCAGCTGCTTGTATTTGCTCAAGAAAAAACCAGGCCGGAAAAACAGAAGAAAAAATCCAAATGCAACGGTGTCAATAAATATTTTGCGTTCTGAAACACTCTCTCCTAGGTTCATCCCACTTGCCCAGCGAAGCCCGTTGGCAAGCCGTCCTCAAACAACGTCCTCTAGGAGATACACCATGCAAGCACTGGAAAACGACCTGGAAACCGAACTGCAACTCGACGATTGGTTTGAAGCGCCGACCCACGAGGCCGCCGTAGAGATGATGCAAGCCGACGCCGTCGTGCCCTTCGGCACGGCGATGTGGCCATTCTGACACCCGGCAGGCAACCGGCAGGTGCTGTGCACGGCACCTGCTCCCTTACCCAAGGCACAGAAGGACACCCGTCATGGACAAGGCCCGCGCCGTCGAACACTTTCTCTACTACCTCGCCCACCACCCGGCCCTCAGCGGGCTGAGCCAGCCTACCGTGCTGCTGGGCCATACCGAGCGCTACGACGCCATCGCCCAGGCGATCACCCACAGCAGCGCCGCCCGTTTCAATTTCCAGGTGCAGCGCCTCGACCTGGCCGCCAGTGACACCCTGGCCCAGGCCATTGAGGCCTGCGACCTGTACCTGTTCCTCTACGATGCCTCCACGCTGCCCAACCCACGCGCCGAAGGCCCGGACTTTATCCGCGCACTGCACGGCGTGATGGCCGAACACTGGCAGAAATCCCTGCTGTTCAAGGATTACGGCGACTATTTCTACGACACCTTCAGCGTCGAGCCGCAGCGCATCGCCGACCTCAACGCCACGCTGATCCGGCGCATGTCCCAGGCCAACGTGCTGAGTTTCACCGACAAGCACGGCTCACGCCTGCAGGCGCCGCTGAGCAGCATCAAGAAGTGGACCAATATCAACGGCATCGGCAACCACGACCTGGCACCCGGCGAGATCGCCACCCACAGCGAGGCCATCAGTGGCCAGGTGCGCTTTGTCGGCACCTTCCTGAGCACCATCCCGTTTGCGCGCAAGTACGGCGTGCTGCAGTCGCCGCTGGAGCTGTGGATCGAGAACTCGACCATCTGCAGCGTGGCCAGCGACGTGCCGGGGCTGGCGGATGACTTCAACAAATACCTGAACGCCAACCCGTCCAACCGGCGGGTGGAGGAGTTGGGGATCGGCACCAATGAAGGCGTGAAGGACCTGTACGCGCGCAACGCCGGGTTTGAAGAGCGCCATTGCGGGCTGCACCTGGGCCTTGGCGGCGGGCAGAAAGGCAGTCATCACCTGGACCTGATTTTCGCCAGCGGGGTCTTGGCGCTGGATGACAAGCCAGTGTTTGATGGACGGTTTGCGTTCTGATCACAAAATCCAGACACACTGGAGATCCAGATGTGGGAGTTGAGCCAGGCACAGCATTCAGTCCAGACACCAATCAGTGTGGGAGTTGGCTTGCCTGCGAAGGCGGTGGATCAGCTAAATCATGGTTGACTGACCCACCGCCTTCGCGAGCAAGCCCGCTCCCACAGTTTTGATTACTGTTGGGCTTGGGATTCGGGGTGCCGCACCGGCATTTGAGCGGACGGTACAACTCGGTTCCAACCTTGAAATACACCCCAAATGTGGGAGCGGGCTTGCTCGCAAAGGCGGTAGACCAGCCACCCTCTCCAGCAACTGACCCACCGCTTTCGCGAGCAAGCTGAACTGGCCTAATGATTTTGGACACCTCAATCGGGCGCTATGATGGCGTCCAAATCTGAGGTGTTTGGATATGCGT
>NZ_JBWKPG010000003.1:0-770820 GCF_059418125.1 Pseudomonas sp. GW821-FHT09C08 | reverse complement strand
CAGCAGCCTCATTTGCTGTCAAGTGATTATTTTCAGAAGTTTTCGAAGATTTCTTCAACAACTTCAACCACTTGCGCCTCCGATATCTCGTTAGCGGGAGGCGAATTCTACAGCGTTATACGCTGCTGTCAACACCTCTTTTTCTCCGCTTTCGACCGAGAGGATCGAAACGTTAATAGAGCCAAACAACCCTGCTCTACCAACTCCCTCCGGGCTTCGATGAACTGAAGCAAGCCGCTGTCGAATCTCGCGTAACTCTTTGTTTACCAAGGAGTTTTCCGTCTCGACTGCGCCGGAAGTGGGGCGAATTATAGACAGATATAATTCGCCGTCAACACTTAATTTTAGGTTTATTCGGATTTGAGCGTAATACGCGCAAATGCCTTCTTCCCGGCCTGGCAGACGTGGGTAGCGCCCAGCGCGTATATAAAGGTGCGATCGACAACCTCACCATCTATACGCACACCACCGGAACCCAGGAGGTCACGCGCAACCGCCGAGTTTTTGACCAGGCCTGCCTTATTAAGCACGGCAGCAATCGGCATCGCCTCAGCGGCAGACAGCTCAATCTCCGGCAGATCATCCGGCAGCTCGCCATCCTTCATGCGATTGCCCGCCGCGCGATGCGCACTGGCCGCCGCCTCTTCACCATGGAAGCGCGCAACGATCTCTTCAGCCAGCTTGATCTTGACGTCACGCGGATTGGCGCCCGCCTCGACATCAGCGCGCAGGGCATTGATCTCATCCATGGAGCGGAAGCTCAACAGCTCGAAGTAGCGCCACATCAGCGCGTCGGGAATGGAAACCAGCTTGCCGTACATCACGCCCGGCGCCTCCTGGATGCCGACATAGTTGCCCAGGGACTTGGACATCTTCTTGACGCCATCCAGCCCTTCCAGCAACGGCATGGTCAGAATGCACTGGGCCTCCTGCCCATAAGCACGCTGCAGTTCACGCCCCATCAACAGGTTGAACTTCTGGTCGGTGCCGCCCAACTCAACGTCAGCACGCAACGCTACCGAGTCATAGCCCTGAACCAGCGGATATAGGAACTCATGAATGGCGATCGGCTGATTTGTCGAGTAACGCTTGTCGAAGTCATCGCGCTCAAGCATGCGCGCCACGGTGTACTGGGAGGTCAGGCGAATGAAATCCGCCGGCCCCATCTGATCCATCCAGGTGGAGTTGAACGCCACCTCGGTTTTCGCCGGATCGAGAATCTTGAACACCTGAGTCTTGTAGGTCTCGGCATTGTCGAGAACCTGCTCGCGCGTCAGCGGCGGACGCGTTGCACTCTTGCCACTCGGATCACCGATCATCCCGGTGAAGTCACCTATAAGGAAGATGACCTGGTGCCCCAGCTCCTGGAACTGGCGCAGCTTATTAATAAGCACGGTATGCCCCAGGTGCAGATCCGGCGCCGTCGGATCAAAGCCAGCCTTGATACGCAGGGGCTGGCCACGCTTGAGCTTTTCGATCAGCTCGGCCTCGACCAACAGTTCTTCCGCACCACGTTTTATCAGCGCTAGCTGCTCTTCAACCGACTTCATAACAGACCCGCAAGGCTCAGATTCAAAAGGGAACCAACCATACAAGATCAGGGACTAATTACAAGTTTTGCCCTGCGCACGGACACCGTTCAGCAAGCCCAGCGTTCGCGAGCTTGCGCCACAGATGATTTGGTTATATTTTATACAGTTATTTCATCTTCATCATGTCATTCATCTTTTCCATTTCATCTTCAAAGTCAAAATTACTTATGACCACAGAACCGTCTAAAGCGCCGCCGCTTTACCCGAAGACCCACCTGCTCGCAGCAAGTGGTATCGCCGCCCTTCTCAGCCTGGCACTCCTGGTATTCCCTTCCAGTGACGTAGAAGCCAAACGAACATCCCTGAGCCTTGACCTGGAAAGCCCGGTTGAACAACTCACACAAGATCAAGACGCTTCCGACGCACAACAAGCCACAAATGCGCCAACCGAATCGCCGTTCGCACAGATAGAAAGCAGCCCCGAAGACACCCAGCAGGCAACCCAGGACCAGCCTGTACCTGCTGCTGACGCGGCCAAGAACCCTCTGCACCGCGAAGTGATCGTGGCCAAGGGCGACACCCTGTCGACCCTGTTCGGGAAAGTCGGCCTCCCTGCCACTACCGTTAACGAGGTACTGGCCAGCGACAAACAAGCCAAGCAATTCACCCAGCTAAAACATGGCCAAAAGCTTGAATTCGAATTCACTCCCGATGGCCAGCTGAACAACCTGCACAGCAATGTCAGCGACCTTGAAAGCATCACCCTGACCAAGGGCGCCAAAGGCTTCGCCTTCAACCGCATTACCACCAAGCCGGTGATGCGCTCCGCCTACGTCCACGGCGTGATCAACAGTTCGCTGTCACAATCCGCCGCACGCGCCGGCTTGTCCCATAGCATGACCATGGACATGGCCAGCGTGTTTGGCTACGACATCGACTTCGCCCAGGACATCCGCCAGGGCGACGAATTCGACGTGATCTACGAGCAGAAAGTCGCCAACGGCAAAGTGGTCGGTACCGGCAATATTCTCTCCGCGCGCTTCACCAACCGCGGCAAGACCTACACCGCCGTGCGCTACACCAACAAGCAAGGCAACAGCAGCTACTACACCGCCGATGGCAATAGCATGCGCAAGGCCTTCATCCGCACCCCGGTAGACTTCGCTCGTATTAGCTCGCGTTTCTCCATGGGTCGCAAGCATCCAATTCTGAACAAAATTCGCGCTCACAAGGGCGTGGACTATGCAGCCCCGCGCGGCACGCCCATCAAGGCAGCCGGTGACGGCAAGGTGCTGCTGGCCGGACGTCGCGGCGGTTACGGCAATACCGTGATCATCCAGCACGGCAATACCTACCGCACGCTGTATGGCCACATGCAGGGCTTCGCCAAGGGCGTGTCGACCGGCAGTAATGTCAAGCAAGGCCAGGTGATCGGCTACATCGGCACCACCGGCCTGTCGACCGGCCCGCACTTGCACTACGAGTTCCAGGTGAATGGCGTGCACGTCGACCCACTGGGCCAGAAACTGCCAATGGCCGACCCGATCGCCAAGGCCGAGCGCGCCCGCTTCCTGCAACAAAGCCAGCCGCTGATGGCGCGCATGGACCAGGAGCGCTCCACCCTGCTCGCCTCGGCGAAGCGCTAAGCCATGCCACGCTATATAGGTGTGATGTCCGGGACCAGCCTCGATGGCCTGGACATAGCCCTGATCGAACAAGACCCGGCGATCAAACTGATCGCCACGCACTACATCCCCATGCCCAGCGCCCTGCGCACCGAGCTGCTGGGTCTTTGCGCCAGCGGCCCGGATGAGATAGCGCGCTCGGCCATCGCCCAGCAGCACTGGGTAGAACTCGCCGCGCAAGGCATTCACGCCTTGCTCGAGCAGCAAAACCTCAAGCCCCAGGAAATCCGCGCGATTGGCAGCCATGGCCAGACCATCCGCCACGAACCCGCTCGGGGTTTTACGGTGCAGATTGGCAACCCTGCTCTACTCACAGAGCTGACAGGCATCACCGTTGTCAGTGACTTTCGCAGCCGCGATGTAGCTGCCGGCGGCCAGGGCGCGCCATTGGTGCCCGCGTTTCATGAAGCATTGTTTGGTGAACGCACCGGCAACCGTGCCGTATTGAATGTGGGAGGCTTCAGCAATCTCAGCCTGATCGAGACCGGCAAGCCTGTCGCCGGTTTCGACTGCGGCCCGGGCAACGTCTTGTTGGACGCCTGGATTCAGCTGCAGCGCGGCGAACACTTTGATCGCGACGGCCAGTGGTCTGCCAGCGGCAAGGTAGAACCCCAACTGCTCAACGCGCTGCTGGCCGATCCCTTCTTCCAGACCCAAGGCCCGAAAAGCACCGGGCGCGAAGTGTTCAACCTCGAGTGGCTGCAACAACACCTCGCATGCTTGCCCGTGTTCGAGCCCCAAAATGTCCAGGCTACCCTGCTGGAACTGACGGCCCAGACCATCGTGGAGTCCTTGCAGGCTGCACAGGCCCAGACAGAGACCCTGCTGGTCTGTGGCGGCGGCGCCCACAATGGCACACTGATGAAGCGGCTGGCCGCGCTGCTCCCTGCGACCCAGGTCAGCAGTACTGCCACTTTCGGCGTAGACCCCGACTGGGTCGAAGCGATGGCCTTCGCCTGGCTGGCCCATTGCTGCCTGGCAGGCATTGCCGCCAACCGCCCGAGCGTCACCGGTGCACGCGGACTGCGGATACTGGGTGCCATTTACCCCGCGTAACAATACCCAGACAGCAAAACGCCGCTTGGCCGATCAAAGCCAAGCGGCGTTTTTGTATCCGTTGCAGACCAGGACGTCGATCAGATCGAGAACGAAGACCCGCAACCACAGGTAGTGGTAGCGTTAGGGTTCTTGATCACGAAACGCGACCCCTCCAGACCTTCCTGGTAATCCACCTCGGCACCTGCCAGGTATTGGAAGCTCATCGGATCCACGACCAGGCTCACGCCCTCGCGCTCGACGATGGTGTCGTCATCGGCCACATCTTCATCGAAGGTAAAACCGTACTGAAACCCTGAACAACCGCCGCCCGTAACGAATACGCGCAGCTTCAAGCGATCATTACCCTCTTCATCGACCAGGCTCTTCACCTTGTGCGCAGCACCGTGGGTGAATTGCAAAGCCGTGGGGGTGAAGGATTCAACGCTCATGCTGATAATCTCCCGGCGTAGCGCCGCCATATGCGTAATGGCCGGCATTATCCGCTTCTCCTAGAAAAGCGGTCAACTATTATGGGAGCAGTGGCAAGCTTCACGCCATGAGCTTCGAGCTTGCCACTTACACCTTGAAGCTGTTTTTAAGGCAGCATGCCCGCGTGGGACAAGCCCAGCTTCTCATCCAGGCCAAACAGGATGTTCATGTTCTGCACCGCCTGGCCCGACGCACCCTTGACCAGGTTGTCGATCACCGACAGCACCACGACCAGATCGCCATCCTGAGGACGATGCACGGCAATCCGGCACACGTTGGCGCCGCGCACGCTGCGGGTTTCCGGGTGGCTGCCGGCTGGCATTACGTCGACGAACGGTTCATTGGCGTAGCGCTTTTCAAACAATGCCTGCAGATCCACCGACCGATCGACCACGGTTGCGTACAGTGTGGAGTGAATGCCACGGATCATCGGCGTCAGATGCGGCACGAAAGTCAGGCCCACCTCCTTACCTGCGGCACGGCGCAGCCCTTGGCGGATTTCCGGCAGATGGCGATGCCCTTTTACCGCGTACGCCTTCATGCTTTCCGACGTCTCGGAGTACAGCGAACCCACAGCCGCACCACGACCGGCGCCACTCACACCCGACTTGCAGTCCGCGATCAGGCGCGAAGCATCCGCCAGGCCCGCTTCCAGCAATGGCAGGAAACCCAACTGCGTGGCGGTGGGATAGCACCCCGGTACCGCGATCAGGCGCGCTTGCTTGATCTGCTCACGATTGACTTCCGGCAGGCCGTAGACCGCTTCCTCCAGCAATTGCGGCGCACCGTGGGGCTGGCCGTACCACTTGGCCCACTCATCGGCATCCTGCAGGCGAAAGTCCGCCGACAAGTCGATCACCTTGGTGCCCGCAGCCAGCAATTCGCCAGCCAACGCGTGAGCAACGCCGTGAGGAGTGGCAAAGAACACCACATCGCAGGCGCCCAGTGTCTTGATGTCCGGAACGCTGAACGCCAGGCCGTCATAGTGGCCGCGCAGGTTCGGGTACATATCGGCCACGGCCAGCCCGGCCTCGGATCGGGAAGTGATGACCACCACCTCAGCTTGCGGATGCTGAGCCAACAGACGCAGCAATTCGACACCGGTGTAACCCGTGCCGCCGACGATACCGACCTTGACCATAAACCTGCCCTCAACGAACCCACTGGAAAGCCGTCGATAATAGGGGCCGTATCGTCCTGCGACAACCGTCAACGTGACGTACGGGCGCATGAGCCACTACTATCTTCAGTTACCGTGAACCTGGGAATAACTAGAAATGCTCTATCTATGGATCAAAGCCTTCCACATCGTCAGCATCGTCTGCTGGTTTGCCGGGTTGTTCTACCTGCCACGCCTGTTTGTCTACCACGCCCAAAGCGAAGACACCGTCAGCAAGGAACGCTTCAGCATCATGGAGCGCAAGCTCTACCGCGGCATCATGGGCCCGGCGATGGTCGCCAGCCTGGTATTCGGCATCTGGCTGATTGCGCTCAACCCTGCGATCTTTAAATCCGGCGCCTGGATCCACGCCAAGCTCACCCTGGTGGTGTTGCTGATCGGCTACCACCACATGTGCGGCGCGCAGGTAAAACGCTTCGCCCGTGGCGAAAACACCCGCAGCCATGTCTTTTATCGCTGGTTCAATGAAGTGCCCGTTCTGATATTGCTGGCTATCGTAATTTTGGTCGTGGTCAAACCGTTCTAATTTCAATTACTCGGGGTACCTCCAATGTCGCTGCCCGCTTTGCTTGAACAACGTCTGCGCCTGCCGGTCGTCGCTGCGCCGATGTTTCTGATTTCCAACCCCCAGCTGGTCCTGGCGTGCTGTCGCAACGGGGTGGTCGGCAGCTTTCCGGCGCTCAATCAGCGCGAGAGCAGCGGCTTCAAGGCTTGGCTGGAGGAAATCGAAGCGGGCCTGGCGCAGTTGGACAATCCCGCGCCGTATGCCGTCAACCTGATCGTGCATAACAGCAACCCACGGCTTGAGGCTGACCTGGCGATCTGCGTCGAGCACAAGGTGCCCATCGTCATCACCAGCCTCGGTGCAGTGAAGGAGCTGGTGGATGCCGTCCACAGCTACGGCGGCTTGGTGTTCCACGATGTCACGACCCGGCGCCATGCCGAAAAGGCCGCTGAAGCCGGCGTGGATGGCTTGATTGCCGTAGCCGCCGGAGCCGGTGGTCATGCTGGCACCTGGAGCCCATTCGCACTGATCGCCGAGATTCGCCAGTTCTTCGACAAGACCCTGCTGCTGGCCGGCTGCCTCAACCATGGACACGAAATCCTCGCGGCCCAGTTGTTGGGCGCAGACCTGGCGTATTTCGGCACGCGCTTTATCGGCACCACCGAAAGCCACGCCCCGGATGCCTATAAAGAGATGCTGCTCACATCGCGCGCCGCCGACATCGTGCACACTCCCGCTGTCTCCGGCGTGCCTGCCAGCTTCATGCGCCAGAGCCTGGAAAACGCCGGTTTCGACCTGGCTGCGCTGCAAGGCAAGGGCGAAGTCAACTTCGGCTCCAAGCTCAAGCCGTTGAGCGACGAAGCGAAAGCCTGGAAGACGGTATGGTCTGCCGGCCAGGGTGTCGGCGAGATTGACGATTTGCCCAGCGTCGATGAACTCGTTGCCCGCCTGGATGCCGAATACCGCAAGGCGCGCGAGCAGGCCGCACAATTGCGCTGGCCGCGCTGAACCCATCGCAAGGCCTGCCGATCCGGCAAGCCTGCACCACCTCCCTGAACAAGTGACAAGGAAGCCCGCATGAGCGACAACCGTTTCAAGATTGTGTTTGATGGAGCCTTGCTCCCGGGTGTCGAAAGCACCACGGCCAAACTGAACCTGGCCGAGCTGTTCAAGAGTGAAGTCGAAGCCATCGAGAAACTCTTCACTGGCCGCCCGGTTGCACTCAAACGCGATCTATCCCGTCCGGATGCCGAAACCTACCTTACTGCGCTGAAAAACGCCGGGGTGGATGCGCGCATCGAACCCGAACAACCAGTGGCCTTCAGCCTCGCCGAAACCCACGAGACGGAGTCCTCCAACACCGATTACTCGCGCCCGGCGGCCTCACCTTACGCCCCGCCACGCGCCACCGTGGGCGATGAACTGCCGGAATACGCCACCCTCAAGGTCTTTACCATCCACGGGCGCATTGGCCGTCTGCGGTATCTGGCCTGGACGCTGGTATTGACTCTCGCGCTGCTGGTGGCTGGCGGCATTATCAGCACCGTCAGTTTCGCGGTAGCCACGGCCTCGCCAGTATTGGGCACCCTCATTGGCGTGGTGCTCGGCCTGGCATTGTTCGTTGCGCTGGTGTGGGTCAGCGTGCAAATCGGTGTGCAGCGCCTGCACGACCTGGGATGGTCCGGCTGGCTGTACTTTCTGAACCTCGTACCTCTGGTGAACAGCGTCTTCCCGATCCTGCTGCTGGTATTGCCAGGTAATGCGGGCGCCAACCAATACGGCGCACCGCCTCCGCGCAACTCCACGGCGGTAAAAGTCCTCGCCACGTTGTGGCTGGCGTTTATCCCGGTGGTGCTGGCCATCGTCGTCACGCTGGGCATGAACGGCTACCTGGACCAGCTCGAAGCCAACATGGACAGCAGCTACGAAAGCAGCTCCATCACCTCCGATGACGACGCCGATCAAGCCGCCACTGTCGAGGAAGACGACGCGCAAAGTGCTGACGAAGCGGCCGAACCTGTAGACTCTCCAGAACAGTAAAGAAACGCCCGCCGCCTGTGATGCCTCCGTCACAGGCCGGGGGCGTTGCGATGGAGAAAGGCATGACCCGTTACGCTCTGATCACCGGTGCCTCCAGCGGCATCGGCCTGGCCTTGGCCGAAGCCCTTGCCCGTCGCGGCCGCAGCTTGATTCTGGTGGCCCGCCAGCGTGATCAGTTGGAAAGCATTGCAATCGAATTGACTCAACGCTTTGGCGTCGAAGTGCTGTTTCGCGCCTGCGACCTGGGCGAGCCACTGCGCTTGTCCGGGTTCCTGCTGGAGCTGGAAGAAGGCGAGCGGCAGATCGATTTGCTGGTGAACTGCGCCGGTATCGGCACCAGCGGCCCATTCCTGGCCCAGGACTGGATGACCGAGCAGGATCTGATCGAAGTCAACATCCTGGCCCTGACCCGCATGTGTCACGCCCTTGGCAATGCCATGGCGCTGCATGGCGGCGGGCAGATCCTCAACGTTGCCTCGGTCGCAGCGTTCCAGCCCGGCCCGTGGATGAGCAGCTATTACGCCAGCAAGGCCTATGTACTGCACTTCTCCGAAGGACTGCGTGAAGAACTCAAGACCTGTGGCATCAAGGTCTCGGTGCTCTGCCCGGGCCCGACGCGTACCGCGTTCTACGGCACCGCGCAAATGGACACGGCCAAGCTCGAGGGCAGCGACAAGCTGATGAGCCCGGAAGAAGTTGCGCTTTACACCGTGCGTGCGCTGGAAAAGAACAAAGCCATCATCATTCCCGGCCGACGCAACCGCTGGATCGCCTTCAGCCCGCGTTTCAGTCCGCGCTGGCTCACCCGCAAGATTGCCGGGGCCATCAACAAGGCCTATTGCCCGCGCTGATTGCCTGAGTACACTCACCCTGCACTTTCATAATGGAGAAACAGCTGTGGATACTCTGTTCACCAAGATCATCAACAGAGAAATACCCGCGGATATCATCTACGAAGATGATCAAGTCCTTGCCTTCAAGGACATCCACCCGGCAGCCCCCGTGCATTTCCTGGTGATCCCGAAGAAACACATTCCCACCCTTAACGACCTGACTGAGGAAGACAAGGCCCTGGCTGGCCATATTCTGTTCACTGCCCAGCGCCTGGCGGTGGAACAAGGCTGCGAAGAAGGCTTCCGGGTGGTGATGAACTGCAACCCGAAAGGCGGACAGACCGTTTATCACATCCATATGCATGTGCTGGGTCAGCGCCAGATGAACTGGCCGCCGGGCTGATTCCCCGTTGGAGCTTGCGACTGCTTCGTAGTCGAACGGCAGCAAGCTCCCTCACCACAAGGGCAAATTGACTCAGCGCAAACGCTTCCCCCTCTCTTGCGGTAAACTGGCCGCCGAGATTCTTCCCGGAGGTCAGCATGACTACCCAACGTCACTACTCGCCGATTGATCGCCTGTTGCTGCAAGCCGACATGGCCATGCGCACGCTGCTGCCTTTCAGCGGCCAACCGTATCGCCCGTCGCCCGCCATCGTGCAGCCCGATGCACAGATGAGCGAGACCGATACCCGCCATGTCGCTGGCCTGATGCGTATCAACCATACCGGTGAAGTCTGTGCCCAGGCGCTGTATCAAGGCCAGGCCTTGACCGCCAAGCTGCCGCAGGTGCGTGCAGCCATGGAGCATGCGGCCGAGGAAGAAATCGACCACCTGGCCTGGTGCGAGCAACGCATCCGCCAGCTGGGGAGCCACCCCAGCGTGCTGAACCCGCTGTTTTATGGCTTGTCGTTTGGCATCGGCGCCGCCGCAGGGCTGATCAGCGACAAGGTCAGCCTGGGTTTTGTCGCAGCAACCGAACATCAGGTGTGCAAGCACCTGGATGAGCACCTTGAGCAACTGCCGGCCGAAGACGAAAAGTCGCGGGCGATTCTCGAACAAATGCGCATCGACGAAGAGCACCACGCCGAAAGCGCGCTGGATGCCGGCGGCTTTCGCTTCCCGGCTCCGGTGCGGTTTGGCATGAGCGTGCTGGCCAAGGTCATGACCAAAAGCACGTATCGGATCTGACTGCAGCAAGCCTGAGTCGCAAAAAAAGGGCGCTTTCAAAGCGCCCTTTCTTTTTGCCAGCAGATTGTGCGATCAACCCAGCTCAATGATTTCGTAATCATGGGTGATGGCCACACCGGCCGCGCCCAGCATGATCGACGCCGAGCAGTACTTCTCTGCCGACAGCTCGATGGCCCGCTTGACCTGGGCTTCCTTCAGCGCCCGCCCCTTGACCACAAAGTGCATGTGGATCTTGGTGAACACCTTGGGATCTTCAGTGGCGCGCTCGGCTTCCAGGAACGCTTCGCAGCTTTCCACGGCCTGGCGGGACTTCTTCAGGATACTGACCACGTCAAAATTGCTGCAACCGCCTACACCCAGCAGGAGCATTTCCATCGGGCGTACGCCCAGGTTACGGCCACCGGCTTCCGGCGGGCCGTCCATGACCACCACATGGCCACTGCCCGACTCACCGAGGAACATGGCTTCGCCCGCCCATTGGATGCGTGCCTTCATCGCCCAGACTCCACTGCTAAAAAAGGATCGCCAGCTTAGCACAGGGGTTGATCACGGCAGTGTTTCCCATGAAAGCGATCAATAGCAGGGTTTCCCGGCTAATTTGGCTAATAGAGACAGAATGTGTCTGGTAAGCTGGCGCCAACTCAATGGCGCATTGCCATCCTTTGTACAGCGTGTATCAATGCCGATACCGCTGGTATAAAAACAAATCCATCTACACCGTGCAGTCTTTTCGGGATACAACCATGGTTGCTCTTACTCCCATACCCAAGATCAAGAATCTCGACAAGCTGCTGATGCACTGCCAGCGCCGGCGCTATCCGGCCAAGCACAACATCATCTGCGCCGGCGAGCGTTCCGAAACGCTGTTCTTCATTATCAAAGGCTCGGTCACCATCCTGATCGAGGATGAAGACGGCCGTGAAATGATCATCGCCTACCTGAACACCGGGGATTTCTTTGGGGAGCTGGGGCTGTTTGAACAGGCCGGCAAGGAGCAGGAGCGCAGTGCCTGGGTGCGCGCCAAGGTCGAATGCGAAGTGGCCGAGATCAGTTACGCCAAATTTCGCGAACTGGCCCAGCACGATCCCGACATTCTCTACGCCCTCAGCGGGCAAATCGCCCAGCGTCTGCGCGACACCACGCGCAAGGTCGGCGACCTGGCGTTCTTTGATGTCACCGGCCGCGTGGCGCGCTGCCTGTTGGAGTTGTGCAAGCAGCCCGACGCCATGACCCATCCCGACGGCATGCAGATCAAAGTCACGCGCCAGGAAATCGGGCGCATTGTCGGCTGTTCACGGGAGATGGTCGGACGGGTGCTCAAGGACCTCGAAGAGCGCAACCTGGTGCACGTCAAAGGCAAGACGATGGTGGTGTTCGGTACCCGTTAAGCCGGCAGGAAGCTGGCCAACATCTGACGGTACAACGTGTCGAGCCGGCTGATGGCGTCCGGCGCGGCGAAGGCTTCGTGCAGGGCGATATGGCTGTCGGCACGTACCCGCTGCTCAAGGCCACACGCCTGGTTGAAGCGATTGACCGCCGCGATCAACTCATCGCGATCGTTTTCCAGCAACAGCGCACCGTGCACCAACCCCACCGGACGACCGCCGACTTGTCGCCAGCGCTGCGCAGTGCCGACCATCTTGCGACCGTTGAGGTTGACGTTATAGCGACCATCACAAAACGCCCCGTCGATTTCACCGACCGAGGCGTCACCGCCCAACTCGATCAACAGATCGCAGATCGGCTGGCATAAACGCTGGTAACCGGTTTCGATGCGGCCTTGGTCGCCTTCGCTGCGTGGGGGTGCGTAGACCAGGGCAATATTTACCGTGGCACTCGACTGCGGCACCGGCTCGCCGCCGGTTTCGCGCAGCAATACCGGCCAACCGGCGTCCGCCGAGACCTGGCTGGCGGTTTCGAACGCTGGCAGCCGACTCAAGCGGCGGGGCATTACCAGCGCTTGGTCGCTGGGTTGCCAGAACAATAGGCCGAATTCCTGCTCACCCGCGCAAACGGCCGCCAGGAGGTCTTGCTCGGCGGCAAGACCTGCTTGGACAGTCATCGACATTGGCTTGGTCATCGAACACCTACCTCTCTGGATCAGCACAGAATCAAATGTGGGAGCTGGCTTGCCTGCGATGCAGGCACCTCGGTGTATCTATATCACCAAGGTGACGCTATCGCAGGCAAGCCAGCTCCCACAAAAGCCAGCCCCCACACTTACCGACGTTGAAAGTCAGTCGAGGGTCGAACCACTCACCGCCACGCCACGCTCCGGGAAGAACAGACGCTGCAACTCCGCCCCCGGGTTCTCGGCACGCATGAAGGTCTCGCCCACCAGGAACGAGTACACCCCACTGATTTCCATCAGTTCCACATCGGCACGGTTGACGATGCCACTCTCGGTAATCACCAGACGGTCGCGCGGAATCCGCGGCAGCAGGTCGAGGGTGTTTTCCAGGCTGACTTCGAAGGTGTGCAGATTACGGTTGTTGACGCCCACCAGCGGGGTGTCGAGGGTTTTCAGCGCACGTTCCAGCTCATCACCGTCGTGTACTTCGACCAGCACATCCAGGCCGACACTCTTGGCCACGGCCGCCAGCTCCGCCATCTTCACATCATCCAGCGCGGAGACGATCAGCAGCACGCAGTCGGCGCCCAAGGCGCGGGCTTCGACGATCTGGTACGGGTCGACCATGAAATCCTTGCGGATCACCGGCAACTTGCACGCCGCGCGAGCCTGCTGCAGGAACAGGTCGCTGCCTTGGAAGTAATCGATATCGGTGAGCACGGAGAGGCACGTCGCCCCGCCCTTCTCATAGCTCTTGGCAATGTCTTCAGGAATGAAGATCTCGCGGATCACACCCTTGCTGGGCGAAGCCTTCTTGATTTCAGCAATGACGGCAGGCTGTTTTTCCTTGGCCTGCTTGATCAGTGCATTGGCAAAACCACGCGGTGCGTCAGCGATTTTCGCCTGGCTTTCCAGCTCGGCGAGGCTGACGCGAGCACGGCGCTCGGCGACTTCTTCGGCCTTGCGGGCCAGGATCTTTTCCAGAACGGTCGGCACACTCATCCTTCATTCTCCATCTTGAATACTGCGGTGAATGCTCCCAGTTCTTCGAGCTTCTCGCGAGCCAGACCAGTGTGCAGCGCATCGTGGGCCAAGGCGACACCTTCCTTAAGACTATAGGCGTGGTCGGCTGCGTAAAGTGCCGCGCCAGCATTCAGAACAATCATTTCCGCCGCTTTTTGACCGTTCTCGGTCTTGCGACGCCCGAGGGCATCGCGAATCAGTTCCAGCGATGCCGCCGGGCTTTCCACCGCCAGGCCGTGCAGGCTCTGGCTTTTCATGCCCAAGTCTTCAGGCTCGACCCAGTATTCGGTGACCTGGTCGTCCTTCAACTCCGCCACGAAGGTCGGTGCTGCCAGGCTGAATTCGTCCAGGCCGTCCTTGGAATGCACCACCAGCACATGCTTGCTGCCCAGGCGTTGCAATACTTCCGCCAGCGGCCGGCACAGGGCCTGGCTGAACACGCCGACCACCTGGTGCTTCACACCGGCCGGATTCGTAAGCGGGCCGAGCATGTTGAACAGGGTACGCAGGCCGAGGTCCTTGCGCGGGCCTGCGGCGTGCTTCATCGCGCCATGGTGGGACTGGGCAAACATGAAGCCGATGCCGACGTTGTCGATGCAGCGCGCCACTTGTACCGGGGTCAGGTTCAGGTAGATGCCGGCCGCTTCCAGCAGGTCGGCACTGCCGCTCTTGCCGGACACCGCACGGTTGCCGTGCTTGGCCACGGTGCAACCCGCCGCCGCGACCACAAAGGAGGACGCCGTCGACACGTTGAAAATATTCGCACCGTCGCCGCCGGTGCCGACCACATCGACCACGCCATCGAGGGTCTTGAGCTCAACCTTGTCCGCCAGCTCGCGCATGACCGACACGGCGCCGACGATCTCGTCGATGCTCTCGCTCTTCATGCGCATGGCCATCATGAACGCGCCGATCTGCGCGTCGGTGCATTGACCGGTCATGATCTCGCGCATCACATCGCTCATTTCAGCGGTGCTCAGGTCCAGGTGGCCGACGATACGGCTCAGGGCAGTCTTGATATCCATGGAAAGTCCTTAGCGCGTGCCGCCGCTCTGCTTGAGAAAGTTGGCGAACAGCTCGTAGCCCTGCTCGGTCAGGATCGATTCGGGGTGAAATTGCACCCCTTCGATATTCAGTGTCTTGTGGCGCAGGCCCATGATCTCGTCGACCGAACCGTCTTCCAGTTGGGTCCAGGCGGTGAGTTCCAGGCATTCCGGCAGGGTCTCGCGCTTGACCACCAGCGAATGGTAGCGGGTCACGGTCACCGGCAGGTTGAGGCCGTGAAACACGCCCACATCATTATGGAACACCGGGCTGGTCTTGCCGTGCATCACATGGCGCGCGCGCACCACGTCACCGCCAAAGGCCTGGCCGATGGACTGGTGGCCCAGGCACACGCCCAGGATCGGCAGCTTGCCGGCGAAATATTGGATTGCTTCCAGGGAAATACCCGCCTCGGTCGGCGTGCACGGGCCTGGCGAAACCACGATACGCTCCGGGTTCAGGGCAGCGATCTCGGCCACGCTCAGTTCGTCGTTGCGCACTACCTTGACCTCGGCACCCAGCTCACCCAGGTACTGCACAACGTTGTAGGTAAAGGAGTCGTAGTTATCAATCATCAGCAACATGGGGGAAACCTCAGGAATTGGGGGTCTGTTCAGCCAGCGCAACGGCGCGGAACATCGCGCGGCGCTTGTTCAGGGTTTCTTCCCATTCGAGGGCCGGCACCGAGTCGGCGACGATCCCGCCGCCGGCCTGCACGTGCAGTTCCCCGTCCTTGATCACCGCCGTACGGATCGCAATGGCGGTGTCCATGTTGCCGTTCCAGGCGAAATAACCCACGGCGCCGCCGTAGACACCGCGCTTGACCGGTTCCAGCTCGTCGATGATCTCCATCGCGCGGATCTTCGGCGCACCCGACAAGGTGCCCGCCGGCAGAATCGCGCGCAGCGCGTCCATCGCGGTCAAGCCGGCTTTCAGCTCACCGGTGACGTTGGACACAATGTGCATCACATTCGAGTAACGCTCGATCACCATCTTCTCGGTGAGTTTCACCGAACCGATTTCCGACACACGCCCGGTGTCGTTGCGGCCCAGGTCGATCAGCATCAGGTGCTCGGCGATTTCCTTGTCGTCACTGAGCAGGTCTTCTTCCAGCGCCAGGTCGGCTTCTTCGGTCGCGCCACGCGGGCGTGTGCCGGCGATCGGGCGCACGGTGATCAGGTTGTCTTCGACCCGCACCAGCACTTCCGGCGAACTGCCCACCACGTGGAAGTCGCCAAAGTTGAAGAAGTACATGTACGGCGTCGGGTTGAAGCAGCGCAGTGCGCGATACAGGTCGATCGGCGCAGCCTTGAAGTCGATGGACATGCGCTGCGACGGCACCACTTGCATGCAGTCACCGGCGAGGATGTATTCCTTGATGGTATCGACCGCGCGCTCGTAGTCATCCTGAGTAAAGCTTGAACGAAAGATCGGGTCGGCTGCCGGTGGACGGCTGAGGTCCAGGCCGCGACGCGGGGTGATCGGCTGGCGCAGTTTTTCCAGCAGGGCTTCGAGGCTGGCCTGGCCCTGCTCGAAGGCGTCGGCCTTGGACGGGTCGGCGAGCACGATCGCGTGCATCTTGCCGGCGAGGTTGTCGAACACTACCACCGCATCCGAGACCATCAACAGAATGTCCGGCACACCCAGCGGATCCGGGTTCGGGCATTTGCCCAGGCGTTTTTCCACGTAGCGCACGCAGTCGTAGCCGAAATACCCCACCAGGCCGCCGTTGAAACGCGGCAGGCCAGGGATGGTCGGCACGTTGTAGCGCGCCTTGAAGGTTTCGACGAACGCCAGCGGGTCTTCCACGTCATGGCTTTCGATCTCGACGCCATCATGGGTGATGCTCACGTGATGGTCGTGCACCCGCAGTACGGTGCGGCATGGCAGGCCGATGATCGAGTAACGGCCCCACTTCTCGCCGCCCTGTACCGATTCGAGCAGGTAGGAGTTGGGCTCGTCGGCCAGTTTCAGGTAGATCGACAGCGGCGTATCGAAGTCGGCCAGGGTTTCGCAGGCCAGGGGAATGCGGTTATAGCCGGCAGCGGCCAAACGCAGGAATTCTTCGCGGGTCATGATGTGCCTCGTGGCATGAGGGTCTAACAGTCAGGTATGCAAACGTGCCGCAGCGCGGCCAGGATCAGTCAGGCGCGCCAACGCCAGCGGGCCAGGGCCTTGATGACTTTCATCCAGAGTTTGCGAGTGACCACCACGATGGAATTTCCAGAAGGGGACGGATCGATGTCGGGCAACGTTATCTCAGCGCCCGCTCCCAAGCAACCGGGGATTAACAGTCGCAGGTCATCAATCACCAGCGCCGGCGACTCTTCGGCGATCGGCCGGCCATGGTTGTAGCCGTAACTAAGCGCCACGCACTGCACGCCAGCGGCCTTTGCCGCCAGCACATCACTGCGCGAATCGCCGACAAACAACGACTGGGAGGCCGGGATATTGGCCATTTTCATCACGAAAAACAGCGCTGCCGGGTCGGGCTTCTTCTGCGGCAAGGTATCGCCACCGATGATCCAGCGGAAATACCGGCCGATTTTCATCTGGTCCAACAGCGGCGCGACGAAACGCTCCGGCTTGTTGGTGATCAGGGCCATTTCCACGCCCTGCTTGCTCAGCCATTTGAGCGTGTCGCGCACGCCGGGGTAGACCACGGTCAGTTCGTGGCCGCCTTCATAGGCGGCATTGAACAGTTCCAGGGCGTGCTCGGCCTCGACATCGTCGACGCCTTCGGCATCGATGTGATTGGCCAAGGCCCGGCGCACCAGCATCTGCACGCCGTTGCCGACCCACTCGCGCACCGATTCGATCCCCGCCGGCTTGCGCCCCAGCTTGAGCAGCATCTCGTCCACCGCCGCTGCCAGGTCAGGCACCGAATCGATCAACGTACCGTCCAGATCGAACATCACCAGCCGTGGCAGCTTGCCGGGAAACAGCTGCTCGAAGCCGCTCATGGACGCGCCAGCGCCAGTTCTGCACGCATCTTGTCGATGACTTCCTGGTAATCGGGGGCGTTGAAGATCGCCGAGCCGGCCACAAAGGTGTCGGCGCCTGCTGCTGCGATTTCACGGATATTGTTGACGTTGACCCCGCCGTCGATTTCCAGGCGGATATCGCGGCCCGAGGCATCGATCAGCGCGCGGGCTTCGCGCAGTTTGTTCAGGGTGCCGGGGATGAACTTCTGCCCGCCGAAGCCTGGGTTGACGCTCATCAGCAAGACCATGTCGACCTTGTCCATCACGTATTCAAGCACGCTCAACGGGGTGGCCGGGTTGAACACCAGGCCCGCCTTGCAGCCGCCTTCGCGGATCAGTTGCAGGGTGCGGTCGACGTGCAGCGTGGCTTCCGGGTGGAACGTGATGTAGGTGGCGCCGGCCTCGATGAAGTCACCGACGATGCGGTCCACCGGGCTGACCATCAGGTGCGCGTCGATCGGCGCGGTGACGCCGTACTTGCGCAGCGCCGCGCAGACCATCGGGCCGATGGTCAGGTTGGGCACGTAGTGGTTGTCCATGACATCGAAGTGCACGAAGTCGGCACCGGCGGCCAACACTTTGTCCACTTCCTCACCCAGGCGGGCGAAGTCGGCGGAGAGAATCGATGGAGCAATGACGAAGGGCTGCATGACGCACCTTTTTTGAGCTAAATCACGATGGCGCGCATTGTATACCTCATGCTTTGCCCTGCGCACCGTGACCTGGCTCAACGGCTAGTACGCAGCCCGATAGATTTTCTCGATATCCGCCGCGCTGAGCTTGCGCGGATTGTTGCGCATCAGGCGCTCGATACCGGCCGCTTCGGTGGCCATGGACGCGATAGCCTCCTCGGGCACGCCAAAGCTGCGCAGGCCTGCCGGGATCTCCACGGCAGCGCACAAGCGTGTCATCGCCTCGACTGCCTGGTCGGCCGCATCGTTGACGCTGAGCCCGCTCACATTCACGCCCATGGCCTGGGCAATGTCCTGCATGCGCTCGACACAGGCCAGCTTGTTCCAGTGCATCACATACGGCAGCAACAGGGCGTTGCTCACGCCGTGGGCGATATTGAAGCGTCCGCCCAGCGGGTACGCCAATGCGTGCACCGCGCCGACCCCGGCGTTACCGAACGCCATGCCGGCCATCAGGCTCGCGGTGGCCATGTCATCGCGGGCCTGCAGGTTGGCCGGGTTGGCGTAGGCCTTGGGCAGCGCCGTGGCAATCAGCTTGATCGCGCCAATGGCCAGGGCATCGGTGATCGGCGAGGCGTTCAGCGACAAATAGGACTCGATGGCATGCACCAGCGCATCCACACCACTGGCCGCGGTGACACTGCGCGGGCAGGTCAAGGTCATTTGCGGGCTGATCAACGCGACATCCGGCAGCAGGTAATCGCTGACGATGCCTTTCTTCAACTGCGCGGCCTTATCGGAGAGGATCGCCACATTGGTCACCTCGGAGCCGGTGCCGGCAGTGGTGGGGATCGCGATCAGCGGCGGGCCCTTGCGCGGCACCTGGTCGACGCCGAACAAATCCGCCAGTGCGCCATGGTAACCGGCATAGGCCGCGACACTCTTGGCGATGTCGATGGCGCTGCCACCGCCCACGCCGATCAGGCCATCGTGCCCGCCTTCGCGGTACACGCGCATGCAGTCCTCGACGATGGCGATTTCCGGGTCGGGCAGCACGCGGTCGAAGATTTCGTAAGTGCGCTCACCAAGGTGTTCGAGCGCCAGCGCCACGGTGCCGGACTTGACCAGTGCGGCATCGGTGACGATCAGCGGATTGTCCACATCCAGGCGTGTGAGTTCGGCAGCCAGTTGTTCGATGGCGCCAGCGCCGGTCAGCAGTTTGTGGGCGATCTTGAATGAGGAAGTACTCATGTGCGCGGCCTCTTATTCGGAAATGGGCTGGCACTAGAGTAGCTGAGGGAAATAGGTTGTCAGCCATTCAGCAACTGAATGGTCTGAATGAACACAAAACCACATTTTGATCTCCGCTTGGGTTTAGACCTGGGCGGTGCGCAGTTTCTCGCTGCGGCCGCGCAGCCATTCCAATGTCAGTAACAGCAAGACCGAGAAGGCAATCAACAAGGTCGCTGCCGCAGCAATGGTCGGGCTGAGGTTCTCGCGGATGCCGCTGAACATCTGGCGCGGCAGGGTCGCTTGCTCGGGGCCGGCGAGGAACAGCGTCACCACCACCTCATCGAACGACGTGGCGAAGGCGAACAGCGCGCCGGAGATCACCCCCGGTGCAATCAACGGCAGGGTCACCCGGCGAAACGCGGTCAATGGCGAAGCGCCCAGGCTGGCAGCCGCCCGCACCAGATTATGGTTGAACCCCTGCAACGTCGCCGACACGGTGATGATGACAAACGGCACGCCGAGCACGGCGTGCACCACAATCAGCGAGAAAAAACTGTTGCCCAGGCCCAGCGGCGCAAAGAACAGGTAACTGGCCACGCCAATGATCACCACCGGCACCACCATCGGCGAAATCACCAAGGCCATGACCAAGGCTTTGCCGGGGAAATTCCCGCGCGTCAGGCCAATCGCCGCCAGCGTGCCGAACACCATGGCCAGCACCGTGGCCGCCGGGGCGACGATGATGCTGTTCTTCAAGGCACGCATCCATTCGGCCGAGGCGAAGAAGTCCTGGTACCAGTGCAGCGAAAAACCCTGCAGCGGGTACACCAGGAAACTGCCGCTGTTGAACGACAGCGGGATGATCACCAGCACGGGCAGGATCAGGAACAGCAGGATCAGGCCGCAGAGAATCCGCAAGCTGTAGAACCACACCCGCTCGACGGGCGACATATAAGGGCTCAGCATCGCAAGGTCTCCTCAGCTCAGGCGCAGGCGACTGGCGCCCACCAGCCGGTTATAGATCAGGTACAGCACCACGGTCGCCAGCAGCAGCAAGCCGCCCAGCGCCGTCGCCATGCCCCAGTTGATGCTGGTGTTGGTGTAGAAGGCCACGAAGTAGCTGACCATCTGGTCGTTCGGGCTGCCGAGCAGCGCCGGCGTGATGTAGTAACCAATCGCCAGGATGAACACCAGCAGGCAGCCGGCGCCGACCCCGGCGTAGGTCTGCGGGAAGTACACGCGCCAGAAGCTCGCGAATGGGTGACAACCCAGGGAAATTGCCGCACGCATATAGGTGGGCGAGATGCCCTTCATCACGCTGTAGATCGGCAGGATCATGAACGGCAGCAGGATGTGCACCATCGAGATGTAGACCCCGGTGCGGTTGAACACCAGCTCCACCGGTTTGTCGACCAGGCCCATGCCCATCAACGCGCTATTGATCAGGCCACCGGACTGCAGCAACACGATCCACGCCGCCACCCGCACCAGGATCGAGGTCCAGAACGGCAGCAGCACGAGGATCATCAGCAGGTTGCTTTTGCGCGCCGGCAGGTTGGCCAACAGGTAGGCCAGGGGATAGGCCAGCAGCAGGCACACGAAGGTGATCACCAGGCCCATCCAGAAGGTGCGGGCGAAGATGTCCACGTAGATCGCCTGGTCCGGCGTGGCCGGGGCGACTTCGCCGAGGTCGTCGATGCGATGATCGACGGCCGCCAGCAGGTAATACGGTGTGAGGCTGCTGGTATTGCGCCGGATCGCCTGCCAGTACGCCGGGTCGCCCCAGCGTTCATCGAGGCTTTCCAGCGCTTCTTTATAGGAAGCGGGTGCGTCGCTGAACGGCAGCGCCCGCGCGGTTTTGGTCAGCAGGCTGCGATAGCCGGCCAGTTCCATGTTCAAGCGCTTGGACAGGTCGCCCAGGGTCTGGTTTTTACGCGCTTCGCCCAGGTCCTCGCTGAGGGCCTGATACACCGGCTCGCCCGGCAAACCCCGGCCATCCCAGGTCTTCACCGCGACCACGGTGCGCGGCAAACCGCCCACCACTTCCGGGTTGCCGACGCTTTTGTAAAGCAGCGCAACAATCGGCACCAGGAACACCAGCAGCAAAAACAGCACCAGCGGCGCAATCAAGGCCTGCGCCTTCCAGCGATTGAGCCGCTCGGCACGCGCCAGGCGCTGCTTGAGGGTGGGGCTGGGAATGGCGATAACCATGGCAAACTCCGGAACTTGAAAATGAATGCGCTCTGCCCAACACAGCAGATTTCATGTGGGGGCGGGCTTGTGTGGGAGCGCGCTGGCTCGCGAATGCGGTGTGACAGTCAGCCCATGAGGAGACTGATCCACCGTATTCGCGAGCAAGCCCGCTCCCACACTTACCGGTTCGCACATGGGTCCAGCGGTGTTGCAGGTTATTTGGCAGCCCAGGAATTGAAGCGCTGCTCCAACTGCTCGCCGTTGTCCGCCCAGAAGCTCACATCGATCTGCACCTGGTTGGCGATGTTCTCTGGCGTGGTCGGCATATCCTTCAGCACATCCTTGGCCAGCAACGGTACGGCTTGGGTATTGGCCGGGCCGTAAGCGATGTTTTCCGAATAGGTTTTCTGCTGCTGCGGCTGCACCGAGAAGGCGATGAATTTCTTCGCCGCTTCCGCGCGATCCTTGGCCAGGCCCTTCGGAATAGCCCAGGCATCGAAGTCGTAGATGCCGCCGTTCCACACCACTTTCAGGTTGCTCTCTTTCTGCACGGCAGCTATGCGACCGTTGTAGGCCGAGCTCATCACCACGTCGCCCGAGGCGAGGTACTGCGGCGGCTGTGCACCGGCTTCCCACCACTGGATCGACGGCTTGAGTTCGTCGAGTTTCTTGAACGCACGGTCCTGGCCATCCTTGCCGGCCAGCACTTTGTAGACGTCCTTCGGTGCAACCCCATCAGCCATCAAGGCGAATTCCAGGGTGTACTTGGCGCCCTTGCGCAGGCCGCGCTTGCCCGGGAATTTCTTGGTGTCCCAGAAATCTGCCCAACTGGTCGGCGCAGAAGCCAGCTTGTCGGCGTTGTAGGCCAATACGGTGGACCACACGAAGAAGCCCACGCCGCACGGCTGGATCGCGCCCTTCACGTAGTCGCCCGCGTTGCCGAACAGTTTCGGGTCCAGCGGCTCGAACATATCTTCGTCGCACCCACGCGACAGTTCCGGGGATTCGACTTCCACCAGGTCCCAGGACACGCTCTTGGTATCGACCATGGCCTTGACCTTGGCCATTTCGCCGTTGTACTCGCCAGCGACGATCTTGCCGTTGCCGGCACTTTCCCACGGTGCATAGAAAGCCTTGACCTGGGCCGCCTTGTTCGCGCCGCCGAAGGACACGACCGTCAGGTCCGGGCCTGCCATGGCCTGTGTCGCGCCCATCAATCCAATCGCCAGGGCCGAATATTTAAGGGATCTCAACATTGTTGTTCTCTCCACGTGCAGGGTTGGTGAAGCCATGGGGCGATCAATTCGCCTCTAGAAGTGGGTCGAGTGCGCGAACGTGCTCGACTTGCCAGCCAATCGGTACCACGTCGCCAACCGCCAACGCTGGGTCCAGCTCGGCGATCGGTTGTTTCACAAAAAAATCGGTCTTGCCGCAGACTTCCAGGCGCACACGCACGTGGTCACCCAGGTAGATGAACTCCGCCACCCGCCCGGAGAAACGGTTGCTGCAGCTCTCGCTGGAACCATTCAGGCTGACGCGCTCAGGGCGAACCGACAGGGTCACCGGGCCGCCGACCTGGCCGACGTTCACCGCCAGCGCCTCGACCTTCTCGCCGCGCGCCAGCTCCACCACGCAACGGTCGCCGGTATGGCTGTGCAGGCGCCCGTTGAGGCGATTGTTCTCGCCGATGAAGTTGGCGACGAAGGTGTTCTTCGGCTCTTCATAGAGGGTGCGCGGCGCGGCAATCTGCTGGATCTCGCCCTGGTGGAACACCGCTACCCGGTCAGACATGGTCAAGGCTTCGCCCTGGTCGTGGGTGACGTACACCACGGTCACGCCGAGCCGCTGGTGCAGGTGCTTGATCTCCATCTGCATGTGTTCACGCAGTTGTTTGTCGAGGGCGCCGAGGGGTTCGTCCATCAACACCAGTTGCGGCTCGAACACCAGCGCCCGGGCCAATGCCACGCGCTGTTGCTGGCCGCCGGAGAGTTGCGCCGGGTAGCGCTGGGCGAAGGCGTCGAGCTGGACCATATTCAGCACGCGCTTGACCCGCTCGCTGATGTCGGTCTTGCTCAAGCCGCGCACCGACAGCGGGAACGCGAGGTTCTCGGCGACGGTCATGTGCGGGAACAACGCGTAGTTCTGGAACACCATGCCGATATCACGCTTGTGCGGCGGCACGTTGTTGATGGAGCGGCCGGCCAGTTGGATTTCGCCAGCGGTCGGCGTTTCAAAGCCGGCGAGCATCATCAGGCTGGTGGTCTTGCCCGACCCGGACGGCCCGAGCAGGGTGAGGAACTCGCCCTTGCGAATCTCCAGGTTGAGGTCCTTGACGATCAGGTTCTCGCCGTCGTAGCTCTTCTGCACGCCACGAAAGCTGACCAGCACATCATTTGAATCCACCTCGCTCATACCCGCACCTTTGTGTTTTGGACTGCCGTGGCACAAGCGTAGTCCAGCCGCGAGACCCCGGAAATCGGGGGCCAGGAGAGAATCGCATCAGCCGGATGGAAGGTTGGGGGTAGGGATCGCCCTACACGAATGGCGGGGACAGGACAGTGCTGCGACAAGATGCGAGCTGCAAGCGGCAAGAATGGGCATCTACCTGCGAAACACCTGTCGCAAACAGACACGCCCCTTCCCTGTAGAAGCCCGGCTCGGCGGCGATGCGTACGAAGAATCGCTTTCGCCGGCAAGGAATAGACGTCTCCCCGCGCCCTACAAAAGCTTGTGCTCCATGGCGTACTTCACCAGTTCCGCCAACGAAGTGATATTGAGCTTTTGCATCAGCCGCGCCTTGTGGGTGCTGATGGTCTTGCTGCTCAGCGCCAGCTGCTGGGCGATGTCATTGACATTGGCGCCCTGGGCCAGGCGCTCGAACACCGAGAACTCCCGCTCCGACAGCAGCGAATGCAGCGGACGGGCGTCCGTCAGGCCGACTTCAAAGACCATGCGGTCCGCCAGGTCCGGGTCGATGTAGCGCCCACCGGCCGCCACCTTGCGGATCGCCGTGAGCAACAGCGCCGGGTCGCTGTCCTTGGTTGCATAACCGGCAGCACCGACCTTCAGGGCGCGGGCGGCCATCTGCGCTTCATCGTGCATGGACAGCACCAGGATCGCCGGCGGATTGCTCAACGCGCGTATCCGCGCAATCGCCTCCAAACCGTTGACGCCAGGCATCGAGATATCCAGCAACACCACCTCGCAGGGCACATGGCGCAAGGTCTCGAGCAACTGCTCGCCATTGCTCGCCTCGCCCACGACCTGCAGGTCTTTGGCCAGGCCGATCAATTGCTTGATGCCCTCTCGAACGATGGTGTGGTCTTCGGCTACCAGTACGCGAATCACAAGGCCTTCCTCTTAGGGTTATGCATCCAACGGCACCGTGACACTCAGGGTCGTGCCCTCCCCCAGCTCGCTGTCCAGGCTCAGTTGCCCGCCCATGATCAACACCCGCTCGCGCATGCCCACCAGGCCAAACGACACGGGACGCCCGTTGGCCTGGACGAAACCGACGCCGTCATCACTGATGGTCAGCCGCAGGTGGGGACCTTCCACCACCAGCGTCAGCTCGACAGTATGCGCCTGGGCATGGCGCATCACATTGGTCAGCGCTTCCTGCAGGATCCGGAACAGGCCGATGGCCTTGGCATCACTCAGGGTCGGCAGGTTCTCCGGGACTTGCACCAGGCAGGGGATTTGCGTGCGCGCTTCAAAGCGCCGCGCCTGCCACTCGATGGCCGAGGCGATCCCGGCATCCAGGATCGGCGGGCGCAGCGCCGTCGCCACGTCCCGCACCAGTTGGAACAGCTGGGCGATCAGGCGCTTCATGCTGTTCAGGCGCTCATGCAGGCCTGGGTCCAACTGTGCATAGGCCAATTCGCACATGGAGGTTTCCAGCTTGAGCACGGTGAGCATTTGCCCCAGCTCGTCGTGGACTTCGCGGGCGATGCGTGCTTTTTCTTCTTCGCGCACCGTTTCCAGGTGGGCCGACAACTCGCGCAACTGCGCTTCACTTTGCAACAGGGCTGCCAGGGTACGGCGCAGTTCAGTGACATCGTTGAGGTAGACCACCAGGTATTCAGCTTCGGCAAACCGCAGAAAGCTCAAAGACACGTTCGCCGGCAGGACACTGCCATCGGCGCGCCGGCAATCGGTGGCGAAGTTCTGTGGCCCGTCTTCACTGGCCCGCGCGCGCTTCCACAGGTTGAGCCAACGATCCATGTCCAGGGAAGGATCGAGGTCGGCCAGCGGCCGCTCAATTAGGGCGCCGGCGTTATAACCGAGCATGTTTTCGGCCGCGCGGTTGGCGTAGCGCACGTGGCTGTCCCAGTTGACCCACAGGATGCCAACGGTGCTTTGGTCGATGGAGAACTGCGTCAAGCGCAAGGCTTCAGCACCGGCGACGCGGGCCGCGCTTTCTTCGCGGGCGGCCAGCAGGCCTTGCTCGAGCACGCGTTGCTGGCGGCGCTGCCAGAACACAATGGCCAGGCTGGCGAGCAGGAGCAGCCCCAGCAACAGACTGAGGTTTTGCCACAGGCCCGGGGATTCTGTCATGCGTGGGTATTTGGGCTGCAGCCAGCGGTTGTGCAGTTGGTCCAGGTCACGGGCGGGGATGGCGCGCAAAGCGCTTTGCATGATGCCGGCCAGCTCCGGCCAATCCCGGCGCGTGGCCACTCGCAGCAACTGCGGCAGGCCGATGTCGCCCACCACCGCCAGCCCGGCGAACTCGGCCTCGCCGGACAAGCGGCTCAACTGCGCTTCATCCACCACGGCATACCGGGCCTGTTGGCTGACGAGCAACTGCAGGGCCTGGCGCTCCATGGGCACACCTTGCAGATTGAGGCCGGGATACGTACCGCGCAGGTAATCGGCCACGGCACTGGGCATGCGCACCGCGACACGCGATTGCTCGTCGAGCTTTTCCAGTTCGACCGCCCCGCCACCGTCACGGACACCCACGATGTGTTGCGGCACGCGCATATAGGGATCGGTGAACAGCCACAGGCGCAAACCGGCCGGGGTCTGTTGCAGGCCGGGGGCGATGTCCACTTCGCCTTCGCTCAGGGCCGCCTCCAACTGCTCCTGGCTGGGGAAGTTGCGCCAGGTCAGTTCGATATTCAGCGCCTTGGCCAGCCATTGCATCAGCTCGACATTAGCCCCGGACAACCGCTGCAGGCGGCGGTCGTATTGTGCGTACGGCGCCTGCAGCACCAGGCCCACCCGCAACTCCGGGTGCCGGGCCAGCCATTCGCGCTGGGCCGCATTCAGCTGCGCTTGTGGGGCCGCGGGCGCAGGGGCGGCGTTCGCCATCAAGGCAAAGCATAAACAGCCGATAACCAGCAGACAGCGAAAACCCATGATCCACGTCTCACATCACTGACAAATACTGACCAACCCATTAGGCTGCTGGAATCACTTCTGGCCGGGAATTAACGATGCCCTTTCTCCACCGTTCGGCACTTCCAGCATTGTGCCTGTCGCTTCTCTTTACCAGTGCCTTTTCCGTACAGGCGGCCGATGCACCCGCGCCTGCGGCGGAAAAACCGGTCGAACGCCTGCCCTTGCCCGAGCGCAGCCAGGAAGAAGCCAGTGCCCTTGAGCGAAAAATCCCGCAACAGGAACAGCAACAGTTGCAGGCCGGCAGCGACTCATTCCTCGCCCTGTGGAAACCGGCCAACAGCGCCGAACCCGAAGGCGTGGTGATTATCGTACCGGGCGCCGGCGAAAATGCTGACTGGCCGCAAGCAATCGGCCCGTTGCGACGCAAGTTTCCGGACGCCGGGTGGGGCAGTCTCAGCCTGTCGTTGCCGGACACCAGCATGGACACGCTGCCGCCGCGCGTCATGGAAGCGTCCAAGGCCACTGTCGACACCAGCAGCAAAGACGCGAGCACCGCCGACAAACCCATCGAACAGGCCGCCAGTGCCGAAGCCGAAGGCACTGATCCGGCCGTGGTACCCGGCGCCGACGAGCAAGACAAGACCGACGCCTCACGCATCTTCGCGCGCATCGATGCCGCCGTGGCCTTCGCCCAGACCCAGGGCGCACGCAGTGTGGCGCTGGTCGGTCATGGCACCGGGGCCTGGTGGGCCGCGCGTTACTTGAGCGAGAAGCAGCCGTCCCAGGTACAGAAATTTGTCATGGTCGCGGCGCAGACGCCCACCGGCCGCCAACCGGACGTCGAGCAGTTGGCTCCCGGCCTGAAACTGCCGACCGCCGATGTCTTCTATCAAGACACCGCCCAGGCACGCAAAAACGCCCTGGCCCGTGCGCAGGCGGCCAAGCGCTTGAAGAATGAAGGGTATAAGCAAGTGACATTGAAGACCCTGCCCGGCAACAGCGCGGCCGAGCAGGAGCAGTTGTATCGGCGGATTCGCGGCTGGCTGAGCCCGCAGGCAAGCAGCGACTAACCCCGGGTTTCAGGAAAACCGCAGACCTCCTGTGGGAGCAGGCTTGCTCGCTCTCACAATAGGGTTGTCACACTCACATCGCGTGACTTAACGGAAATCCCGGCGCTCGCGAATCAACGCATAGGCGCTGTGCAATTCGCGGGTGCGCTCGGTGGCCTCACGCACTTGCGCGGGGGTTGCGCCACTGCCGGCAATCTTGTCCGGGTGGTGGCGGCTGAGCAGGCGGCGGTAGGCGCGCTTGATCACCGACGGCTCGCTGGTGGAGGTCACGCCAAGCAAACGCAGCGCGTCCTGATAACTGCCACCGCGATTGACCAATGGCTTGCGCTCCGGCGTGTAGTCCGCGGCCAGTGCCTGCAGTTGCTGCGGCGTCCAGCCCAGCCACTTGCCCCACAGGTCGATCAGGTCACGCTCGGCGTCATCCGCCCGGCCGTCCGCCCAGACCATCCGCCAGCACGCACGCAACACACCTTCGGCCGCATGCGGCTGAGCCTTGAGCACACGCAGGTAGGTGCGCACACGGTCAGACCCGGATTTGCCGCGATTGAACGCCGCGATCGCCCGGCGCTGGGCCGAGTCGGTCATGTCCAGCGAACGCATCTCCTGACGCGCCTGCTGGATATGCCCGTCCACCACGCGACCATTGCTCTTGGCCAGGCGCCCCAGCAGCACGAACAATAATTCATCATTGCGCAACGCCGGGCGCCCGCCCAGGCGCTCGCGCAACTGTGCCCAGCTTTGCAGTTGCAGGCGGCGGTCCAGCGCCTGCCCCAACAGCGCACCCAACAAGGCCCCCGGAATGCTGGCAATGGCAAAGCCAGCCCCGGCGCCGATCAGCGTCCCTGGCCACAACATGCTACTGCCCCGCTGTCAGCAGGGTTTCGACTTGCGCCAGGCGCTCCAGCGTGCCGACATCAATCCAGCGTCCCGCCATGTGTTCCCCCGTCACCAAACCTTTGGCCATCGCCGCGCGCAGCAGCGGCGCCAGCTTGAAGGCACCGGCGCTGCAACCCTCGAACAATTTCGGGTCGAGCACTGAAATGCCACTGAAGGTCAGGTTATCGGCACCGGGCGCCGCATCATGAAGCACGCCTTGATCAAGGTAGAAATCACCGCCCGAGGGGTGATGCGCCGGGTTGTCGACCATCACCAGATGCGCCAGGCCCTGCAGCGGTTGGCGCAGCCGGGTGAAGTCGTAGTCGGTCCAGATATCACCATTGACCACCAGGAAGGGTTCATCCCCCAGCAGCGGCAAGGCCTGGAAAATCCCGCCGCCGGTTTCCAGCGGCTCGCCTTCCGGGGAGTAGCGGATGCGCAAGCCAAATTGCGCGCCGTCGCCCAGGTAGCTTTCGATCTGCTGGCCCAGCCAGGCATGGTTGATCACGATATCGGTGAAGCCGGCCTTGGCCAGCGCCTCCAGGTGATATTCGATCAGGCGCTTGCCACCGGCCTGCACCAGCGGCTTGGGCGTGTGCAAGGTGAGCGGGCGCATGCGCTCGCCTTTGCCCGCCGCCAGGATCATCGCCTTCATACGCTGGCCTCGGCGGGCTGGCGCAGGCTGGTCAGCAACTCAGCCAGTTCGCTCAACTCGGCACGCTCGGCCAGCACTGCTTCTATATAAGCAAAGAAGCGCGGCACGTCGGCCAGGTAGCGCGGCTTGCCGTCGCGATGGCAAATGCGCGCGAAGATGCCGATAACCTTGAGGTGACGCTGGACGCCCATCAGGTCGCTGGCGCGCAGGAACTCGTCGAAATCCGCCTGCACCGCAATGCCGGCCTGCCCCGCGCGCTGCCAATAGCCGCGTTGCCATTCCCGCACGCGGGCCTGGGGCCAACTGAGGAATGCATCCTTGAACAGGCAGGTGATGTCGTAGGTGACCGGGCCGTAGACCGCGTCCTGGAAATCCAGCACGCCGGGGTTCGGCTCGCTGATCATCAGGTTGCGTGGCATATAGTCGCGGTGCACCAGCACTTTGGGCTGCGCCAGGGCGCTGTCGATCAGCCGATCACTGACGCGCTGCCAGAGCGCTTGCTGCTGTGTATCGAACTCGATACCCAGGTGCCTGCGCACGTACCACTCCGGAAACAATTCCAGCTCGCGGCGCAGCAAGGCGACGTCGTAGCTGGGCAACGGCGCATCCATCGGCAACTGCTGAAAGGCCAGCAATGCATCGATGGCATCGGCGAACAATCGGTCGGCGTTTTGCTCGTCGATGACGTCCAGGTAGGTTTTTCTGCCCAGGTCATTGAGTAAAAGAAAGCCTCGCGACAAATCTTCTGCATAAATTTTTGGAACATTTATGCCGGACTTCGCGAGCAAATGAGCGATATCGACGAAAGGTTTGCAGTTTTCCTGGGGGGGTGGAGCGTCCATCACGACGAACGTGCGACCACCCCCTTCCCACCGGAAATACCGCCTGAAACTCGCGTCGCTGCTGGCCGCGGTCAATGTGGCCGGGGGTACGGCACCCCAGCCTTGAGCGTTGAAAAGGATCGGCAACTGCTCATCCAGCCAGACTTCCAGCTGTTGTAAACGTAGATCTTGCTCGGGCATTACAAGGGTCTCCGACGGCGCTAGCCGTCAAGCGGGTCATGCTTTATTATCACGCATCTTTTTCAGACCATCGAGAGGCGTGCGGCCCACACCGCGGGCAGATGGCACGCAGGAAGCCCGGACTAATAAGATGGCATTGAAATCCCCCGCGTTTCGTAGAAAATTTCCGTTGCTGGTAACCGGCAGTCTGCTGGCCATGCAACCCTTCGCCACCTCATTCGTGGTCGCCGCGGAACAGTATGACTGCTCAGTCTCTGCTTCGGGTGCCTGGGATTGCGCGCCGAAAACCGCCGCTGCCCCTCTACCACCGCGCCCGGTGCATGACGGCGCTGCCGTCAGCTCGGCCAACAGTACGGCTCAGGCCGATACCGGTGGCAAAGCCGATGCCGAGCCTAAGACCGCACTGGTTACCGAAGCCAAGGGCCGTGGCCTGCGTTCGCGCAGCGCCGACTACAGCCACCTGGACTGGGTACCGCGCGACAAGCTGACCGCAGCCCAGTTGGCCGAAACCGGTCCTTACTGCGGCGGTGCGTACATCGAGCCGATTCGTCCTGGCATGAACGACAAGACGAACAAGAGCGATGCACCCACCTTCATCGGTGCCAAGGCCTCTCGCTACGAGCAGGAACAACAGGTCGCGACCCTGGCCGGTGACGTCGTCATGCGCCAGGGCAGCATGCAGCTGGAGTCCGAGGAAGCCAGCCTGTACCAGGCTGAAAACCGCGGCGAGCTGAACGGCAACGTGCGCATGCGCGACAACGGTGCCCTGATCGTCGGCGACCACGCCGAGGTCCAGCTGGACACCGGCGCGGCGCAGATCGACAACGCCGAGTACGTGCTGCACAAGTCGCGCATCCGCGGCAACGCGCTGTACGCCAAGCGTGCCGAAAACGCGATCATCCGTCTCAAGGACGGTACGTACACCACGTGCGAGCCAGACAGCAACGCCTGGCAGCTCAAGGGCAACAACATCACGTTGAACCCGGCCACCGGCTTCGGTACGGCTACCAACGCGACGTTGCGGGTCAAGAACATCCCGATCCTGTACACCCCGTACATCTATTTCCCGATCGACGACCGTCGTCAATCCGGCTTCCTGCCACCAAGCTTCAGCAGCGGCAGCGAAACCGGCTTTACCTTGGTAACGCCGTACTACTTCAACCTGGCGCCCAACTATGACGCCACGTTGTACCCGCAATACATGACCAAGCGCGGCCTGATGATGGAAGGCGAGTTCCGCTACCTCACCAAGTCCAGCGAAGGCCAGGTCGGCGGCGCGTACCTGAACGACGACAACGACGAACGCAAACGCCAGACCGATTACGAAAAAACCCGCTACATGCTCAACTGGCAACACAAGGGCGGGCTGGATTCGCGTGTACTGACCCAGGTCGACTACACCACGATCAGCGATCCTTACTACTTCCAGGACCTCAAGTCCTACCAGGAAGGTGTCGAGAGCCAGGACTACGTCAACCAGCAGGGTTCCGTCACTTATCGCGGCGACACCTTCCAGGCACGTCTGAACCTGCAGGCCTACCAGTTGGCCACGATTTCCCAGGTCACCCCGTATGACCGCCTGCCGCAGATCACCTTCAACGGTACCCTGCCGTACCATCCAGGTGGCTTGAACTTCAGCTACGAGACCGAAGCCGTCCGCTTCGACCGCGACCTGGAAAACGGTAGCTTCACCAACGAAGACGGCGAGATTGAACCGCGCCTGGACACCTATGTTCGTGGCCTGACCCGTGCAAACGGTACTCGCCTGAACGTAGCGCCCGCCGTCGAATACCCGATGAACTGGACCTACGGCTTCGTGACGCCGAAGCTCAAGTACGTCTACACCAAGTACGACCTGGACCTGGACAACATCGGCAAGAACCAGATCGTTGCTGATCAGGCTGCAGCCACCGCTGCCAACCCGTACGCGGGCGGCACCTTCAAGAGCTCCCAGGACCGTGCGCTTCCGGTGGCCAGCATCGACAGCGGCCTGTACTTCGATCGCAACACCAACTGGTTCGGCAAAGACTATCGCCAGACCCTTGAGCCGCGTGCGTTCTACCTGTACGTACCGAACAAGGACCAGAGCGATATCCCGGTGTTTGACACCAGCGAGTACTCGTTCAGCTACGCGTCGCTGTTCCGCGACAACCGCTTCAGCGGCTCCGACCGTATCGGCGACGAGAACAAGCTGTCCCTGGGCTTGACCAGCCGCTGGATCGAAGACAACGGCTTCGAGCGTCAGCGCGTATCCGTGGGCCAGGCGCTGTACTTCAAGGATCGTGAAGTGCAACTGCCGGGCATCCTGGCTTCCGACCGTGCCGACGCACAGTCCGATGTCTCGCCAATCGCCCTGGACTACGAGTTCCGCTTCAACCGCGACTGGCGCGCCACTGCCGACTACAACTGGGACACCGAGAATCACAGTCCTCGTTCCGGCAGCGCGATGCTCCACTACCAGCCGGAAGACAACCCGAACAAGATCATCAACGTCGGCTATCGCTATCGTAACGACCAGGTCGTCTACAACCAGCTGACCGGCAAATGGCAGTTCGGTGGTGACTATGGCCAGCCAGGCGATCCGAACTTCGTGAAGGATTACTACAAAATCCAGCAACACGACTTCTCGATGATGTGGCCGATCATTCCACAGTGGAACCTGATCACCCGCTGGCAGTATGACTACGCTCGCAACCGTACCCTGGAAGCCTTCGGTGGTTTCGAGTACGACAACTGCTGCTGGAAACTGCGCTTGATCAACCGTTACTGGGTTTCCAACGACGAATACAGCCAGATCGCCCCGCTTAACGAAAAGGGTGACCACGGGCTCTTCCTGCAAATCGTCCTCAAAGGACTCGGCGGCCTGACCGGCGCCAAGGTAGAGAGCTTCCTCGACAAAGGCATTGAAGGTTATCGTGAACGTGAAGACCAAGCTTTCTGATTGTCTGCGCCCGCTAGTGCTGGGCGCGCTGTTCCTGGGTACCGCATCGGCTCACGCTGCGGTTCAAGAACTGGATAAAGTAGTGGCCATCGTCGATAACGACGTGATCATGCAGAGCCAACTGGACCAGCGCGTCAAGGAAGTCCAGCAAACCATCGCCAAGCGTGGCGGTGGCGTGCCGCCTACCAGCGTCCTGGATCAGCAGGTACTTGAGCGCCTGATCGTCGAGAACCTGCAACTGCAGATCGGCGACCGTTCCGGCATCCGTATTTCGGATGAAGAACTGAACCAGGCCGTGGGCACCATTGCCCAGCGCAACAACATGAGCATTGACCAGTTCCGCGCGGCCCTGGCCCACGATGGTTTGTCCTATGAGGACGCCCGTGACCAGATCCGTCGTGAAATGATCATCAGCCGTGTGCGCCAGCGTCGTGTGGCCGAACGCGTTCAGGTGTCCGAGCAGGAAGTGAAGAACTTCCTGGCGTCGGACCTGGGCAAGATGCAGCTGTCCGAAGAGCTGCACCTGGCCAACATCCTGATCGCCACGCCTGACAGCGCCACATCCGAGCAGCTGAATGCCGCCGCGGCCAAGACCCAGGCTATCTATGATCGCCTGAAGGCCGGTGCCGACTTCGCCCAAATGGCGATCGCCCAGTCGGGCAGCGACAACGCCCTCGAAGGCGGTGACATGGGCTGGCGTAAAGCTGCTCAATTGCCACCTCCGTTCGACCGCGAGCTGAGCGTGATGGAAGTCGGTGGCATCACCCAGCCTGCACGCACGCCGGGTGGCTTCATCATCCTCAAGCTCCTGGAAAAACGTGGCGGCGAGACCTCGCTGAAGGACGAAGTGCATGTTCGTCATATCCTGGTCAAACCAAGCGAAATCCGCAGCGAAGCGCAAACCAAGGAACTGGCCCAGAAGATCTATGACCGCATCGAAAGCGGTGAAGACTTCGCCACCCTGGCCAAGAGCTTCTCGGAAGACCCGGGTTCTGCCCTCAACGGCGGCGACTTGAACTGGATCGACCCGAAGGCCCTGGTGCCGGAGTTCCAGCAGGTGATGGCCGAGACGCCACAAGGCGTGCTGTCCAAGCCGTTCAAGACCCAATATGGCTGGCACGTACTGGAAGTCCTTGGCCGTCGCGCCACCGACAACACCAGTCAGGCCCGCGAGCAACAAGCACTGAACGTACTGCGTAACCGCAAATACGACGAAGAGCTGCAAACCTGGCTGCGTCAGATTCGTGACGAAGCTTATGTAGAGAACAAGCTGCCAGGCGCCGAGCAAACAGGCACCGACCAGGCAGCCCAGTGAAACCCCAGCGTTTCGCGGTGACACCCGGCGAGCCGGCCGGCATTGGTCCAGACCTGTGCCTGCTGCTCGCCTCGCAACCCCAGCCACACCCCCTGATTGCCATTACCAGCCGTGACCTGCTCCTTGAGCGGGCCGCGCAGCTGGGTGTGGCGGTCAATCTGCTGGACGTGGCGCCGGGCAACTGGCCTGACCTGCCTGCTCCTGCCGGCAGCCTGTACGTGTGGGACACCCCGCTTGCAGCCAAGGTCGTGGCCGGGCAGCTGGACAAGGCCAATGCGGCCTTTGTCCTGCAAACCCTGACACGTGCTGGCCAGGGCTGCATCGACGGCGACTTCGCCGGCATGATCACCGCGCCGGTGCACAAGGGCGTGATCAACGAATCCGGTATCGCCTTTTCCGGCCACACCGAATTCCTTGCCGAGCTGACGCACACCGAACAAGTCGTGATGATGTTGGCCACGCGCGGCCTGCGGGTCGCCCTGGTGACCACGCACCTGCCGCTGCGCGAGATCGCCGACGCCATCACCGTTGAACGTGTCGAACGCGTAACACGCATCCTGCACGCCGACCTGCAACATAAATTCGGCATTGCCCAACCGCGCATCCTGGTTTGTGGGCTCAATCCCCACGCCGGTGAAGGCGGCCATTTGGGCCATGAAGAAATCGACATCATCGAACCAACCCTGGAGCGTATGCGCCAAGAAGGCATGGACCTGCGCGGCCCGCTGCCTGCAGACACTCTGTTTACCCCCAAATATCTGGAGCACTGCGATGCAGTGCTGGCGATGTACCATGACCAGGGGCTGCCCGTGCTGAAATACAAAGGCTTCGGCGCCGCAGTCAACGTGACACTGGGCCTGCCGATCATCCGCACCTCCGTCGACCATGGCACTGCCCTGGACCTGGCAGGCAGCGGCAAGATCGATACCGGCAGCCTGCACGTGGCTCTGGAAACCGCCTATCAGATGGCCGAGACCCGTATATGACCGAGCATTACCAACACCGGGCGCGCAAGCGCTTCGGGCAAAACTTCCTGCACGACGCTGGCGTGATCGACCGCATCCTGCGCTCCATCCATGCCAAGCCCGAAGACCGCCTGCTGGAAATCGGCCCGGGCCAGGGCGCGCTGACCCAAGGCCTGTTGGCCAGCGGCGGCCAACTGGACGTGGTGGAACTGGACAAGGACCTGATCCCGATCCTCAATCAGCAGTTCGCTGGCAAGCCCAACTTCAATCTGCACCAGGGCGACGCACTGAAGTTCGACTTCAACACCCTCAATGCCGCGCCCAACAGCCTGCGCGTAGTCGGCAACCTGCCGTACAACATCTCCACACCGCTGATTTTCCACCTGCTGAACAACGCCGGGATCATCCGCGACATGCACTTCATGCTGCAGAAAGAAGTGGTCGAACGCCTGGCTGCAGGGCCTGGTGGTGGTGATTGGGGCCGCCTGTCGATCATGGTCCAGTACCACTGCCGCGTGGAACATCTGTTCAACGTCGGTCCAGGTGCGTTCAATCCACCGCCCAAGGTTGACTCAGCCATCGTGCGCCTGGTGCCGCACGCCGTGCTGCCGCACCCGGCCAAGGATCACAAGCTGCTCGAGCGCGTGGTGCGCGAAGCGTTCAACCAGCGCCGCAAGACCCTGCGCAACACGCTCAAGGCGCTGCTGAGCAACGCCGAAATCGAAGCCGCCCGCGTCGACGGCAGCCTGCGCCCCGAGCAACTGGACCTGGCGGCGTTCGTGCGCCTGGCGGACCAGCTTGCCATTCAGCCCGCCCCCGCCGTCGAATAACCCCGTAGCAGCCGGCTTGCCGGCGATGGCGCCCTCAACCTCGCTATCGCCAACAAGCCGGCTCTGACAAGGGCGTGCCCACCCGGCCAGACGGCATGTCTGGCCTAGTGCCCACCTATTGGCCTAGACTGATCCGCATCTGCTGTCCTCCGCTTTTGCTTTTAAGGCCTCTTGCATGTCCGATCCTCGCTACCAGATCGACGTCAGCGTCGTCACCCGCTTCCTGGCGGACCAATCGCAACCTGAACAGAACCGCTTCGCCTTTGCCTACACCATCACGGTGAAAAACAACGGGCTGGTGCCGGCCAAGCTGCTGTCACGCCACTGGGTGATCACCGACGGTGACGGCCAGGTCGAGGAAGTGCGCGGCGCCGGGGTGGTCGGCCAGCAACCGTTGATCGACATTGGCGCCAGCCACACCTACAGCAGCGGCACGGTGATGACCTCCAAGGTCGGCACCATGCAAGGTTCGTATCAGATGAAAGCCACCGACGGCCAACTGTTCGACGCCGTTATTGCGCCCTTTCGCCTCGCCGTGCCGGGAGCCCTGCACTGATGGCGACGTACGCGGTCGGTGACCTGCAAGGCTGCCTGGAGCCCCTCAAGTGCCTGCTCGAGCGCGTCGCCTTCGACCCGGCGCACGATCGCCTGTGGCTGGTGGGTGACCTGGTCAATCGTGGCCCGCAATCGCTGGAGACGCTGCGCTACCTCTATAGCCTGCGCGACTCGCTGGTGTGCGTACTCGGCAACCACGATCTGCACTTGCTGGCGGCCGGCAATAACATCGAACGCCTGAAAAAGGGCGACACCCTGCGCGAAATCCTCGAAGCCCCGGATCGGGCCGAATTGCTCGACTGGCTGCGTCGGCAAAAACTCATGCATTACGACGAAGGCCGCAACATGGCCATGGTGCATGCTGGCATCCCGCCGCAGTGGACGTTGAAGAAAGCCCTCAAGTGCGCCGCCGAAGTCGAGACCGCGCTGGCTGACGACACCCTCTACACCACCTACCTCGACGGCATGTACGGCAATGAGCCAGTGAAGTGGGACAACGACCTTACCGGCGTGACCCGCCTGCGGGTCATCACCAACTACTTCACCCGCATGCGCTTCTGCACCGCCGAGGGCAAGCTGGACCTCAAGAGCAAGGAAGGCGCCGACACCGCGCTGCCCGGCTACAAGCCCTGGTTCGCCCATAAAGAGCGCAAGACCCGCGACACGCAGATTGTCTTCGGTCACTGGGCCGCCCTTGAGGGTAAATGCGACGAGCCCGGCGTGTTCGCGCTCGACACCGGCTGTGTGTGGGGCGGCACCATGACCCTGATGAACATCGACACCGGCGAGCGCCACGGCTGCCAGTGTCAATCCACCCTTCCCGTTACACTGCCGGCTGCCGCCAAGCGCTAGACGCAGCCGCCATGCCCAAGGAGCCCGCCATGAGCGAATTCAAACGTATCCCTCCCGAACAAGCCCAGGCCCTGCGCGAGCAAGGTGCCGTGGTGGTCGACATCCGTGACCAGCCGACGTATGTGGCAGGTCACATCACCGGTGCCCAGCACCTGGACAACGTCAACATCGCCGATTTCATCCGCGCCGCCGACCTCGACGCGCCGCTGATCGTGGCCTGCTACCACGGCAACTCCAGCCAGAGCGCGGCCGCCTATCTGGTCAGCCAGGGCTTCTCCGACGTCTACAGCCTGGACGGTGGCTTTGAGCTGTGGCGTACGACGTATCCTGCAGAAATTGCTTCAGGGGATTCGCAATAATTTTTTTCACACCCCGCTACCCCGCGTGACGCTTGGGCTCGCGCCGCTTCTGACGAACGGCGCAGCCAAACTAATTGCGCATCGCGCCTTGACCTCTCCGATTCCGAACTATCCTTAAGCGCAGGCCATCCGAATCAGGGGAGAGCCGGTACACCGGCGTGCGGGTCATCGGTAGCGTTTCAGGGTGTTCTGGGGGGAAAACGGCCATTGGCGTTCGTCAATGACTGCCAGCATCGACTGATTGATCCGGCGTCGGCTCCACGTATCGAGCGAGGTGACGACGTCATGAGTATTTTCAGCCACTTCCAACAACGCTTCGCATCCACACAGCAGGAAGAACTCACGCTTCAAGAGTATCTCGAGCTGTGCAAACAGGATCGCAGCACCTACGCGTCTGCCGCCGAGCGCCTGCTATTGGCGATTGGCGAGCCGGAGCTGGTGGAAACCGCCAACAATTCGCGCCTGTCGCGAATATTCTCCAACAAGGTGATCCGCCGCTATCCGGCCTTTGAAGACTTCCACGGCATGGAAGAATGCATAGACCAGATCGTCTCCTACTTCCGCCACGCCGCCCAAGGCCTGGAGGAGAAGAAACAGATCCTCTATCTGCTCGGCCCCGTCGGCGGCGGTAAATCGTCCCTGGCCGAAAAACTCAAACAACTGATCGAGAAGGTGCCCTTCTACGCAATCAAGGGCTCACCGGTCTTCGAGTCGCCCCTGGGCCTGTTCAACGCCACGGAAGATGGCGCGATCCTCGAAGAAGACTTCGGCATCCCACGCCGCTACCTCAACACCATCATGTCGCCCTGGGCCACCAAGCGCCTGGCCGAGTTCGGCGGCGACATCAGCCAGTTCCGCGTCGTGAAACTCTACCCATCGATCCTCAACCAGATCGGCGTGGCCAAGACCGAACCTGGCGACGAGAACAACCAGGACATCTCGGCGCTGGTCGGCAAGGTCGATATCCGCAAACTGGAAGAATTCCCACAGAACGACGCCGACGCCTATAGCTACTCGGGCGCACTGTGCCGGGCCAACCAGGGCCTGATGGAGTTCGTGGAGATGTTCAAGGCGCCGATCAAGGTGCTGCACCCATTGCTCACCGCCACCCAGGAAGGCAACTACAACAGTACCGAAGGCCTCGGCGCGATTCCGTTCACCGGGATCCTGCTGGCCCACTCCAACGAATCGGAATGGCACACCTTCCGCAACAACAAGAACAACGAGGCCTTCATCGACCGGATCTATATCGTCAAGGTGCCGTACTGCCTGCGCGTCAGCGATGAGATCAAGATCTACGACAAGCTGCTGTTCAACAGCTCCCTGGCCAAGGCGCATTGCGCACCCGACACCCTGAAGATGCTCGCCCAGTTCACCGTGCTGTCGCGCCTCAAGGAGCCGGAGAACTCGAATATCTATTCGAAGATGCGCGTATACGACGGCGAAAACCTCAAGGACACCGATCCCAAGGCCAAGTCGATCCAGGAATACCGCGACACGGCAGGTGTGGATGAGGGCATGAACGGCCTGTCGACACGTTTCGCGTTCAAGATCCTGTCCAAGGTCTTCAACTTCGACCCCCATGAGATTGCCGCCAACCCGGTGCACTTGCTGTATGTGCTGGAGCAGCAGATCGAACAGGAACAATTTCAGGCCGAAACCCGCGAGCGCTACCTGCGCTTCCTCAAGGAATACCTGGCACCGCGCTACATCGAGTTCATTGGCAAGGAAATCCAGACGGCTTACCTGGAGTCCTACAGCGAATACGGCCAGAACATTTTCGACCGCTACGTGCTGTACGCCGACTTCTGGATCCAGGACCAGGAATACCGCGACCCGGAAACCGGCGAAATCCTCAATCGCGTGGCCCTCAACGAGGAACTGGAAAAAATCGAAAAACCCGCCGGCATCAGCAATCCGAAGGATTTCCGCAACGAGATCGTCAACTTCGTGTTGCGCGCCCGCGCCAACAACAACGGCAAGAACCCCACCTGGCTCAGCTACGAGAAACTGCGGGTGGTCATCGAGAAGAAAATGTTCTCCAACACCGAGGATCTGCTGCCGGTCATCAGCTTCAATGCCAAGGCCAGCAAGGAGGATCAGCAAAAACACAACGACTTCGTCACACGAATGGTCGAGCGTGGCTACACCGACAAACAGGTACGGCTGCTCTCCGAGTGGTACCTGCGAGTCCGTAAATCGCAGTAAGGCAGCGGCAGGCGTGCGCTGCCAGGTCTTTGGCCTGGCAGCTGACCGCTTGTCTCTAAGCTTCCAGCTCGCGGCTTGAAGCTTGTAACGTGAAGCTGCCCGGAGGGCTCCCCATGAGCTATGTGATCGACCGACGCCTCAATGGCAAGAACAAGAGCACGGTAAACCGCCAGCGTTTCCTGCGGCGTTACCGTGACCACATCAAAAAGGCCGTTGAAGAGGCCGTCAGCCGCCGCTCCATCACCGACATGGAGCATGGCGAACAGATCAGCATTCCCGGAAGGGACATCGACGAACCGGTGCTTCACCATGGCCGGGGCGGCAAACAGACCGTCGTGCATCCCGGCAACAAGGAATTCACCACCGGCGAACATATCCAGCGCCCCCAGGGCGGTGGCGGCGGCAAGGGTCCTGGCAAGGCCGGCAATTCCGGCGAAGGCATGGATGAGTTCGTGTTCCAGATCACCCAGGAAGAATTCCTTGAGTTCATGTTCGACGACCTGGAGCTGCCCAACCTGGTCAAGCGCAACCTGACCGGCACCGATACCTACAAGACCGTACGCGCCGGGATCAGCAACGAGGGCAACCCGTCCCGGATCAACATCATTCGTACCCTGCGCTCGGCCCACGCCCGGCGTATCGCCCTGTCCGGCAGCAGCCGCGCCAAACTGAAGGAAGCCAAGGAAGAACTGGCACGCTTGAAACGCGAAGAACCGGACAACTTCGGCGATATTCAGGAAATGGAGGCCGAAATCGAAAAACTCAGCGCGCGTATCCATCGCGTGCCGTTTCTCGACACGTTCGACCTCAAGTACAACCTGCTGGTCAAGCAGCCCAACCCCAGCTCCAAGGCCGTGATGTTCTGCCTGATGGACGTGTCCGGCTCCATGACCCAGGCAACCAAGGACATCGCCAAGCGGTTCTTCATCCTGCTGTACCTGTTCCTGAAGCGGAACTACGACAAGATCGACGTGGTGTTTATCCGTCATCACACCAGCGCCCGGGAAGTCGACGAGGAAGAGTTCTTCTACTCACGGGAAACCGGCGGCACCATCGTCTCCAGCGCCCTGAAGCTGATGCAGGAGATCATGGCCGAACGCTACCCGGCCAACGAGTGGAACATCTACGCCGCCCAGGCTTCCGACGGCGACAACTGGAACGACGATTCACCGATCTGCCGCGACATCCTGATCAACCAGATCATGCCGTACGTGCAGTACTACACGTACGTCGAGATCACCCCCCGTGAGCACCAGGCCCTGTGGTTCGAATACGAGCGCATCGGCGAAGCCTTTGCCGATACATTCGCGCAACAGCAACTGGTCTCGGCCGGCGATATCTACCCGGTCTTCCGTGAACTCTTCCAGCGCAGGTTAGTGACATGACCGCCAAAAAAGAGCATAAGCGCCAACCCATTTCCACGGGGTCTGAATGGACCTTCGAACTGATCCAGGCCTATGACCGGGAAATCAGCCGCATCGCGGCGGGTTATGCCCTGGACACCTACCCCAACCAGATCGAAGTGATCACCGCCGAACAGATGATGGATGCCTACGCCTCTGTCGGCATGCCTCTGGGTTACCACCACTGGTCCTACGGCAAACACTTCCTCAGCACCGAGAAGTCCTACACCCGCGGGCAGATGGGCCTTGCCTACGAGATCGTGATCAACTCCGACCCGTGCATCGCCTACCTGATGGAAGAAAATACCATCTGCATGCAGGCGTTGGTGGTGGCACACGCCTGCTACGGCCACAACAGCTTCTTCAAGGGCAACTACCTGTTCCGCACCTGGACCGACGCCAGCTCGATCATCGATTACCTGGTATTCGCCAAGCAGTACATCATGCAGTGTGAGGAACGCCACGGCATCGACGCGGTGGAAGACCTGCTCGACTCCTGCCACGCCCTGATGAACTACGGCGTTGACCGCTACAAACGCCCTTATCCGATTTCCGCCGAGGAAGAACGCCTGCGCCAGAAGGAGCGCGAGGAGCATCTGCAGAAGCAGATCAATGACCTGTGGCGCACCATTCCTAAAAAGGCCGGCAAAAACAACGACAAGGACAATGCACGCTTCCCCGCCGAACCTCAGGAAAACATCCTGTACTTCCTGGAAAAACACGCGCCGCTGCTGGAGCCATGGCAACGGGAAATCGTGCGCATCGTGCGCAAGATCGCCCAGTATTTTTATCCACAGCGCCAGACCCAGGTGATGAACGAAGGCTGGGCGACGTTCTGGCACTACACCTTGATGAACGACCTGTACGACGAAGGCCTAGTCACTGACGGCTTCATGATGGAGTTCCTCACGTCCCACACCAGCGTGGTGTTCCAGCCGGGCTTTGACAGCCCGTACTACAGCGGCATCAACCCGTATGCCCTGGGGTTTGCCATGTACCGCGACATCCGGCGCATGTGCGAACACCCCACTGAGGAGGATCGCCGCTGGTTCCCGGAGATCGCCGGCAGTGACTGGCTCTCGACCATCAAGTTCGCCATGAGCAGCTTCAAGGACGAGAGTTTCATCCTGCAGTACCTGTCGCCTCAGGTTATTCGCGATCTCAAGCTGTTCAGTATTCTGGATGACGACCTCAAGGATGACCTGGTGGTACCAGCCATCCATGACGAACCCGGGTATCGCGTGATCCGCGAAACCCTGGCGGCGCAGTACAACCTGGGCAACCGAGAACCCAATGTGCAGATCTACAGTATCGACGTACGTGGCGACCGCTCGCTGACCCTGCGTCATCAGCAGCACGACCGCAAACCGCTGGGTGAATCCACCGAGGAAGTGCTCAAGCACCTGCACCGGCTGTGGGGGTTCGACATCCACCTGGAGACCCTGCAGGGCGATCAGGTGATGAAAACCCACCACGTGCCGCCGCGCAGCGATCACAACGACAACGACTACGGCCGCCTGGACCTGGCCGTCGTTCATCTCTGAAACAGCAAAGCCTCCATTGGTCAGGCACAGGCGGTATCCTGTGCCGCTAATGGAGGCTTTTTCATGAAAATCTACAAAGTCGGCGGCGCCGTACGGGACCGCCTGCTGGGCATCGAAGTCACCGATATCGACCGTGTCGTCGTCGGTGCAACGACCGAAGAGATGCTCGCCAAGGGCTACAAGCCGGTGGGTGCTGACTTTCCGGTATTCCTGGACCCGAAAAACGGCGATGAATACGCCCTGGCCCGCACTGAACGCAAGAGCGGCAGGGGTTATGGTGGTTTTGTATTCCACGCCAGCCCCGAGGTCACGCTGGAAGAAGACCTGATCCGCCGCGACCTGACCATCAACGCCATGGCCGAAGACGACGACGGCAGCCTGACCGACCCTTACCACGGCCAACGCGATCTTGAAGCGCGCATCTTGCGCCACGTTTCCCCTGCGTTCGCCGAAGATCCCCTGCGTGTCCTGCGTGTTGCCCGCTTTGCCGCGCGCTACGCACACCTGGGCTTCACCGTCGCACCTGAGACCCTGGAACTGATGCGTCAGCTCAGCGAATCCGGTGAACTGGAGGCCCTCACGCCAGAGCGCAGCTGGAAAGAAATCTCCCGCGCACTGATGGAAGATCAGCCACAGGTCTTTATCCAGGTCCTGCGCGACTGCAACGCGCTGAAAACATTGATGCCGGAAGTGGACGCACTGTTCGGCGTGCCACAGCCCGCAGCCCATCATCCCGAGATCGACACCGGCGTACACACCTTGAGCGTGCTGCAGCAGGCCGCCTTGCACCAACAGCCGCTGACCGTGCGCTGGGCCTGCCTGCTGCATGACCTGGGCAAGGGATTAACGCCTGTGGATAAGTTGCCACAGCATATTGCCCACGAACACCGTGGCTTGAAGCTGATCAAGGCGGTCAACGAGCGCTTCAAAGTGCCCAGGGACTGCCAGGAATTGGCACTGCTGGTCGGCCAGTATCACACCCATGGTCATCGCGCGCTGGAGCTCAAAGTCTCGACACTGCTGGATTTGCTGCAGAGTTTCGATGTCTACCGGCGGCCGCAGCGCTTTGAAGAGTTTGTGGTGAGTTGTGAGATGGACGCGCGAGGCCGTAAAGGCCTGGAGCAAAGGAGTTATCCACAGGCGGATTATTTGCGCGGCGCGGCCAAGGTCGCGCGCGAAGTTGCAGTCGCGCCCTTGCTGGAGAAGGGTTTCAAAGGCCCGGAGTTGGGCGAGGCACTCAAGCGCGAACGGCTCAAGGCATTAAAAATCTACAAGGAACACCACGCCCTGTAGCAGTCGGCTTGCCGGCGATCGCGTATCCGCGGTCGCTATCGCCGGCAAGCCGGACTTCTACAGGAGTGTGTTCGGCGTCAGTTGCTGGCCTTGCCACTCAAATGCGACCGGGGCCAGCACCTGGTCGATCTGTGCATCGCGCCACAGCTCAGCCAGGGTCTTGCCCACCTCAGGGTGCACACGCTCCGGCGCCATCAACGACAGCGGCCACAGCACAAACGCATTCTTCAGGATCTCCGCACGCGGCAGGATCAAACCGTCGAAATTGCCCACCAGTTCGCCATACAGCAGCACGTCGATGTCCAGCGGCAGGCCCTTGCGGTCTGGCGCATAGCGACCGTTATCGGCCTCGATGAACTTGAGCCGACGGTCCAGCTCCATCAACGGCAGGTCAGTATAGCCCGACACCACCAGATTGAAGAAGGGCCCGCTCTTGATGCCCACCGGCTGGCTTTCGAACACCGCCGAGCAGCGCATATCCGTCAAAAAGCTCGCCAGGGCATCCAGGCCTGCGTGCAAACGCGGCTCGCGCTCGATATTGCTACCGAGACCAAGGTAAACCTGAGTTAGCGACATCCGCGCTCGATCTCCACGCCCACGCCCTTGGCAGCCGGCACGGCTCCCGGCTTGGTCAACTTGAGGTGCAGCCAGGGAATCTGGAACTCACTCATCAGCACTTCGGCCAGGCGCTCGGCGAAGGTTTCCACCAGTTGGTACTGGGACTGCTCGGCAAAGGCCTGGATACGCGCGGACACGCTGGCGTAATCCAGGGCCAGGGTCAGGTCGTCACCCGCAGCCGCCGGGCGATTGTCCCAGGCAAAACTCAGGTCCAGGCGCAGACATTGGCGAATGCCACGCTCCCAGTCGTAGGCCCCGATCACGGTGTCGACTTCCAGGCCTTCGATAAACACTCTGTCCAAGCACTCTTCTCCGCAGCACGACAAGGGCGCGATGCCCCGTTAGAATCAGGGCGTCCTCGCCCGGAATAGTTAGCATGTTTTGGTCACTGGCGATTCTCGCCTACCTGCTCGGCTCGCTGTCCTTTGCCATTTTGCTCAGCCGCCTGACGGGAAATCCCGACCCGCGAATGAGTGGCTCAGGCAATGCCGGCGCCACCAATATGTTGCGCCTGGCGGGCAAGAAACTTGCCGTCCTGACGTTGCTCGGCGACGTCTGCAAGGGCCTCTTGCCCGTACTGATCGCCAATGCTGCCGGCCTGTCCCTGCAGCAGCAGGCCTGGGTGGGCGTGTGCGCCGTCCTGGGCCATCTGTTTCCGCTGTACTTCCGCTTCCGCGGCGGCAAAGGGGTCGCGACGGCAGCCGGCATGCTGCTGGGGATTTACCCTCCCGCGGCGTTGCTGGCCGTGCTGGCCTGGCTGCTGACGTTCTACCTGACCCGCACCAGCTCACTGGCCGCATTGATCGCCACCCCGCTCACCCTGCCGTTGCTGGCCTGGCAGGAACCGGCAGCGCTGCTGCCGATGAGCGTGTTGACGCTGCTGATCGTCTGGCGCCACCGGGGCAATTTACGCGACCTGTTTGCCGGGCGCGAACGGCATTTTTAAATACCCCCCGATGCGCCCGGCCCACGCTGCACCTCACAGCGGTGACAACTGCTCCATCGGCCAACGTGCCTGCACGCTGATCGCCAGGCTTTCATGTTGCCCGGCCTGCAGGCGCTGGCAACCGGCGTAGGCGATCATCGCGCCGTTGTCGGTGCAGAACTCCGGCCGCGCGTAGAACACATCGCCCTTCATGTCACCGAGCATTTTTTCCAGCGAAGCGCGCAAGGCCTTGTTGGCGCTGACGCCGCCTGCGATCACCAGGCGCTTCATGCCAGCCTGTTTCAGGGCACGCTTGCACTTGATGGTCAAAGTCTCCACCACGGCCTGCTGGAACGCCAGCGCGATGTCGCAACGGGCTTGCTCACTGTCGTCCCCGGCGCTGACGCTCTGCTGCCAGGTGTTCAGCGCCGAGGTTTTCAAGCCGCTGAAGCTGAACATCAGGCCCGGCCGATCGCACATCGGGCGCGGGAAGGTGTAGCGGCCCGGCACGCCCTTTTCGGCGAGCCGGGCGATTTCCGGACCACCGGGATAATTGAGCCCCATCATCTTCGCGGTCTTGTCGAATGCTTCACCGGCAGCGTCATCCAGCGACTCGCCCAACAACGTGTATTGGCCGATCCCGTCGACCTGGACCAGCTGCGTATGACCGCCGGAAACCAACAAAGCGACGAACGGGAACTGCGGCGGTGTTTTTTCCAGCATCGGCGCCAATAAATGGCCTTCCATGTGGTGCACACCCAGGGCCGGAATCCCCCAGGCGAAGGCCAGCGCCTGGGCGCAAGAGGCCCCAACCAGCAGGGCTCCGACCAATCCGGGGCCAGCGGTGTAGGCAATGGCGTCGATCTCGGTCGGCACGCAACCGGCTTCGTCCAGCACCTGGCGAATCAACGGCAGCATGCGCTTGACGTGATCACGGCTGGCGAGCTCGGGCACCACGCCGCCATAAGCGCGGTGCAGGTCGATCTGACTGAACAGCGCATCGGCCAGGAGCCCGCGTTCACTGTCGTAAAGTGCGACACCGGTTTCGTCGCAGGAGGTTTCAAGTCCCAGTACTAGCATGGGTTTGCGCCTTGTAGAGGCTGAATTCGAAGGCGCGCATAATAGTCGCCACTCCCCCTCCCGACTAGCGGTTTTCGATCAGAGGCTTTGCATTCCGGGCAATGAGGGGTTAACATCCGCAACCCTTAAAAACCGACGACCTCAGCCGCGAATTTTTTGCGACGAGAACGTTGATCCCGGTAATGAAAGAAGGTAGCTCTGGATGCCAGCCGTCAAAGTAAAAGAGAACGAACCCTTCGACGTAGCTCTGCGTCGTTTCAAGCGCTCCTGCGAAAAAGCCGGTGTTCTGGCTGAAGTTCGTAGCCGCGAATTTTACGAGAAGCCAACTTCTGAGCGTAAGCGTAAAGCAGCAGCCGCTGTTAAGCGTCACGCCAAGAAAGTTCAGCGCGAGCAGCGCCGCGCCGTTCGTCTGTACTAATACACAGACGTTCGTAGCAAGCTTCTGCCAAGCCCGGCCCTCAGCCGGGCTGTTGGCATTTGCGGATATCGCTTGATGCTTCACCGTCGACGCCGCACACGCGACCGAGACACTGCTTCACACGTCAGGACTGGCTCTTCTGCCAGCGGTGCACGTCTCTTCTGACGAGCCTAACAAGGCTACTGACGAGCACACTTATTCCATAAACAGGCGATCAACTGGATCGACTGTGCCCATCAAGGCGTTTCCGAGGCCCACCGTTGGCCAATACCGGGCGTCAGGGCAACATTTCCACACCGAAGACTGATTAGAAACTAACGTCAGTGAATATTCGGCAGATACACTTCCGTACACCCCATGCAGACGCTAGATGCTCGAGCACTCGATACGCGCGCTTGAACACTTCACGGGCCCTCATTTACACGCAGTGATGACGAGAACGCCATGGCCGGGCTGATTCCCCAGAGCTTTATTGACGACCTTCTGAACCGCACCGACATCGTCGATGTTGTCAGCTCGCGCGTGCAAATGAAGAAGGCCGGCAAGAACTACACCGCCTGCTGCCCGTTCCACAAAGAAAAGACCCCCTCGTTCAGCGTCAGCCCTGACAAGCAGTTCTACTACTGCTTCGGCTGCGGCGCCGGCGGCAACGCCCTCGGCTTCATCATGGACCACGACAACCTGGACTTCCCCCAGGCCGTCGAGGAACTGGCCAAAGCCGCCGGCATGGAAATCCCCCGCGAGGAAAGTGGACGTGCGCACAAACCGCGCCAGCCTACCGATTCGCCGCTGTACCCGCTGCTGACGGCCGCTGCCGACTTCTATCGTCAGGCGCTTAAAAGCCATCCGCAGCGCAAGGCCGCCGTCGACTACCTCAAGGGTCGCGGACTCACCGGTGAAATCGCCCGTGACTTCGGCCTCGGTTTCGCCCCGCCGGGCTGGGACAACCTCTACAAGCACCTGAGCAGCGACACCCTGCAGCAAAAAGCCATGATCGATGCCGGCCTGCTGGTGGAAAACGCCGAGACCGGCAAGCGCTATGACCGTTTCCGCGACCGCGTGATGTTTCCGATCCGCGACAGTCGGGGCCGCATCATCGCCTTCGGCGGCCGCGTGTTGGGTGACGACAAGCCCAAATACCTGAACTCCCCGGAAACCCCGGTGTTTCACAAGGGCCAGGAGCTGTACGGGCTGTTCGAGGCGCGCAAGAACAACCGCAACCTCGATGAAATCATTGTGGTTGAAGGCTACATGGACGTGATCGCGCTGGCTCAGCAAGGCCTGCGCAATGCGGTAGCCACCCTTGGCACCGCGACCAGCGAAGAACACATGAAGCGCCTGTTTCGCGTGGTGCCCAGCGTATTGTTCTGCTTCGACGGCGACCAGGCCGGCCGCAACGCCGCCTGGCGCGCCCTCGAGGCCACGCTGTCGAGCCTGCAGGACGGGCGCCGCGCTCGCTTCCTGTTTTTGCCCGAAGGCGAAGACCCGGACACCCTGGTCCGCTCCGAAGGCACCGACGCGTTCCGCGCGCGCATCAACCAACATGCGCAGCCGCTGGCCGACTACTTCTTCCAGCAACTGACCGAAGAAGCCGATCCACGCTCGCTTGAAGGCAAGGCCCACATGGCTACCCTCGCTGCGCCGCTGATCGACAAAGTCCCAGGCGCGAACCTGAAATCGCTGATGCGCATGCGCCTGCTCGAAATCACCGGATTGAGCGGTGAAGCCGTCAGCCAGCTGGTGCACAACGCCCCGCAGGACGCGCCGCCTGCCTACGACCCAGGCATGGATTACGACGCCATGCCGGACTATTCGGATTTCCATCAACCGCAGGAGGCCTACGCGCCACAGCAGGAATGGACGCCGAAAAAACCCGGCGCCGGCGGCAAGAAATGGGACAAGAAGCCCTGGAGCAAGAACGGCAAGCGCGGTGATCGCGACGAAACCTACGCCCCGCGCACGCCGGTTGCCGTAGAGGCACCGACGTTGATTGCCCTGCGCACGCTTATCCACCACCCGCAACTGGCGGGCAAGGTTGAAAGTGCCGAACATTTTGCCAACGAGAGCAACACTTACGCTCAGGTGCTGATCGCCCTGATCGAAGCCGTGCAGAAAAATCCTAAGCTAAACTCTATTCAGCTGATGGCTCGTTGGCATGGAACCGAACAAGGCCGCTTGTTGAAAGCCCTCGCGGAAAAGGAGTGGCTAATTGACGGCGATAACCTTGAACAACAGTTTTTAGACACCATTACTAGGTTATCCGCGGGTCAGCACACGCAGACCCTCGATGAACTGATCAAGAGAGCAAGGCAGCCGGGATTGTCGGCTGAAGAGCAAATTCAGATAGCAAAACAGATGCGCGACCTCTTAAAACAGAATGTTTCCGCATCAAACCCGACCTCAGCTGGCGTGTGAGGTCATAGCTCGGGTATAATCCTCGGCTTGTTTTTTGCCCGCCAAGACCTTCAGTGGATAGGGTGTTATGTCCGGAAAAGCGCAACAGCAGTCTCGTATCAAAGAGTTGATCACCCTTGGTCGTGAGCAGAAGTATCTGACTTACGCAGAGGTCAACGATCACCTGCCTGAGGATATTTCAGATCCAGAGCAGGTGGAAGACATCATCCGCATGATTAACGACATGGGGATCCCCGTACACGAGAGTGCTCCGGATGCGGACGCCCTTATGTTGGCCGACGCCGATACCGACGAGGCAGCCGCTGAAGAAGCCGCTGCCGCGCTGGCCGCGGTGGAGACCGACATCGGTCGCACGACTGACCCTGTGCGCATGTATATGCGTGAAATGGGTACCGTCGAGTTGCTGACACGTGAAGGCGAAATCGAAATCGCCAAGCGTATCGAAGAGGGTATCCGTGAAGTGATGGGCGCAATCGCGCACTTCCCAGGCACGGTTGACCACATTCTCTCCGAGTACACTCGCGTCACCACCGAAGGTGGCCGCCTGTCCGACGTCCTCAGCGGTTATATCGATCCGGACGACGGCATTGCGCCGCCTGCCGCCGAGGTACCACCGCCTGTCGATGCCAAGGCCGCGAAAGCCGACGACGATTCCGAAGACGACGACGCTGAAGCCAGCGGCGATGACGAAGATGAAGTCGAAAGCGGTCCGGACCCGATCATTGCTGCCCAGCGTTTCGGTGCGGTTTCCGATCAAATGGAAATCACCCGCAAGGCCCTGAAAAAGCACGGTCGCGCCAACAAGCAGGCAATTGCCGAGCTGCTGGCCCTGGCTGAGCTGTTCATGCCGATCAAGCTGGTACCGAAGCAATTCGAAGGCCTGGTTGAGCGTGTTCGCAGCGCCCTTGAGCGTCTGCGTGCACAAGAACGCGCAATCATGCAGCTGTGTGTGCGTGATGCACGCATGCCGCGTGCCGACTTCCTGCGCCAGTTCCCGGGCAACGAAGTTGACGAAAGCTGGACCGATGCACTGGCCAAGGGCAAGGCGAAATACGCCGAAGCCATTGGTCGCCTGCAGCCCGACATCATCCGTTGCCAGCAGAAGCTGACCGCGCTTGAGACCGAAACCGGTCTGACGATTGCCGAGATCAAGGACATCAACCGTCGCATGTCGATCGGTGAGGCCAAGGCCCGCCGCGCGAAGAAAGAGATGGTTGAAGCGAACTTGCGTCTGGTGATCTCCATCGCCAAGAAGTACACCAACCGTGGCCTGCAATTCCTCGATCTGATCCAGGAAGGCAACATCGGCTTGATGAAGGCTGTGGACAAGTTCGAATACCGTCGCGGCTACAAGTTCTCGACCTATGCCACCTGGTGGATCCGTCAGGCGATCACTCGCTCGATCGCCGACCAGGCCCGCACCATCCGTATTCCGGTGCACATGATCGAGACGATCAACAAGCTCAACCGTATTTCCCGGCAGATGTTGCAGGAAATGGGTCGCGAACCGACCCCGGAAGAGCTGGGCGAACGCATGGAAATGCCTGAGGACAAGATCCGCAAGGTATTGAAGATCGCTAAAGAGCCGATCTCCATGGAAACCCCGATCGGTGATGACGAAGACTCCCATCTGGGTGACTTCATCGAAGACTCGACCATGCAGTCGCCAATCGATGTCGCCACCGTTGAGAGCCTTAAAGAAGCGACTCGCGACGTACTGTCCGGCCTCACTGCCCGTGAAGCCAAGGTACTGCGCATGCGTTTCGGCATCGACATGAATACCGACCACACCCTTGAGGAAGTCGGTAAGCAGTTTGACGTGACCCGTGAGCGGATCCGTCAGATCGAAGCCAAGGCGCTGCGCAAGTTGCGCCACCCGACGCGAAGCGAGCATCTGCGCTCCTTCCTCGACGAGTGATACCAGAACCCCCGGCCCAGGCCGGGGGTTTTGTTTTGTACCGATTTAACTCGACAGATTAACTGCCCCCGCACCACCCCTCCCCCGCAATGCCCGTCTACACTCGAAACATTCCCCGTGCCATAACGAGACCGTTATGCCCAGATTGCCGACTGTGTTACTGCTGTCGCTGCTGACCTGGACCGCAACGGCTGGCGCGTTGACTCTTACTGATGATGAGCGTGGCTGGCTGGCGGACCATCAGGAGCTGCGCCTGGGGGTGGACGCGTCGTGGCCACCTTTTGAATACCGCGACGAAAACGGCCGCTACCAAGGCCTGGCGGCGGATTACGTGCGCCTGATCCAGGACCGCCTCGGCGTGCGGGTCAAGCTGATCGAGCCAGTGAACTGGAGCGCGGTGCTGGAGCAGGCTCGCAACAACCAGCTCGACCTGCTGCCAGGCATCATGTCCACGCCGGAGCGCCAGGGCTACATGGCGTTCACGCGCCCGTACCTGGACTTCCCTATCGTCATCCTGGCCCATGAAGGCGGCGCGACTCCCCGCACCCTGAAGGACCTCTACGGCCTGAAGATTGCCGTGGTCGAGAACTACGCTCCCCATGAGCTGCTGCGCACTCACCATCCCGACCTCAACCTGGTGGCCATGCCAAACGTCAGTTCGACGTTGCAGGCCCTGGCGACCGATGAGGTGGATGCGGTGGTCGGCGACCTGGCCTCCAGCGTCTGGAGCCTGCGCCAGCTCAAACTGGATGGTTTGTACGTCAGCGGCGAGACTCCCTATCGCTACCAACTGGCGATGGGCGTGCCACGAGACAACAAAATGCTGGTGGGCATCCTGGACAAGGTCCTGGCCGACCTCAGCCCGCAGGAAACCGACGCGATCCAGCAACACTGGGTCGGCAGCTTCACCGATCACCGCACATTCTGGACCGATCTGCTGATGTACGGCCTGCCTGCGGTGCTGTTGCTGAGCACCGTCCTGGCCATCGTGATTCGGATCAATCGTCGGCTTAGCTCGGAAATTTCCCGCCGTGTCGCCCTCGAACAGGAACTGCGCAGCAGCGAATATCACTATCGCGGGCTGGTGGAGAGCCTGTCCGCCATTGCCTGGGAAGCCAGCGTCACCGACTTCACCTATAGCTACGTCTCACCACATGCCGAGGAATTGCTCGGCTATCCCCGCGCGCATTGGCTGATTCCGGGCTTCTGGCGCAACATCATCCACCCGGCCGACCTGACGCGGACCGAAGCCTATTGCTACCGCGAAACCCGCGCCAGCCGCGATCACAGTGTCGATTACCGGGTGATCACTGCCGACGGTCGCTGCCTGTGGGTGCGCGACATTGTCAGCCTGATCGAACACGGCCACGAACCGGTACTGCGCGGCTTGATGATCGACATCAGCGAAGCCAAGCGCACCGAAGAGGCGCTGCAACTGTCCGAGCAGAAATTTGCCTCCGTGTTCCAGCAGTGCCCGGACATTCTGGTGATTGCGCGGCTGTCCGATGGTTGCCTGCTGGAGGTCAACAAAGCGTTCGAAGACCAGGTTGGCCTGACGGCCGAGGAAGTGCTCGGCAAAACTGCGACGTCCCTGAATATCTGGGGCATCCCGGGCATCGGCCCCGACCTGCTGAAACGGGTGCAAACCACCAGTATCCGCAACCTCGAAATGCCTTTCCGGCGCAGCAACGGCCAGGCGTTCACCGGGCTGATTTCGGCCGAGCCGTTCCAGCTCGACACCACCGAAGCCTTGGTGGTGGTGGTGCGCGACATCACCCAACTCAAGGAAACCCAGCAACAACTGCAAACCTCCGAGGAGAAGTTCGCCAAAGCCTTCCACGCCTCCCCTGACGGCTTGCTGCTGAGCCGGCAACGCGATGGCCTGCTGATTGAAGTCAACGATGGTTTCAGCCGCATCACCGGCTTCAACAGTGCCACCTCCCTCGACCAGTCCACACTGGACCTGGGCATCTGGGTCGACCTCAACGAGCGCAAGCACATGCTGGAGTTGATGCACCGCGATGGTTTTGTGCGTGACTTCATCTGCCATATCCGCCGCAGCGACGGGCAGATCCGGCTATGTGAAGTGTCCAGCCGCCCGCTGCCGATTGCCGGTGAAGATTGCATGCTGACCATCGCCCGCGACATTACCGAACGCCAGCTGATGCAGGAAAAACTGCAACAGGCCGCGACGGTGTTTGAAAGCACCGCCGAAGGCGTCTTGATCACCGACATTCGGCAGAACATCAGCGCCGTCAACCGCGCCTTCAGCGAAATCACCGGATACAGCGAGGCTGAAGCCCTTGGCAATACACCGCGCCTGCTCGCCTCCGGCCTGCATGACAGCGCGTTTTACGCCGCGATGTGGCACCAATTGACTGCCCAGGGGCACTGGCAGGGCGAGATTTCCAACCGGCGCAAGAACGGCGAGCTGTACCCCAGCTGGCTGACCATCAGCGCCGTGCGCAACCGCGACCAGATGATCACGCACTTCGTCGCCGTCTTTGCCGATATCTCCAGCCTCAAACTGGCCCAGGCCCGTCTCGACTACCAGGCGCACCACGATCCACTGACCGGCCTGCCCAACCGCACCCTGTTCGAGAGCCGCTTGCAGGCCGCCCTCAATGGCCATCAGGAAACCGGCAAACAGGGTGCCGTGCTGTTTCTCGACCTGGACCGTTTCAAACACATCAACGACAGCCTCGGCCATCCGATCGGCGACTTGCTGCTCAAAGACATCGCGGTGCGCCTCAAGGAGCAACTGCGCGACATCGACACCGTTGCGCGCCTGGGCGGTGATGAATTCATCATCCTGCTCCCCGGCCTGCAACATGCCAGCGACGCCCAGTACCTGGCGAACAAGCTTTTGGCGTGCTTCACGCCGCCCTTCCAGGCCGGCGAACACGAGTTTTTCATCAGCGCCAGCATTGGCACCAGCCTCTATCCCCAGGATGGCACCGACGTCGCCACCTTGGTCAAAAACGCCGACGCGGCAATGTACCGCTCCAAGGCCAAGGGCCGTAACCGCGTCGAAAGCTACACCCGCGACCTTACCGCCCAGGCCAACGAGCGCGTGGCGCTGGAACATGAACTGCGCCGCGCCATCGAGCGCGACGAGCTGAGCCTGTATTACCAACCCAAACTCAGCCTGGAAACCCACGAACTGATCGGCGCCGAAGCACTGATCCGCTGGCGTCACCCCACCTTTGGCGACGTACCGCCCGAACACTTCATTGCCCTGGCCGAAGAGAACGGCATGATCCTGCAGATTGGCGACTGGGTGCTGGAGCAGGCCTGCCGGCAAATGCATGCCTGGCAATCCGCCTTCGATGATTTCGGCCCGCTGTCGGTCAACCTCGCCGGCGCGCAACTGCGTCACCCCGGCCTGCTGGGGCGCATCGAACAGTTGCTGCATGACTACCGCCTCGACCCCGGCTGCCTGCAACTGGAGATCACCGAAAACTTCATCATGAGCCAGGCCGAAGAAGCGCTGGAAGTCCTGCACCAGCTCAAACGCCTGGGCGTACAGCTGGCAATCGATGACTTCGGCACCGGCTACTCATCCCTCAGCTACCTCAAGCGCCTGCCGCTGGACTTCCTGAAAATCGACCAATCCTTCGTCCGCGGCCTGCCCGACGACCCGCACGACGCCGCGATCGTGCGCGCCATCATTGCCTTGGGCCACAGCATGCAATTCACCATCATCGCCGAAGGTGTGGAGAACCCTGCGCAACAGGCATTCCTAGCCGCTGAGGGCTGTGAACAGATGCAAGGCTACATCGTCAGCCTGCCCCTGCCACCGGAGCTTTTTGCAGCGACGTTTCTTCGTATGGACCTTGAGGACTTTTCGGATAGCACAGCGGAGAAACCATCGTTATAATCCGCGACCTGTTTAGGGCCTATAGCTCAGTTGGTCAGAGCAGAGGACTCATAATCCTTTGGTCCACGGTTCAAGTCCGTGTGGGCCCACCAACTCCAAAGCCGCGCATTGCGCGGCTTTCGCGTTTCTGGCTCGTACATCACAGATACAGTCCTATGGTCCAAGGGTACAATTTAGGTACAGTGCTGGTTCGCCAGCCGCCTAGGAGCACCCTCTCATGGCTACTCTCGTCAAAACACCTTCCCGCACCTGGAAGGCGCTGATTCGCAAAACTGGCTGGCCAACTGTGGCTAAAACCTTCCGCACAAAGCGTGATGCGGAGGACTGGTCTCGACGTACCGAAGACGAAATGGTCAGAGGTGTGTACATCCAGCGCAGCGGCTCCGAACGCATGACGCTGGAAACAGCCCTCAAGCGCTACTTGAGCGACATTACCCCCACCAAGAAGCCCACCACTCAGCGCGGCGAAATCTCGAAAGCCAAGAAGCTCATCGAGCTCCTGGGCAAATATTCCATGGCCGCCCTCTCCGCTGAAATCATCGCCGGCTATCGTGACATGCGCCTGAACGAACCCAGCCGTGGTGGGACCATCAGCAACAACACCGTGCGCCTCGAACTGGCCCTATTGAGCCACCTGTACACGGTAGCGATTCAGGAGTGGGGTTTAGGTCTGACGTTCAACCCAGTGCTGAACATCCGTAAGCCAAGCCCTGGGGATGGTCGTGACCGAAGATTATCGCCGGAGGAAGAACGCCATCTGCTCGCGGCCGTGAATCGGCACAGCAACCCTATGCTGGGCTGGATTGTTTGCATCGCTCTGGAAACGGGTATGCGCTCGTCAGAGATCTCATCTCTACGTCGACCTCAAGTGGATTTGGCAAAGCGCGTCATACGCCTCTCAGACACGAAGAACGACGGCTCGCGCACTGTGCCTCTGAGCAAGCGTGCCACCGAAGTATTTAAAGCTGCGATGGATAACCCGGTGCGTCCGATCGACTGCAATCTGGTGTTTTTCGGTGAGCCTGGGAAGGACGGGAAGCGTCGGCCGTATACCTTCACGAAAATATGGGGGCAGTTGAAGAAGAAGCTTGATCTGCCTGATTTCAGGTTTCACGACCTGCGCCATGAGGCAGTGAGTCGACTTGTCGAAGGCGGGTTATCTGATCAAGAGGTGTCAGCCATCAGCGGTCATAAATCGATGCAAATGCTCAAGCGATATACCCACCTTCGGGCTGAAGATCTGGTTGAAAAGCTGGACAAGATCTCAAGATGACTAATCTGCCCAAAAAAACTTGATATAAATGCGACTATTTTCATAGTCGCACAACCAAAAACAAACAAACACCAACAACCATTAGATACATATAGACATTATCAGATTATCCCCACCCAACTTTAAAACCAAGATAGCTAATCCGAAGCTACCAAGACATACAAAACCTTGAACCAAGATACTGCATATTGGTAATTTCGGCACACTAGCCAGTTTGACAATACGGCAATCCCACCCAAGAATTCGCAGACCTTCACCAAACACTGCGAGCTTACACATGACGACCGAAGAGTATTTACTTAACCGTTTTGGCCCCTTAATGAGCATTTTAGACATTGCCAATTTACTAGGGCGTTCTCCTGACGGAGTGAGAGTCTCTCTCTATTCCGACACCGACATTTCCCGCAAGCTCAAGCCAGCAATGATCCGAATCGGCCGCCGTGTATATTTCAGGACAATGCAGATCAATGATGCGCTCAACTTAGACTCTGAGGTAAGTCCCCAGGACAAACTGCAATGAGCTACAAAGCCTATGACTGGGTCTGGACACACTCGTTCGGCTCCCCTACCGCGAAGCTTGTAATGATGGCGGTAGCTAAACATGCGGATGAAAAAGGAATGTGTTGGCCAAGAGTGCGGACTCTAGCCGAGTTTTGCGGAATTTCCTCCAGAACCGTGCAACGTCAACTGAAGGAATTTGAACGAGCCGGCCTTATAACCATTCAGAAAAAGTATCGTGGCGATGGGGGACAAACGGCGAATGTATATTGCATAGCGCTTCCTGTCGTTAAAGGTTTAGGTGCCACTGACACCGCTGTCACCGGGGGGATGTCACCCACGACACCCAAGCCCCAGACACCAGAGTGTCACGGGGGGAATGACACAGCAGTGACACACCAAGAACTAACAGGAGAACCCCAAAAAGAACTACTACAAACAACAAATGACGAGCTGCGCCTACCTAAGCTGTTAAAGAAAGGAGATCGCGCATGGATCGTTCAACTCTTGGAGGACATTCCAAGGTATGACCATCAAGTACTCCTTGATGAGCTTTCGGAAGCACTGAAATCTGGAAAAATCACGACGACCCCACAGCGATGGTTTTATGGATTGAAAAAAAACTACTTGAATGGAAATTTTTGCCCTCTCGCAAAACCGAGCAAGTCAAAACCAGCAACCGATCCAAGCTTAATAACGGACAGCATCGACAAACCATTACTGATGAGCCACGAAAGCAAACAAGAACACATTAATGCTTTGAAGTTATTAACTAGGAATACGGTACGACCTCTGTAGCCATCGACAATTAAAGCCACAAACCAAACGAACAGCATTGAAAGGACAGAGCTATGTCACTCCATTTTAAGCAGCTTGAAAGCTATTGCGACAGCCTAGACAGAACAGGCGATATACAAGTCATCCTCAGAGCGCACTACAAAAACGGCTTTGCACTCAGCGTCTCCGACGGTGTAATAGATCACACCGTCATCGATGAAGAGAATCGCCCCTACTGGTTCAGGACAGTAGAAATGGCATTAGATGAGCTCGCAAACATTCCGTATATTGCTGACCAGATCATGATTGACCGAAAGTCTTGGTCTTGATTTTGAAACCAAAGCGTCAACCAATGAACGCAGCTAATTTATACCCCAAGAACGCCTAAGCGTGCAGGGTGCCGGGACCGAAAAGAAAGTCCCTGACAGGTGGGAACAGTAGCTCGATAGAAAGAGCCACCGGACAAGCAGCGGAAAGACGCGCCGTATAGACCACATCCCAAGAACGCCAAAAAGGCGCACTGGATACGGGCCTTAAAAAAGCCCTGACTGGCGAGAAAAGTAGCTCGATAAAAAGAGTCGCCGGACGGCTGGAAAGACAGCTCTGCGTTCGCCCCTACCCCAAGGAGCAACACAATGATTTCGTACCTTTACCTACCGATTCTCACCTTCTGCACGTTCGTCCTCATCTCCATCCGCCGATACTGGGTCTGCGTAGACCACCTCGGATACATGAAAGAGGTTTCGACACGGGCACCGTCGTTACTGCACCGGGACCTAATAGCCGCAGTGCTTGCGATGGTGCCATTCGCAATGGCGGCGATTGATTGGTTTGAAATAACGCTTCCCCGGCAGTCAGCCCCCATTCCTTCAGGTTTCGCTGCACTGCTCTCGGTGTGCTGCGTATGCACCTGCATAGGCGTTCTAAACAATACCCTTGAACGCCTCGCAGGCAACTGGGCGGGAACGCGGGAAAGCGTTCTCCGCACGGTCGCGGTGCTACGGATCATTGATCAAGCAGAGCTGAATGTATTGAGCAATCACAGCCCGAAAGCCGTAAGCACGGAACCAAGCAGCATCGGCCAGGTGGTGAAGAAATGAACAAGGTCCCTGCTCTACTGCTCATCGCTGCTTCAATTCTCACGGGCTGCGGACAACAAGAACCGGTTCAAACCGTTGACTGGTACAAGGCCAATCCATCTGAGCGTTTGAAAATGCTAGAGAGGTGCAAAGCCAACCCTGGAGAGCTATCGATCTCTGCGAACTGCATCAACGCGTCATCTGCCGCGAATGCCATAACGCTGGAGCTGCGTGGTTACAAACAGCGCGAACCGGTCAATTTTTCTTCTCAGGGAAAATAGAATGACCACCACGACCGGAATATTTGAATGGATCGCGGGGAGCATGGACCAAACGCTCCAGACGTTCATACGCATCACTTCCAGCCAAGTCATCAATGACTTTTCACTGACGATAACGCTGTGCGGAACGCTCTACCTGACCATGATCGGATTCATGATGATCATTGGCACAATCGAGCAACCAGCGTCCCACTTCCTCAAGACCTGCGGAAAATTTCTACTTATCAGCGGGCTGGCAATGAATGCGGACACGTACATGTCGTGGGTAGTGGAGGCACTAAATGGCTTGGAAACGGGTGTAGCATCTGCCTTTTCCGCAACAGGCGATTCAACGGCCTCAACGTCTGTATTTCAGGTAGTGGACAAAGCAATGTCCGACGGCTGGGCGATAGGCGCCGATATTCTAGCGAAGATGGGAACGCGCGCCTGGCATGAAGTGGGCATGATCTTTTTTGATTTGCTGACTGCCATCATCGTCTACGCGGCGACACTCGTCATCGCGGTTCCAGCAGGGGCCATGATCATCGTTGCAAAGGGAATGTTGTCGATCATGCTGGGCATCGGCCCAATTTTTATCATGATGCTGTTGTTCGGGCAGTTCACATCCAAATGGTTCGATAGCTGGTTCGCCCAGGTCATCACGTACATTCTGCAAATCGCGCTGGTGGTCACAGTGCTCAGCTTCGGGATCAAATTTTTCTCGTCGCTGACCAGCGACATACTCGCAACACCCGCTGACTACCCCATCTCCACATTTCTGGAACTTCTGGTGGTGACGGTCGTGGTGTTGTACATGTTGCAGCAAGCCAATGCCGTTGCTGGGAGCCTTGCAGGCGGGTTATCAAGTGCAGGACTCACTCTACGCGGAATCGCAAGCGGTGCCGCCTCACCGATCACCAAAGGGCTTAACCGACAGTCCACACGCCGCGACATGCAGTCGGGGCAAATGGTCACCGCTGGACGACTGAACCACCTTGCGGCTGGTAACACAGCCTGGAACCCCGCGTACCGACAGCACGTCATGCAGAACATGGGCAAAAACTGGGGCAATGCGTCAGGGGGAAAAGTGAACCGCTAGGCCTTGAATCAATGTTCATAAGACCTCGCTTCGGCGAGGTCTTTTTTTGAGCAACTTCAACAAGTGGATGACGGGTCAAGGGGTTGGTGCGGCCCGCAGGAACGAAGCGACGAGGACCCGGCCCCTTGATGCGGCAGAAGCGACCCACGCTCACGGCACGGGTGTAGGGGATCAAGGCCGGAGGCCTCGCCTGCACCCTTGACGACAGAGGGCGACTCGCTCCCTTCCCGCTTGCGGGAAGGGCGGGGGGATGGGTTACGAAAGAACGTTAACCTATTGAATTTAATTACCTAACGGCAAAAAACAAGACAGTTTCAGCGTGTACGCATTGATGGTATTTGCGTACACAAACGCTCAAGACCGGACGATCACTTGGTCCGATAAATCCTTCGAAACCAAGTCCTACCTTTGTAAAGACGTTTACAGATCTTGATGGACAGAATGCCTACCAGCACCAGTACGACCCCGAACACAATCCAGAGGAATGTCGAATTGGTGGAGAGGTGATCATGAACGAGCTTCGCCGCATACCAGCCTGCCGCCACTGAAACGACAATGAAAAAGATGGTGATTGCCCCTGGCGTGCCATAGGCAATTTCCGCATGACAGCCTCTACAAACTGAGGCGCCCCACGGGACGTCGTTCATGCAATGTGGGCAACTAACGGTTTGGTTGGTTTGCACCGGTTCACTCCTTTGAAAAGCTTCCTTGAAGAACCGCTAGTCTAACGGATGTTCTCCCCAGCGAGTCATCAGGGAACACGCAGACACGGATCAGAAATCCAAACGATTGGAATGTTTGAACATCAGCCTTGAAGCTCCGCGCCCTGCTTGGGCAACCCCTTCGGTTGCATCCCGTGTCCGAACTTGCCGGACTGGCTGCGGGGCAGGCACGGCGGGCGGAGCCCTTGACCTACCCCTGGCGATAGGCTGAGCGCTTCCTGTGGAGTCAAGGGTACGGCTACGCCCGGCATCCTCGCCCGTTCGGTGCTCGCCTTCGGCTCCGCTCCGCATGCGGCCTCCGGTGCCGCCCTTGACACCACATCCAGCAAGAATCTTGGCACTTTGGCTACTGTACGATTTCATGTATACCAAGGCTTCCATCAAGATCCTGTTGTCTGGTCAACGTGCGCAGCCTAAGGGCCGTCAACTTCAATGCCTTTGTGTATGAACAAATTTCCTCAAGCTCGGCAGGGACAGGTATGACCTTAGAAAATCAAAACGCCGCCAAACAGCAAGGCAAAGTTGCCCCCTCAACCAGTGATGATCGGCCGGACACAGAGCTGCTCACCGAGTCCGAACGGAGTGAGCGGATAAAAGCTGTGAGCTTTGCCACTGCCTCACTAAACCAATCGGGATTTGAAGTCACCGAAGCAATGCAGCTCCTGGGCGAGCGCTACATCAATGGTGAGATTGAATTGGATGAGTTCGTAGCAACCGCGACGAAATAAAGCCCTTCAGCCGACCTGACGATCTGAGCGGTCTTTCCGTAGGGTTTGGCCACGGTCGGCAGAGAGCCACTCGACGCCGCAAGCCCGGCGAAATACTTACTCCGGAGCTGTCAGCTCAAATCAGGGGTTGTCATGATGGGGCGTCGATGAGACGTTTGGGCTTGAGGATAATCGCGTCATCCAACACCTCGACATCCAAATCGTCGCCAAGGGATAAGCCCATTTCTGTAAGTAGGTCCAACGGCAGCTCGATGATGACATCGCCACTTCCATCAGCAGCCCCCAGGCACTTCACGATCCAGCGTTCGCTATCGCACATAACCGTACAACCCTCGAATCATTGTTGGACGAGTTCTATCATGCTAGTGCTGTAGCAACCAACTTCATTCAAGCACCCAAGGAAAGCCGTCAGACTGAACAGGTGCAGTCGGTCATCAACTCGCCGGTTAATAGACGCCAAAAGCTTGTTCATGAACAAGGATTCAAGCGCATGGAGATCTAGTGCAGGATAGGCTAACCGCCGGTAAACTACCCCGGTAGTTTGGTCTGTCCCTTGGGGCATTGGGCTTTAGAGGGGTTAGCTTGTTATGGAGAAATCGAAGGTGTCTAAGGCGAACCAGTACATGGACGTGTATTTAGGTGCGCTCAAAGAACCGTGGGCGGATTACTGCAAAGCACTGGGCAAGAAACCCGGCTCAGCAATCAAGGAGGCCATCGAGCTACAGCTAAAAAAAGCTCAATCGCTCCCAGCTCCGAAAACCTATCAGCAAACAAATGAGGCACCGCCGCTTGAGCCAAAGCAAAGGTTTGAGATTCTGCTAACAGCGTCTGAAAAACGTGCGGTCGCGGAACGCGCCCATATTGAACGGTGCTCTATGCGCCGCTGGATCATCGATGCGATCCGCGTAGGCTTGACCTATGAGCCACAATTTGGCATGGATGAAATCGAGGCATTGGGCGAATCGAACTATCAGCTTTTGGCGGTAGGGCGAAACCTTAATCAAATTGCTCGCCACCTTAATGGTGGCGCATATGAGCCGGTAACAGTGGAAAGAATCGAAGCGCTAAGCGGGTTGATTGAGAAGCATACTGAAATCGTCAGCCAGGCCATTCGCGCTAGCCTCGAGCGGTGGAATATCGAAGATTCGTCACTCTCACTAAAATAATAAAAATTATAGGAGAGAGGCGCTAAATAGTCGTTTTGAGCGGCGGAAATCAGTCCCTAGCTAATCATGCGCACTAGCCTTGCGCATTGCAGACTCCGAGTCGGCACCATAAATGGAAGTTACCGTTACCCTAAAAGGAAGATCTATCTCTATGAATACTAGAAACATCGGCTACGAAACACAGTTCGCTCTACATCAAGTGTGCACCTCTTCAGATCCGCTCTCAGCTCTACTTGCATATGAACAAAACCAAGACTTGCTAAAGGATTGGCGGATCATCTATGCAGCCGAAGAGGATGCAGGCCCATTTAAACTAAGGCGCAAAGAATTTGCTGACAGAGGATTTTTATCAACGTGTTTTCGAGGAAAGTCACTCTGGATACTAGATACGGAAGCCGTCAGTACTTTTTCGCCCGTAAAATTTCAGATGGGATATGGAACCTTTGTCGATTCTAACGCAGCCAGCTTTATTAAAGCGCTTGCATATCGAGAGAACCCATCTTCCGAGCTAATTAATCATGGTCTTTCTATAAGGGCGACTTTCAATAATGAGGAATTGGCAACGCTCAATCCTTACCTGTATCTTTGGGAGGCGCAAAGGTCCTGGAATGCGCAAACAATTGAAAACAGCCGAATGACTCTCGCTGCAATACACGCGCTATCACTAGACTCGTCCCCATTAGATGAGTCTTGGGGGGGACGATTCAGACAGATATATAAAGAACAAGCTGAAGCTTACGCAGACGAGCAACTAGCTGACTTTCAAAAGCAATTAGACAACGGCTTACATGACGGTATTGAGCAGCAGGTAAATCTCGTCGAAAGTATGATTTTGCGCACCAAAATCATCGAATCAAGCTCTTCAAAATCAGCAGAGCACAAAATGGAAGAGCTCATGCAGTTCATGCATGAAGAGCTTTCAACATTTATGCTACGAGAGCTAATTGTTTGTGCCGATATTCTATGCCGTAGCGGTAGGTCCGCACTGTCAAAAAAGCTTAACTCCGTGCTGGACAAAAAGGATCCCCTTGCCATCATAAAAAACTGCTCATGGGACCTATATCTCCCTAGAGCCTTGGACGCAATGGCTAATACAAACACTTTACCCGAAGCTGACTTTTATCTCGGAAATTTAGTAACCTTCGATACAGACGTAGCCGACATCCTGAAACTTACAGAACTTCGGGCAATGGCAATGCACCGAGAATCATCACTTACATTCCCGTTTTTTAATGAAGAATTCGTAGGCTGGTTAGTAACCCGCATAGGTGAAAAGCGCATAAACTCTCTTGCGGGAATTTTCCAGCCAGAAGGTTTTGAGTTAAGAGCCAAATTGAGAAGTCATGAGAGAGTTCAAAACATATTGATGGAAGACCGTGCACGGCTACTATCGATGAAGAACTCTAGTTTAAAACTTTAAGCCCCTCACCTTGTTTTAACACGCGGGCAGTACTCCTGACTCCAGGCGTACTACGAGATTTTATACAGCCACATGTCATCGACGATTAGACAACTTACTTTACTCGGCCGGCAAGCCTCCTTAATGGAAAGAGGCTTACCGTAATATTTAACTAGAGCACAAATCAATTTCTACGCTTTACTCATCGCCTAACATAATACATTTGCCATCTGCCAAATCTTCCTTGATCTGTTTGAACTTAAGGATAACCGGCCTACCCTCTCCATATTTTACCTGTACTTTTTGATTTCTACCTATATGGCGATAAGGGTCGTGATCAACCCTAACTCGCAATATCGCTTCGGCCTGCGCCTGTATAGACAAAAAGTCTTCAGAGGCGCTTCCTGATAGAAACTCTTTCTTATTGAGATCAATTAACTCTAAAACTGATACTGCATAATCCCTAGCCTTTGCAGCCTTCTTCGTCTCTGCATAAAATATCATTCCGTGAGCCAAGACAAATACTGACCAAAAAATAGACAATTCGCATGCCTTAGTTTGAATCCTCTCCCAAAAACTATAAAGACGGTCGAGCTGAGCATACTGCTTATCTCTTCGGAGATAATAAGAAGTAAAACTTAACGATTGAATATCATCCAGCAACAAGTGATCGTGATTACTATGTCGCTCTATTTCGTCAAGGTAACGAATCCTCCACATCATAGCCTGAGGCAATGGTGTGGATGAAGATATCTCTCTATATAACTTTAATCGTGTTGGAGCTGGCACTGACTCATCTAAATAGTTTTCAGCGCAATAAATAAGCAAATCTAAGTTTTTAAGACGCTCATCTCTAGATGGGATGCTATTCACGCATGTCAGTACTACATCCACCCGACACAGCACAGTAGCAAATATCTCACTAGTTGCATACGAGAGAAAGTCATCAAAAAGCTCTGTCATTTTTTTCTTAAGCAGACAGCTTAGTATTTGAGCAACTTGCTTGTTATCAAAATGAAGATCTGCACCATCAAAGGTTAGAGTTGCCAGGGAGTTATCCATAACAATCCCACACAACTGAACCAAAATATCCTGTTGTTCTAATTCGTCCTTCACACATTCGTATCGAAGCAGAAGTAACTTTGGCTGAGTACTATATACTGCCATGGGGAAGGCTTTTTGCAGAGATATATCTGCCTCATCAAGGCGACTCATTTTCATTAGAATTGCAGCCTGACATACTGAAGCAGCAACATAAAGATTGCGACCCGCTTCGCTAGCATGAATATCAGGCGTTTCTAGCTTTAGCAAAAGGTTGTTAATAATATCTAAAGTTTCGGAGTCATTTTCTAGCCCAGATGCACGATATGTTTCAGCTAAATTTAGCTGAGCGTTAAATTTTAGAATTAAACTTGGCCCTTCCGAGGCCGACTTAAAAAATTCAACAGCGCTGGAATATTCCTTGAAGTAAGTTAGTACATTCCCTATTCTAAGCTCAGAGTCCTGGCGATTTGCTGACCCCGTCGTACTCCCCAAGCAATTTCTAAACTCTTCTAATGCTAGGTCTGGTTTTTTTGCCCATAGATATGAACTTGCAAATTGTAACCTTTGTGTAAGCGTTAGCTTTGCAGACCATATCGGATCGGCCTTAATTTCTTCGAATTTGGAAATTACCGATAAATGATCACCAAAAGCATGATACGACAGGGCAAGTAATATCGGAGAGGTGGCATTAGGTGTCACACTCTTAATCCAAGCGTCGGATAGGGCCTCGTCGATGATCTTGTTTTTGATTCGCGCTTCACCACCGGCGCTACCTGTAATACCGGACAAATAGAGCCTGCTTTTTGTTTTATCATCGATAAAGTCGGACTTCCCCCACCTTATTGAAATAATTGCGTCTCTAATTATCTTGTCGCTCTCAACCAATGTCCTAATATGATCAATTGGTGCCCGGTCAAAATCCCGCAAATACAACTTCTGTACAACATCCTTTACGGTAGAGACATCGATCAAGTTTTTTGAGAGGATTAGATCTTCGATCTCGGTACACAAATCCCACGTTATACGAGGATTACCGCTAGTCCATTTATAAATTTCATCACTCACCTCACCACTCAAAATTAAATTTGCGCGACGAATAAACTCGTCATACTCGGTCCTATCAAAATCTTCTAAGTATATTTTCTCACCAATATTGAAAGGTGAAATATTTTTATTTTTAATAAGGTCGGTTGGCTCGGCAACACCAGACAAAACGTATGTTAGTCGCTCATACTCAGGAAAGTTAATTCTAGAAAAATACATACTTCGAATTTGCGCAAAAATCACATCTGAAAATGGTGAATTTACGAGTGAGTCAATTTCATCAAGAACGATAACGACTTTCTTTTTAGTATTTTTGAGCAGCATCCGCAAATGACGATCATACTCGATATTTGGTTCAAGCTCGTTATTACGCAGCGAGTCGATAGAGACCTCACCACTCTGTAGTTCGGGAAATGATTCGAGGAGAGAATCTATAATATCTCGAAAAAAAGCTTTCGACGTTTCAAATTGCGTTGAAAGATCTTTGTAGAGAACTAAGTCGTCAACTCTCGTTCTCTTCATATGTATTAGTAGATTGGTTTTGCCCATTTGTCGGGCTACAAGCACATATCCTGGCCGCCCCATATCGTCCACGATTGACTTTAGTTGGCGATCAGCCGCACGCTCAATATAAAGCCCGCTTGGTATTATCGTGGATCTCCGCAGAGTTTTATTTATCATTATCGTGCGACCATAGAAATTGAAGAAATAAGTTCTGAAACTGACTTTTTCGACCCCAGCTCAGTACGAAAAGCCTTTAGAAACATCTTAAGATACCTTGGAGAATTATTGACTCCAGACAAAATCTCATCTTTCTCAGCGCTAGAGAATTGTATGTCTAGTTCATCGACCAGTATGTTCATGAGTTCACTTATCTCATACGTGCTCCAAACCTCAGCTTTCAAGAACTCATAGCGCTCTTTGAGCTTTATATTTTGGCTTTGAGTATATTTCATCGGGTCAACAATTGAGCTAAAGATCCATGTAACACCATGGGCTGAAGCGCATGACTCTTGGAGAATTGATAGATGACACGCCAAATCTAGAAATCTTGAGTACTCTTCCACAGAAGTGATAGGTATCTCTTCTATAAAGATAGCAATTTTGCAAGTGTGAGCGCTTGAGGTTAAAGCTAATGAGAAAGACCTGAGAATATCAGGTAGTGACGAACACTCACTTAGCATTTCATCTGGTAGCCCTAGGCGGTCATATAACAGCCTGCACACTTCCTTTAACAGACTTTCTGCCGGAAGCTCGCTAAAACCATCGAGAGTAAAATAATATGGCTGCCAACCTTTGAGTAAAATTGCACGAGTTAGCGCAACCGTTTTTCCCACTCCAGCCGGACCACTCAACCAGACATTCGAACCAGATAATGCTTGCTCTATTACTTTGTCTGAGTCCCTGGTATAGTAAAACTTCTCACAAGATAAATCATATCGATAGAACAGTGGCCAGCCGACTGCATTCGACTGGACCACATCAGACTTTTTTACTAAAGAGAGTCCGGTTATGAATTTTTTAATAACAACGTACCGAATATCTGCGGCGTGTTCAGGTTTGATAACATCTATGTGACCATAATTTATCAAATTTTCAAACTCAACACCGCCGTAATAAGGCATAGAACTTTGGCGATCTACTACTGCATCTGAGCCACCAGTGACGTACAACGTATCAATACGACTTTCAACATTCAAAGCGGCCCAGTCGTCCAAAATCGACCGCAATATATCTTGACCTTTAGCCAACTGCTTTAAATGTGTATGCCCCCACGATAAGTTAGAGCCTATACTCGCGAGAGATGCACCAGTATGAGGAGTTGCTATCATTATTGCTGCGCGGATATTTGTTAATGCAGGCTTTTTTAGTTCATTCGTTATATATTGCCGAAGCACTAATCCGCCCAAGCTATGGCCGATCAGGATGATGTCACTTTTATCAGTATGATATGCATTCACATAGCTTTTCAAACCTTCAGCTAAGTCCTGGATCCCAGGCATCTTTTTCCCAAAGGGTAAGCGAAATTTCGCTGTTGGATATTGGTAGGAGTCCAAATGGTACTCAGAGAAACATTCATCTCTCCGAAAGAGCTCGAACATTTTCCCCCATGTTCCTTCGGCAGAACCTGACAATCCATGCACGAATAGAATAACTTTCCTTGTCGCTGAAGCTGAAACCATTTGCCACCTGAATGATGGAAAGCTGCAATCAAATACACTGTCGGTACGCGCCAAAAAAATGGACCAACAGCTCCCTGGATGGCAGTGTGCCACATCAAATTCACGCTATGGGCAAGATTGTCGCAGAATTGCCCGCGATCAGAGTGGTAGTGGCCCTCTAGCCAGCCTGGGGCGGTAATGGCATGGATCGTTATGCGGATGGGTTAGCACAAAAATTTCTATGCGATTGTTGATAGCTAGCCGTGTTTCGATTGCTACCATTCCGCATGCAGAGCCGCTAGGACCTGACCGTACCAAGTGTGCAGATCAGATCACGAATTAGCTTCTGCGGAGCAGGCCTTGGGACAACCCAAAAGCCAACACGCCAAATGCACCGCCAAAATCAGTACAACTGCAGTACACTCTCTAGCTTGATCAAGCTTCTCAAAACTACGCTAAACACCATGTATTACGGGATCTACAGCTATGCCAACCTACGTTCACCTACGAACGGTTTCTCTAGGCATATCAGCTCGCCCAGCAACTCATAATCCTTTGGTCCACGGTTCAAGTCCGTGTGGGCCCACCAAACAAGAAAGCCGCGCATTGCGCGGCTTTCGTCGTTTCTGGCGCCTGCAAATTCGGGGCGCTGCTGCACTCGACCTCGGCAATGAAAGATTTGTTAATTGTTCGCGCCAGCTGCGACGCAGACCATGGCCGGCGATCAATATCGACTTCAGTACGAGGAAACCGGCTCCATGCCTCAAGCCCCACGTTCGCCGCACGCGCTCATCCGCCCCCTGTTCAACCTGGGCAGCGCCCTCGCCATCACCCTTGTGACCTTCAGCTGCGCCCATGCCGCAACGCCCGCCCCGGCCACGATCAAGGCGTTCAAACTGTGTACGGGCGCGGACAATGCGTCGCACGTCCTGGTCGGCAGCATTGACCAGAACATGCGCAATGACGTCACCGCCATTCACTTCAAGCAAAGCCCGGCGCATGCCGCTTACGGTTGGCATAACGACCCGGAGCCGCAGTACGTGATGACACTGTCCGGCACCCTGGCGTTCGCTACGCGGGGTGGCGAAACGTTCACGTTGCATCCCGGTGAAGTGCTGGTCGCCGAAGACAACACCGGCTCAGGCCATCGCTGGAAGCTCATCGACGACCAGCCTTGGCGGCGTGGCTACGTGGTGTTGAAGCCCGGCGCAGTCGATTCGTTTGTGCCCGACGACCCCGCCGCGGCGAAGGTGTGCAAGGCGCCCGCCGCGAGCTGAGCGCAGCCTGGAGCCGAACGTGCGGTTCCAGGACGCAAGCCTGTAACATGCCACTCCATTGCCGTCCGCTCTGGAGCTTTGCCCTTGCCCGTCCTCGATGAAATCGATCGTCAACTGATCGCCGCCCTGCAGATCAACGCGCGTGAAAGCGTGGCCATGCTCGCTCGGCAGCTGGGCATCGCGCGTACCACGGTGACGTCGCGCCTGGCACGGCTGGAGAAAACCCAGGTGATCACCGGTTACGGCGTGCGCCTGGGGCAGCGTGTTGTGGATGGCGGTTTGCAGGCTTATGTCGGGATAACTGTACAGGCGCGCTCGGGCAAGGAGGTGCTGCGCAAGTTGAGTGCCATGGCCCAGGTGCAGCAGCTCTGTGCAGTGAGTGGTGAGTTCGATTACGTCGCCTGGCTGCGCACCGATTCGCCGGAGCAACTGGACCAACTGCTGGACCAGATCGGCAGTGTCGACGGTGTGGAAAAAACCACCACCTCGATCATCCTCAGTAACAAATTGGACCGCGGCCAGCCAATCTGACCAGTAACCTCGTCACATTGACTGAAACCAATTCATTCCGACGACACATTGCGTCTTATTAACGAGCGCAACGCTCCCTAAACTGGCTGCCATCTTTTCCTATACTCAGCGGGTCACGTCCTGCCGAGTCGTCAGCAAGGGTCAGCCATGAGCATTCCGTCCAGCACCATCAGCAAGACCAATCGCCACCCCGCAGACGGCAAGAAACCCATCACCATCTTCGGCCCGGACTTTCCGTTTGCCTTCGATGACTGGATCGAACACCCGGCCGGACTGGGCAGCATTCCCGCCGCCAACCATGGCGCCGAAGTGGCAATCGTCGGGGCCGGGATCGCCGGCCTGGTCGCCGCCTACGAGCTGATGAAACTGGGCCTCAAGCCCGTGGTGTACGAAGCCTCGAAGATGGGCGGCCGCCTGCGCTCCCAGGCCTTCGAAGGCGCCGAAGGCATCATCGCCGAGCTGGGCGGCATGCGCTTCCCGGTGTCGTCCACCGCGTTTTATCACTATGTCGACAAGCTGGGCCTGGAGACCAAACCCTTCCCCAACCCGCTGACGCCGGCGTCCGGCAGCACGGTGATCGACCTCGAAGGCCAGACCCATTACGCCCAAAAGCTCTCAGACTTACCGGTGCTGTTCCAGGAAGTCGCCGATGCGTGGGCGGATGCCCTGGAAGCCGGCTCGCAGTTCGGCGATATCCAGCAGGCGATCCGCGACCGTGACGTGCCACGCCTCAAAGCGCTGTGGAACAAGCTGGTGCCACTGTGGGACGACCGCACTTTCTACGACTTCGTCGCCACCTCCAAGGCGTTCGCCAAGCTCTCGTTCCTGCACCGCGAAGTGTTCGGCCAGGTCGGTTTCGGCACCGGCGGCTGGGACTCTGACTTCCCCAACTCGATGCTGGAAATCTTCCGCGTGGTCATGACCAACTGCGACGACCACCAGCACCTGGTGGTCGGCGGCGTGGCCCAGGTGCCGATGGGCATCTGGCGTCACGTACCGGAGCGCTGCGCCCACTGGCCGGCCGGCACCAGCCTCAGCTCGTTGCACCGCGGCGCGCCGCGCGCCGGGGTCAAGCGCATCGCCCACGCTGCCGATGGCCGCTTTGCCGTCACCGACAACTACGGCGACACGCGCGAATACGCCGCCGTGCTTACCACCTGCCAAAGCTGGCTGCTGACCACCCAGATCGAGTGCGATGAAACCCTGTTCTCGCAAAAGATGTGGATGGCCCTCGACCGCACGCGCTATATGCAGTCGTCGAAAACCTTCGTGATGGTCGACCGCCCGTTCTGGAAAGACAAAGACCCGGAAACCGGCCGCGACCTGATGAGCATGACCCTCACGGATCGCCTGACCCGTGGCACCTATCTGTTCGACAACGGCGACGACAAACCCGGCGTGATCTGCCTGTCGTACTCATGGATGAGCGACGCGTTGAAAATGCTGCCGCAGCCCATCGATAAACGCGTGAAGCTGGCCCTCGACGCGCTGAAAAAGATCTACCCGAACGTCGACATCAAGGCACGCATCATCGGCGATCCGATCACAGTGTCCTGGGAAGCCGACCCGCACTTTCTCGGGGCCTTCAAGGGCGCGCTGCCGGGTCACTATCGCTACAACCAGCGGATGTATGCGCACTTCATGCAGAAGGATATGCCCGCTGAACAACGTGGGATTTTTATCGCCGGCGATGACGTGTCCTGGACCCCTGCCTGGGTCGAGGGCGCGGTACAGACCTCGCTGAACGCGGTGTGGGGCATCATGACCCACTTTGGCGGCAGCACTCACCCCGAGAACCCCGGGCCGGGTGATGTGTTCGATGAGATCGGGCCGATCGCCCTGGCGGACTAAGGAGTTGAGGATGCGTGTCGCCCTGTACCAATGCCCGCCGTTGCCGCTGGATGTGGCCGGCAACCTCAAGCGTCTGCACCAGCTGGCGCATGAAGCTTCGGCTGCCGATATGCTGGTGCTGCCGGAGATGTTTCTCAGCGGCTACAACATCGGCGCCGAGGCGGTTGGCGCCTTGGCCGAAGCGCAGGATGGGCCATCGGCTCAAGCAATTGCCGAAATGGCGCAAAGCGCTGGCCTGGCGATTCTGTACGGCTACCCGGAACGCGCCGAAGACGGACAGATCTACAACGCCGTGCAATTGATCGACGCCCACGGCCAGCGCTTGTGCAACTACCGCAAGACCCATCTGTTTGGCGACCTGGACCACTCGATGTTCAGTGCCGGCGGCGATGATTGGCCGCTGGTGGAGCTCAATGGCTGGAAGCTCGGCGTCCTGATCTGCTACGACCTGGAGTTCCCGGAAAATACCCGCCGCCTGGCTCTCGCCGGAGCCGAGCTGATCCTGGTACCCACGGCCAATATGGTGCCGTTCGACTTTGTTGCCGACGTGACGGTGCGGGCACGCGCCTTCGAGAACCAGTGCTACGTGGCCTACGCCAATTACTGTGGGCATGAAGGCGAGATTCAGTACTGTGGGCAAAGCAGCATCGCCGCGCCGGACGGCCAGCGAATCGCCCAGGCCGGTCTGGATGAAGCCTTGATTGTCGGCACGCTGGATCACCAATCGATCCGCGACGCGCGCGCTGCCAATCATTACCTGCAAGACCGCCGCCCCGAACTGTACGGCGCACTGCACAAGCCCTGATCCTGCGGGTTTGCTAGCATAGGCACCTCTCTTGTTTCGGAAGTGCCCATGCCTGCGCCGGCCCACCCTCATCGCCAACACCTGACCCTGGCCAACGGCCTGCGGGTTTCCCTGCACCATGCGCCGCGCTTGAAGCGCAGTGCGGCGGTCTTGCGGGTGGCTGCCGGCAGCCATGATGTGCCGCTGGCGTGGCCGGGGCTGGCGCATTTTCTGGAGCACCTGTTGTTTCTCGGTACTGAGCGTTTTCCCACGGGCGAAGGCTTGATGGCCTACGTGCAACGCCAGGGTGGCCAAATCAATGCCAGCACGCGCGAGCGCACCACGGAGTTCTTCTTCGAGTTGCCGGTGGCGAGCTTGGCGCAGGGTTTGGAGCGGCTGGCAGACATGCTGACTCACCCGCGCCTGACGGTCGAAGACCAGTTGCGTGAGCGCGAAGTCCTGCACGCCGAGTATGTGGCCTGGTCCCAGGATGCCCAGGCGCAACAGCAGGTGGCGTTGCTGGCAGGCCTGGCGGCGGATCATCCGTTGCGGGGTTTTCATGCAGGTAACCGCGACAGCCTGCCGGTGGAGCGTGAGGCTTTTCAGCAAGCGTTGCGAGCATTCCACCAAGGGTTCTATCGCAGCGGACAGATGACGTTGTGCCTTGCCGGCCCCCAGTCGCTGGCAGACTTGCAAGCCTTGGCGCAGCAGTTCAGCGTAGCCCTGACCTCTGGGCCTTTGCAGCCCCAAGTCGAGCCGCCGCCATTGGCGCAAGGCCAGGCACCGAGTTATCAACATGTCGCCGATAACCACCTGCACCAGGTCATTACCTGCAGGGCTCCCCGCGAAGCGCTGGATTTTCTCTGCACCTGGCTAAACGCCTCGGCGCCAGGCGGGCTGTTGGCGGAACTGAAAGCACGAAAACTCGCCAGCGCAGTGCAGGCGTCGGTGCTTTACCACTTCGCCGGGCAGGCAGTGCTGGATATCGACTTCACGCTCGCGAACCAAAGCGCTTCGACGACACACATCGAGGCATTGCTTTACGACTGGCTGAGCTTTTTCGCACACAGCGACTGGGCTTCACTGCGAGAAGAATTCGCCCTGCTGGCGGCGCGCCAACAGCAGGTGCAAGGCGCACTGGCCCTGGCCCGGCACGACAGCGAAGGCCTGACGGATGAGGACGTCGCGGCCCTCAAGACCCTGCTGGAGACCCTGCACCTCCCGTCCTGCGTACAGGCCTGGCAACTGCCGCCCAACAATCCGCTCCTGCGCCCACCCGCCAAGGACGAGCGCGCCGGCCTGATTCGCGGCCAAACCAGCGCCCACCGGGGCTTGCGCACCTTTGCCCAAGACCGTTCGCGGGGGCGGCGAGAGCTGTCGGCACTGACATTCAGCCAAGGGTTGGCGAATGACAGCGATGAGGGCGCGCTCTACCTGCACTGGCGGTTTGAGGCCGCCGTACCCGCCGGGCTGGATAGCACCTTGCAGGCACTGCGCGAGAATGCTCGTCAGGCAGGTGTTGAAATGTCTTTCGAAACTGTCGGCAATGACTGGCTGGTGAAGCTGATCGGGCTACAAGAGCCGATGCCAGCGATACTCGAGGCGCTGGCGCTCGACATGCATCAACCGCAAGAGGCACCCAGCGCCCCGACACCGATGCTCGCGATCCGGGCATTGCTCAAGGCGCTCCCTGCCTGTTGCACCACCGGCGTCAGCGTCTCCAGCGAGCAACCCATGTCCTGGGCTACCGCACGCTGGCAAGGGCTTGGCGTTGGTTTGTCGCCCGCCTCTGAAGTGGCGATCAAGGCTGCGGCCGCGCGCCTGCCCGGGCACGCTGTGCGACTGGAATCCACGTGCACCAGCATCAGCGGCCAACATCTCTGGCATCAACTGAACACCGACTCCGCAGAGGCGGCGTTGCTGCTGTTTTGCCCTGCGCCGACCCAGTCCCTGAGGGACGAAGCCGCGTGGCGATTGCTCGGGCATTTGCTCCAGGGCCCCTTCTACCAACGTCTGCGGGTCGAGTTGCAGTTAGGCTACGCAGTGTTCAGCAACGTCCGACAAATCAACGGGCAAATCGGACTGCTGTTTGGCGTGCAATCCCCCAGCGTTTCACTTGAAGGGATCCTTGAGCACCTGCAGGCTTTCCTGGCGCAGTTGCCTGCGCTGATCGACAGCCGCGCGCTGGATAACCAGGCCCTGGCGCAACAATTCACGGTCCAGGCGCTGCCCATCGCCCACGCCGCCGAACTGCTCTGGCAGGCGTATTTGGCCGGCCATCCGTCGGATTACCTCACGCGCCTCCAACAAGCGATCCAGGCCTGCACCCGCGAAGACCTGCTGCACGCCGCCCGACAGCTCGAGGGTGCTGCAGGCGGCTGGCGCTGCATCGCCAACGGCCCGCGCACCAACGATGCCTGGCAAGTGCCAGGCTGATCATTGCCGCCCTTGCAAAAGGCTTTTGTTACCGAGACAGCGCTAACTTGAAAAGAATTGCGTAACATTCATACGCACACCTCTGAACATCTCCGACTGGAGGTGGACTATATGTATTACTTGGTAGTGAATGTCCCATCCCTTCGTAGGAGTAAGAATATGACCTGGTCCAAACCTGCTTACACTGATCTGCGCATCGGTTTCGAAGTCACCATGTACTTCGCCAGCCGTTAATCCGCTGGGTAATACAACGCCTCGGTTCGCCCGGGGCGTTTTTGTTTTGAGCTTTGCTTGATGGAGCGGCCATGTTTGTCCAGATTCTAGGTTCCGCCGCCGGCGGTGGCTTCCCGCAGTGGAACTGCAACTGCGTGAACTGCGCGGGTTTTCGTGACGGTAGCCTGCGGGCGCAGGCGCGCACCCAATCGTCCATCGCGATTTCCGACGACGGCGTGAACTGGGTGTTGTGCAATGCCTCGCCGGATATCCGCGCGCAACTCCAGGGCTTTGCGCCGATGCAACCCGGCCGCGCCCTGCGCGACACCGGTATCAGCGCGATCATCCTGATGGACAGCCAGATCGACCACACCACCGGCCTGCTGAGCCTGCGCGAAGGTTGCCCACATCAGGTGTGGTGCACCGACATGGTCCATGAAGACCTGAGCACCGGCTTCCCGTTGTTCACCATGCTCACCCACTGGAACGGTGGCCTGGCCTGGAACCGTATCGAACTGGACGCCAGCTTCACCATCCCGGCCTGCCCCAACCTGCGCTTCACCCCGCTGCCGTTGCGCAGCGCCGCGCCGCCTTATTCGCCGCACCGCTTCGATCCGCACCCAGGCGACAACATCGGCCTGATCGTCGAAGACCTGCGCACCGGCGGCAAACTGTTCTACGCCCCGGGCCTGGGCAAGGTCGACGCTCCCCTGCTGGAAATCATGGCTGGCAGCGATTGCCTGCTGGTGGACGGCACAATGTGGGATGACGACGAAATGCAGCGCCGTGGCGTCGGCACCCGCACCGGTCGCGAGATGGGGCACCTGGCACAAAACGGCCCCGGCGGCATGCTTGAGGTGCTGGAACAGCTGCCCAAACAGCGCAAGGTGCTGATCCATATCAACAACACCAACCCGATCCTCGATGAAGACTCCCCCGAGCGTGCCGAGCTGGGGCGACGCAATGTCGAAGTGGCTTACGACGGCATGAGCATTGAATTGTAGGAGTGATCGAAATGACTGACACACCGCTGACCACAGCCGAATTCGAAGCCGCGTTGCGCGCCAAGGGCGCCTTCTATCACATCCATCACCCCTACCATGTGGCGATGTATGAAGGCCGCGCTACCCGCGAGCAGATCCAGGGTTGGGTCGCCAACCGCTTCTACTACCAGGTGAACATTCCGTTGAAAGACGCCGCGATCCTGGCCAACTGCCCGGACCGCGAGATCCGCCGCGAGTGGATCCAGCGCTTGCTCGACCACGACGGCGCGCCCGGCGAAGACGGCGGCATCGAAGCCTGGCTGCGCCTGGGCCAGGCCGTCGGCCTTGACCCGGACCAGCTGCGCTCCCAGGAACTGGTGCTGCCCGGCGTGCGGTTTGCGGTGGACGCCTACGTCAACTTTGCGCGCCGCGCCAGTTGGCAGGAAGCCGCCAGCAGCTCGCTGACCGAACTGTTCGCGCCGCAGATCCACCAATCGCGCCTCGACAGCTGGCCGCAGCATTACCCGTGGATCGACCCCGCCGGCTATGAGTACTTCCGCACCCGCCTCGGGCAGGCTCGGCGTGATGTCGAGCATGGCCTGGCGATCACGCTGCAGCACTACACCACCCGTGAAGGCCAGGAACGCATGCTGGAAATTCTCCAGTTCAAACTCGACATTCTGTGGAGCATGCTGGATGCCATGAGCATGGCCTATGAATTGAAACGCCCGCCGTATCACAGCGTGACCGAGCAGCGGGTCTGGCATAAAGGGATCACCCTATGAGCTTCGATCGCAGCAGAAAACCGACCTGGCGCCAGGGCTATCGCTACCAGTATGAACCGGCGCAGAAAGGCCATGTGTTGCTCTACCCCGAGGGCATGATCAAGCTCAACGACAGCGCCGCGCTGATCGGTGGCCTGATCGACGGCGATCGCGATGTCGCCGCGATCATTACCGAACTTGAGCGGCAATTCCCCGGCGTACCGGAGCTGGGTGAAGACATCGAGCAGTTCATGGAGGTCGCCCGTGCTGAGCACTGGATCACCCTTGCCTGACAAGCCGCCCGTCGGCTTGCCGTTGTGGCTGCTGGCCGAGCTGACTTACCGCTGCCCGTTGCAGTGCCCGTATTGCTCCAACCCGCTGGATTTCGCCGAGCAGGGCAAGGAGCTGAGTACCGAACAGTGGTTCAAGGTATTTCGCGAGGCGCGTGAGATGGGGGCCGCGCAGCTGGGCTTTTCCGGCGGCGAGCCGTTGGTGCGCCAGGACCTCGCCGAGTTGATTGCGGAAGCACGCAGGCTGGGCTTCTACACCAACCTGATTACCTCCGGCATTGGCCTCACCGAGCAGAAGATCAGCGACTTCAAGAAGGCCGGCCTGGACCATATCCAGATCAGCTTCCAGGCCAGCGACGAACAGGTGAACAACCTGCTGGCCGGTTCGAAAAAAGCCTTCGCGCAAAAACTCGAAATGGCCCGCGCGGTCAAGGCGCACGGCTACCCGATGGTGCTTAACTTCGTCACCCATCGGCACAACATCGACAAGATCGACCGCATCATCGAGCTGTGCATTGCGCTGGAGGCGGACTTCGTCGAGCTCGCCACCTGCCAGTTCTACGGCTGGGCGCAACTCAATCGTGTGGGCTTGTTGCCGACCCGCGAGCAACTGGTGCGCGCCGAACGCATCACCAACGAATACCGCGCCAAACTGGAAGCCGAAGGCCACCCGTGCAAGCTGATATTCGTGACGCCGGATTACTACGAGGAACGCCCGAAAGCCTGCATGAACGGCTGGGGCAGCATCTTCCTGACCGTGACACCGGACGGCACTGCCCTGCCCTGTCACGGTGCCCGACAGATGCCGGTGCAATTTCCGAATGTGCGTGACCACAGCATGCAGCACATCTGGTACGACTCGTTCGGTTTCAACCGCTTTCGCGGCTACGACTGGATGCCCGAGCCGTGCCGCTCATGTGACGAAAAAGAGAAGGACTTTGGTGGCTGCCGCTGCCAGGCCTTCATGCTCACGGGGGATGCGAGCAACGCCGATCCGGTGTGCAGCAAGTCCGAGCAGCACGGCATCATCCTGCAAGCGCGGGAAGAAGCCGAACATGCCACCCAGACCATCGAGCAACTGGCCTTTCGCAATGAGCGCAACTCAAGGCTCATCGCAAAAGGCTGACGGCCTCAACGCTTGGCGATGATGTACACCGCGTGCACGATGCCGGGAATGTAGCCGCACAGGGTCAGCAGGATGTTCAGCCAGAACGCACCGGCGAAACCTACTTGCAGGAACACACCCAGTGGCGGCAACAGAATGGCGATGATGATACGAATGAAATCCATGGGATCAGCTCCAGAAAATCGGCTCGTGTGAGCCGTCTAGCTAATCGACCTTGGGCGTTCGTGAGGGTTCAGTGGGATCTGGCACTGGGCCATCCTTCAGGTCAGGATCTGCAACCCGTGTTTTCGCACGATGCTCAGCAGCTTTAGCGCCATGCCGCTGGGTTGTTTCTCGCCGGACTCCCATTTTTTCACCGTGGAGGCGCTGGTGTTCAGGTAGCGGGCGAAAACAGGTTGGCTCACATGACTGCTTTCACGAAGCTGCTTGATGAGTGCCCGGTCGGCATTCCTTGCCGACGTCCGCTAAAAAGCCATTGTTTTCACTGACGCTCAATCAACCTTTTCAATCCAAAAATTTCACCGACAAAAAAACGCCCCCAGCCAAAAGAATCAGGCTGGAGGCGCCGCGTATGCCGCGAGACGGTTCGAGAATCAGGGTTTAAACGGCGATGCCCTTGCGGCATTGCAGTTGGGCTGTGCGCACGCGGGAGAAGGCACGGGCCAGGCGCAGGAGCATTTCGTCGATGTTGCTCTTGCTCACCGTCAGGGCCGGGGTGAAACGCAGGCAGTTGGGTTGTGGCGCGTTTAGGATCAGGCCTTCATGCAGTGCGGCTTTTACCACCGCATCGGCAGAATCATCCGACAAGGTCAGTCCCCAGATCAGGCCGTGGCCACGCAGTTGGCCATGGTCGTAGCGATAGGCCAGGCGGGCAAGGCCTTCACCCAGGTAGCAACCCGACTCACGCACCTGTTCAAGAAAACCGTGCCCCAGTACCGTATCGAGCACCGCCAGCCCGGCCGAGGCCATCAGCGCATTGCCATGATGGGTGCCTTCCAACTCGCCCGCCGCAAAGCAACAGGCTTTGCCGCGCGCCAGCAGTGCCGCCAACGGGACGCCGCCGCCCAGGCCTTTGCCGAGGGTGAGAATGTCGGCGCGCACGCCGTACTGCTGTTCGGCGAGCAAGGCGCCGCAACGGCCGAGGCCGGTCTGGACTTCATCGAGGATCAGCAGGATCCCCAGTTCCCGGCACAGGCGCTCGACGCCTTTGAGGTAGTGCTCGGTCGCAGGGATCACGCCGGCTTCGCTCTGGATCGGTTCCAGCATGATCGCAACGGTTTGCGCATCGACGGCGGCATGCAGCGCCGGCAGATCGTTAAAGGGCACATGGCTGAAGCCCGGCAGTTGCGGTTCAAAGCGGTTTTCACCGGCGTTCGACGAGGCAGCCATCGCGGCAAAACTGCGGCCATGGCAACCGCTGCTGGCGCTGATGATGCGGTAGGCGCCACCCCGGTGCAGTTGGCCCCATTTGCGCGCCAGTTTGATCGCCGCTTCGCAGGCCTCCGCGCCGCTGTTGAGCAGGTACGCCTGGTCGCTGCCGGTGCGGTGGCACAGGCGGTCGACAAGGTTGAGTTGGGCACGGTTATGCAAGCCGATACCGGGATTGATCAGCGCCTGGGTCTGGTCGGACAAAGCTTTGATCAGCACCTGCGGGCTGTGGCCGAGGCTGTTGGCGGCATTGCCCTGGCTGAAATCCAGGTAGGCCCGGTCGTCGCTGTCCCACAGCCATGAGCCCTGGCCGCGTACGAAGACCTGGGCAGGCCGCGCGACGGTAGGCATCAGGCAGTCACTGGACAGGTCGTGGTGGGAGGCGTCCTCGATCAGGTCGTCGAGGCTCGGCACGGGGCGGCGCATATTGAACAGGTTCACACTTCACCCCCGATGGCAAGCACACCATGGTGGGTCACCCCTGCACTCACGGCCTTGAGGTTTTTTGCGTTGCCTATGTAAATACCATCAACATAAACACTGTTCATTGCCCGATCCGGCCCTGTAAGCGCTGCGAATAGGCGCTAGACTAGGCGTCTCGGGGGCCAACGGCCATTTCGATTTTCCAGCTTTTTCGATAAGAAAGACTTATGGATTTCAAGCAACTGCGTTATTTCGTCGCGGTGTATGAAGAAGGCCACGTAGGCCGCGCGGCTGAACGCCTGTCGATCTCACAACCGGCGTTGTCGCAACAGATTCGCCAGCTGGAGCAGAACCTCGATGTGAGCCTGTTCGAGCGCAGCAGCAAGCGCCTGCTGCCGACCCTCGCCGCCCACACCCTGTACAACCACGCCCTGCCGCTGATCGATGGCATGCAGCAGGCCGTCGAAGCCTTGCGCAACTTCAAGGGCCAGGCCATGCGCACCTTGGCCATCGGCGTGCTGCAAACCGTGCACACCAGCCTGGTCCCGCAAATGCTTGAACGCGTGCGCAAGGCCCAGCCGCACCTTGTGGTGCAGATCTACGAATTGACCGGGCTGGAGATCGAGCGCCGCCTGCTCAACGGCTCGCTGGACATCGGCATCAGCTACCTGCCGCCGCGCCAGCCAGGCCTGCACGGCGTGCTGCTGTATGAAGATGAGTTGAAGGTCGTCATCCCTGAAGACCACCCCTTGCGGGAATTCAAGAAAGTCTCGCTGAAACAGGCGGCCGAGTTGCCGATGTTGCTGCTGGGCGAAGAATTCCAGGTGCGGCAGATCTGGCAGGGCCAGTTGTCCAACCTCGGGCGCCGGCCGCAGGTACAGGCCGAACTGAATACCATGGTGGGAATTCTCGACAGCCTGCCACATACCAAGCTGGCCACCGTGCTACCGGGGCGCTCGCAGGACGAGCACAACAGCAAGGCATTGCTGTGGAAACCCTTGAGTGAACCCAGGGTGCCATTGAAGGTAGGTTTGGTGTGCCGCGATGTGCAGCGCCAGCAGGCGACGGTGGCATTGCTGCGCACGCTGCTGGAGGACGTGATGAACGCCCCGCCGGTACAGCCGTGAAGTGGGCGGTCCGGACTTTTTCGCGGGCAAAAGAAAACCCCGCCGAAGCGGGGCTTTGCAGACTGTTTCCCTGACATCCATTTCACTCCGCCGTCCTGGCAGAATCCTACGTGTCCGTGTTGTTGCTTTGCGCTTCCTGCGCGACGTCCATGTGAAGTAGATTATCCGTGGATCCAATTTGGCGATAGAGGACGAATAGCAGTACGTCATGTAAGAGAATGCTTACACGACCTCCACGCCGTTAGAACAGGGCTTCATCCAGCAGGAACAGCGATTCGCTGCCGGCTTTGACCGACGCACTCAGTGAATGAATACGGGGCAGCAGGCGGGCGAAGTAGAAGCGCGCGGTCCCCAGTTTGCTGGCGTAGAAATCTTCCTCAGCCTCCTTGCCCAACGCCGCCTTGGCCATGCGCGCCCACATATAGGCATACGCCAGGTAGCCAAAGGCGTGCAGGTACTCCACCGATGCCGCGCCGATTTCATTCGGGTTGGCCTTGGCGCGATCCAGCACCCAGGCGGTCAATTCATCCAGGTTATCCAGCGCCGCGCTGAGCGGACGGGTGAACTCACCCAACTCGGCGCCCGCGGTGGTGATGAACTGGCGGATTTCATCAGCGAACAACCGGTAGAACGCGCCGCCGCTGCCGACGATCTTGCGCCCCATCAAGTCCAGCGCCTGGATGCCGTTGGTGCCTTCGTAGATCTGCGTGATGCGCACATCACGCACCAGCTGCTCCTGGCCCCACTCACGGATGTAACCGTGGCCACCGAACACCTGCTGGCCGAGCACGGTGGTTTCCAGGCCGAGGTCGCTGAGGAACGCCTTGGCCACCGGCGTCAGCAACGCCACCAGGTTATCGGCACGCTCGCGCGCTGCCGCGTCTTCGCTGAACTTGGCGATGTCCAGTTGCGTCGCCACGTAGGTGGAAAACGCCCGGCCGCCTTCGTTGGCGGCTTTCATGGTCAGCAGCATGCGACGCACGTCCGGGTGGACGATGATCGGGTCGGCCACTTTGTCCTTGGCCTGGGCGCCAGTTGGCGCACGGCTTTGCAAACGGTCGCGCGCGTATTCAATCGCGTTCTGGTAGGAGCGCTCGCCCGACGCCAGGCCCTGGATACCCACACCCAGGCGCTCGTAGTTCATCATCGTGAACATCGCCGCCAGCCCACGGTTAGGCTCGCCCACCAGGTAACCCACGGCTGCGTCGAAGTTCATCACACAGGTGGCGGAGGCCTGGATACCCATCTTGTGTTCGATGGAGCCACAGGTCACCGGGTTGCGCGCGCCCAGGCTGCCGTCGGCATTGACCATGAATTTCGGCACCAGGAACAGCGAGATGCCCTTGGGACCGGCCGGCGCGTCCGGCAGTTTGGCCAGCACCAGGTGGATGATGTTTTCAGTGAGGTCGTGTTCGCCACCGGTGATGAAGATCTTGGTCCCGCTGATCGTGTAGGAACCGTCCGCCTGAGGCTCGGCCTTGGTGCGGATGATGCCCAGGTCGGTCCCGGCGTGCGCTTCGGTCAGGCACATGGAACCGGCCCACTCGCCGGAGTACATCTTCGGCAGGTAGGTTGCCTTGAGTTCTTCGCTGGCATGGGTGTTGATCGACACACAGGCGCCGGACGTCAGCATCGGGTACAGCCCGAATGCCAGGCTCGAGGAGTTGATCATCTCTTCGACCTGCGCCGACACCGCCTTGGGCATGCCCATGCCGCCGAAGATCGGATCACCGCCTACGCCCACCCAACCGCCTTCGGCGTAGGTTTTGTAGGCCTGTGGATAACCATCCGGCGTGGTGACTACGCTGTCCGCCCAACGGCAACCCTGCTCATCGCCACCGCGACTGAGCGGGGCGATGGATTTGGCGGTGACTTTGCCAGCTTCTTCGAGGATTGCCTCTACGGTTTCGGCGTCAACGGTGTCTGCCAATGCCGGCAATTGGGCCCAAGTCTTGGCGACCTCAAAAACTTCGTTGAGGACGAAGCGCATATCACGCAGCGGCGCTTTGTAATCAGCCATGGCAAACCTCGTGAGAACGTTAAAAGTAATTCGGTAGGATCGGTTTTACAGGCTCCGAGTGTAACTGAACAACTTTTGAGACACATAGGGTCCATTCGTGACCATTCAGTATTTATAAGTCACACGTGAGTCTAATACGGCAGCGGGCTTGCTCGCGAAGGCGCTGTGTCAGTCACCTGGGGTGCTTCTGACACATGACCTTCGCGAAGCAAGCCCGCTGCGCAGTTAGCGCTTGGAGAATCCGTGCCTACAGTGCAAACAACTGCGCCGGCAAGCTCATCAGACACTCGCTGCCCGCCTCCACAGCGGCGCGGTGAGTCGCTGTACGCGGCAGCAAACGCTTGAAGTAGAAGTCGCAGGTAGCCAGTTTGGCTTGGACAAACTCGGCATCGTCGTGTGCCTGAGCCGCTATTGCCATGCGCAACCACAAGTAGGCCAAGATGATGTAGCCGCTGTACATCAGGTAATCCACGGCCGCTGCGCCGACTTCATCGGGGTTCTTCATCGCGGCGGTGCCGACCTTCACCGTCAACTCGCCCCACTCCTGGTTCAGCTGATTGAGTTGCGCCACATAGGCCTTGAGCTGCGGATGCCCGGCATTCGCCGCGCAGAACTTATGCACAATTTTGGTAAAGCCGCGCAACAACTTGCCCTGGCTGCCGAGCACTTTGCGCCCCAGCAGGTCGAGGGCCTGGATGCCGTTGGTACCTTCATAGATCGGTGCAATCCGCGCATCGCGGGCCAGTTGCTCCATGCCCCATTCGCGGATGTAGCCGTGGCCGCCGAAAATCTGCATGCCGTGGTTGGTCACCTCAAGCCCAGTGTCGGTCATGAACGCCTTGCAGATCGGGGTGAGGAACGCCAGCAGGTCTTCGGCCTCCTGGCGTTGGCCGGCGTCGCTGCCCAAGTGCGCGGTGTCGAGCAATTGCGCGGTGAAATAGGTCAGCGCGCGGTTGCCTTCGTTGAAGGCTTTCATGGTCAGCAACATGCGGCGTACATCGGCATGCACGATGATCGGGTCGGCGGGTTTTTCCGGGGCCTTGGCGCCGGTCAGCGAGCGCATTTGCAGACGGTCGTTGGCGTACTTGACCGCGCCCTGGAAGCTCGCCTCGCCATTGCACAAGCCCTGCATGCCGGTGCCCAGGCGCGCATGGTTCATCATGGTGAACATGCAGTTGAGGCCTTTGTTCGCCTCACCAATCAAGAAGCCCTTGGCACCGTCGAAGTTGAGCACGCAGGTGGCCGAACCCTTGATACCCATCTTGTGCTCGATGGAGCCGCAGTGCACCGCGTTGCGTTCGCCCGAATCGGCATGGAACTTGGGCACGATGAACAACGAGATGCCCTTGGTACCCGCCGGTGCATCCGGCAGCTTGGCCAGCACCAGGTGGATGATATTGGCGCTCATGTCGTGCTCGCCGGCCGAGATGAAGATCTTGCTCCCGGTGAGCGCATAACTGCCATCCGCCTGGGGCACGGCGCGGGTCTTGATCAGGCCCAGGTCGGTGCCGCAATGGGCTTCGGTCAGGCACATGGTGCCGGTCCATTCACCGGCGGTGAGTTTGCCCAGGAACGTGGCCTTCTGTTCGTCGGTGCCGTGGGCGTGGATCGCCGACATCGCGCCGTGGGTCAGGCCCGGGTACATCCCCCAGGAGGTGTTGCTGGAGCCGATCATCTCGCTGAGCACCAGGCCGAGCGATTGCGGCAGGCCCTGGCCACCGTAGGCCGGATCCGCCGCCACGCCATGCCAGCCGCCCTCCACATACTGGGCGAAGGCCTGCTTGAAGCCCTTGGGCGTGGTGACCACGCCATTATCGAAATGGCAGCCTTCTTCATCACCGCTGCGGTTGAGCGGTGCGAGCACGTTCTCGCAGAATCTGGCGCCTTCTTCGAGGATGGCACTGACCATGTCCGGGCTGGCATCCGTCGCGCCCAAGGCCGCGTAGTGGCCGTGGAAATCAAACACGTTGTCGATCAGAAAGCGCATGTCGCGCAGAGGAGCTTTGTACTCAGGCATGGCAATGTCTCCGGCAGCAGATGGTTTTAACCTACTGCCGGCCGGCGCCCCGGACAATCACTGTAGAACCGCTGAATACAGCGCCATCACTCAACCGGCAGCGCTCTCCGTGCGCACGGCGCCACGTCGGGTTTGCCCGGCCGCCACCACACAGTTACGCCCGGCGCCCTTGGCGGCGTACAGCGCCTGGTCGGCGGTCTTGAGCACTTCTTCGGGGGAGCGCTGCTCGGCCTGGCGCTCGGCCACGCCGATGCTGATAGTCACCGACACACTCGATGCGCCGCTGCCGGCACGGCGCTGACGGCCCTGATGATCGTCCTGGGGACGGTCCGAGTTGCGCAGCTTGATGTCGTAGTCGGCGATGATCTCGCGAATCTCTTCCAGGTGCGGCATGCACTCATCCAGGGTCTTGCCGGCGAAGACCACGGCGAATTCCTCACCGCCATAGCGATAGGCACGCCCACCGCCGTTGACCTTGGACAGTTTGCTCGCCACCAGGCGCAGCACCTGGTCGCCTACGTCATGGCCGTGGGTGTCGTTGAAGCGCTTGAAGTGGTCGACATCGCTCATCGCCAGCACGTAGTTGCGCCCCAAGCGCTGCATGCGCTCATTCAGCGCTCGGCGCCCCGGCAAGCCGGTCAGCTCGTCGCGGAAGGCCATTTGATAAGCCTCGTGGGCCACGCCGGCGGCGATCATCAGCATCACCTGGCTGCACATGATGTTCAGGGTAAACGGCAGGATGAAGGTTTGCGGCAGCATCCAGAACAACCCCAGCAACCCCACCAGTTGCGCCGCGTGCAGCGGGCGCGGCTGGTACCAGTACTGGGCGGCGAGGGTCAGGAAGCCGATCAGGAACATCGGGTACGACAGCTGGATCAGGCTCATCCAGGTGCCATGCAGCGCCGGCCAGCGAATCTCTGCCAGCCAGTTCAGCACCGCCTGGGGATAACTTTGCTCCAGCGCCAATGCCACGCTGCCGACCGCCAGCAGCACCGCGCCACGGGCGACGAAGTCACGGAACAGGTGGGTCTTCTCCTGCCAGAGCGCGTAGATGCTGAAGAGCAGTGGCAACAACAGGCAACACAAGTGAAACACCACGGCGGCGTCTTCGCGCACGCGCCCATTGTCACGGTAAAAGTCGGTCTGGGTGTCGAGCAGGAAATAGGCGATGTACACCGTGATCATCAAGAACAGTTCACGTTGGCGGCGATACACCGCGCAGTACGAACCGCCGAGCAACAGCACCAGGGTCGGCAGCACGTTGAACAGCGAGGTGAAAAAGACGTTGAGATCCTTGACGTACGCAGCCGAGAGCCCGGCCAGCAAGAGCAGCAACGAAGGGAGAAAATGACTGAAACGTACAGCGGACACGCGTGACAAGGGTAAAGCTCCGACCCGCAAAGAAGTAATGGCACTGTGCCTTCACGCAGACAGTTAAGCACAACCTGTGTGACATGTATCACATTGCCATCACTTTAACGGCAGCCTGCGGCAATCCCTGAGCGCATTACTGCGGTTTTTTCTCACGCATAAAAAAACCGCCGCGCCTCAAAAGGCGCGGCGGTTTGTTCAGGCGACCCGGTAAGGCTTAGTAAGCCAGGCCGAAGTCCTCTTCTTTCATGTCCATCAGGTTGTTGGCGCCCGACAGCATGGTGGCCACGTGGGTACGAGTCCGTGGCAGGATGCGCTGGAAGTAGAAGCGCGCAGTTTGCAGCTTGGCGGTGTAGAACGCCTCTTCGGTGGTGCCGGCAGCCAGTTTCTCGGCGGCCAGGCGGGCCATGTCGGCCCAGAAGTAGGCCAGGCAGGCGTAACCCGAGTACATCAGGTAATCCACCGACGCCGCACCGACTTCTTCACGGTCTTTCATCGCGGCCATGCCGACCTTCATGGTCAACTCGCCCCACTCTTTGTTCAGCGCGGCCAGCGGCGCAACGAATTCCTTGACGGCCTCGTTGCCTTCGTTGGCCTGGCAGAACTTGTGCACGATCTTGGTGAAGCCCTTGAGCGCTTCGCCCTGGGTCATCAGCACTTTACGGCCGAGCAGGTCCAGCGCCTGGATGCCGGTGGTGCCTTCGTACAACATCGAGATGCGGCTGTCGCGAACGTTCTGCTCCATGCCCCACTCGGCGATGAAGCCGTGGCCGCCGTAGATCTGCACGCCGTGGTTGGCCGATTCAAAACCGACTTCGGTCATGAACGCCTTGGCGATCGGAGTCATGAAGGCCAACAAGCCATCAGCCTGTTTCTTGGCGTCTTCGTCGGTGCCGTACTTGACGATGTCCACTTGCTTGGCGGTGAAGTACACCATCGCACGGTTACCTTCGGCGAAGGCTTTCATGGTCAGCAGCATGCGGCGCACGTCAGGGTGCACGATGATCGGGTCAGCGGCTTTGTCCGGGGCTTTCGGGCCGGTCAGCGAACGCATTTGCAGGCGGTCGCGAGCGTACTTCAGGCCGCCCTGGAAGCCGATCTCGGCGTGGGACAGGCCTTGCAGCGCGGTACCCAGGCGAGCGGTGTTCATAAAGGTGAACATGCAGTTCAGGCCTTTGTTCGCCGGGCCGATCAGGAAACCGGTGGCCGCGTCGAAGTTCATCACGCAGGTGGCGTTGCCGTGGATGCCCATCTTGTGTTCCAGGGAGCCACAGGTCACTGCGTTGCGCGCACCGATCGAGCCGTCTGCGTTAGGCAGGAACTTGGGCACGATGAACAGCGAGATACCTTTGGTACCCGCCGGTGCATCCGGCAGGCGGGCCAGCACGATGTGGACGATGTTGTCGGCCATGTCGTGTTCACCGGCCGAGATGAAGATCTTGGTGCCGGACACTTTGTAGGAACCGTCGGCCTGAGGCTCAGCCTTGGTGCGCAGCATGCCCAGGTCGGTGCCGCAGTGTGGCTCGGTCAGGCACATGGTGCCGGTCCATTCGCCCGACACCAGCTTGGTCAGGTAAGCGGTTTGCTGCTCGGGGGTGCCGTGCTCGGAAATAGTGTTCATCGCACCGTGGGACAGGCCCGGGTACATGCCCCACGACCAGTTGGCCGCGCCAACCATTTCGCTGACCGCCAGGCCCAGGGATTCCGGCAGGCCTTGGCCGCCGTGCTCGACGTCATGGGCCAGGCTTGGCCAGCCGCCTTCGACGAACTGTTTGTAGGCTTCTTTGAAACCGGTAGGGGTCTTAACGCCTGACTCGCTCCAGGTACACCCTTCGATGTCGCCCACGCGGTTCAACGGTGCCAGCACTTGCTCACAGAACTTGGCGCCTTCTTCGAGGATGGCGTCAACCATGTCCGGGGTAGCGTCCTGGCAAGCCGGCAGGCTCTGATAGTGCGCTTCATAACCGAGCAGTTCGTCACGAACGAAGCGAATATCACGCAAGGGGGCCTTGTAGTCAGGCATAGCGATAAACCTCTGCTGATGAATCTGGAATGAACAACCGCATGGATTTGTTGTGGCGGTCAAACAGGTGTTTGAAACATACGTTTACGACCTGGGGTTGTCAAGCATCGTCCCGACGCCGTTTGTCATGACGCGCATCAATGCCACGCACGGCAAAGCCTGCGGCGGGATGCCACAAGGCGCTCAGGAGAGAAATAGAACCGCAGGAGCTGGCTTGCCTGCTTTACAGGCGCCGCGGGGTATCAAGGGGACCAGTAGAGGCTATCGCAGGCACGCCAGCTCCCACAGAAGAACCGGCCTACCTGGAAAGAGGGGATCAGGCGTAGGTGTCGATCAGCGTGCCGAGCATTTCATCCGAAGCCTTGGCGACTTTGGCGCCCAGCTCCACTTGAAACTTGCCTTCGGCCATTTCGACCATATTGCTGGCCGAGTTGGAAGGCTGGGCCCGGTCGTTGGCGCGAAGACGATCGATCTGCGCATCCGACGGTTGGGTAGTCGCGGCGCTGGCAATTTTGCCGGCGGCCTGGTCGACACGGTTCTGCCCGGTCTGAATGCTGCTCAGGCCCGAGTAAAACGCGCTGCTTCCAGAGATTTCCATGGCGTAAGCCTGCCTTTAGAGAATCGTGAACGCTGATTGAAGCAGAGAAACCGGCAAAACGCCCGTCAAAAACACTAATGGCATAATGCCTTGTCGATAGCCAAAATCAGTCAAGCAGGTCCAACTGCAGGTGCTGCGCCACGGCTTCGGCGCTGGCGTGCTTGAGTTTCGGCACGCGGCCCAGGCACGGTGCGGGCAAGCGTTCGGCCAGGGTAGCGAGGTTTTCTTCCAGACGAGAGGTCTTGGGATCGATGATATTCGCCACCCAACCCGCCAGCGGCAAACCGTCCCGCGCGATGGCTTCGGCGGTGAGCAAGGCATGGCTGATACAGCCCAGGCGCACGCCGACGACCAGAATCACCGGCAGCTTGAGCGCCATCGCCAAGTCCGACAGGTTGTCCTGGTCGGCCAACGGTACGCGCCAGCCGCCTGCGCCTTCGATCAAGGTGAAATCTGCTTGCCGCGCCAGGATCTGCTGCATGGGCTTCAACAGCGATTGCACGGTCAGCGCCACCCCCGCCTCGCGCGCGGCCAGGTGTGGGGCGATGGCAGGCTCGAACGCCACCGGATTGACCTCGGCATAACTCAGCGGCAATGAACATTCGGCCAGCAGCGCCAGCGCGTCCGCGTTGCGCAAACCTTTGGGCGTGACCTGGCAACCGGAGGCCACCGGCTTTCCGGCGGCGGTGCTTTTGCCGAGCTGGCGTGCGGCGTGCAACAGGCCGGCGGCGACGGTGGTCTTGCCGACATCGGTGTCGGTGCCAGTGATGAAGTAGGCGGCGCTCATAGAGGTTTCTCCAGTACGGCATACACCACTTGGTAAGTCGCCGGCAGGCCCTGGGCCTGGCGGAACTGCTCGTAAGCGTTCACCAGTGCAACAATCCGCGCGCGCCCCGTCAACCCTCCCGGGCGACCCGGGTTGAGGTTATGCGCACCCAATGCCTTCAATTCGTGGGTGAGGCTGCGCACATCCGGGTAATGCAGCACATGCGGGCGACGCTCCAGGCTCACCACGCGCAAGCCGCTGGCGGCGCACAACTGCTGATACGCCTCGAACGTGCGGAAGCGATTGACGTGAACCAGCCCGTCGACGGCGCGCCAGCTGTCGCGCAGCTCACCCAGGGTGCCCACGCACAAGCTCGCAAACGCCAACACACCGCCGGGCCGCAGCACGCGCCAGGCTTCGCTGAGTACAGCGTCGAAATTCGCACACCATTGCACCGCCAGGCTGGAGAAGATCAGCCCACAACTCTCGTCTTTCAACGGCAGGCGCTCGGCATCACCGGCGATGAAATGCTCGGCCCCGCCCAGTGGACGCGCGTGGTTGAGCATGCCTTCGGCGATATCCAGGGCCACGCCCTGGCTGGCTGGCAATAACCCCGCCAGCGCGCGGCTGAAATAGCCGGTGCCACAGCCCATGTCCAGCCAACGATCTGGCGCGATAGCCGCCGGCAGGCGCGCCAGCAGCGCATGCCCTACCGCGCGCTGCAACTCGGCGACGCTGTCATAACTGGCCGCCGCGCGGGAAAAGGAAGCCGCCACCTGGCGCTTGTCCGGCAACGCGCCGGGCAAGGAAGGCTGGGATAGATCAGTCATCGACGCACTCATGCAAAAAAGCCTGGATGGCCCCCGCCACACCGTGGGGGTCTTCCAGAAGAAAAGCGTGACCGGCCTGTTCAATCAGGCCGATTTCAACATCGGGCAGCAGGGCCAGCAAGTGGCTGGCGGCCTCGGCGGGGACCAGTTCGTCCAACCCGGCAAACAGGTGCAACTGCGGGCCGCGATAGGCCAGCAAGGCTTCGCGGGTGTCCAGTTGGGCGAGCAGCTCCAGGCCGCTCATCAATGCGCTGGACGGCGTAGTCGGTGCCCCGCTGACCAACAGGCGCGCCAGCCCGCGCGGGTCTTCGGCCCCCTTGGCGCACAGCAGGCCGAAGCGTTTGAGGGTCACCTGTGAGTCGGCATGGCAACCGGCGAGAAACGCATCGAAGGTCTCGGCGGGCATCGCACTGGGCCAGCCGTCATGGGCGACAAAACACGGATTGCTAGCCAACGTCAGCAGGCCGCAGCAGCGCTCGCCGCGACGCGCCGCCAGCTCAGAGGCGAGCATGCCGCCCAAGGACCAGCCGCCCAGCCAGGCGTTGTCCGGCAGCGTGGCGTCGAGTTCGTCGAGCCACTCATCCACGTCGCTGGAAGCCAGCAGCGGCAAGGGCTCGATCTGCACCCGCAGGTGCGCATCAATCCCGTGCAAGGCGGCGGCCAGGGGTTCCAGCGGTGATACGCCAAGGCCCCAGCCGGGCAGCAATATCAGTCGATCACGCATGGTCGGACTCCAAGCGAAAACACGCTTCCAACGCGTTTAACAATAGCTGCACCTGCGCTGCGCTGTGGGCCGCCGTCAAGGTCACGCGTAAACGTGCACTGCCGGCCGGCACGGTGGGCGGACGGATCGCGGTAACCATCAGCCCGCGCTCGCGCAGCCGCTGGGACAGGCGCACAGCCTTGGCGCTGTCGCCAATCAGGATGGGCTGGATCGGCGTAAAGCTGTCCATCAAGTCCAGGCCGAGCTGCTCGGCGCCCTGGCGGAACTGGCGAATCAGGCCATTGAGGTGCTCGCGGCGCCAATGCTCGGTGCGCAGCAACTCCAGGCTTTTCAGCGTGGCGCAGGCGAGCGCCGGCGGCTGGCTGGTGGTGTAGATGTAGGGCCGGGCGAATTGGATCAGGCTTTCGATCAGCTCCTCGCTGCCGGCGACAAACGCGCCGGCGGTGCCGAACGCTTTGCCGAGGGTGCCGACCAACACCGGCACGTCCTCCTGGCTCAAGCCGAAATGCTCGACAATCCCACCCCCATTGGCGCCCAGCGGGCCGAAGCCGTGCGCGTCATCCACCATCAGCCAGGCGCCCTTGGCCCGGGCTTCACGGGCCAGTGCCGGCAAGTCGGCGAGATCGCCGTCCATGCTGAACACGCCATCGGTGACCACCAGGGTATTGCCGGTGGCTTTCTCCAGGCGCTTGGCCAGGCTGGCGGGGTCGTTGTGGAGGTAGCGATTGAAACGCGCCCCGGACAGTAGCCCGGCATCCAGCAAGGAGGCGTGGTTGAGGCGATCTTCCAACACCGTATCGCCCTGCCCGACCAGCGCCGTGACGGCGCCAAGGTTGGCCATGTAGCCGGTGGTGAACAGCAAGGCGCGTGGACGCCCGGTGAGGTCGGCCAACGCTTCTTCCAGCTCATGGTGCGGCGTGGCGTGCCCGACCACCAGGTGCGAAGCGCCGCCGCCCACGCCCCAGCGGGACGCACCGGCGCGCCAGGCTTCGATCACTTGCGGGTGATTGGCCAGGCCGAGGTAATCGTTGTTACAGAAAGCCAGCAACGGCTGGCCATCCACCACCACTTCCGGGCCTTGGGGGCTGCCGAGCAAGGGGCGTTGGCGATAAAGGTGTTCGGCACGGCGGGCAGCGAGGCGCGCGGCGAGATCGAAAGACATGCAGGCCTCGGCAGATCAAGGAACTTGAGACTGAATGCGATCAACTGTGGGCGCGGGCTTGCTCGCGAAGGCGGTGGGTCAGTCAGCACATCTGACACTGATACACCGCCTTCGCGAGCAAGCCCGCTCCCACCTTTGGAATGCATTCCAATAGAGGGCGGCGTCAAACCACGGCGTTATAGAACTGCTCGCTGCTCTTCTGCTCCACCAACGCCTGCTCGATCGCCGCCTGGTGCACTTCATCGGCGTGCTCTTCGCGCGCTTCCGGCAGGATGCCCAGGCGTGAGAACAGCTGCATGTCCTTGTCGGCCTGTGGGTTGGCGGTGGTCAGCAGTTTGTCGCCGTAGAAAATCGAGTTGGCGCCGGCGAAGAATGCCAGTGCCTGCATCTGCTCGTTCATCGCCTCGCGGCCGGCCGACAGCCGCACATGGGATTGCGGCATCAGGATGCGCGCCACGGCGAGCATGCGAATGAAGTCGAACGGGTCGATATCTTCGGCGTTTTCCAGCGGCGTGCCGGCGACTTTCACCAGCATGTTGATCGGCACCGATTCTGGATGCTCCGGCAGGTTGGCCAGCTGGATCAGCAGGTTGGCGCGGTCATCCAGCGACTCACCCATGCCGAGGATGCCACCGGAGCAAATCTTCATCCCCGAGTCACGTACGTAGGCCAGGGTTTGCAGGCGCTCGCCGTAAGTGCGGGTGGTGATGATCGAGCCGTAGAACTCCGGCGAGGTGTCGAGGTTGTGGTTGTAATAGTCGAGGCCGGCCTGGGCCAGGGCTTCGGTCTGGTCCTGGTCGAGACGGCCAAGGGTCATGCAGGTTTCCAGGCCCATGGCCTTCACCCCTTTGACCATCTGCAGCACGTAGGGCATGTCTTTGGCCGACGGGTGCTTCCACGCCGCGCCCATGCAGAAACGCGTTGAGCCGATGGCTTTGGCGCGGGCGGCCTCTTCGAGGACCTTCTGCACCTCCATCAGCTTTTCTTTTTCCAGGCCGGTGTTGTAGTGGCCCGACTGCGGACAATATTTGCAATCTTCCGGGCAGGCGCCGGTCTTGATCGACAGCAAGGTCGACACTTGCACGCGGTTGGCGTCGAAATGCGCGCGGTGCACGGTCTGCGCTTGGAACAACAGGTCATTGAACGGCTGCACGAACAACGCTTTGACTTCGGCTAAGGACCAATCGTGACGCAACGTGGCGGTGGTGCTGGCGCTCATGGGCGATTCCTTGATTATGCTTGGGCAGGCGCTGCGGGAAGGGCAATACCCACAAGCGCGACACGGATGCTCGGCATATTTAAGGAAGATTCATGCACTGTCAACCCGACTACAAACACAAGGTTTACATCTGGTTAAAAAACACACAGACATGTTTACTCTGTGATGAAAGCACCCAAACAGCCGAGTGCGTGTGCACTGCCTGCGAATCGCAATTGCCCTGGCTGACGGAACACTGCGAGGTGTGCGCCCTGCCGTTGCCCATGGACGGGTTGATCTGCGGCCAATGCCAGCGCCAGCCGCCGGCCTTTAAACAAGTGGTCGCGCCCTTCACCTTCAGTTTTCCCGTCGACACCATGATCACCCGTTTCAAGCATCAGGCCCGCTGGCCACTCGGGCACCTGCTGGGCCGCTTGCTGGGTCAGCACCTGCGCCATCGCCTGGACAACGCCGAACTCAGCCGCCCCGATTGCCTGCTGCCGGTGCCCATGGCGCGCAAACGCCTGCGCGAACGCGGTTACAACCAGGCGCTGATGCTCGCGCGCTGGCTCAGCGAGGAGCTGGACATCGGCGTTGATGAACACCTGCTGCTGCGCCCCCAGGAAACCGTCGCGCAACAGGCGCTGGACGCCAAGACCCGACGACGCAACCTGCTCGGCGCTTTCGCCCTGGCGCCCGGCGCGCTGGTGCAGGGCCGGCACTTTGCGCTGGTGGACGATGTACTCACCACCGGAGCCACCGCCCACAGCCTGGCGCGCCTGCTGCTGAGCGCCGGGGCGCGGCAGGTCGATGTGTATTGCCTGGCGCGCACGCCCAAACCGGGCGGCTGACTTGACTCCCGCGCGCCAGCGCTGCAACGTCCACTCATCTCAACGAAGCGTGTGCCCATGTCCCTGCCGACTTCCCTCAGCCAACACATTATCCGTCGCCCCCAGCGCATCGCATTGCTGGGGCATATCGCCGAGCAGGGCTCCATCACCCGTGCCGCCAAGAGTGCCGGCCTGAGTTACAAGGCGGCCTGGGACGCCATCGACGAGCTCAACAACCTGGCGCAAAAACCGCTGGTCGAGCGCAGCGTCGGTGGCAAGGGCGGGGGCGGCGCCAAGCTGACGGCCGAAGGCGAGCGCGTGTTGCGCCTTTACCAGCGCCTGCAAATGTTGCAGGCCGAGGTGCTGGGTTCGGATGAGGCCGCCAGCGACTTCAGCCTGCTCGGCCGCTTGATGCTGCGCACCAGCGCGCGTAACCAGTTGCACGGGCAAGTGATCGCCATCGAGCAGCATGGCCGCAACGACCTGATCTGCCTGCAACTGGCCGGCGGACTTACCCTGCAAGCGCAAATCACCCACGACAGCACGCAACGGCTGGAGCTGGAAATGGGCGTCGAAGTGGTCGCGCTGATCAAGGCGGGCTGGCTGGAACTGCTCGCTCCGGAACAAGCTGCAACACCTGGACACAATTGCATGGGCGGCAGCGTCGAGGCCATTCTCGAGGCCGAGGACGGCCCCAGCGAAGTGCGCATCGCCTTGCCCACTGGCCAGGTTTTATGCGCCCTGGCCCAGCCCGACGCACTCAAGGCCCTGGGTGCCGTGGAAGGAAAGACGCTCCAGGTGCAATTTGCGCCGAGCAATGTGCTGCTCGGCACACCGGTGTAGCAACGCCCCGCCTTCAAACTGCAACAATTTCGTCACGCCCGCTCCTTAAGGTGTCTGCAAAAACCGCAGGGAGCCTGAGATGAGCCTATTAGAAGAAAACCAAGCCACCGACCTCGAGCAGATGGTCGGCCTTACCCGCCGCCGCTTTATCGGCGCCGGCGCCCTGTGCGGTGCCGCGATGTTCCTCGGCGGCAACCTGCTGAGCCGCAGCGCATTGGCCGTCAACGCCGCCACAGCCAGCCCGTTGCTGGGCTTTACCAGCATCGCCGCCGCCACCAGCGACGCCATCACCCTGCCGCCCGGCTACAGCGCCTCGGTGCTGATCAGCTGGGGCCAGCCACTGCACAAGAACGCGCCGGCGTTCGACCCGTCCGGCAACGGCACCGCCAAGGCCCAGGAGCAGCAGTTCGGTGACAACAACGACGGCATGAGCCTGTTCGCCTTCCCCGGCGACGATCACCGCGCGCTGATGGCGATCAACAACGAATACACCAACTATCGCTACCTCTTCGCCCACGGCGGTGCGCCGCAGTCGGCCGAAGACGTGCACAAGGCCCAGGCCAGCGAAGGCGTGTCGGTGATCGAAGTGCAGCGCAAAGGTGACAGCTGGCAGTTCGTCCAGGACTCGCGCTACAACCGCCGCATCCACGGCAACTCGCCGATCCGCGTAGGGGGCCCCGCTGCCGGCCACGCCTGGCTGAAAACCGCTGCCGACAAGTCAGGCAAGCAGGTGCTGGGCACCTTTCAGAACTGCGCCAACGGCAAGACGCCGTGGGGCACTTACCTGACGTGCGAGGAGAACTTCACCGACTGTTTCGGCAGCAGTAACCCCCAGCAAAGCTTCGACGCCGGGCAGAAACGCTACGGCGTGGTGGCCGCCAGCAAAGACATCAACTGGCACCTGCATGACCCGCGCTTCGACATCGCCAAAAACCCCAACGAGTTCAACCGCCACGGCTGGGTGGTGGAGATCGACCCGTTCGACCCGCACTCCACGCCGGTCAAGCGTACCGCCCTGGGCCGCTTCAAACACGAGAACGCCGCCCTCGCCGAAACCCGCGACGGCCGCGCCGTGGTGTACATGGGCGATGATGAACGCGGTGAGTTCATCTACAAATTCGTCAGCCGCGACAAGATCAACCACAAGAATCCGAAGGCCAACAAAGACCTGCTCGACCACGGCACCTTGTACGTGGCGATCTTCGATGCAGGCGACGGCGATGCCGACCACCCCAAGGGCAAGGGCCAATGGGTCGAGCTGACCCACGGCAAAAACGGCATCGATGCCGGCAGCGGTTTTGCCAGCCAGGCTGAAGTGCTGATCCACGCCCGCCTGGCCGCCAGCGTGGTGAAAGCCACGCGCATGGACCGCCCGGAATGGATCGTGGTCAGCCCCACCGACGGCCAGGTCTATTGCACCCTGACCAACAACGCCAAGCGTGGCGAAGACGGCCAGCCGGTGGGCGGCCCCAACCCGCGTGAAAAGAACGTCTACGGCCAGATCCTGCGCTGGAAGGCGGATGCCGATAACCACGGTGCCAACACCTTCAGCTGGGACCTGTTTGTGGTCGCCGGCAACCCCGGTGTGCATGCCGGCACGCCAAAAGGCGGTTCGTCGAATATCAACCCGCAGAACATGTTCAACAGCCCCGACGGGCTGGGGTTCGACAAAGCCGGACGCCTGTGGATCCTCACCGACGGCGACTACAGCAACGCGGGCGACTTCGCCGGCATGGGCAATAACCAGATGCTGTGCGCCGACCCGAGTACCGGTGAGATTCGCCGCTTCATGGTCGGACCGGTGGCCTGTGAGGTGACGGGGATCAGCTTTTCGCCGGATCAGAAGACCCTGTTTGTGGGGATTCAGCACCCGGGCGAAACGGGCGGTTCGACGTGGCCGGAGCATCTGCCCAACGGCAAGCCGCGCTCGTCGGTGATGGCGATTCGGCGGGATGATGGTGGCGTCGTGGGCGCCTGATAGGCCGTCATCGCGGGCAAGCCCGCTCCCACGCTGGGCGCATTCCAAACTGGGACGTGGGCGGATGCTAATTGCATCTGCGGGGTTGGGGGTGTCTGGTAGGCCGTCTTCGCGGGCAAGCCCGCTCCCACAGGTGGACGCATTCCAGCCTGGGGACGTGGGCGGATTGGACGCCGGTGCATGCTGGAACTGGGTCAACTGTGGGAGCGGGCTTGCCCGCGAAGGCGTCCGCACAGCCACCACCTATCTCTGCCCGTGTGCGTTACCATACCCGGCCGGACGCGGCGCTCTGCTGCGCGCAGGAGTTCGCATGGCCCATCCGTTTGAAACACTCACCCCCGACCTGGTGCTCGACGCCGTCGAAAGCATCGGTTTCCTCAGCGATGCGCGCGTTCTCGCGCTCAACAGCTACGAAAACCGTGTCTACCAGGTGGGCATCGAAGACGCCGAACCGCTGATCGCCAAGTTCTACCGCCCCCAGCGCTGGACCAACGAAGCGATCCTCGAAGAACACCGCTTCACCTTTGAACTGGCCGAGTGCGAAGTCCCGGTGGTTGCGCCGCTGATCCACAATGGCGAAAGCCTGTTCGAACACGCAGGTTTCCGCTTCACCCTGTTTCCTCGCCGTGGCGGCCGTGCGCCGGAGCCGGGCAATCTCGATCAACTCTATCGCCTCGGGCAATTGCTCGGCCGCTTGCACGCGGTGGGGGCCACGCGCCCGTTCGAACACCGCGAAGCCTTGGGCGTGAAGAACTTCGGCCACGATTCCCTCACCACCCTGCTGGAAGGCAACTTCATCCCCAAGAGCCTGTTGCCAGCCTATGAATCGGTGGCCCGCGACCTGCTCAAGCGGGTGGAAGAGGTGTACAAGGCCACCCCGCACAAGAACATCCGCATGCACGGCGATTGCCACCCCGGCAACATGATGTGCCGCGACGAGATGTTCCATATCGTCGACCTCGATGACTGCCGCATGGGCCCGGCCGTGCAGGACCTGTGGATGATGCTCGCCGGCGACCGCCAGGAATGCCTGGGGCAGCTGTCAGAACTGATGGACGGTTACCAGGAATTCCACGACTTCGACCCGCGTGAACTCGCGCTGATCGAACCGCTGCGCGCCTTGCGCCTGATGCACTACAGCGCCTGGCTGGCACGACGCTGGGATGACCCGGCGTTTCCCCACAGCTTCCCGTGGTTCGGCAGTGAGCGGTACTGGGGCGATCAGGTGCTGGCGTTGCGCGAACAGCTCTCGGCGCTCAACGAAGAACCGCTGAAACTGTTCTGACCGAAATGCCCCTGTGGGAGCTGGCTTGCCTGCGATGGCGTCACCTCGGCGTGCCTGATACACCGGGTTGCCTGCATCGCAAGCAAGCCAGCTCCACAGAAAAGCCAGTCCCACTGTCTGACAAAAATCCTTACAATCGCGCTTTGTTAGCTGCCTAAGCAAGGATTCTGCATGCACGCCGCCAACCCTCGCAAAGGGTACATTTTGGGCCTGAGCGCCTATGTCATCTGGGGTCTGTTCCCGCTCTACTTCAAAGCCATCGCCAGCGTACCCGCCGCCGAAATCATCGTGCACCGGGTACTGTGGTCGGCGCTGTTCGGTGGCGTGCTGCTGATGGTGTGGAAACACCCCGGCTGGTTCCGCGAACTGCGGGACAACCCCAAGCGCCTGGCGATCCTGGCCCTCAGCGGTTCGTTGATTGCGGGTAACTGGTTGACCTATGTGTGGTCGGTGAACAGCGGGCGCATGCTCGAAGCGAGCCTGGGTTACTACATCAACCCGTTGGTGAATGTGCTGCTGGGCATGCTGATCCTCGGCGAACGCCTGCGCCGCCTGCAGTGGGTCGCCGTAGGCCTGGCAGCGGTGGGTGTAGCCCAGCAGGTGTGGCAGGTGGGCAGCTTGCCGTGGGTGTCGCTGGTGCTGGCACTGACTTTCGGGTTCTACGGCCTGATCCGCAAGCAGGCACCCGTCAAGGCGTTGCCGGGGCTGGTGGTTGAGACCTGGATGCTGGTGCCGATTGCGGTGGCGTGGCTGCTGTTCAATCCGTCGGCGCACAGTGCGCAGCTGGAATTCTGGAGCACATCCGAGGCCTGGTGGCTGGTGGCCGCAGGCCCGGTCACGTTGATCCCGCTGGTGTGCTTCAACGCCGCTGCGCGGCATTTGCCCTACACCGCATTGGGCTTCCTGCAGTACGTAGCGCCGACGCTGGTGCTGCTGGAAGCCGTGCTGCTGTTCGGCGAACATCTGGCGCAAAGCACGCTGATCGCCTTCGCCTTTATCTGGGCCGGCCTGGTGGTCTACAGCCTGGACGCCTGGATGAGCGTGCGCAAACGCTGATCAAATAACGTACAACCCCCTGCAGGCCACGAATGGCGTGGCTTGCAGACATCCACCCCAAGGTTATCCACAACCTGATCCCCGCCATTTGTGCACAAGCCCTTGAAACTGCTCGTTTTTTGCTCAGCTCGCGAAGACGCACGCAGCGCGTGGCCTGGGGCCAGGTCTCTACAGGTTATCCACAGGCCCATGCAAGATTTCCATGCATAACCTTGTGCGTGGTTATTCCTCGTTGCGCAGTTCCACCATCAGGTCATCCGCCAGGGTTTCCAGGGATTCCTGCAACGTCTCCAGGGACACGTTCGACGGCACCTGCAGCAGGGCCTCGGCGCTGAACAGCAGGTCGCCGCTCATCGGCGCCGGGCGCACATCGGTGCTCAAGCGCTCGAGGTTGACCCCCTGCTTGCTCAGCAGCGCCGTGATCTCGCGCACGATGCCCGAACGGTCATTGCCCACCAGCGTCATCAGGATCGGTTTGGACGCCGACGCCTGCCCGCTGCTGCCCTCGCCCACCAGCACCCGAATGCCGTGGGTGGACAAGTCCTCCAGCGCGGCCACCAGGGCCTGACGGCTTTCCGCCGGCATACTGACGCGCAGGATCCCGGCAAACTGCCCAGCCATGTGCGCCATGCGGCTTTCCAGCCAGTTGCCGCCGTGCGCCGCGATGTTCTGCGCGATGCGTTCCACCAGGCCGGGTTTGTCGGCGGCGATAATAGTGAGTACAAGATGGTCCATGGCGAATTCCTCAGATGTTGTTGTTTTCTGCAGGAGCCGGCGTTCCGGCGACAGCGGCCTGATCATCGCCGCAAGGCTCAAGGGCCTCATCGCTGGCAAGGACTCAGCGTCCCCCCAGCTCTTACAAGGTGGACGCAGGCGTGGCCGAAAACAAATCGTGTACCATTTTTAGATTTATCTGGAACAATCTCATAGTTTTTTGAGAACATCCCGTTCTCCGCTGTGACCGTACGACCAAAGTGGGTCGCTAAACGACGTATTTAGTCTAATTTTCACAACCGCAAGTCATCATGTAGTATGCCCAACCGTGCACTACATAATGAAAATCTGAAACAGCGCATAAGCTCCGCAGAGTGAGGCAAGCAATGACTGAACACGTTCAAGTCGGTGGCCTGCAGGTCGCCAAAGTCCTGTTCGACTTCGTGAACAACGAAGCCATTCCCGGCACCGGCATCACTGCCGACCAGTTCTGGGCCGGCGCCGACAAGGTCATCCATGACCTGGCACCGAAGAACAAAGCCCTACTCGCCAAACGCGATGATTTCCAGGCGCGGATCGACACCTGGCACCAGACTCACGCCGGCCAGGCCCATGACCCGGTGGCCTACAAAGCCTTCCTGCAAGATATCGGATACCTGCTGCCAGAAGCCGCAGATTTCCAGGCAACGACCCAAAACGTCGATGACGAAATTGCCCGCATGGCCGGCCCCCAGCTGGTCGTGCCCGTGATGAATGCCCGCTTCGCCCTCAACGCCTCGAATGCGCGCTGGGGTTCGCTGTACGACGCGCTGTATGGCACCGACGCCATCAGCGAAGCCGACGGCGCCGAGAAGGGCAAGGGCTACAACAAGGTGCGTGGCGACAAGGTCATCGCCTTTGCCCGCGCTTTCCTCGATGAAGCCGCGCCGCTGACGGCCGGCAGTCACGTCGACTCCACCGGCTACAAGATCGTCGACGGCAAGCTGATCGTCAGCCTCAAGGGCGGCAGCAACAGCGGCCTGCGCGACGACGCCCAGTTGATCGGTTTCCAGGGCCCCGCGGCCGAGCCGATCGCGATCCTGCTCAAGCACAACGGCCTGCACTTCGAAATCCAGATCGACGCCAGCACCCCGGTCGGCCAGACCGACGCCGCCGGCGTCAAAGACGTGCTGATGGAAGCAGCGCTGACCACCATCATGGACTGCGAAGACTCCGTCGCCGCCGTCGATGCCGATGACAAAGTGGTGATCTACCGCAACTGGCTCGGCCTGATGAAAGGCGACCTGGCCGAAGAAGTGGCCAAGGGCGGCAAGACCTTCACCCGTACCATGAACGCCGACCGTGTCTACACCGGCGTGGATGGTCAGGACGTGACCCTGCATGGCCGTTCGCTGCTGTTCGTGCGCAACGTTGGCCACTTGATGACCATCGACGCGATCCTCGACAAAGACGGCAACGAAGTCCCGGAAGGCATTCTCGACGGCCTGCTCACCAGTCTGGCGGCGATCCACAGCCTCAACGGCACCAGCAGCCGCAAGAACAGCCGCACCGGTTCGGTGTACATCGTCAAACCGAAGATGCATGGCCCCGAAGAAGCTGCGTTCACCAACGAGCTGTTCGGCCGCATCGAAGACGTGCTGAACCTGCCGCGCAACACCTTGAAAGTCGGGATCATGGACGAGGAGCGCCGTACCACGGTCAACCTCAAGGCCTGTATCAAGGCCGCCAGCGAGCGCGTGGTGTTTATCAACACCGGCTTCCTCGACCGTACCGGTGACGAAATCCACACCTCCATGGAAGCCGGCGCGATGGTGCGCAAGGCGGCGATGAAGGCGGAAAAATGGATCGGCGCCTACGAAAACTGGAACGTCGATATCGGCCTGAGCACTGGCTTGCAGGGCCGTGCGCAGATCGGCAAAGGCATGTGGGCGATGCCCGACCTGATGGCCGCGATGCTCGAACAGAAGATCGCGCACCCGCTGGCCGGTGCCAACACCGCCTGGGTACCCTCGCCGACCGCCGCGGCGCTGCACGCGTTGCACTATCACAAGGTCGACGTGTTCGCCCGCCAGGCCGAACTGGCCAAGCGCGAGCGCGCCTCGGTGGACGATATTCTCACTATCCCGCTGGCGCAGAATACCGACTGGTCCGAGGAAGAGATCCGCAACGAACTGGACAACAACGCCCAGGGCATCCTCGGCTATGTCGTGCGCTGGATCGACCAGGGTGTGGGCTGCTCGAAAGTGCCGGACATCAACGACGTCGGCCTGATGGAAGACCGCGCGACGCTGCGTATCTCCAGCCAACACATCGCCAACTGGCTGCGCCACGGCATCGTCAATGAAGCCCAGGTGCTGGAAAGCCTCAAGCGCATGGCGCCGGTGGTGGACCGTCAGAATGCCGGGGATGCGCTGTACCGACCGCTGGCGCCGGATTTCGACAGCAACATTGCCTTCCAGGCCGCGGTGGAGCTGGTGATTGAAGGGACCAAGCAGCCGAATGGGTATACCGAGCCGGTGTTGCATCGTCGGCGTCGGGAGTTCAAGGCCAAGAATGGGCGTTGAGTAAACGCTGAAACGAAAAAAGCCCTGTTCGTGAGAACAGGGCTTTTTTCTTAGTGTGAAGACTTTTGAAAAACAAAAGTGGCCTCACCCGTGCCGCTGATAGTAACTTCTTGTCCCTGATGCTCAAACTTCAAATTGACGTAGTTAATATGATTTATGTACGTATCCGGAAGACCCGCAGACTCGGAAAAAACATAAAACGTCCCCGATATAGGCATTATAAAATAAACACCGTTTTCGTCTCTATAATCGATATTTCCTCGATGCTTCTCTATATCTCGAGGAAAGCCGAACTCGTACCGTTCATCCCGCGGAAACAGCGTATTCCCATACTCCGCTGTCAATGAACCAGCGCCATCCGTGATGACCGAAAAACTTCTCAAGCTTGCTTGTACATTGGAAGAATCAAAAAAGCGGGGCCTTTCATCCCTGATAACTAGAATTCTTGCGTTATTGCTAGCCACTTGATTTTTAGGCTGTTGAGTAGACATAACTAGCTCCTTTGGCGGGATAGGATCCTGGTTGAAGACCGGACCCTCCCGTGCAGTAAACTCGCTGACCACTTATTTGCCTACTGTGAGAATTGACAGTTCAAATAAAAAAAAGATAAACGGTACCTACTGCGCCATCCCCAATTCCCGCTTGACCATCTTCGCCAGCTTCACGCTATCAATCGGCTTGAGCAAGAAGTCCACCACGCTCAAATGCATTGCATCGATCACATCCGGGGCTTCGGCGTCTCCCGACATAATGATGATCGGCAACGCCGCACGGGTGGAACTGCGCACTTGGCGAATCAGTTCCAGGCCATTGCTGGGGGCCATGCGCAGGTCAGTGATGAGCAAACCGATGGAGCTGCTGGAGCTCAACAATTCCCACGCTGTCTTGCCGCTGTCGGCCGTCATGCAGCGAATACCGTCCAGGCCCAGGATCTCCGCCAGCAGTTCACGCGCATCCTTGTCGTCGTCAACAATCAACACGCGTTGTGGCGGTAAATCAGGCTCCAGCATCACGGCGCTCAGCGCCTCGCGCTCGGCATCACTCAAAATATCGTGGTCGGACATACAGTTCTCAGCAGTTCTCATCAATCTCCCAGCACACTCGTCAGACATCTGCGGAAGGGCGTTCAATGTGCACTTCGTCGGAAAGTTTGCCTAGTGGGCGTTCTACGGGGTTTGGACGATAGTCATGTAAGGTTTTTCCTTAGTTTTACGCCGTTTTCATCGACCTAGACTTACGTCCAATGGGCACCTGCCGCGCAGGAGTCGACCATGCAGGACGATAACGACAAAAAAATTGCGGTCATGTTATGAGTAAAGCTGATGCCTTCGCCCAAGCGGGGAAAACTGCTGTATTGCAGAACATCCACGGCACCCTGCAGTTCCTGCAACGCTTCCCACCGTTCAACCAGATGGAGCACGCACACCTGGCGTTCCTGGTGGAGCAGTGTCAATTACGCTTCTTCGGCCCCGGCGAGAGCATCCTCAAACCGTCGGGCGGGCCGGTGGAGCACTTCTACATCGTCAAGCAAGGTCGCGTGGTGGGTGAACGGCCGGACTCGAAGCAAGCCACCTTCGAAATCACCGCCGGCGAGTGCTTCCCCCTCGCCGCGCTGTTGGGCGAGCGGGCCACACGGACCGAGCACAAGGCCGCCGAAGACACCTTTTGCCTGCAACTGAACAAGCCGGCCTTTATCAAGCTGTTCGCCCTTTCCAGCCCGTTTCGCGACTTTGCCCTGCGCGGCGTCAGCAGCCTGCTGGACCAGGTCAACCAGCAGGTGCAGCAAAAAGCCGTGGAAACCCTCGGCACCCAATATTCCCTGAACACCCGCCTGGGCGAGTTGGCCATGCGCCACCCGGTCACCTGCAGCCCGCAAACGCCGCTGCGTGAGGCGGTGACGCTGATGCACGAGCAGCAAGTCGGCAGCATTGTGATCGTCGATGAACACAAGGCGCCGCTGGGGATTTTCACCCTGCGCGATTTGCGCCAGGTGGTGGCCGATGGCACCAGCGATTTCAGCCAGGGCATCGACGCCCATATGACCCAGGCGCCGTTCTTCCTGACCCCGGACCACAGCGCGTTCGACGCTGCCATCGCCATGACCGAACGGCATATCGCCCACGTTTGCCTGGTCAAGGAAAAGCGCCTGTGTGGCGTGGTGTCCGAGCGCGACCTGTTTTCCCTGCAGCGGGTCGACCTGGTGCACCTGGCACGCACCATCCGCAACGCGCCCCGGGTGGAGAACCTGGTGGCGATTCGCGGCGAGATCGGCCAGTTGGTCGAGCGCATGCTGGCCCACGGCGCGTCGTCGACGCAGATCACCCACATCATTACGCTGCTCAACGATCACACCGTGTGCCGGGTGATCGAGCTGACCCTGGCGGAAAAAGGCGACCCAGGCGTGCCCTTCAGTTGGCTGTGTTTTGGCAGCGAAGGCCGCCGCGAGCAGACGCTCTTCACCGACCAGGACAACGGCATCCTGTTCGACGCCAAGGACGCCGTCGAGGCTGCGATCCTGCGTGGGCGCCTGCTGCCCCTGGCGCAGCAGATCAACCAAAGCCTGGCGCTGTGCGGCTTCAGCCTGTGCAAGGGCAATATCATGGCCGGCAACCCCGAGCTGTGCCTGTCACGGGCCGAATGGGCGCGGCGCTTCGGCGCGTTTATTCGCGAGGCGACGCCGGAGAACCTGCTGGGTTCGAGCATTTATTTCGACCTGCGCGTGGTGTGGGGCGATGAGCGCGGCTGCGAACAACTGCGCCAGGGCATTCTCGATCAGGTCGCGGATAACCGGCTGTTCCAGCGCATGCTGGCGGAAAACGCCTTGCGCCAGCGCCCGCCCGTAGGACGCTTCCGTGATTTTGTGCTGTCGCGCAAAGGTGCGGAAAAAGCCACCCTCGACCTCAAGGTCCAGGGCTTGACGCCCTTCGTCGACGGCGCGCGATTGCTCGCCCTGGCCAATGGCATCCACGCCAATAACACCCTGGAGCGCCTGCGCCAGTTGGTGGTCAAGGAGGTGATCGAGCCGCTCGACGGCGCCGCCTACGAAGAGGCCTATCACTTCATCCAGCAAACCCGCATGCAGCAGCATCAGTTGCAGACCCGGGAAAACCAGCCGTACTCCAACCGCGTCGACCCTGACAGCCTCAACCACCTGGACCGCCGCATCCTGCGTGAGTCCCTGCGCCAGGCCCAGCGCCTGCAAAGCAGCCTGACCTTGCGGTACCAGCTGTGAGCCTGTTCGGCTGGCTGCGCGCGGCTAAACCCGGGCTCGATGCCGCGCAGCAACAACGCCTGGCGCAATTGCCCAAGCCAGCGGCCCTGGGCGGCGGTCCGCTGCGCAGTCAGCGCTGGGTGGTGGTGGACCTGGAAACCAGCGGCCTGAACCTCAATCGCGACCAGGTGCTGTCGATCGGTGCAGTGGTCATCGAGGACGGCGCGGTGGATTTCTCCCAGCTGTTCGAGCGCACCTTGCACCGCGCCGACACCAAGCTCAGCCCCAGCGTGCTGATCCACGGCCTGGGCCCGAGTGCAATTGCCGCGGGCAGTGATCCGGTTGAAGCGCTGCTGGATTTCATGGCGTTTGTCGGCGACAGCCCGCTGCTCGCGTTCCACGCGCCATTCGATCAGCACATGCTGTGCCGGGCGCTCAAGGACAGCCTGGGCTATCGCCTGGCCCACACGTTTCTGGATGTGGCCGACATCGCCCCACTGCTGTGCCCCGAAGCGCACATCCGTGAAGCCGGGCTGGATGACTGGATCCATCACTTCAACCTGCAGGTGGGCGAACGCCATCATGCCAGCGCCGACGCCCTGGCCACGGCGGAGCTGATGCTCATCCTATTGAGCCGTGCGCGCCAGCAGCAGATCGACACGCCCCAGGCGCTGCAAAAGCGTTTGAGCCAATGGAAACGGCGTAAACAGGCGCCATCGTTTTAATGTCATCTCCCGACAGACGCCAATTGCGCCCACCCCACGCCTCTGACACAATCGCGAATAATTCTCGTTAGTTTAAACCTCTTGTTTATTCGGTGATGCCTTGTCGTCGGTCCAGAACCCACACAGTGAGCTTGTTGGCGCGTTGTATCGCGACCATCGTGGCTGGCTGTTGGCCTGGCTGCGGCGCAATGTGGCCTGCCCGAGCCGCGCCGAGGACCTGAGCCAGGACACCTTCATGCGCCTGCTCGGCCGTGACGAGTTGCGCGCACCCCGCGAGCCGCGTGCCTTCCTGGTGGCAATCGCCAAAGGGTTGTTGTTCGACTACTTCCGTCGCGCAGCGCTGGAACAGGCGTACCTCAGCGAATTGATGCTGATCCCGGAAAGCGAACACCCGTCGCCCGAAGAACAGCAGTTGATCCTCGAAGACCTCAAGGCCATCGACCGCCTGCTCGGCAAGCTGTCGAGCAAGGCCCGCGCGGCCTTCCTCTACAACCGCCTGGATGGCCTGGGCCACGCGGAAATCGCCCAGCGCCTCGGCGTCTCCGTGCCGCGCGTGCGCCAATACCTGGCCCAGGGCATTCGCCAGTGCTACATCGCCCTGTATGGCGAGCCGCTGTGAGCGTGATCAGTTCCAAACCCGTGTCGGCCCGTGTGCTGGATGCGGCGATCGCCTGGCAACTGTCGCTGGATTCGGGCGACGGCAGCGCGGTGGAGCGCGAGGAATTCGACAAATGGCTAGCCAGCGATGAAGAGCACGCCCGCGCCTGGCGCCAACTGGGCATGCTCGACCAGCGCTTCAGCGTGGCCTCGGGCCCGGCGCGGGTGGCGTTGCTGCAGTCGCGCGAGGGCATTCGCCAGCGCGTGCGCAAACTCGGCAGCGGCCTGGCGAGCATTGCGCTGGTGTGCGGCCTGGCGCTGTTTGCCGGCGAACGCTACGTGCCGATCCACTATTGGCTGGCCGACCAACGCACGGCCACCGGTGAACAGCGCACGCTGAAACTGGCGGACGGCACGCTGATCAACCTCAATACCCACAGCGCCATCGATGTGCGTTTCGATGACAAGCGCCGGCTGATTGTGCTGCAGGAAGGCGAAATCCTCATCGAGACCGGCCACAACGATGCGCGCCCGTTCTACGTGCAAACCCGCGACGGCAACCTGCGGGCGCTGGGCACGCGGTTTATCGTCAAGCGCGAAGACCACGCCACGCGCCTGAGCGTGCTGCAGTCGGCAGTGGGCGCCCAGCCCGAGGCATTGCCGCAGGAACAGATCTTCAAGGAAGGCCAGCAAGTGCTGATGCGCAGTGACGGCCTTAGTCCTACGCTGGCCGTCACCCCCGCTACCGATGCGTGGACGCGCGGCATGCTGGTGGTCGAAAACGCCCGTCTCGGCGATGTGGTGGCCGAGCTTGGCCGCTACCGCACCGGTCATTTGGGTGTGGATAAAAGCGTGGCGGACCTGCGCATCACCGGCAGCTTCCCGTTGCATGACACCGACCTGGCCCTCAACGCGCTGCTGCCGACCCTGCCGGTGCAGATCCAGCAGCACACGCCGTGGTGGGTGACGGTGACCGCCAAGCCTTAGCTCAGGCGGGGCCTGGGCCATGGCTATCGCGGGCAAGTCGAATCGTCGTACCGCCCCTCCCACAGGTTGATGTGCGAATACCTCAAATGTGGGAGGGGCGGTACGACGATTCGACTTGCCCCCGATGAGGCCCTCAAACCCACCACAAAAAATATTTTGATCCTGCCCTATCACTTTTCGATTCTCGCTCGGCACATAGGCAATTGCGAATTACTTCCATTCAGGAGCCGCCCATGTCCCGCACGCTAGACACCTTGTTGCGCCCCAGCCTGTTAGCCGTGGCGATTGCCCTTTGCACGCCGCTGGCGAGCACCGCGCTGATCGCCGCCGAGCAGTCCGCCAGCGTGCGCGCGTACAACCTGCCGGCTGCGCCGCTGTCCAGCACCCTGAACCAGATCGCCAGCCAGGCCGGCCTGGCCTTGACCCTCAACCCGGCGTTGGCATCGGGCAAGACCTCGGCGCCGGTCCAGGGCCAGTTCGATGCCCCGGGCGCGCTGCGTGAGGCACTGCGTGGCACCGGGCTGCAGTTGGAGCAAAGCAGTGCGGGGACTTATTCCCTGGTGGCGATCCCGGAAGGCGTGATGGCGCTGCCGGTCACCAACATCACCGGGCAAGAGGGCAACCAGGAAAGCGCCTGGGGCCCGGTGCAAGGCTACCTGGCCACACGCACCGCCGCCGGCACCAAGACCGACACCGCCCTGGTGGAAGCGCCGCGCTCGATCTCCGTGGCGACCCGCGAGCAGATGCAGGACCGCAACGTGCAGAACCTGGATGACGCGGTCAAATACATGCCCGGCATCGTGTCCGCCAGCTACGGCAGCGACACCCGTTATGACTGGATGCGCGTGCGCGGCTTCGAACCCACCCAGTTCCTCGACGGCCTGCCCCTGCCGCGCGGCGTGTATGCCAACCCCAAAGCCGAGACCTGGAACCTCGACCGCATCGCCCTGCTGCGCGGCCCGGCCTCGTCGGTGTATGGCCAGACCCCGCCAGGCGGCCTGCTGGACATGGTCAGCCGCCGTCCGAGCGCCGAATCGAGCAATGCCATCCAGGTGCAATACGGCAGTGACAACTACCGCCAGATCAACTTCGCCAGCACCGGCAAGATCGACGATGAAGGCCAGTTCCTCTATGGCGTCAGCGGCGTGGTGCGCGATGCCGGCACCCAGGTCGACCACATCGACAACAAACGCTACAACATCGCGCCGAGCCTGACCTGGAACATCGACACCGACACCAAGCTGACCCTGCTGTCGCAGTTCACGCGTGACGATACTGGCACCACCAGTCAATTTCTGCCGATCCAGGGCACCAAGATCAAGCTCCCCCAAGGCGAGGTTTCCCACCACAAGAACCTCGGCGACCCCGACTATGAGTTCTACGACCGCACCTACTACGCCCTGGGTTATGCGTTCGAGCATCGCTTCAACGATACCTGGCAGTTCAAGCAAAACCTGCGCTATACCAAGTCTGAGCTGTCGTTCCAGCAACTGACGGTCGGTTCCTATATCTACTCCCCGGCTGACGCCAACGGCAATATCAGCCGCTCGAGCACCAACGTTGACGAGGACATCGGCCAGTTCGCAGTGGATAACAATTTCCAGGCTGACTTCGCCACGGGCGACATCACCCACACGGTACTGCTGGGCCTGGACCACCAGCGCACCGACACCTCCTTCCGGACGATCTACGGCACGGCGTCGAACATCAATATTTTCAACCCGATCAACACCGTGCCCACCCTGCGCCCGACGGACGTCACGCCGTACTACGACTACAACCAGAAAACCATCCAGACCGGCCTCTACGCACAAGACCAGATGGCCCTCGACAACTGGCGCCTGACCCTGGGTGGGCGTGAGGACTGGGTGCACCAGGGCACCACCTACTTCAACAAGCTGGACGCGACCAACACTGACCGCAGCAAGAACTTCAGCGGCAACGCGGCGCTCAGCTATGTGTTCGATTCGGGCTTCGTGCCCTACCTGTCGTACGCCGAGTCGTTCCAACCGGCGAGCAACGCCAGCGTCGACCCCGTCAAGTCGTACAAGCCCACCGAAGGCAAGCAATGGGAACTGGGGATCAAGTACCAGCCACCTGGCTCCAATACGCTGCTGAGTGCGGCGGTCTACGACTTGACCCAGAAAAACGTGCTGGTGACCCGGATCGGCGCGGGTAACCAATCGATCACCGACCAGGCCGGCGAAGTGAAGGTCAAGGGCCTGGAACTGGAAGCGGTGTCCGACGTGACCGAAAACCTCAAGGTCATCGCCGCCTACACCCTGTCCAAGTCCGAAGTGCAAACCGGTATCTACAAAGGCAACCGCCTGCAACTGATCCCCAACCAGCAAGCCTCGCTGTGGACCGACTACACCTGGCACACCGGTGTACTCGATGGCTTCGGCATCGGCTTCGGCGCGCGCTACACCGGCAACACTTATGGCGACCAAGGCAACACCTGGACGGGCAAGGCCAACGCCTACACCGTGTTCGACGGCGCGGTTCACTACGACCTCGGCCGCCTGGACAACAGCCTCAAAGGCGCCTCGGTGAAACTCAACGCCACCAACCTGTTCAACAAGGACTACATTTCCACCTGCGATGGCTCCTACTGCTACTTCGGCGACCAACGCAGCGTCGTCGCCAGTGCCACCTACCAGTGGTAATCGACTGAGTTAACCATCAGGCCGTCCTCCGGGGCGGCTTTGGTGCGCCTGAAGGCTGGAAAATGAAAAGTAAAACCATCCGCCGCTGGTCCTTTATCCACACCTGGACCAGCCTGGTCTGCACGGTGTTCCTGCTGCTGCTCGCCCTGACCGGGCTGCCGCTGGTGTTCCACCACGAAATCGATCACCTGCTGGGCAACGAGCCAGAACTGGCGCAGATGCCCGCCGATACGCCGCAGCTCAACCTTGAACAGCTGGTGGCCAAAGCGCAGGCCCATCGCCCTGGCGAAGCCATGCAATACCTGGCGTGGGACGAGGACGACAAGAACGGTGTGATCGCGATCATGGCTGCGACGGCCGGCACCGAACCCAACTCGTCGCACACTTTCATGCTTGATGCGCGCACCGGCGACGCTGTCGAAATGCCCTCCGCGAATGGCGGGCTGACCCTGTTCCTGCTGCGCCTGCATGTGGATATGTTCGCCGGCCTGCCGGGCAAGTTATTGCTGGCGTTCATGGGCATTCTGTTTGTGCTGGCCATCGTGTCGGGCACGGTGCTGTACCTGCCTTTCATGCGCCGCTTGAAGTTCGCCACCGTGCGCCAGGACAAATCCACCCGCCTGCGCTGGCTCGACCTGCACAACCTGATCGGCGTGGTCACCCTGACCTGGGCGCTGGTGGTGGGCGTCACCGGCGTGATCAGCGCCTGTGCCGACCTGATCATCGCAGCCTGGCGCCAGGACAGCCTCAGCGCCATGATCGAGCCGTACAAACATGCCCCGCCGCTGACCCAGCGCGCGCCCGCCACCGAGCTGCTGAGCATTGCCGCCCAGGCCGCGCCCGGCATGCAGCCGGACTTCATTGCCTTCCCCGGCACACGCTTTTCCAGCGAGCACCACTACGCGGTGTTCATGAAGGGCAGCACGCACCTGACCTCCCACCTGCTGACGCCGGTGCTGATCGACGCCAGCACCCTGGCCGTCACCGCCATCGCCGAACGGCCGTGGTACATGGACGCCATGGGCATGTCCCAGCCCCTGCACTTTGGCGATTACGGCGGCATGCCGATGAAAGTCCTCTGGGCGGTACTGGATGTGCTGACCATCATCGTGCTGATCAGCGGGATTTACCTGTGGATCGTCAGGCGCAAGGCGGGCAAGGCATGAAGCCACGGCAGTCGAATTTCTGGAAAGTGTTTGGCATTCCGCTGGGGATTGGCCTGCTCAGCGCCGCCGGGTTGTTTGCGGCGTTGCTGGGGGATGGGTGGTGGGATTCGCTCAGTTGGGTGGGGCTTGGGATACCTGCGGTGATCGGTGTATGGGCCCTCCTGCGGAAGCCGGCTTGCCGGCGAAAACCCTGAGAGTACCGCGTCAAATCTGATGCACTGCGCTATCGTAAGCGTCCTTCGCGAGCCCGCTCGCCCCTCCAGAGGAATGCCCATGTCTGTGCCCAGCATGACCTTGTTCCACAACCCCGCTTCACCGTTTGTTCGCAAAGTTCGCGTGCTGCTGATCGAAACCGGCCAGCAGGACCGCGTGGCGCTGCACGGCTGCATGCCGACGCCGGTCAACCCGGATGCGCAGGTGGTGCAAGGCAACCCCGTGGGCAAGATCCCGGCCCTGCGCCTGGCTGACGGCAGCGTGCTGCATGACAGCCGGGTGATCCTCGATTACTTCGACCACCAGCATGTCGGCAACCCGCTGATCCCCCGCGACGGCTCGGCCCGCTGGCGGCGCCTGACCCTGGCCTCGATGGCTGACGGCATCATGGATGCGGCCGTACTGGTGCGTTACGAGTCGGCCCTGCGTCCGGCGGAAAAGCACTGGGCGCCGTGGCTCGACGAGCAACGCAACAAGATCCGCCGCACCCTCGCCGAGCTGGAACAGGACGCCATCGCCGAGCTGACCAGCCACTTCGACATCGCCTCGATCAGCGTCGCTTGCGCCCTCGCCTACCTCGACTTCCGCCACCCCGATATGCACTGGCGCGCGGCCAACCCACAGCTGGCCGCCTGGTACGCCGAGGTCAGCCAGCGGCCTTCGATGCTGGAGACCCAGCCGCCGGTATAGCCCTGTTGCCATCTGCCCCTGTGGCGAGCGGGCATCTTGTGGTGACCGAACTCCCTGTGGCGAGCGGGCTTGCCCCGCGTTGGGCTGCGAAGCGGCCCCATCAGGTCACCGCGTTTTATCCGATGAAACTCATGTCAGGTTTTGGGGCTGCTGCGCAGCCCAACGCGGGGCAAGCCCGCTCGCCACAGAAAACCCGCTCACGACAGGAGGCTCGCCCGCCACAACCACGGGGAACAGCCGGTTGATCCTCGCCACCAACTGCGCCTTCACTCGCTGATCCTCACGCAAGCCGATCATTGCACGTCCTCCAGGTCGAACTGCAACGGCTCGGCGACCTTGCGCTTGCCCACGCCGTACCAATCCAATTTGCGCGTCAGCACCATCACCGTCCCCAGCAGGCCAAACAGCAACAGCGAGCCCATCAGCAGCGCGTAATCCTCGGCACTCAACAACCCGTACAACAAGCCATACAACGCCGCCAATCCAGCGGAAAAGCCCAGGCCATGGGCGACGCTGCGCAGCACGTGGCACACATAAAATCCGATCAGCAACACACAGGCACTCGCCGAGATCAGGTAGGCCAGCGCAAAGCCCAGGTGCTCGGACAACGACAACAGCAGCAGGTAGAAAAACGCCAGCGCAAAGCCCACCAACGCATACTGGACCGGGTGCACCGCCAGGTTCTTGAGCACTTCGAAGAGGAAGAAACCGGCAAAGGTCAGGGCAATGAACAGCAGCGCGTATTTGATCGCGCGGTCGCTCTTGAGGTACTGGTCCACCGGATCGATGAAGTTCACGCCAAAGCTGCGATTGTTGAAGTCGTTGCAGCCCTGGCTGTCCAGGCAGGTCTGCAGGGCCTGCTCAAGGTTGGTGGAGAAGAACGAAGTCTGCCAGCTGGCGCTGAAGCCTTGATCGGTGACTTCGCGCTGGGTCGGCAGGAAGTTGCCGATGAAGCTGGGGTGCGGCCAGTTGGAGGCGAGCGAGACCTGGCTGGTCTTGCCCACGGGCACCACTCGCAGTTGTTCGGTGCCTTGCAGGCGCAGGTCGAAAGCGAAGTCCACCACGGCCGGTTTTTTGCTGTCCTGTTCGGGCAGTGCCACATGCACGCCCTCTCCCAGCCAGTCCACTTGGGAGCCCGGCGAGAACTCCAGGCGCTGGCTGCCCAGCTCGAGTTTCAGCGCGTTTTCGATACCACGAATATCACTGATGCCCACCGACAGGAATGCCGGTTCGAAGCGGTAATCGGCAAAGTCTTCGGTGATCCCCAACTGCGCAGGCAGCTCGAAACGCCCGCTGATGCGGGTGTCGGCATGGAACAGCCGCGCCTGGTAGATGCCCCGGGCACGCAGTTCGGTTTGCACCTTGCCGTCGAGTTCGAAACGGTCCGGCAGGAAATACAGGCGACCGCGCTCCTCACGGGTGACCTCGTAGCGTTTGTTGAGCTTTTCATTGAGTTTCCACTCGCGCACGGTCTTGCGATACGGCACCACCATCACCGGTCCGGTGAGGCGCTGGGCATAGCTGGAGCTGCGCGCAATGTCCATCAGGACGCCGTCGCGCAGTTGCTGGCGGTCGCCGATAATGCCGTTGATCATCAGCAACGGAATCAGCAACAGCAGGATCAGCAGCGCAATCGCGCCAAGTTTGAAAAGCAGGCTGCGGTTCATGGGTCTCTCCCTGTTTTGATGGGCAGAGCATGAGCCGCGCGTGTGGGGGATTTATGTGGGCAATGTGGAGACTGTGTGGAGATGCAGCACCACCTGGACGCCACCCGGCACATTGCCGATCTGCAACGCGCCGCCGTGCAGCTTCATCACTTCCTCGACAAAGTTGAGGCCCAGGCCAGTGCTTTTGCGCCCGCTGGCCGGGCGTGGCAAGGAGTAGAATCGCTCGCTCAGACGCGGCAAGGCGTAGTCGGGAATCGGCGCGGCCTGGTTGAACAGGCTGACCTGCACCGCGTGGTGCTGTGTCTGCGCACTGAACCTCAAGGTGCCGCCGGACGGGGTGAAGTCCAGGGCATTCTCGAGCAGATTGCCCAGGGCCTGGCGAAGCAGAAAAGGTTCGCCGAACACTTTCACGTCGGCGCCGATCGTTTGTTCGATGTGCAGGCCGGCGCCTTCGATACGCGCGCATTGGGCCAAGAGAACCTCATCGACCAAGCCGGCCAACGGCAGGCTGACCTGTTCTTCCAGGCCCTGGCGTTGCTCCACTTGCGCCAGGTTCAGCAGGCGCTCGATCAACTGCTGCAGGCGCGCGCTCTCGCTGTCGATATTGCCAACGAAACGCTGCTGTTGCTCGCGGCTCATATCGCCCTGCAACAGCTCCGCCGCGCCGCGAATCGCGGCCAATGGGCTTTTCAATTCATGGGTCAGGGTGTGCACGTAATGCTCGACGTAGGCCTTGCCCTCCAGCTGCGTGCGCATATGCTCCACGGCGGTGGACAGCTGCTTGAGCTCGCCGCCGCGGTAATGCGGCAACTCGGCACGCCGGCCTTCGCTGACCGCCTGCGCATAGGCCGTCAACCGGTGCAGGGCCCTGCTCAGCCACCATGACAACACTGCCCCCAGCAACAGGCCAAGCACCACCAGCCCGGCGCCGTACCAGAGCAGCCGCCGCTCGGTGCGATCGACATACGGCTGCAGTGAGCTGTTGGGCTTGGCCACCGTGACCACGCCAATGATCTGGCCGTTATCGCGGATCGGCGCGCCCACGTGCATCACCGATGAGGCCGGGTCGTCCAGTTCGCTGCGGGTGGAACGCGCGCCGTATTCGCCGCGCAGGGTCAGGTACACGTCGTTCCATTTCGAGTAGTCCTGGCCCACCGCTTCGCCGCTGGAATCGAGCAGCACGGTGCCCTTGGCATCGGTCACGTAGATACGGTGGTTGACCTGGTTTTTCGGCAGGCCCCAGATGGTCGCGCCCGGCTGGCGATTGCCGTAGGCCTTGAGCAGCTGCGGCCAGTGGCTCTGGCCGAGGGTGTGGTTTTTCACGTCATCACGCAGGATCTCGGCCAGCAGGTTGGCGGTGTCCACCAGGGTTTCTTCGGTGGACTGGCGCACGCCGGGGCGGATTTCCTTCATCACCGTGCTAAGCACGAAGTAGCCGGTCAGGCCGATGAACAGCGCATACACCAGGAAAATCCGCAGCCCCAGGCGCATCAGCTGTTGCCCGGGCTATAGCTGTAGCCGAGGCCGCGATGGGTCTGGATCGGCTCGGCGTCCGCCGCAATGCCACGCAATTTGCTGCGCAGGCTCTTGATGTGGCTGTCGATATTGCGCTCGTAGCCGGCATCCGCCGCCACGCCCACCGCGTCCAGCAACTGCTCGCGGCTGAACACGCGCTCGGGTTGCTCCAGCAGGCTCTGCAGCAGGCGGAACTCATGGCGCGTGAGGCTCAGGGGTTGGCCGCGATAACTGATCTGCATGCGCTCCAGGTCAACCTGGAACACGGCGGGAGCCACGCCAGGGCCGACCCTCTTGAGGATCGCCCGCACCCGCGCCGCCACTTCCCGCGGGCTGAACGGCTTGACCACATAATCGTCGGCGCCGATCTCCAGGCCCACCACGCGGTCGATCTCGCCATCGCGCGCACTCAGGAACATCACCGGCACTTCGCTGAAACGCCGCAATTGCTTGCAGGTCTCAAAGCCGGTGATATCCGGCAGGCCGATGTCGAGGATGATCAGGTCGGCCGGTGTTTGCCGTTGATAGGCCAGCGCTTCCTGGCCAAGGCTCAGCCAGGTGGTGGTGAAGCCCTCACCTTGCAGGGCAAAGATCAGCGTGTCGGCTATCGCCGCTTCGTCTTCGACAATCAGGATGTGCGGCATGGGTTCGATCAGCAGTCCGGTTTGTCAGCGGTATAGCGACGGGCCGGGTTCACCGCTGCACCAAACTCGCGCAGGGCCTTGGCGCCGATCAGCAACGGGTAGTTGAAGCTGCTGCGGTCGGTCAGGTTGACCTCGACGGTGCGCTTGACGTCGCCCAGGCACATTTCCAGGTCGATCACCGGACGCTTGGCCACGCTGGCTTCGTCCTTGTCGTCGTCTTCGTCGGCGCGGCTCTTGATCTTGCTGATGCGCGACACTTTGTGTTCGTAGACTTTGTTGCTGGCGTCCTTGCCGCCGAGGCGGAAGCGCACCCAATCGTCGCCGTCACGGGTGAAGGTCTCGATGTCACGGGCCGACAGCGAAGCGGTCAGCGCGCCGGTGTCCATCTTGGCCTTGAAGGTTTCGCCGATCTCCGGCAACTGGATGTATTCGTAGCGACCGTAAAGGGTCGGCTCGGCAGCCATGACGGGCAGGGCAACCAGGGCGAGCGAGGCAAGGAGCAGTTTCACGAAGTGGTTCCTCGGAAAGAAGTAGGCGGATTCTAGACCGCAAAGGGGGCACTTAGTTAGCTGATCCGAGCATACCGGGCACATTGTGAAACATTCGTCCGGTGATTTGAGATTTGGCCTGCAGACCAAGCTCTCTTATCATGACCCGCCCACACGATCCCAAGAGTTGCTTATGCGCCGCCTGCTCACCGGCTGTTTCGTTACCCTGCTGCTGTTGCTCAACACCCTGGTGCTGTTCGGGCCATTGATGGTGTTTGCCCTGCTCAAGCTGGTGGCTCCCGGACGTTTTCGCGACTACGCATCCTGGGCGGTAATGTGGATCGCCGAGACCTGGGCCGAGATCGACAAGCTTATTTTCTCGTGGTGCATCCCGACCCGCTGGGACATTCGCGGCGGCGGCGACCTGCGCGGCGACACCAGCTACCTGGTGATCAGCAACCATCAATCGTGGGTGGATATCCCCGCGCTGATCCAGGCCCTCAACCGGCGCACGCCGTTCTTCAAATTCTTCCTGAAAAAAGAACTGATCTGGGTGCCCTTCCTCGGCCTGGCCTGGTGGGCGCTGGATTACCCGTTCATGAAGCGCTACACCAAGGCTTTCCTGGCCAAGCACCCCGAGCTGGCCGGCCAGGACCTGAAGATCACCAAAGAGGCCTGCGAGCTGTTCAAGCGCCAGCCGGTGACGGTGGTCAATTACCTGGAAGGCACGCGGTTCACCCCGGCCAAGCGCAAACAGCAGGCCTCGCCGTTCGAGCGTCTGCTCAAACCCAAGGCGGGTGGCGTGGCGTTTGTATTGGCGGCGATGGGTGAACAACTGGACGCCGTGCTCGACGTTACGGTCGTCTATCCCCAGGAGAAGATCCCGGGCTTCTGGGACTTGATCTGCGGCTCGGTGCCGACGGTGATCATCGATATCCAGACCCGCGAGCTGGATCCGGCGTTGTGGCAGGGCGATTACGAAAACGATCCGGTGTTTCGCCAGACCGTCCAGAACTGGGTGAACCAGCTCTGGCTGGAGAAAGACGCGCGCATCGCCCAACTGCGCGCGGAAAACCCTTAACTGCCGGTGCCCCACGCCTGGGCCAGTTTGCCCAACACGGAGCTGCTGGCGCCCTGGCCGCCCAGGTACTGCAGGATCACCGGGGCAAACTGGCCGACCATGCCGCTGTCCATGCCCAGTGCGCTGAACGCGGTGTTCAGGTCATTGGTGTTTTTCACATTACCCAGCAGGCCATCCAGGCCGCTGGTCTTGCTGCCGCCGGTCTGGCCGAGCATCCCGCTCAAGGCCCCGAGGCTGCCCAACGCGTTGTTGCCCGACAGCTGATCCAGGCCCGGCACGCTCTTGCCCAGTTGCGAGTAGTCGGTGCTGCTCAGTTGGTTCTTGGCCAGGCCGAGCATCGCGCCGGTGCCGCCGACCGCTTGCTCGGGGGTGACATTCAATTGCGAGGTCAATGCGCTCAGCAGGCCGGCCGTCTCGGACGACGGTGCGGCGGCAGCGGCTTTGTTGTTGCCCCCCTGCATGCCGGAAATGGCATTGGCCGCATCGCCAAGGCTGAACCCTGCGGCGAACACCGGGCCGGCCGCCAGGGTCATCAGGCAGGAAAGGGCGAAACCGCGTGAAATCTTCATCGAAACAACCTCTGGATATAGGTGCGAAAGCAGGCGTTTGACTGGGTAGCCCGGGGGATTGTTCCCAGTGCATCCAATCCCCCGTCTGCTGCGTATAACCCCCACACACCTGTTGAGGACGACGCCGGTGAATGGAACGCACGCGCAACCTGGACTACCCTCTGCCTGCCACCGCTTGCACGTGCAGTCCCACCGCCCTGTCGCCAGGGCCTGGAGAAGCCCTATTTCCACTTCCGACGCTGACCCGCTGCGGCCCCTGCTGGCCCAATGCGCCCTGGGCAACCGCCAGGCGTTCGAAACCCTCTACCGTACGGTTTCACCGCGGCTGCACGGCGTTGCCTTGCGTTTCATGGGGCGCCCGGACCTGGCTGAAGAGGTGCTGCAGGAAGCCTTCGTGCGTATCTGGTACAACGCCTCGCGCTACGAGGCCCACCTGGCGGCGCCGATGACCTGGATGGTGAACATCACCCGCAACCTGGCCATCGACCAACTGCGCAAACGCCGTGAACAACCGTTGGCAGATGGCCAACAGGACGCCCTGCTCGATGACGGCCCCAGTACCTTCGAACAGCTCGACAGCGAGCGCGAGGCCCGCGCGCTGAACCGCTGCCTCGACACGCTCGACGGCATGCAGCGCCAATCGATCACCGTGGCTTACTTCCAGGGCCTGTCGTGCTCGGAATTGGCCGACCATCTGGCCGCGCCGCTGGGTTCGGTCAAGTCCTGGATTCGTCGCGGCATGGAACGCCTGCGCAGGTGCCTTGAATCATGAACTACCAGACCACTCCCCTGCGCCGCGCCCTGGCGGGCGACTACGCCATCGGCCTGATGCCCGCTACCGCCCGCCGCCGGTTTGAGGCCCTGCTGCTCGACGACGCCGCATTGCGCGTGGAACTCGGCCATTGGCAGGCGGCCCTGGCCAGCCTGACCGGGACCCTGCCCGAACGGCCGGTGCCCGATCACGTGTGGGAAGGCATCCAGGCGCGGATCGAGCCGCAGGTCCTGCACCTGCCGGCGAAGAAACCGTTGTGGCTGAACCTGCGGCTATGGGCGGCCGCCTTCGGGATTGTCATCGCGGTGCTGGTGGGCGTGCTGTACCAACGCGACCTGGGCGTGGAATACAACGCCACACTCGTCGCTGCCAACCAGCAACCGGCGCTGCAGATCAAGGCGTTTGCCGATCACCTGCAAGTGGAGCCGCTGGCGTTGGCCGCGCTTGAGCCGACGCGCGACCTGGAATTGTGGGCCATCCAGCCCGGTGGCAAACCGATCTCGCTGGGCCTGGTGCCGACGGCAGGCAGGGGCCGGATTCAGCTGAGCCCGGCACAGCAAGCCTTGCTTGCCGCACCGCTGACCCTGGCCGTGAGCCTGGAGCCGCGCGGCGGTTCGCCCACCGGGCAGCCGACCGGACCGGTGCTGTATCAGGGCCAATTGGCATCACTTTGAGCGCCAACCGGTTCAGGAACCCATCGCGTAAACCAGGGTCCATGACAGGACTGAAAGCCCTGTCAGGACCCTCTTCATGAGCGCGACACGCCCCACTATCATCGAGCCCAAACCCCCTTTCTGGAGCCGTCCGCGCCTGTTCATCGGCGTCTGCGTGGCCGTGATCGCCGGCCTCGGCGGCGCGTTCTACACCCAGGACAACGTCAAGTCTGCCGCCACCCTGGTGACCACCACCCAGCAGCCGGCGGCGCAGGTCATGGCGCACAAGGATTACCTCGAAGTCGAACCGATCGCCACAACAGCGCCCGAGCCCGATCGCAGCCTGGAACTGTGGGCCATGCCCGAAGGGGGCAAACCGGTCTCCCTGGGGCTATTGCCGGAAGACGGCAAAGGCATCATCGGTCTCAACCCGCGCCAGCAGGCAAGCATCCGCCAGCCGGTGGCGTTACTGGTGAGTTCGGAGACCAAGGGCGGCTCGTTGAGCAAACAGCCGACAGGGCCGACGGTGTATCAGGGCGCGCTGGCAGTGCGTTGAGTTGGCCTTTTGCGTGTCTCGCGATAAAAGCCCATCGATTAATCGCGATCTGTTCTAGAAAACTGTGATTTCTCACAGTAGCCGACGACGCAAAACCACCCGCAGCATAAAGCTTCCCGCGCGCCACAGGAGGTGGGCCATGAACAGCGCAATGTCTGCCGGTGTGTTCGTCACGATCGCACTGATGGGCCCTGCCCACGCGGCGGCAACTTCCACCTGCCCGCCGATCCAGGACATCAAGCAAACGGCAATGGCCAACGGCGGTTACCGCTACGAAACCTCACAGCCTGACGCGCTCACCTGGACAGGCGAAAACCCGCAGGCGGCGGTGTCGGACCTGACTGACTCGACCTTCCACGATGCCCGTTACGACATGAACAGCAAGGCCGTCATTTGCACCTACAAAGGCCCCATGAATAACGACGTCAGCGTTTCGGTAACGGCACCTGTCGTTGATTGGAACCTTACGCCCACCAGAGGCGAGTGGAGAGGCACCTATTGCGAAGCCCTGGACCGTTCCAGGTGTGAATTTACGCACCACTGAAAAGGGCGACTTGAAGTCGCCCTTTTTTATTACGCCGCGCTGAACAACTTGTGCGGATCGATCACAAATTTCTTCGGCACACCCGCATCGAACTCGCCGTATCCGCGCGGTGCATCATCCAGGCTGATCACCTGCACACCGACGATCTCGGCAATGTTGATACGGTCCCACATGATCGCCTGCATCAGCTGGCGGTTGTACTTCATCACCGGCGTCTGCCCGGTGTGGAAGCTGTGGGATTTGGCCCAGCCCAGGCCAAAGCGAATGCTCAGGCTGCCCATTTTCGCGGCGGCGTCGACGGCGCCCGGGTCTTCGGTCACGTAGAGGCCGGGGATACCGATCTTGCCCGCCACGCGCACCACGCCCATCAGCGAGTTGAGCACGGTGGCCGGGGCCTCCGCCTTGGCGCCTTCATGGCCGTGGCCACGGGCTTCGAAGCCTACGGCGTCGACGGCGCAGTCCACTTCCGGCTCGCCCAGCAGCGCGGCGATCTGTTCGTGCAGCGGGGTGTCCTTGGACAGGTCGGCAATCTCAAACCCCTGGGCCTTGGCGTGGGCCAGGCGGATCGGGTTGACGTCACCGATGATCACCACCGCCGCGCCCAGCAGGCGTGCCGAGGCCGCTGCAGCCAGGCCGACCGGGCCAGCGCCGGCGATGTAGACAGTGCTGCCAGGGCCGACACCGGCCGTCACGGCGCCGTGGTAACCGGTAGGTAGGATGTCGGAGAGGCAGGTCAGGTCGCGGATTTTCTCCATGGCCTTGTCGCGGTCCGGCAGTTTCAGCAGGTTGAAATCGGCGTACGGCACAAGCACGTACTCGGCCTGGCCGCCGGTCCAGTCGCCCATGTCGACATAGCCATAGGCGCCCCCCGCACGTGCCGGGTTGACGGTCAGGCAGACGCCGGTGTGTTGCTCCTTGCAGGAACGGCAGCGGCCGCACGCCACGTTGAAGGGGACGGAGACCAGGTCACCGATCTTGAGGTTTTCGACGTCGCTGCCCTTCTCGATCACTTCGCCGGTGATCTCGTGACCGAGCACCAGGCCGGTCTGGGCGGTGGTGCGGCCGCGCACCATGTGTTGGTCGGAGCCGCAGATGTTGGTGGAGACCACGCGCAGGATGACGCCGTGCTCGATCTTCCTGCCACGGGGGTCCTGCATTTTGGGATAGTCGATTTTCTGTACTTCGACCTTGCCGTTGCCGAGATACACGACACCACGATTACCAGACATGCTTTCACCTCGCTGTTGTTTTTATGGAACCGCGTTGCCCAGGCAGGCAGCGCGTTTAAGTGCTCGGGTACAGATGCTGTTTTTGCGTTGTTGCTGATGGCCCTTTCGCGAGCAAGCCCGCTCCCACATTCGACCGGGTCCCACCTTTGGAATGCGGTCGAATGTGGGAGCGGGCTTGCTCGCGAAGGCGTCCATCAAAGCACCACCGTGCGATTGGCATTCAAAAACACCCGCCGCTCAATGTGATACCCCACGGCCCGGGCCAATGTCAGGCCTTCGATATCCCGTCCCTTGGCAATCAAGTCCTCGGGATAGTGGCTGTGGTCCACCACCTCCACGCCCTGGGCGATGATCGGGCCCTCGTCCAAATCGTTGTTGATGTAATGCGCCGTGGCGCCGACCAATTTCACGCCCTTGTTGTAGGCCTGGTGATAGGGCTTGGCGCCCTTGAATCCCGGCAGCAACGAGTGGTGGATATTGATCGCCTTGCCATCCAGCTTGCGGCACAGCTCCGGCGACAGCACTTGCATGTAGCGCGCAAGGATCACCAGCTCTGCCCCCGTGTCTTCCACCACTTGCCACACCTGCCGCTCCTGGGACGGTTTGTCATTGGGGTCGAGGGGGAAATGGTAGTAGGGAATCTGGTGCCAGTCGGCCAAAGGTTTGAGATCGGGGTGATTGGAGACCACCGCGACCACATCCATCGACAGCTGGCCGATGCGCTGGCGGTACAGCAGGTCATTCAGGCAGTGATCGGCCTTGGAGACCATGATCACCACTTTTGGCCGGTAGTTCGGCGCCGTCAGCTCGAAGATCATGCCAAAGGCTTCACCGCGCGTGGCCAGGCCATCGCGGAAAGCCTGCTCGTCAAAGCCGTCGGGCTGGCGGAATTCCACGCGGATAAAAAATCGGCCCGAGAGGCGGTCATCGAACGAATGGTGCTCGGTGACGTAGCACCCCTGCTCGAACAGATAGCGGGTGACCGCGTCCACCGTGCCGAGCACGCTGGGGCAGTCGGCGGTCAAAATCCATGTATCGGGTGCGCGGCTCATAGTGCATGACTCCTTGATCGTTCCCACGTTCTGCGTGGGCATGCCGCCATGGACGCTCTGCGTCCGCTCTTGGGACGCAGGGCGCCCCGGGATGCATTCCCACGCGGAGCGCGGGAACGATCATGTCAGGCTTGAACGTTGAGGCCGAATTCGGCCGAGGCATCCTGCAGCCACAACCACCAGTAGTCCGAGAAGCTGCGACGAATCACCAGCTCCCAGGTGTCTTCAGCGGTATGGCGGATCACCAGTTGCGACTTGGCGAACACCGTGCCCACCGCCTTGCCCACCGGGAAGTTGTTGGGGTGTACGTCGTAGCTGGTGGACTTCATGAGCACGTCGCGCACATTCGGGCCGCTGAGCTCGAGGATCTGCTGGCCGCCGCTGACGTTGACGATCTGGATATGCAGCTCGCCCAGCGCCTCGCGCAAACTTTTCTCGGCGGCGAACTCTTCACCGCTTGGCACGACCAGTAGCCACTCATCCGGGCCGAGCCATTGCAGGCTGGTTTCGCCGTTGACGATCACTTGCAGGGCGCCAGGCAACTCGATGCCCAGGGCCTTGTGCACGCCGGCGGCGAAGGCGGCATCGTGGCCATCGCCACGGATGGTCAGGTGGCCGAGGAGTTTCTTTTCACGCACGGTCACGCCGGCATTCTTGCGGCCCTTGCCGACCAGGCTGGCGAGGTCGGCATGGTGCAGCGACGACTCGGCCTTGGCGCCGGTGGTGGGGCGTTGTTGGTAAACATTGGCTGCTGTCATAAAGCACCTGTGTTGAATTTGATCGTTCCCACGCTCTGCGTGGGAATACCGCCATGGACGCTCTGCGTCCGCTCTTTGGGCGCAGAGCGCCCCGGGATGCATTCCCACGCGGAGCGTGGGAACGATCAGGTGTCAGATGTTCTGGCGCTCGCCTTTCGGGTCAAAGAACACCGAAGACACGATCTCCGCCTCGATCACGCTGCCGTCGGCCTGCGGCGAAAACACCCGCTCGCCGATGCGCTTCAAGCCGCCCTTCACCACCGCCATCGCAAACGAATAACCCAGCGAGTTGTGCGCATAACTTGAGGTGACGTGGCCAACCATCTTCATCGGGATCGTCTGCTTCGGATCGAACACCAGTTGCGCGCCTTCCGGCAGCCATACGTTCGGATCGATCGGCTTCAAGCCCACCAGTTGCTTGCGCTCTTCGCGCACGCAGTCTTCACGGTTCATCCCGCGCCAGCCGATCCACGAGAACGGCTTGGTGCGACCGACACACCAACCCATGTTCAGGTCGTCCGGGGTCATCGAGCCGTCCGTGTCCTGGCCGACGATGATGAAGCCCTTCTCGGCCCGCAGCACGTGCATGGTCTCGGTGCCGTAGGGCGTGAGGTTGTACTTTTTGCCGGCCTCGACGATTTTCTCCAGCACACCCATCGCATAGTCGGCCTGCACGTTGACTTCGTACGACAGCTCGCCGGTAAACGAGATGCGGAACACCCGCGCCGGCACACCGCCGACCAGGCCTTCCTTCCAGGTCATGAACGGGAAGCCGTCCTTGTCCAGGTCGATGTCGGTCACTTCACTCAACAGCTTGCGGCTGTTGGGACCAGACAGGGTCATGGTCGCCCAGTGGTCGGTGACCGAAGTGAAGTACACCTTGAGGTCTGGCCACTCGGTCTGCTGGTAGATCTCCAGCCACTGCAGCACGCGCGCGGCGCCGCCGGTGGTGGTGGTCATCAGGAAGTGGTTGTCGGCGAGGCAGGCGGTGACGCCGTCGTCGAAGACCATGCCGTCTTCCTTGCACATCAGGCCGTAGCGCGCCTTGCCCACATCGAGCTTGGTCCACGCGTTGGTGTAGATGCGGTTGAGGAACTCACGCGCGTCCGAGCCCTGGATGTCGATCTTGCCGAGGGTGGATGCATCGAGCAGGCCGACACTGTCGCGCACGGCCAGGCACTCACGCTTCACGGCGGCGTGCAGGTCTTCACCGTTACGCGGGAAGTACCACGGGCGTTTCCACTGGCCGACGTCTTCAAACTCGGCGCCGTTTTTCACGTGCCAGGCCTGCAACGCGGTGTAGCGCACCGGCTCGAAGATGTGCCCACAGTGGCGGCCCGCGACGGCGCCGAAGGTCACCGGCGTGTAGTTGGGACGGAACATGGTGGTGCCCATCTGCGGGATGGTCACGTTCAGCGAACGGGCGGCGATGGCCAGGCCATTGACGTTGCCCAGCTTGCCCTGGTCGGTGCCGAAGCCCAGCGCGGTGTAGCGCTTGACGTGCTCGACCGACTCGAAACCTTCGCGGGTCGCGAGTTCGATGGCGGCGGCGGTGACGTCATTCTGCAAATCCACAAATTGCTTGGGCGCCCGCGCGGTAGCTTTCTCATGGGGCACCTGGAACAACGCCAGTGTCGGCTCTTCCAGACGGCTCAAGGCTTTCGGCAAGGTGCCTTCCACCGGCGCGAAACCGGCGTCGCTGGCCGCGCGCACGCCGCCTTCAAAACCATCCGCCAGGGAATCGCCGAGGCCGTAGACGCCGTTGATACCACCGACGCACACGCGCTTCTGCGGCGCTTCGCCCGGGACGAAGCCGAGGATGTCTTCACGCCAGGTCGGCTTGCCGCCCAGGTGCGAAGCCAGGTGGACCACCGGGCTGTAGCCGCCGGAGCTGGCGACCAGGTCGCAGTCCAGCCACTCGCCGGGGCTGGTGACTTTATGCGCCTTGACGTCGATGGCCGCCACGCGGGCGCCGGTCACGTGCTTGCTGCCACGGGCCTCGATCACGGCGCTGCCGGTGAGGATGCGAATGCCTTTGGCGCGGGCCTCTTCCACCAGCGCGCCGCGTGGGTTGTGACGCGCATCGGCCACGGCGACCACTTGCAGGCCAGCGTCGAACCAGTCCAGCGCCACGCGATAGGCGTGGTCGTTGTTGGTCGACAGCACCAGCTTCTTGCCCGGCGCCACGCCGTAGCGGCGCACGTAAGTCGAGACCGCACCGGCGAGCATGTTACCCGGCACATCGTTGTTGCCGTACACCAGCGGGCGCTCGCACGCGCCGGTCGCCAGCACCACGCGCTTGGCACGCACACGGTGGATACGCTGGCGCACCTGGCCGATCGGCGCACGGTCGCCGAGGTGATCGGTAAGGCGCTCGTGAATGGTCAGGAAGTTATGGTCGTGGTAACCGTTGACGGTCGCGCGAGGCAGCAGCACCACGTCCGGCAGGGCTTTCAATTCGGCGATGACGCTGGCGACCCACTCGGTGGCCGGCTTACCGTCGAGGCTCTCGCGCGAATCCAGCAACGAGCCGCCGAACTCTTCCTGCTCGTCGGCGATGATCACGCGGGCACCGCTGCGCGCGGCGGCCAGTGCAGCGGCCAAACCGGCAGGGCCGGCGCCGACAATCAGCACGTCGCAGTGACGGTTCATGTTGTCGTAGGTGTCCGGGTCATTCTCGGTCGGCGAGCGGCCCAGGCCGGCAGCCTTGCGGATGTACTTCTCGTACGTCATCCAGAACGACTGCGGGTACATGAAGGTTTTGTAGTAGAAACCCGGCGGCATCAGCTTGCCGCCGACCTTGCCGAGAATGCCCATCATGTCGTTGTTGACGCTCGGCCAGCCGTTGGTGCTGGTGGCGACCAGGCCTTGGTACAGCGCCTGTTGGGTAGCGCGCACGTTGGGAATCTGGGTGGCTTCGGTGGCGCCGATCTGCAGCACCGCGTTCGGCTCTTCGGCACCGGCGGCGAAGATGCCGCGCGGGCGGGAATACTTGAAGCTGCGACCGATGATGTCGACGCCGTTGGCCAGCAGGGCTGCGGCCAGGGTGTCGCCTTCAAAGCCTTTGTAGCTCTGGCCATTGAAGCTGAAGCTCAGCACTTTGTTCCGGTCGATCCGGCCACCGTTGGACAGGCGATTGATCTGGCTCATACCTTCTCTCCAGAAGCCTTGGCGGTGAATTGCGGCTTGGTGCCTATCTTGTAGGTTTCAAGAATTTCGTAGGTCACGGTGTCGCGGGTGGCGTTGAAATACTGGCGGCACCCGGCGGCGTGGATCCACAGCTCGTGGTGCAGGCCACGCGGGTTATCGCGAAAGAACATGTAGTCGCCCCACTCTTCGTCGGTGCAGGCGTTCGGGTCCAGCGGGCGCGGGATATGTGCCTGGCCGGACGCGTGGAATTCCTCTTCGGAGCGCAGCTCAAAGCAGTGAGGACAGAAGATATGCAACATAGGGAATTTCTCCTGTTAGTGAGCGACGGCTGCAGCGCCGTGTTCATCGATCAACGCACCGTTGTGGAAACGGTCGATGGAGAAAGGCGCTGCCAGCGGGTGCATTTCACCCTTGGCGAGGCTGGCGGCAAACACGTTGCCTGAGCCCGGCGTGGCCTTGAAGCCACCGGTGCCCCAACCGCAGTTGAAGAACATGTTCGGGACCGGGGTCTTGGAGATGATCGGGCAGGCGTCCGGCGTGGTGTCGACGATGCCGCCCCATTGGCGGTTCATGCGCACGCGCGACAGCACCGGGAACATCTCGACGATGGCCTGGATGGTGTGTTCGATCACCGGGTAAGAGCCGCGCTGGCCGTAGCCGTTGTAGCCGTCGATCCCCGCGCCGATCACCAGGTCGCCCTTGTCGGACTGGCTGATATAGCCGTGCACGGCGTTGGACATGATCACGCTGTCGATGATCGGCTTGATCGGCTCCGACACCAGTGCTTGCAACGGGTGGGATTCGATCGGCAGGCGAAAGCCCGCGAGCGAAGCCATGTGCCCGGAATTACCGGCGGTGACCACGCCGACGCGCTTGGCGCCGATGAAGCCCTTGTTGGTCTCCACGCCGATGCACACGCCGTTTTCCTTGCGGAAACCGATCACTTCGGTCTGCTGGATCAAGTCCACGCCGAGTGCATCAGCGGCGCGGGCAAAGCCCCAGGCCACGGCATCGTGACGGGCCACGCCGCCGCGCCGTTGCACAGTGGCGCCCATCACCGGGTAGCGGGTATTTTTCGAGCAGTCGAGGTACGGGATCTCATCGGCCACTTGCTTGGCGTTGAGCAGTTCGCCGTCCACGCCGTTGAGGCGGTTGGCACTCACGCGGCGCTCGGAATCTCGGATGTCCTGCAGGGTGTGACACAGGTTGTAGACGCCACGCTGGGAGAACATCACGTTGTAGTTCAGGTCCTGGGACAAACCTTCCCAGAGCTTCATCGCGTGTTCGTAGAGGTGCGCCGACTCGTCCCACAGGTAGTTGGAACGCACGATGGTGGTGTTGCGCGCGGTGTTACCGCCGCCCAGCCAGCCTTTCTCGACCACGGCCACGTTGGTGATGCCGTGTTCCTTGGCCAGGTAGTAGGCGGTCGCCAGGCCATGCCCGCCACCGCCGACGATGACCACGTCGTAGACCTTTTTAGGGGTCGGCGTGCGCCACATCTTCTGCCAGTTTTCGTGGTGGCTGAGTGAGTGCTTGAAGAGGCCGAAGCCCGAGTAGCGTTGCATAGTCATTACTCCAAAACCGCGCTCAGCGATAAACCGGGAAATCAGCGCACAGGGCAGACACGTGCTTGGCCACGTTGGCCTCGACGTCGGCGTCGCCGAGGTTGTCGAGGATGTCGCAGATCCAGCCGGCCAGTTCGATGCACTGCGGCACTTTGAAACCACGCGTGGTCACCGCTGGGGTGCCGATACGCAGGCCCGAGGTCACGAACGGCGACTGCGGGTCATTCGGCACGGCGTTCTTGTTGACGGTGATGTGGGCGCGACCGAGGGCGGCGTCCGCCTCTTTGCCGGTGAGGCCCTGGCGGATCAGGCTGACCAGGAACAAGTGGTTGTCAGTGCCGCCGGACACCACGTCGTAGCCCCGCTTGATAAACACCTCGGCCATGGCCTGGGCGTTGTCGATGACCTGTTGCTGGTAGGCCTTGAAGCCGGGCTCCAGCGCTTCCTTGAAGCACACGGCCTTGCCGGCGATCACGTGCATCAGCGGGCCGCCCTGGGCGCCGGGGAATACTGCGGAGTTGAGTTTTTTCTCAATCTCTTCGTTGGACTTGGCCAGGATCAAACCGCCACGCGGGCCGCGCAGGGTCTTGTGGGTGGTGGTGGTGACCACATCAGCGTACGGCAGCGGGTTCGGGTACAGGCCAGCGGCAACCAGGCCGGCGACGTGAGCCATGTCGACGAAGAGCAGCGCCCCGACCTTGTCGGCAATCTGGCGAAAACGGGGGAAATCCAGGGTCTTGGAGTACGCGGAGAAACCGGCGACAACCATCTTCGGCTTGTGCTCCACCGCCAGGCGCTCGACTTCGTCGTAGTCGATCAGGCCGGTGTCGGTGTTGATGCCGTATTGCACCGCGTTGTACAGCTTGCCCGAGGACGACACCTTGGCGCCGTGGGTCAGGTGACCGCCGTGGGCCAGGCTCATGCCGAGGATGGTGTCACCGGCGTTCAGCAGCGCCAGGTACACCGCGCTGTTGGCGGACGAGCCGGAGTGCGGCTGCACGTTGGCGTAATCGGCGCCGAACAGCTGCTTGGCGCGTTCGATCGCCAGCACCTCGACCTTGTCCACGTGCTCGCAGCCGCCGTAGTAGCGCTTGCCCGGGTAGCCTTCGGCGTATTTGTTGGTGAGGCCGCTGCCCTGGGCTTCCATCACGCGTTTGCTGGTGTAGTTCTCCGACGCGATCAGCTCGATATGATCTTCCTGGCGCTGCTCCTCGGCATTCATGGCCGCCAGCAGTGCGTCGTCATATCCCTGGATCTGGTCTTTTTTGCTGAACATCGCGTCTCTCCCAGCCTTTCGTATTGTTGAGGCCCTCGCAGGGCCCTTTGATGCGATGGTAGGGCTGGCGCTCGCAGGTCAAATGCCTACGGACGCCACGCAAAGGTGCGTTTACGACATGGCCGGAACAACACAGAACAAATGTGGGAGCGGGCTTGTGTGGGAGCTGGCTTGCCTGCGATACCATCCCCTCGAACGAGGCGTCTGCATCGCAGGCAAGCCAGCGCCCACAAGCATTAGGCGATGATCTTTCGAAGGAGTAGCAATAGTAAGAAATGCGCTGGATAAAGCGCATACGCCCAGCGCCGCATGGCCGGTGGCGACACCTGCCCGGCATGTCGCAACAAGACCAGTCCGGCCAGCGGCGCAATCAGGCATGTCGCCAATCCCATTAACGCCACTGGCGTGCCGCTATTGAGCAGGATCTGCCATTGATTGGCAGCTACGCATACCAGGCCTGGCAATATGCTGAAATACCAGGGCCGGCTGAGCACCACGAGCATCGCCAGCGGCAGCACGACGCCAAAGAAACCGAACATGAGTTGGGTCGAAAATACGCCGGCGACAACTAACGCAATCAGCGCCAATCCTCGATCAACCAGCGTCTTCTGCTGCCATCCTCGGGCAACCAGCAGACCCAGCGCGAGGGTCGGCAGCACGTTCAAGGTATCGGCGTCGTCGATAAACAGACGGTACGGCACTTCACTGATCACGCTGAAGAGCAGCAACCAGCCCATATAGCGCCACTGCCCCGTCACCGGCGCGCCCTTGACCCGATGCAAATTCGCCGCAATCGCCAGGCAAAACCACGGGAACGCCAGGCGCCCCGGTACGTACAGGCCATCCAGGCTCAGCCCGACATAGCGCAGGTGATCAAGCACCATGCACAGCAGCGCCAGCCACTTGAGCAGGTCCAGGGCGCCATCACGGACGCGTCTGACAGGAATCGTTTCAGTGCCGTGCATAATTCCCCAGTGACTTTGCATTTACAGTGCGTGCGCACGCCCGACAATCTTGGTTACAGTGCGCACCAACATCGACCACAGGAATGGGCCATGACCGACAAGAGCCAACAATTCGCCAGCGACAACTATTCGGGCATCTGCCCGGAAGCCTGGGCCGCCATGGAACAAGCCAACCAGGGCCATCAACGCGCCTACGGCGATGATGAATGGACCCATCGCGCCGCCGACGGTTTCCGCAATCTGTTTGAAACCGACTGCGAAGTGTTCTTCGCCTTCAACGGGACTGCAGCCAACTCGCTGGCGCTGTCCTCGTTGTGCCAGAGCTACCATAGCGTGATTTGCTCGGAAACCGCCCACGTCGAAACCGACGAATGCGGCGCACCGGAGTTTTTCTCCAACGGCTCCAAGCTGCTCACCGCGCGCACCGAAAACGGCAAACTGACCCCGGAATCGATTCGTGAGATCGCCCTCAAGCGCCAGGACATCCACTACCCGAAACCGCGCGTGGTCACCCTCACCCAAGCCACCGAAGTCGGCAGCGTGTACACCCCGGAAGAAATCCGCGCGATCAGCGTTACCTGCAAGGAGCTGGGCCTGAACCTGCACATGGACGGCGCACGCTTCTCCAACGCCTGCGCGTTCCTCGGCTGCTCGCCGGCCGACCTGACCTGGAAAGCCGGGGTCGACGTGCTGTGCTTTGGCGGGACCAAGAACGGCATGGCGGTGGGCGAAGCGATCCTGTTCTTCAACCACAAACTGGCCGAAGACTTCGACTACCGCTGCAAACAGGCCGGCCAGCTGGCGTCGAAAATGCGCTTCCTCTCCGCGCCGTGGGTGGGCCTGCTGGAAAACGACGCCTGGCTCAAACACGCACGCCATGCCAACCACTGCGCGCAGCTGCTGAGCAGCCTGGTGGCAGACATTCCGGGTGTGGAATTGATGTTCCCGGTACAGGCCAACGGCGTGTTCCTGCAACTCTCGGAACCGGCCATCGCCGCACTCACGGCCAAGGGCTGGCGCTTCTACACCTTCATCGGCAAAGGCGGTGCGCGCTTCATGTGTGCGTGGGATACCGAAGAAGAGCGCGTAAGAGAATTGGCTGCGGATATTCGGGAAGTGATGAACGCTTAACGTAGGAAAAAGGCCGCCGAATACTGGCCGAATGCCGAGACTGTTTTTTGATATTTCTGACAGCAGCGGACCCGCTTTTCGTTGACTAGCCTCTTGGAACCCGGAAGGAAAAGGCCGCTGCAGCGACCTCCTTTCGGGTATCACCGCCTGCCGAACAATCGGCCGGAAATGGAACTCCAGCAGAGGACTACACCATGGAATATCAAAACAACAGTAACAACCTGCAAGGCGACGGCACCATCAGCACCACCGTCATTGATTGGGATGAGTTTCGCAAATACGCAAAAGTCGGTGACACCATCCGCGAACCATCCAGGACCTTGCGGATCTACGACAAAGTCTACGAATTGACAGCATCAGGCCAGCACTTCGTCGTGCATATCTATGCCCAGTAACCGTTAGCTTGAGCATTCCCCAGTCACCCAGCCATCACTGATGTAACCCGGTAAAACTGTGGGAGCGGGCTTGCTCGCGAAAGCGGAGTGTCAGTCGCTGGAGATTTTGACTGATACACCGCATTCGCGGGCAAGCCCGCTCCCACATTGGATCGTGCTCGCTTAAGCGCGTGGTAAATCAGAATTCGATGCGCACATCACCCTTGGGCACACTGCAGCACGACAGGATGTAGCCTTCGGCTTCGTCTTCCTCGGTGATCCCGCCGTTGTGGTCCATCTCGACCTCCCCGCCCAGCTTCATCACTTTGCATGTTCCGCAGATGCCCATGCCGCAGGCCTTGGGGATCAACAGCCCAAGCTTGGCCGCCGCTGCGTGGACGGTTTCGCCAGGCGCCACGCGAATGCTCTTGCCCGAGGCAATGAACTCCACCTGGTGCAGGTCCGCCAGGTCGATTTCCGGTGCCTCGGCCGCTTGTTCGGCTTGCTCCACCGCATCGGCGCGCGCTTCCGGCGGCGTCGCGCCGAAGGATTCCTCGTGGTAGCGCGCCATGTCGAAACCGGCAGCTTCCAGCAGGCGCTTCACTGCGTTCATATAAGGCGTGGGGCCGCAGCAGAATACTTCGCGCTCCAGGAAGTCCGGCACCATCAGCTCGAGCATCTTGTGGTTCAAGTAGCCGCGATAACCGGCCCACGGTTCGCCCAGCCCGTGTTTCTCGCAGATCAGGTGCAGGCTGAAGTTGTCGATCCGCGACGCCATGTGTTCCAGCTCGCGGTGGTAGATGATGTCCTTGGGCGAACGGGCGCTGTGGATAAACGTCATGTCGACGTTGGCGTTGGTGTCGTAGAACCAGCGCGCCATGGACATCACCGGAGTAATCCCCACGCCACCGCTGAGGTACAACACTTTCGGGCTCGGGAAGTCGATGGCATTGAACAGCCCCACCGGACCGTGCACCGCCAGTTCCTGGCCTTCATGCAGGGTGTCGTGCAGCCAGTTGGACACACGGCCACCCGGCACGCGCTTGATGGTCACCGAGAAGCTGTAAGGCACCGACGGTGAACTGGAAATGGTGTAGGAGCGCATGATCGGCTGGCCGTCGATTTCCAGCTCCAGGGTCACGAACTGGCCCGGCTTGAAGAAGAACAGGATCGGCTGGTCGGCCATGAAGCAGAAGGTGCGCACGTCCCAGGTTTCCTGGATGACTTTGACGCAACGGACGATGTGTCGACCATTGGCCCAGGTCTGGGTGGTGACCGGATTCAGGAAGCTGTTGGACATGCTGTTCTCCGTAGCCGTGTGTCGGCCTGATGGTGGCGATTCTGCGTAACGCGAGAACCACCCATTTACCTATCTGCGACATTCACATACTTATCGCGACCAGCCCCCATACCACGGGGGTTGCGCGTCGGGATCAGAGTGGGCCATGTCGCTCATGGATAAGGTTCGGGGCATCGGCGGCCCCACACTCGCTCCCAACAACGACGCTTTCTTTACGCCTTGCACAGCAACAACCGTAGCCACTTATCCCGGCCACACAGAATGGCCATGAGGACACACACGATGGACGTCACCGCAACCCTGAGCTTGGGCGATCCGCTGGAACTCGCACGCAAGGCCACCGCGCAAATGCTGCAAGAGCGCGAGCGCACCTTCTCGCTGCCGCAGCCGTTCTACTCTGACGAGCGGCTGTTCGATATCGACATGCAGGAGATCTTCCAGAAAGAATGGTTGATCGCCGGCATGACCTGCGAAATCCCTACCAAGGGCAACTACCTGACCCTGCAAGTGGGCAAGAACCCGATCATCGTGATCCGTGGCGCCGAAGGCGTCGTGCATGCGTTCCATAACGTGTGCCGCCACCGGGGCTCGCGCCTGTGCACCAGCGACAAGGGCAAGGTCGCCAAACTGGTGTGCCACTACCACCAATGGACCTACGAGCTGGACGGCCGCCTGCTGTTCGCCGGCACCGAGATGGGCGCCGACTTCGATATGAAGCAGTACGGCCTCAAGCCAGTGAATGTGAAGACCGCCGGCGGCTACATCTTCATCAGCCTGGCCGAGAATCCGCCGGCCATCGATGACTTCCTGTCGACACTCAATCACTACATGGAACCGTACGACATGGAGAACACCAAGGTGGCGGTGCAAACCACCTTGATGGAAAAAGCCAACTGGAAACTGGTGCTGGAAAACAACCGCGAGTGCTACCACTGCAACGCGTCGCACCCGGAGCTGTTGAAAACCCTGCTGGAATGGGACGACGTCACCGACCCGCGCGCCGACCAGGCCTTCAAGGACCACGTCGCCGCCTCGGCCGCCGCCTGGGATGCCGAGAAAATCCCTTACGCCCACGCCAGCTTCGGCCTGCGCAACCGTATCGTGCGCATGCCTTTGCTCAAGGGCACCGTGTCGATGACCCTGGACGGCAAGCAGGGCTGTGCCAAGCTCATGGGCCGCATCAAGAACCCCGACCTGGGCTCGATGCGCATCCTGCACTTGCCGCACTCGTGGAACCACTGCATGGGCGACCACATCATCGTGTTCACCGTGTGGCCGATCAGCGCCCAGGAAACCATGGTCACCACCAAGTGGATCGTGCACAAGGACGCCGTCGAAGGCGTGGACTACGACGTGGAGCGCATGCGCCAGGTGTGGGACGCCACCAACGACCAGGACCGGCGCCTGGCCGAAGAGAACCAGCGCGGCATCAACTCCACGGCCTATCAGCCAGGACCGTACTCGAAGACCTATGAATTTGGCGTGGTGAACTTCGTGGACTGGTACAGCGAGCGCATGCTCAACAACCTGGGGGCGGCGCCCGCGCCTTACCTCAAGGGCGTTGCGGTTCACGAGTAACTGACACACCACAGATAAAAATGTGGGAGCGGGCTTGCTCGCGAAAGGGGTGGATCAGCCGGTAAATTGTACGGCTGGCACACCGCTTTCGCGGGCAAGCCCGCTCCTACTTTTAGCCCCACGCAATGATCAATAATTGATCAACCCCGCTACACCCCTTTACCACTGTGCCCTCCAGCCTTTACCCAACAACTTATCCACAAAGCCACCCACAGCAATTGTGGGCAACTGCACGACCCGTCCAAAATTAACTGAAGAAAATCCGTGACTTATTCAAGCTCACGGTTCCCGATACACATTGATCACTTATTGATCAATCCTTTGCAAGCCACATAATCCGTGGGCTGCAGCGGTGCGCAAACACCTTATCCACAGAAGCACCAACAGACTTTGGGGGCAACTTTGCCAGCGCTGTGGAAAACCGCTTCAAACCTTCATAAACCGGGGTATCCAGGCTCACACAGCCGGTAATACTGCCTAATTGATCATATTTCGACCAACAACCTGAAAGCCCCTGTTTATATGGCCTGCAGCCGATAGCGAACATCTTATCCACAGAAGCGCCAACAGACTTTGGGGGAAAGTCTGTGGACAGAGAGGCGCTGAATAAGAGAAAAACCCAAGGAAAAACCGTCAGTTAGGCTGGTTGTTTTTCATACAGAGGGCTACAGGGCTTGATTTGCAGGGGGTGTGGACAACCGCGAACAGGTTATCCACAGGTGGATCAACAGGGATTGTGGGTAATCCTCCAGGCGCGCCGCAAAAACACCGGCCCAACCGGCTTTCCTGTGGGAGCGGGCTTGCCCGCGATGCAGGCGACCCGGTCCAAGGCAAGACCGCGATGAGGCCATCGCAGGCAAGCCAGCTCCCACACAGGCATCGTAATGCCCTGAATCAGCGCACGACGCCTTCTTCGATGAGCAGCTTGAGAATGGCCTGGGCGCCCTCTTCGGCGCTCACGCCCTTGAGTACTTGCCCGCCGCCGCCGCTGGCCTTGGCCGTGGCCGCCTTCATGCGGTCGGCGCCACTCTTGGCCTTGATCACCTTGAGGCGCTTGGGCCGTGGCTTGGCCGGCTGCAACAGCGCGCCGGTGAATAACTCGTCCTGCTCGACCTCAACCTCATGGGCCGCCAGCTCGCCGCGTTGCGCGGGGCCATAGGCGCTTTGTCGTGGCTTGGGCGCGGCGTTATCCACAGTCGCCAGGAACGGCAGGCGTACCTTCAGGCGGCGCCGCTGGCCACGGGGCAAAGCTTGCAGCACGTGGGCCACGCCGCCATCGATGGACTCCACCTGCGCCAGGCCGACAATCAGCGGCCAGCCCAATTGCTCGGCCAGCAGGAACGGCAACATTCCCGAGCCTTCGCCGGTTTCGGCCTGGCTGCCGGTGAGCACCACCTGGGCGCCGGCCTCGCGCAAATAATCACTGAGCACCGGCAGGGCATCAGCGCCGGCCGGTTGTTCGAGCACGTGCAGCTGCGGCAACCCCATGCCCAGGTAGCTGCGCAAGGTCGGCTCGTGGATATCGCCGGCGTGCAGCACCTGCAATTTGTCCCCCGCCATCTGCAGGCCCAACTCGACCGCGCGCGCGTCCTGTTCGGCGCGACGTGGGCGGCCGGAGGTCGGGTGGGCGCCGATGGACACCAGGCTGATTACATTCGTGGTCATGGCCATATCCTTAAGCCGCATCGCGCTTGGCGCCGTTGCGGTATGTCTGCACCGCATCGATCAAGGCTTGCAGAATCGCGGCGCTTTCGCCGATTACCGACAGGTCGGCACGCTTGATCATGTCGCAGCCGGCGTCGAGGTTGATCGCCACCACCTTGTCGCAGGCACCGATGCCTTGCAGGTGTTGGATCGCCCCGGAAATCCCCACGGCCACGTACACCCGCGCCGTCACCCAGGTGCCGCTGGCGCCGACCTGGCGATCGCGGGCCATAAAGCCGTCGTCCACCGCCACGCGCGATGCGCCTTCGGTGGCGCCCAATGCAGCGGCGGTCTGGTGGAAGAGCGCCCAGTCCTTCACGCCATTGCCGCCAGAGAAAATGAATTCGGCCTCGGCCATCGGAATCGCTGCCGGGTCCACCGCCACCGCGCCGAGGTCTTCGATGCGCGGCAGGCTGCGTGCCAGGCTTGTGGATAACTCCACGGGCAACACTTCGTGGCGGGTCTCGCTGACCGGCTCGGCGCACTCGGCGGCCGCCAGGATCAGGCGCGGCAGCGGTCGCGCCAAGTCCTCCTGGCCCGCCCCGGCGCGGCCGATGCACTCCTGGCCCTTGATCTGCCACACCCGCGTGGCCGGACGTTCCTTGAGGCTGGCGGCAAAGCGCCGACCCAACTCACCGCCACCGCTGCGACTGTCAGGCAGCAACCAATGGCGCGGGTTGAACTGGTTATCCACAGCACGCAGGCCCTGCACGCGTTGTTCCGGTGCATAACCGTCGAATTCGTGGCCGTCGAGCACGAGCAGGCGATCCACCCCGGCCGTGGCAAAGGCGCTTTCCTTGTGCTCGCCAAACACCACCGCCAGCACCGCGCCGTCACTGCCGGCAAGTTGCCGCGCGAGGCCGATCAGGTCGCGGTCGTGGCTGCTCAGGCGGCCGCCGACCATGTCCGGCACCACGTTGATATAGAACGCCGGCGCAGGCACCTGGTGCAGCGGCAACTGCACCTGCACCGCCGCCATACGCTTGGCCGTGCCGCCCTGCTGGGCGCCGCTGCGGTCGATGCGCTTGATGCCGTTGGGGCCGATGAACCCGACACCGTGGACGTTTTTGCGAATCACACCGTTAGGCCCCATCCAGCTGTGTTGCGCCGGCTGCATCGCTGCATGCAACGGGTGCAGGCGGTTGCGGGCGATCCATTCGGCCCGTGGGTCGCGGCGGATAATGTCGCTCATCAGTGCACCTCCGCAGGTTCGCGTTTCAGGGTCTTGGCCGGTGCGGCGTCTTCAAGCAACGCGTCAGCCACCAGTTCGGCGATGTCCTTGATCATCGGGCGCGGTTCGACCACACCTTCCAGCATCGCAGTGCATTGCGGACAGCCCACGGCGACCAGCTCGGCGCCGGTTTCGCGGATGTCCTCCATGCGCATATCGGGGATACGTTGCTTGCCGGGGATGTCGGTGATCGGTGCACCACCGCCGCCGCCGCAGCAGCGTGAACGGAAGCCCGAGCGTTGCATCTCCTTGACCTCGATGCCCAGCGCGCGCAGCACCTGGCGCGGCGCCTCGTATTCGCCGTTGTAGCGCCCCAGGTAGCACGGGTCGTGATAGGTCACGCTGTTGCCCTTGTGCTGGCCCAGGTTCAGCGCGCCGTCGCCGATCAACTCGGCCATGAAGGTGCTGTGGTGCTGCACCACGTAGTCACCGTTGAAGGCGCCGTACTCATTTTTCAGCACATGGAAACTGTGCGGGTCGCAGGTGACGATGCGCTTGAAGCTGTACTTGGCCAGGGTCTGGATATTGCGCGTGGCCAGCAGTTGGAAGGTGGCTTCATCGCCGAGACGGCGGGCCACGTCGCCGCTGTCGCGCTCTTCGAGGCCGAGCACGGCGAAGTCGACCTTGGCGGCCTTGAGCACTTTGACGAAAGCCCGCAGGGTGCGCTGGTTACGCATGTCGAATGCGCCGTCGCCGACCCAGAACAGCACGTCGGCGCGGCCTTTGTTGCTGAGCAGTGGCAGGTTCAAATCCGCCGCCCAGTTCAGGCGCCCGCCCGGCGCAAAGCCGCCGGGGTTGTCGGTGGCGATCAGGTTTTCCAGGACCTCGGCGCCCTTGTTCGGCGTGGCGCCTTTTTCCAGGGTGAGGTGGCGGCGCATGTCGACGATGGCGTCCACGTGCTCGATCATCATCGGGCACTCTTCCACGCAGGCGCGGCAGGTGGTGCAGGACCACAGGGTCTCGGCGTCCACCAGGCCATTGACGATCGGTTGGTGCGGGTTGCCGCTGTGTTCGCCGACAGGCTTGCCGGGATAAGGGCTGCCGGCGAACTTGGCATCGGTGCCGCCGGCCAGGCCGACCACCATGTCCTGGATCAGCTTTTTCGGGTTCAGCGGCTGGCCGGCGGCGAATGCCGGGCACGCGGCCTCACACTTGCCGCACTGCACGCAGGCGTCGAAGCCGAGCAGTTGGTTCCAGGTGAAATCCTTGGGTTTTTCCACCCCCAATGGCGCGGTCTTGTCGCTGAGGTCCAGCGGCTTCAAGCCAGTGGAGCGACCGCCACCGAAGCGCTCGGCCCGGCGGTGCCAGGCCAGGTGCAGGGCGCCCGCGAAGGCGTGTTTCATCGGGCCGCCCCAGGTCATGCCGAAGAACATTTCGGACACGCCCCACAGCACGCCAAGGCTCAGCAGCACAGCGAGCAACCAGCCGCCGAAGTCCGCAGGCAGGACCCCGGCCACCGGCAACGTCACCAGGAAGAAACTCACCGAAAACGCCATCAGGCTTTTCGGCAGGCGCATCCACGGGCCTTTGGACAGCCGCGCAGGCGGGTTGCGCCGACGCAGGTAGACGAACGTGGCACCGACAAACATCAACACCGAAGCCAGCAGCAAGGCGTAGCCCAGTATGCGGTTATGCAGGCCGAACCCATGCACCAGGATCGCCAGCAACGCCGAGAGCACAAAGCCCAGGGCAGTGGCGACGTGGGTGTTGGCGATGTATTTGTCGCGGGCGACCACATGGTGCAGGTCGACCATGTAGCGCTTGGGCATGGCCAGCAGGCCGCCCAGCAGGTCGACTTTGGATGCACGGCCACGGCGCCACATGTTCACCCGGCGCAGGGCGCCGAGTACGGCGAGGCCTATCGCTGCGAACAAAAGAACAGGAAGCAAGGTGTTCAACATGGTGAAGCTCCCACAGATCTCGGGGTCAATGATCGTTCCCACGCTCCGCGTGGGAATGCATCCTGTGACGCTCTGCGTCACGACCTTAAGAGCGGACGCAGAGCCGTCCAGGGCGGCATTCCCACGCAGAGCGTGGGAACGATCAGGTGGGTCAGAAATCCTTGCACAGGCGCAGGGCGTCATAGATCGCGGCGTGGGTATTGCGCTGCGCTACACAGTCACCGATGCGGAACAGCAAGTAACCCTCACCCGCCTCGCTCAAACACGGCTGCGGCTTGATCGCGAACAGGGCTTCGATGTCCATCTGGCCCTTGTTGCGCGAGCCGGCTTTCAACCCGTAATAGAGTTCTTCATCCGGGCGCACGCCGTTCTCGACCACCACCTGGTCGACCACCCGCTCCTCTTTGGCGCCGGTGTATTCGTTCTCCAGCACCGCCACCAGCTTGTCGCCTTCGCGGTAGACCTTTTCCAGCATCATGTCGCCGGTCATGATCACTTCCTTGGGGTACATGCTGCGGTAGTAGGTCGGGAACGACGTACCGCCGACGGCCACGCCCGGCTTGATGTCGTCGGTGACGATCTCGACCTGGCTGCCCTTGTCCGCCAGGAAATCCGCCACCGACATGCCGGTGAATTCGCAGATGGTGTCGTACACCAGCACGTTCTTGCCCGGCGCAACCTTGCCGTCGAGCACGTCCCAGCTGCTGACTACCAGGCCTTCGGCTGCGCCCCAGTGTTCGTTCTGTTCCAGGAACGGATGCCCGCCGACGGCCAGCACCACCACATCCGGGCGCAGGTCGAGGATCGCGTCGGCATTCGCCGCCACGCCCAGGCGCAGGTCCACGTTCAGGCGCGCCAACTCCAACTGGAACCAGCGGGTGATGCCGGCGATCTGGTCGCGTTGCGGGGCTTTGGAAGCGGTGGTGATTTGCCCACCGATAAAGTCTTTCTTCTCGAACAGGGTCACGTCGTGGCCCCGTTCTGCAGCCACCCGTGCGGCTTCCATCCCGGCCGGGCCGGCACCGACCACCACGACTTTGCGTTTGGGCCCGGTGGACTTCTCGATGATGTGCGGCACGCCCATGTACTCACGGGACGTCGCAGCATTCTGGATGCACAGCACATCCAGGCCCTGGTACTGGCGGTCGATGCAGTAGTTGGCGCCGACGCACTGCTTGATCTGGTCGACCTGGCCCATCTTGATCTTGGCGATCAGGTGCGGGTCGGCGATGTGCGCACGGGTCATGCCGACCATGTCCACGTAGCCGCCTTCCAGGATCCGCGTGGCCTGGTTCGGGTCCTTGATGTTCTGCGCGTGCAGCACCGGGGCCTTGACCACTTCCTTGATACCGGCCGCCAGGTGCAGGAACGGCTCCGGTGGATAACTCATGTTGGGGATCACGTTGGCCAGGGTATTGTGGGTGTCGCACCCCGAGCCAACCACGCCGATGAAGTCGAGCATGCCGGTGTCGTCGTAATACTTGGCGATCTGCTTCATGTCCTCGTGGGACAGGCCGTCCGGGTGGAATTCATCGCCACACAAACGAATGCCGACGCAGAAATCCGGACCGACTTCCTTGCGCACCGCCTTCAACACTTCCAGGCCGAAGCGCATGCGGTTTTCAAAGCTGCCGCCCCATTCGTCGGTACGCTTGTTGACCCGCGGGCTCCAGAACTGGTCGATCATGTGCTGGTGCACCGCCGACAGTTCCACACCGTCCAGGCCACCGGCCTTGGCGCGCGCCGCCGCCGTGGCGTAGTTGCCGATCACGCGCCAGATTTCTTCCGGCTCGATGGTCTTGCAGGTCGCACGGTGCACCGGCTCGCGGATGCCCGAGGGCGACAGCAGGGTCGGCCAATGCTCGCCATCCCAGCGCGAGCGGCGGCCCATGTGGGTAATCTGGATCATGATCTTGGCGCCATGCTTGTGCATGGCATCGGCCAGGTTCTGAAAGTGCGGGATGATGCGGTCGTCGGCCAGGTTCACCGATTTCCACCAGCCTTGCGGGCTGTCGATGGCCACACTGGAAGACCCGCCGCAGATCGCCAGGCCGATCCCGCCCTTGGCTTTCTCTTCGTAGTACTTCACATAGCGGTCGGTGGTCATGCCGCCGTCGGTGGCATACACCTCGGCGTGGGCGGTACTGAGCACGCGGTTGCGAATGGTCAGTTTGCCGATCTGGATCGGCGCGAACATTGCTTCGAAAGCCATGGCAGGGTTCCTCGACTTACAACGGCTTGACGGTGAACAGGCCGTCGTCGTGGCCCTCTTCGGAGCCACCGTAGACTTGCTCGGCTACCGTGCGAATGCTGCTGCCGCGTGCCTGCAGGATCTGGTCCATCGCGCCGGCAAACCAGCCGGTGAACATGTAGTCGACCTTGCGCCCGACCTTGCCGTACACGTAGACAAACGCCGAGTGTTCGAGCTTGACGCTGGCCGTGCCTTTGTCGAGGTCGATGTCCTGGATCTTGAACAGGCCCCAGCCACGTTGCGACAGGCGCTTCATGTAGTGCTCGAACACCGCGACGCCTTCCAGGCCGTGGCATTCGGCTTCTTTTTCACACCAGTGCCAGGCGGATTTGTAGCCGGCCTTGTAGAGGATCTCGGCATAGGCCTCGGCGCCCAGGACTTCTTCGATACCGATGTGGTTGTTGACGAAGAAATGGCGCGGCACGTACAGCATCGGCAGGGCGTCGGAGGTCCAGACACCGGTTTCGCTGTCGACTTCGATAGGCAATTGCGGGGCGATCTTGGCCATGGAAACTTAACTCCAGAAAATTCGTTTTCAGTGCTTAGCAAAGCTTTTGCTTTGCTCTTATAAACAAGCCGTGTGAATGACTTTGGAGCCGTAGCGAGCACGTCGAGAGCAAGGAAGGACCGGAGCGACAAGCGAGGCAGTACGGGACGTACGGCGAGTTTGGCGCGAGGACCTGACGCAGCTATCGGCGAGCGGAGTAGGCTCCGGAGGTATTCACTCGCCCCAAACGTCCTTCAAGACGCTGACCCAGTTCTCGCCCATGATCTTGCGCACCACGCGCTCGCTGTGGCCGCGCTTGAGCAGGGTCTCGGTGAGGTTGGGGAACTCGCCCACGGTGCGGATGCCCAGCGGATTGATGATCTTGCCGAAGCTGGTCAGGCGGCGGGCGTAGCCCTTGTCATGGGTCAGCATTTCGAAGAAATCCTGGCCATGGCCCTGGGTGAAGTCGGTGCCGATGCCGATGGCATCTTCGCCGACGATGTTCATGGTGTATTCGATGGCTTCGGCGTAGTCGTCGATCGTCGAATCGATGCCCTTGGCGAGGAACGGCGCAAACATGGTCACGCCGACAAAACCGCCATGGTCGGCAATGAACTTGAGTTCTTCATCGGACTTGTTGCGCGGGTGCTCTTTCAGGCCGGAAGGCAGGCAGTGGGAGTAGCACACCGGTTTTTTCGATTCGAGGATGACTTCTTCGGAAGTCTTGGAGCCGACGTGGGACAGGTCGCACATGATGCCGACGCGGTTCATTTCGGCGACCACCTCGCGCCCGAAGCCCGACAGGCCGCCATCGCGTTCGTAGCAGCCGGTGCCCACCAGGTTCTGGGTGTTGTAGCACATCTGCACCACACCGACGCCGAGCTGCTTGAAGATCTCGACATAGCCCAACTGGTCTTCAAACGCATGGGCGTTCTGGAAGCCGAAGATGATGCCGGTCTTGCCCTGCTCCTTGGCCTTGCGGATGTCAGCGGTGGTTTTCACCGGGATCACCAGGTCGCTGTTCTCGCGGATCAGGGTCTGGCTGGCGACGATATTGTTGATCGTGGCCTGGAACCCTTCCCACACCGACACGGTGCAGTTGGCGGCGGTGAGGCCACCTTTGCGCATGTCCTCGAACAGGTCGCGGTTCCACTTGGCAATAATCAGCCCGTCGATAACGATGCTGTCGGCGTGCAATTCGGCTGGGCTCATCAGGCGTCCCCTTATTGGCGATTCATGCGCCGAATCGTCTGCCGGCGCTTTGGGGCCAGCATATGCCCAGGGCAAACCCGAGCCGGGTGCAAAAACGACAGGGGAATTGCCGAAAGCGTCAATCCGCGACAAAGGCTGTTAAGAGGTGTCTGACTGGCGGCTGTTATTTGTCTTACGCTTGAGCCAGAATTCCGCATCACCTGATATGAGACGGCGCAATGAAATCGATTTTCCTGGCTTTGGCACTCATCGCAACCGGCGTCCACGCGGCCGAAGACACCGACAGCACGCCGTGCGATGGCATCGAAAACGACAAGCAAACCCTGGAATGCGCCACCTACAACAAAACCACCGCCGAACAGCTGCTCAAGGATAACTACCAGGGCCTGCTGGAACGCATGGGTTCGACCTATGGCAGCGACAAGACCAAACTCGCCGACATTACCGCTCGTCTGAAGGATGCCCAGCAAAAGTGGGAAAAACTGCGTGACGCCGACTGCGCCGTGGACACCTTCCCAGCGGTGAACGGGACCAAGGCCTACGCGATTGCGCAAAATGACTGCCTGGCGCGGATGAGTGATGAGCGGTCGGAGTTTTTGGAGTCGATCGGGCAGGAATAAGCGACAATCCCCGTCACTTTCCTCTTGAATCAAGGCTACTCATGACTCTCTGCGGCATCGAAATCAAAGGCAGCGAAGCCATCATCGCCGTTGCCTCACTGGATAACCAGGCGCTGGCCCACCTCGCCCTGGCCACCAAGAAAATCGCGCTTGAAGACGACGATGAAGCCGCCAACGTCAAAGCCTTTGCGGCACAGGTGAAGGCGTTCGTGCAGGCCAACGCCATCACCCGGATCGCGATCAAGAAGCGCAGCAAGAAAGGCGAGTTCGCCGGCGGCCCGACCACGTTCAAGATCGAAGGCGTGTTTCAGTTGCTGGAGGGGGTTGAGGTGACGCTGCTGTCGCCGCAGACCATCAATGCACAGAACAAGAAACACAACTTCGAGCTGCCGGCCTCGTTGAACAAGTATCAGCATGAAGCCTATAAGGCGGCGTGTTCGGCCCTGCTGAAGAAATAAGCCACACACCAACCCCCTGTAGGAGCTGGCTTGCCGGCGATGACGGTTTGCCAGACAACCCTGCACTGCCTGATCGACCGCTATCGCAGGCGAGCCAGCTCCCACATTTGACCAGTGTTGCCCTTCAGCGCTTGCGCAGCAGCCAATCGCCGAAGGTTTTGTCCTCCAGGGCATATCCGCCCCGGCTCGACTTCCACACCAGTTCCTTGTCGCGCAGGGCATCGATACAGGCCTGAATCGTCTGGGTGCCCGGCACCACATCGCTGCCCATGGCTTCCAGCGCCTTGCTCACCGCCGTGAGGGTGCTGTCGGTGAACGGCGCAAAGGGTTCGTTGTTCTGCGAGCGCTGCACCATGACCTCGAGCACGGCTCGCTGGGGGACGGTGAGGTTGTTCCAGGCACTTTCGAATTCCGTCCACACGCCGGCACGCAGAAATTCGGCGCGGCTGTGCAGCAACTGGCCCAGATTGCTCGCTTCGCCCAGCTCCAGCGCCACTTCGCCAATAATGGTGCGCAGCATTTCGGGGCGACGGCCTACCAGCTCGAAGGCGTCATCAATGTCGGCGGCGTTGAACTGATTGGTTTTAGCCAAATGTGCGTTGAGGTGCGCGGTGTAGGCTCGCGTGAACTCTTTGCCGAGCAACGGGAACGGCGTGATGCTGGACCCGAAGAACGGCTGACTCTTGCCCAGCACCAAATGGGCCAGCTTGTCGCGGTTGGAACCGGTGAACACCAGGTGCAAACCGCTGCCCTCCTCGTCACGCCCTTGATTTAGCTGGTCCCGGGCGGCCTTCAGCGCGAACATCGCATTGATGCCTGACTCGGTGGTCAAGGCGTGCTGCGCTTCGTCAATCACCAGCACAACGGGTTTTTCCGCAGCACTGTGGAGCAACTCCAAGGCTTGGGTCAGCGTCGCACCGACGGGCAATTGCGGCTTGGTGAAATCCCAGGACAGGGTACGCAGGAAGCTTAATTTCTCGATGCCAATGTTCTTGGCCAGCTTGCGAATGCCCTTCTCATAGGTCACCAGCGCGGCGGCGATTGCACTGGCGATCAACTCCGCAGGGTCTTTCTCTTTGTCGGCCCACAGATCGACATACACCGCCAGCCAACCGCGCAGCTGGCACTCCGGGATCAGGTCTTCACGCAAAAACGTACTTTTGCCCGTGCGGCGCGGCGCCGCTAGAAACAGGCCCGAGGTGAAATCCTGGATGCCAGCCCCCACCAGGCCATCGGCAATGCTGCTGGCCAGGGCGGGACGGCGGAATACAAAGCCGCTGTGCTTGGACATGGTTTTATACTCAATTATGCAAAGGACTATAAATTATAGTAGCGAGTATAATCTACTATAATTGGCCGTCAAACCGCCTCCCGTCGCCGGTCCTCCCGCGGACATTTCGCAAACCGCGCCCGATAACTCCGGGTGAAGTACGACGGCGACTCAAACCCGCAGGCAATGCTCACTTCCAGCACGCTCATATCGCTCTGGCGCAGCAGTTGCCGGGCTTTTTCCAGGCGCAGGCCGAGGTAGAAGTTGCTCGGTGTGTCGTTCAGGTGCAGGCGAAACAGGCGCTCCAGCTGGCGCCGCGTGACCTTGATCGCCTCCGCCAGGGCCAGGGTGCTCAGGGGCGGTTCGGTGTGCTGCTCCATTTCGCCGATCACCTGCACCAACTTCTTGTTGTTGATGCCATAGCGCGTAGCGATCTGCATGCGCTGGTGGTCTTTGCGTGGGCGAATACGCCCGAGCACGAATTGCTCGGAGACCTGGATCGCCAGGTCCGGGCCGTGGGCCTGGGCGATCAGGTCAAGCATCAGGTCGATGGAAGCGGTGCCGCCGGCGCAGGTGATGCGCCGGCGGTCGATCTCGAACAGCTCCTGGGTCACGGTGAGCTGTGGATAAGATTCCTTGAAGGCGTCGATGGCTTCCCAGTGCAGGGTCAGCCGGTGGCCGTCGAGCAAACCGGCTTCGGCCAGCACACACGCGCCGGTGTCGATGGCGCCGAGGGTCACGCCATCGTGGTCGAGGCGGCGCAGCCAGTGCTCCAGCGCAGGCGTGGCGAACTGCAGCGGCTCGAAGCCGGCCACCACCAGCAGCGTCGCGCCTTTTTTCAGGGGTTCCAGCGCGGCATCGGCGTTGACCGACATGCCATTGCTCGCCAGTACCGCCCCTCCATCGGCGCTCAGTATGTGCCAGCGGTACAGCTCACCACGAAAGCGGTTGGCGACCCGCAGTGGCTCCAACGCGGAGATAAAACCGATGGCCGAGAAACCCGGCATCAGCAGAAAGTAGAAATCCTGGGACATGGTGGCGCTCTCGTCGGACGGGCAGCGTGGCACTGTGATACTCCCGTTCATGGGCGGATTCAAGGGGGCAGGTCGCTGCAGTGCAAGAGCGAGTCGCCGCCGTGCGTTTTCTCGACCTGCAAGCTGCGTAACTTGGCCTCACGGCGCACAAAGACGCCGGCCCCCACAATAACGACCTGCCGAGGGATCCACCATGAACCGACTGATCAGCCGCTGCGTGCTCGCACTCAGCGCCAGCGCCATTTTGAGCACGAACGTCCTGGCTGCCGATGCGGCCTCTTGCCAGAACGTGCGCATGGGCGTGGTGAACTGGACCGACGTAATCGCCACCAGCGCCATGACCCAAGTGTTGCTCGACGGCCTCGGCTACAAGACCAAACAGACCAGCGCCTCCCAGCAAATCATCTTCGCCGGCATCCGCGACCAGCGCCTGGACCTGTTCCTCGGCTACTGGAACCCGCTGATGACCCAGACCATCACGCCGTTCGTCGACGCCAAGCAGGTCAAGGTCCTCGACAAGCCGAGCCTGGAAGACGCCCGCGCCACCCTCGCAGTCCCCACGTACCTCGCCGACAAAGGCCTGAAAACCTTCGCCGACATCGCCAAGTTCGAGAAAGAGCTGGGCGGCAAGATCTACGGCATCGAGCCTGGCTCGGGCGCCAACACCCAGATCAAGGCCATGATCGCCAAGAATCAGTTCGGCCTCGGCAAGTTCCAGCTGGTGGAATCCAGTGAGGCCGGCATGCTCGCCGCCGTCGACCGCGCGGTGCGCCGCAAGGAAGCGGTGGTGTTCTTCGGCTGGGCGCCGCACCCGATGAACGTCAACGTCGCCATGACTTACCTCACCGGCAGCGACGATGCCCTGGGCCCGAACGAAGGCATGGCCACCGTGTGGAGCGTTACCGCGCCGAACTACGCCGAGCAGTGCCCCAACGTCCACAAGCTGCTGACCAACCTGACCTTCACTGCGGCCGACGAGAGCCGAATGATGCAGCCGTTGCTGGATCACAAGGACGCTCTCGAGTCCGCCAGGCAGTGGCTCAAGGATCACCCGCAAGACCAGCAGCGCTGGCTAGAAGGGGTGACCACGTTCGACGGCAAACCGGCCGCCGCCAACCTGCAATTGAGCAGCAAATAACCTGATCCGAATCACCGTTTCGCAGCCATTCCTGGCTGCGAACGGCACCACCACGCCTGTAAGGAACCTGCCTCATGAACCACGACGTCATCATCACCTGCGCACTCACCGGTGCTGGCGACACGACCGCCAGAAGCCCGCACGTGCCGGTCACCCCCAAGCAAATCGCCGCCGCCGCGGTGGAAGCCGCCAAGGCCGGTGCCACCGTGGTGCACTGCCATGTGCGTGATCCGCACACTGGCAAGTTCAGCCGCGACGTCGCCCTGTACCGCGAAGTGATGGAGCGCATCCGCGAGGCCGACATCGACATCATCGTCAACCTCACGGCCGGCATGGGCGGCGACCTGGAGATCGGCGGCGGCGAGCACCCGATGGAGTTCGGCCCCAATACCGACCTGGTCGGCCCGCTGACCCGCCTGGCTCACGTCGAGGAGCTGCTGCCGGAAATCTGCACCCTGGACTGCGGCACCCTGAACTTCGGCGACGGCGACACCATTTACGTGTCGACCCCGGCGCAACTGCGTGCCGGCGCCAAGCGCATTCAAGAGCTGGGCGTGAAGGCCGAGCTGGAAATCTTCGACACCGGCCACCTGTGGTTCGCCAAGCAGATGATCAAGGAAGGCCTGCTCGATAACCCGTTGTTCCAACTGTGCCTGGGCATTCCGTGGGGCGCGCCGGCCGACACCACCACCATGAAAGCCATGGTCGACAACCTGCCCGCCGACGCGGTGTGGGCCGGCTTCGGCATCGGCCGCATGCAAATGCCGATGGCCGCACAAGCGGTGCTGCTGGGCGGCAACGTGCGGGTCGGCCTGGAAGACAACCTGTGGCTGGACAAGGGCGTGCTGGCGACCAATGGCCAACTGGTGGAGCGGGCGAGTGAAATCCTCAGCCGCCTGGGTGCACGGGTCATGACCCCGGCGGAAGGTCGAATCAAGATGGGCCTGGCCAAGCGCGGCTGATTGCTTGCCGAAAGCGAATTAAACATGCGGGATCATCGAATACTTCAGGAATTTTCCATGAGCTTTATCACTGAAATCAAAACCTTCGCCGCCCTCGGCAGCGGCGTTATCGGCAGCGGCTGGGTGTCCCGCGCCCTGGCCCACGGCCTCGATGTGGTCGCCTGGGACCCGGCGCCCGGTGCCGAAGCCGCCCTGCGCAAGCGCGTCGCGAATGCCTGGGGCGCCCTGGAGAAACAAGGCCTGGCACCGGGTGCCTCGCAGGAGCGCCTGCGCTTTGTCGCCACCATTGAAGAGTGCGTGAAAGACGCCGACTTCATCCAGGAAAGCGCCCCGGAGCGCCTGGAGTTGAAGCTGGAACTGCACAGCAAGATCAGTGCAGCGGCCAAGCCGAATGCATTGATTGGTTCGAGTACATCAGGGCTGTTGCCGAGCGAGTTTTATGAAGGCTCCACGCACCCGGAACGTTGCGTGGTGGGTCATCCGTTCAACCCGGTGTACCTGCTGCCGCTGGTGGAGGTGGTCGGCGGCAAGCACACCGCGCCGCAAGCCATTCAAGCCGCGATCACGGTGTATGAATCCCTTGGCATGCGCCCGTTGCATGTGCGCAAGGAAGTCCCCGGCTTCATCGCCGACCGCTTGCTCGAAGCGCTGTGGCGCGAGGCGCTGCACCTGGTGAATGACGGCGTGGCGACCACCGGTGAAATCGACGATGCGATTCGTTTTGGCGCCGGCTTGCGTTGGTCGTTCATGGGCACCTTCCTCACCTACACCCTGGCAGGCGGTGATGCCGGCATGCGTCACTTCATGGCGCAGTTCGGCCCCGCGCTGCAGTTGCCGTGGACGTACCTGCCGGCACCGGAACTCACCGACAAGTTGATTGACGATGTGGTCGACGGCACCCGCGATCAACTCGGCAGCCACAGCATTTCGGCGCTGGAACGCTATCGTGATGATTGCCTGCTGGCAGTGCTGGAGGCGGTCAAGGTGACTAAAGCCAAGCACGGCATGAGCTTCGCCGAATAACGGCAGTTGATCCTTGTGGGAGCTGGCTTGCCGGCGATAGCGGTGGTGAATCCGACATCGCCATCGCCGGCAAGCCAGCTCCTACAGTTGAACCGAATAATGATCCGGAATCCCAGACATGCCTGCATTGACCACCTACACCACCAAAATCCAACCGGATTGGGTGGACTACAACGGCCATCTGCGCGATGCGTTCTACCTGCTGATCTTCAGCTACGCCACCGACGCACTGATGGACACCCTGGGGCTGGACAGCGAAAACCGCGAAGCCAGCGGCCACTCGTTGTTCACGCTCGAGCTGCACCTCAACTACCTGCACGAGGTGAAACTGGGTGCCGAGGTTGAAGTACACACGCAACTGATCGCCCACGACGCCAAGCGCCTGCATCTCTATCACAGCCTGCATTTAGTCGGTCATGAGCAGGAACTGGCCGGCAATGAACAGATGCTCTTGCACGTCGACCTGGCAGGACCGAATTCGGCGCCGTTCACCGAGGCCACGCTGGAAAAGCTGACGGTCATCAGCACCGCTCAAGCCGACCTGCCCCGCCCCGCCCTGCTGGGTCGAGTGATTGGATTGCCACCCAAAAAACCATAAGGAGCCACCATGCAAACCGCCGCCGCTGTTGCCGATTTTCGTACCTACCCCAAGATCAGCGACCTCGCCGATGCGCAGGTGCTGAACGATCAGATTCGCGTGCGGTGGGCCGATGGACGGGTCAGCCCGTTTCATCATCAATGGCTGCGCGATAACTGCCCGTGCACCGAATGCGTGTACAGCGTCACCCGCGAGCAGGTGCTGGAAATCGTCGATGTGGACGAGGCACTGACCGCCGTCGATGTGCAGATCGAGCAGGGTTTTCTCAGTGTGCAGTGGCTCGGCGGCCATCGCAGCCAATACGATCCCGGCTGGTTGCGGGCTCACGCCTACGACGACCAATCGCGCGCTGAACGCCAGGCTGCCCGGCCGAAATCCAGGCTCTGGGACAGCCGCTTTACGTTGCCGGTGTTCGACTATGCCGCCGTGATGGAAGACCCCAAGGCGCTGCTGCAGTGGCTGCTGGCCGTGCGCGACTCTGGCTTGACCCAAGTGCGCGGCGTACCGACCGAACCCGGCTCACTGGCGCTGATCGCCAAGCGTATTGCGTTCATCCGCGAAAGCAATTTCGGCGTGCTGTTCAACGTGCAATCCAAGGCCGATGCCGACAGCAATGCCTACACCGCCTTCAACCTGCCGTTGCACAGCGATTTGCCGACGCGGGAGCTGCAACCGGGGCTGCAATTTCTACATTGCCTGGTGAACGATGCCACCGGGGGCGAGAGTATTTTTGTCGACGGTTTCGCCATCGCCCATGCCCTGCGCACGGAAGACCCCGAGGCGTTTCGTGCACTGTGTGAAATCCCCGTGGAGTTTCGCAACAAGGACCGTCACAGCGACTATCGCCGCCTCGCGCCGATCATTGCACTGGATGCCCTGGGCGATGTGGCGGAGATTCGCATGGCGAACTTTTTGCGCGGGCCGTTCGAGGCGCCGGTGGAGCAGATGCCGTTGTTGTATCGGGCTTATCGGCGGTTTATTACGATGACGCGCGAGGCTCGCTTTCGGCTGGTCAAGCGCCTGAACCCGGGCGAGCTGTGGTGCTTCGATAACCGCCGCACCTTGCATGCGCGCAATGCGTTTGATCCGGCTTCGGGGGCGCGGCATTTCCAGGGGTGCTATATCGACCGGGATGAGTTGTTGTCCAGGATATTGGTGTTGCAGCGGTAGACCGAGGCGCGCCCTTCGCGAGCAAGCCCGCTCCCACATTTGACCGCGCTTTTTCAGCAGGAACTCGGTCAAATGTGGGAGCGGGCTTGCTCGCGAAGGGGCCCGCACAACCACTACAAATTCAGCAAAAAAAAACCCGATCCAGCCGTGACAGGATCGGGGCAGAGTGCTTTGTGTGAGCTGCGCATCCCGAGGGTGACCAAACCTTCAAGCTGCTTGCTTGATGCCAGTGTGCACACTCCTCTTCCTTGCGAGTTAGCCGAAAACGACCTGTTCATAGGTGTGCCGGACATTCACGCATTCAGGCCTTGCCGACTCGGTGTTGGCCTACCAGAATCGACCTCAATCTCCCGCTCCCTACACCAGGATAAACGTCATGATGCACGCGGATTTGATTGACCAGGATGACCTGCTGAGCCAACTGCGCTCGCTGGGTTTCGAGGTGTCCAGCGGCGCCAGCGCCGAACAGGCCTGCGAGTGCGCCGTGCGCGGTTTGAGTGCCGCACGGGCCAAGGCGCTCAAGGGCATGGTGGAACAGATGTACACCGGCAGCGCGACGATCCTGCCGGCTGTACGCCAAGCGATCGACAAGCAGTTGCTGCCGGCCTTGGTGCAGTTCAAGCAGAACTCTGGCGCCTGATAAAGCGCCATCGCCGGCAAGCCAGCGCCCACATTTGAATCTATTCACGGATCAAAATGTGGGAGCTGGCTTGCCTGCGATGAAGACGGCTCGGCCTAGAGCCTTACACTGGCAAAAGTCGACTCATTGCGCGCCTGGCTCAACGCCGACATCGGCCCCGACAACGGTGACAACACCAGCGCCTGCGGAATCGGCATCATCGCCACTTGCTGCGTGGTGTTGGAACCCACACGCTCATCGCGTGGCGGAATGCCGAAGTATTCGCGGTAGCACTTGGAGAAGTGCGGCGTGGAGACAAACCCGCACACCGACGCCACTTCGATGATCGACATCGGCGTTTGCTTGAGCAACTGCCGCGCACGGATCAGGCGCAGCTTGAGGTAGTAGCGCGACGGCGAGCAGTGCAGGTATTTCTGGAACAGCCGCTCCAGCTGGCGCCGCGACACGGCGACGTACACCGCCAGCTCATCCAGGTCGATCGGCTCTTCAAGGTTGGCTTCCATCAGCGCGACGATTTCCTGCAGCTTCGGCTGGTTGGTGCCGAGCATGTGCTTGAGCGGCACGCGCTGGTGATCCTGTTCGTTGCGGATGCGTTCGTACACGAACATCTCGGAGATGGCTGCGGACAGTTCGCGACCGTGGTCGCGGCTGATCAGGTGCAGCATCATGTCCAGCGGCGCGGTGCCACCGGAGCTGGTGAAACGGTTGCGGTCGAGGGTGAACAAGCGCGTGCTCATGGCGACACGCGGGAAGGCTTCCTGCATCGACGCCAGGCATTCCCAGTGCACGCTGCAATCAAACCCATCGAGCAAGCCGGCGCAGGCCAGGGCCCAGCTGCCGGTGCACACCGCGCCAAGGCGACGCGACTGGCGCGCCTGGCTTTGCAGCCACGACACGTGTTCACGGGTAACGGTGCGCTGGATACCCACGCCGCCGCACACAATCACAGTGTCCAGGGCCGGGGCTTTGTGCATGGAGGCATCGGGGGTGATTTGCAGGCCGTCGCTGGCCCAGACCTGGTTGCCGTCGACACTCAGGGTGGTCCAGCGATACAGCTCGCGGCCGGACAACTGGTTGGCCATGCGCAGCGGTTCCACTGCCGACGCCAGGGAAATCAGCGTGAAATTGTCCAGCAGCAAAAAGCCGATGGATTGAGGCGCACGGTTCTGGGGTTGGGCCCCTGAGTTGAACGACGTCATCGCGGTATCTCCTCACACAAAGCGGGTGATGGCCTCAGGCGAGGCTCTTGTTATTGCGCTCGTCCTGGAGAGGCGAGGCTTTGAATTGATAGAGCAAATGCCATGCCTAAATTTGAATGGCCATTCAATAACTCCTGAAAACGACCTGATGAAGCGTCTATATAAGCCCGCGCCGCGAGTGCGGGATATGACCCGATTCAGTGGCAGGAGTGAGCCTGTTCAAGGGGTGTGAGCAGATCGGTAGCACTTGTGGGAAGGCGCTTTCAGGGCGTAGGAAAAGTCTGTCACCACACGCACAGGTGACGGGTGGTCGAGGGGTAAATCGTTTGGGAGCTACTTATCTGTTTGCGACGCGCTAAAAGGTGGCGCTTTTGGTTGGGATGTTCACTTTATGCGCAGTTTGCACCTCAATTGTGGCGAGCGGGCTTGCCCCGCGTTGGGCTGCGCAGCAGCCCCAGAACCTGACACCTCGATATTCCTGAACGAACTCAGTGAAGTTATTGGGGCTGCTGCGCGGCCCAACGCGGGGCAAGCCCGCTCGCCACAACAAGCCGCCCACCGGCAAAGGTGGTCAACACTCCACCGCGCTCACCGCCAAGCCACCGCGCGAGGTTTCCTTGTACTTGTCGTGCATGTCCGCCCCGGTATCGCGCATGGTGCGGATCACCCGGTCGAGCGAGATGAAGTGCTGGCCATCACCACGCAAGGCCATCTGCGCCGCGTTGATCGCCTTCACCGCCGCAATCGCGTTGCGCTCGATGCACGGCACTTGCACCAGCCCGCCCACCGGGTCGCAGGTCAGGCCGAGGTTGTGTTCCAGGCCGATCTCCGCAGCGTTGCACAGTTGCTCCGGCGTGGCGCCGAGGATCTCCGCCAAGCCGGCGGCGGCCATCGCACAGGCCGAGCCGACTTCGCCCTGGCAGCCGACCTCAGCACCGGAAATCGACGCGTTCTTCTTGCACAGGATGCCCACCGCCGCAGCGCCGAGCAGGTAGTCGACCACGTTGGCCTCGGTCACTTCCTCGCTGAATTTCATGAAGTAGTGCAGCACTGCCGGGATGATCCCCGCCGCGCCGTTGGTGGGTGCGGTGACCATGCGTCCACCGGCAGCATTTTCTTCATTGACCGCCAGGGCGAACAGGTTGACCCACTCCATCGCGCTCAAGGTCGAGCCGATCACATTGGGTTTGTTCAGCTCCAGCAAACTGCGGTGCAACTTGGCCGCGCGGCGGCGCACGTTCAGCCCGCCCGGCAAGATGCCCTCGTGCTTGAGCCCCTCCTCCACACACGCCTGCATGGCGCGCCAGAGTTTCATCAGGCCGCTGCGGATTTCATCTTCCGAGCGCCAGGTTTTTTCATTCGCCAACATCAACTCGGCGACGCGCAGGTTGTGGGTCTTGCACAGCTGCAACAACTCCACCGCGCTGGAAAAATCATAGGGCAGCTCGGTGCGGTCCATATCCGCCACGCCACTCTGCGCCTGGGCTTCATCCACGACAAAACCGCCGCCGACCGAATAGTAGGTGTCGCGATGCAACTCACCGTCATCGCCGAACACCACCAGGGTCATGGCGTTGGGATGAAAGGGCAGGTTTTCGTCGAGCAGGCGCATGTCGCGCGCCCATACAAACGGCACCGGCAAGCGCCCATCCAGCAGCAGCGTGTCGGTCTCGCGCAGGGTGTGGATACGCAGGCCGATCTGCGCCGGATCGATCGCGTCGGGCCACTCGCCCATCAGGCCCATGATGGTCGCGGTGTCGCTGCCGTGGCCAATGCCGGTGGCCGACAATGAGCCGTAGAGCTGAACTTCGACGCGCCTGACTTGTTCCAACAGTTCACGTTCACGCAATGCCTGGACGAACAACGCCGCGGCGCGCATGGGGCCGACGGTGTGAGAACTAGAAGGCCCGATGCCGATCTTGAACAGGTCGAAAACGCTGATAGCCATTAACGTGGGACTCCGCAGGTGAGCAAACCGGACACCAAGGAGCTGCTACGCTCAGATCGCCCAGATGGCGGCATCATCAAGCTTTTATCCGCCGTCACGGCGTCTCACACCGACGTACCCATGCTCACCAGCGTCGCTCTCGTGCGATCAGGCGTTTTGGCCGTTTTTAGCGGTGCAGATCGTTGAAAACTGCAGTTTTGCCTTTGGAAAAATCTGTAAGCGACGTCACCGACACTGGATACGACCATCCCTGTACTGGATACGACGCCCCCTGTAGGCGTCAGATTTTCACTGGTACATGATCAGTCTCGACTCGTTTGCAAGGCACCGCGCCGCCGCTGCGTCGCACGTTCCAACCGCAACACATATAAAGCGCGGCGAATGCCGCCAGAAAAAACACAGGAGTCTACCCATATGAAAGGTTCACCCTCGTTGTTGTTGGCCGCCATGCTGAGTCTGCCAGTCCTGGCGCACGCTGCAGAACCGGCACAATGTCAGACCGTCAATTTCTCCGATGTCGGCTGGACCGACATCACCGTCACCACCGCGACCACCAGCGAAGTCCTCAAGGGCCTGGGCTACAAGCCGCGCACCACGATGATTTCGGTACCTGTGACCTACAAGTCCCTGGCCGACGGCAAGAACATGGACATCTTCCTCGGCAACTGGATGCCGACCATGGAAAACGACATCAAGCAGTACCGTGATGCCGGCACCGTGGAAACCGTGCGCGCCAACCTGGAGAACGCCAAGTACACCCTGGCGGTACCCGAAGCGCTGTACAACAAAGGCCTGAAAGACTTCGCCGATATCGCCAAATTCAAGGATGAGCTGGGTGGCAAGATCTACGGCATCGAGCCGGGTAACGACGGCAACCGCACCATCCAGACGTTGATCGACAAAGACGCCTTCGGCCTGAAAACCGCCGGCTTCAAAGTCGTCGAATCCAGCGAAGCCGGCATGCTCTCCCAGGTCGAACGCGCCACCAAGCGCGACCAGGCCATCGTGTTCCTCGGCTGGGAACCGCACCCGATGAACACTCGCTTCAAGATGAAGTACCTGACCGGGGGTGACGACTCGTTCGGCCCCAACTACGGCCAGGCCACCATCTACACCAACACCCGCAAGGGCTACACCCAGGAATGCAGTAACGTCGGCCAATTGCTGAAAAACCTGGTGTTCACCCTGAACATGGAAAGCACCCTGATGGGTAAAGTCCTGGACGAAAAACAGAAACCCGATGCTGCGGCCAAGGCCTGGCTGAAGGCCAACCCGCAAGTGCTCGACACCTGGCTCGCAGGCGTCACCACCGTCGATGGCAAACCCGGTCTGGAGGCCGTCAAAGCTTATCTCGCCAAATAACACCCGCTGACCCCAGGCCGGTGCGCTGGCCTGGGATGTTTTCCCCTTCGCATGTGGACATTCACTACCATGCTGACTGAACAGAAAATCCCACTAGGCCAGTACATCGCTGCCTTCGTCGAATGGTTGACCCAACACGGCGCCAACTACTTCGACGCAATCGCATCGACGCTGGAAACGATGATCCACGGCGTGACGTTTGCGCTGACCTGGTTCAATCCGCTGGCATTGATCGGTCTGATTGCGCTGCTGGCTCACTTCATTCAACGCAAGTGGGGCCTGACTGTATTTGTCATCGCCTCGTTCCTGCTGATCCTCAACCTGGGGTACTGGCAGGAAACCATGGAAACCCTCGCGCAGGTGCTGTTCGCCACCCTGGTCTGCGTGGTCATCGGTGTGCCGCTGGGCATTGTTGCCGCGCACAAGCCGATGTTCTACACCCTGATGCGGCCGGTGCTCGATCTGATGCAGACCGTACCGACCTTCGTCTACCTCATCCCTACCCTGACCCTCTTCGGGCTGGGTGTGGTGCCCGGGCTGATATCCACGGTGGTGTTCGCGATTGCCGCGCCGATCCGCCTGACCTACCTGGGTATCCGCGATGTACCGCAGGAGTTGATGGACGCCGGCAAGGCCTTTGGCTGCTCGCGCCGTCAGTTGCTCTCGCGCATTGAACTGCCCCACGCCATGCCGAGCATTGCCGCCGGCATTACCCAATGCATCATGCTGTCGTTGTCGATGGTGGTGATCGCGGCCCTGGTAGGCGCCGACGGCCTCGGCAAGCCGGTGGTCAACGCGCTGAACACCGCCGATATCGCCCTCGGTTTCGAAGCCGGCCTGGCGATCGTATTGCTCGCCATCATGCTCGACCGCATCTGCAAACAACCCGACGCCAAAGTAGGGGGTGATGCATGAGCATTATCCGATTCGACAAGGTCGATGTGATCTTCTCCAAGGACCCACGCGAAGCCCTCAAGCTGCTGGACCAGGGGATGCACCGCAACGAAATCCTGAAAAAGACCGGGCAGATTGTCGGCGTTGAAAAAGCCAGCCTGGATATCGAGAAAGGCGAGATCTGCGTGCTCATGGGCCTCTCCGGGTCCGGCAAGTCGAGCCTGCTGCGTTGCATCAACGGCCTCAATACCGTCAGCCGTGGCCAGCTGTTCGTGGAGCATGAAGGGCGCCAGATCGACATCGCGTCGTGCACGCCCGCCGAGCTGAAAATGATGCGCACCAAGCGCATCGCCATGGTGTTCCAGAAGTTCGCCCTGATGCCCTGGCTGACAGTGCGCGAAAACATCAGCTTCGGCCTGGAAATGCAGGGCCGCCCGGAGAAAGACCGCCGCAAGCTGGTGGATGAGAAACTCGAGCTGGTGGGCCTGACCCAGTGGCGCAACAAGAAGCCGGACGAACTCTCCGGCGGCATGCAGCAGCGCGTCGGCCTGGCGCGTGCGTTGGCGATGGACGCCGACATCCTGCTGATGGACGAACCTTTCTCCGCCCTCGACCCGCTGATCCGCCAGGGCCTGCAGGACGAGTTGCTGGAGCTGCAACGCAAGCTGAGCAAGACCATCGTGTTCGTGAGCCACGACCTCGATGAAGCGCTCAAGCTGGGCAGCCGCATCGCGATCATGAAAGACGGCAAGATCATCCAGTACAGCGTACCGGAAGAGATCGTGCTGAACCCGGCGGACGACTATGTGCGCACCTTCGTCGCCCATACCAACCCGCTCAACGTGCTGTGCGGACGCAGCCTGATGCGCACCCTGGACAACTGCAAGCGCGTGAACGGCTCGGTGTGCCTCGATCCGGGTGGCGACTCATGGCTGGACCTGGCCGAAGGCAACACCATCACCGGTGCTCGCCAGAATGGTGCGGTGATGAACCTGCAGAATTGGGCGCCGGGGCAACCGGTGGAAGGTCTGGGCCGGGTGCCGACACTGGTGGACTCCAACATCGGCATGCGCGATGCGCTGCAGATTCGTTATCACACCGGCAACAAGCTGGTGCTGCATGACAACAACCAGGTGGTGGGGATTCTGGGGGACAGCGAGCTCTACCATGCCCTGCTGGGCAAGAACCTCGGCTGAGCAGTGCACGGATCGGCTGAATGAACTGGGTCAATGTGGGAGCTGGCATGCCTGCGACAGCAATGGTGAATCCAACATAGCTATCGCAGGCAAGCCAGCTCCCACATTTGATCTCTGTTCCGGCATAAAAAAAGCGGCGCCAGTGAGGGCGCCGCTCCCTTCAGGCATCAGCTATAGACACGGCCAAGGAGCTGCCGATGGCTTTCAAACTGATCGAGCACGTCCCGGGTGATCTGTTCCTGGGCAAAGCCCATCAGGTCGTACTCTTGAGGCCCGTTGTGCAGGTAGACCTCGGCACGGTAGTAGCGGGTGCGCTCTTCTTCCGGCAGGTCGCTCGGCGCCGACGAGTAAGCATCCAGGCTCACTTCGTAGACAAACGGGTTGCCCTCTTCCATCTCGATGCGCACACCGATGCAACGCTTGGATTTGCCCAGCAGGGTCTGCACTTCCAGCCCCTGGTCGCGCAACGCCGTCGCGGCTTCTTCCAGCGCCGGCGTGACGTGTTTGTCCATGAAGCGCTGCACAGTGGCCTGGCTCGGTTGCAGATCCAGCGCGGTGAGGCGCTCGCTGAACCCCCGACGGCCACGCTCGGCCAACTGCGCCTGCTCCTGTTCGATTGCGACGTCCTGGCGCATGGCCTTGTGCAAACCGAACATGAAGAAAATCAGCACCACCGAGAACGGCAGCCCCGCCAGCACCACCATGGTTTGCATGGCTTCGAAGTTACCGGCGAACAGCAGGCCGATAGTCACCAGGGTGATCACCGCCGACCAGAAGATCCGCAGCCAGTGCGGCGCATCTTCATCCACATTGCCGCCTTTGCAGGAAAGGTTGGCCATCATCACCGCGCCGGAATCCGCCGGGGTCAGGAACAACACGAAGCCGACGAAGATCGACACACCGATGACGATTTTCGACGCCGGGTAATGCTCCAGCAGTTGATAGATGGCCATGGACGGTTGTTCCAGCGCCGTCTTGCCCAACTCCACCGCACCGTGGTTGAGCACCAGGTCCAGCGCCGAGTTGCCGAAGATCGACAACCACGCCAGGGTGAAGCCCAGCGGGATCAGCAGCACGCCGGCCACCAGTTCACGCACGGTGCGGCCACGGGAAATACGCGCGATGAACATGCCTACGAATGGCGCCCAGGAAATCCACCAGGCCCAGTAGAACAGGGTCCACAGGCCCATCCAGCGTTCGGTCTTGTCGGCGTCGCCTTCATACACATAGAGGTCGAAGGTTTTCAGCACCAGGCCGTTCATGTAGTCGCCGATGTTCTGCACAAAGCCGTTGAGCAAGTGCAGGGTCGGGCCGAACAGCAATACGAAGATCAACAAACCGCTGAACAGCACGATGTTGAGGTTGGACAGGCGGCGAATGCCGTTCTCCACACCGGACACCGCAGCGATGGTTGCCACGGTGCTCATCACGATGATCACGATCAACAGGTTGGTGTTGCTGTGCTGCATGCCGAACAGGTTTTCCAACCCGGACGAGACCTGCATCGAACCAATACCCAGGTTGGTCACCAGGCCGAGCAGGGTCACGAACATGCCGAAGCCGTCCACCGCATGGCCGGCCGCGCCCTTCACCCAACGCTCGCCTACCAGCGGGTACAGCGCCGAACGCAGCGCCAGCGGCTGGTTATGCCGGTACGCGAAGTACGCCACGGCCAGGCCGACCAGGGCATAGATCGCCCAGCCGTGCAGGCCCCAGTGCAGAAAGGTCAGTTGCAGCGCCTGGCGTGCTGCGCCATTGCTGGCGGCCGCGCCTTCGGGCGGGTTGAAGTAGTGGTCCAACGGCTCCGAAGCGCCGAAGTACAGCAGCGAAATGCCGATCCCGGACGAGAACAACATGCCGGCCCAGGCGCCGTAGCTGAAGTCCGGGGTGTCGTCCTTGCTGCCCAGTTTCAATTTGCCGTAGGACGAAAATGCCAGGCCGACCACAAACACCAGGTAAGCGGCGATGACCACCATGTAGTACCAGCCAAAGCTTTTCGACAGCCAGGCCTGTGCTACGCCGAGCATGCGCCCGGCCTCCTGCGGGGCGATGATCAGAATGGCGGTCAACAACAGAATGAGCGCGGTGGAGGTGTAGAACACCCAACCGTTGACCCGGACCTTTTCCGGCGGGGTCTTTATAAGAGAGGCAGAACTCATGGCGCAGATGCTCCGGGCAGTGCGAGAGAGAAACACAAGGCAACGGTTATCCCGGGACATCGATTTTTCGGCAGTCGACGGACGGGTGTTATAAAGACACCCCGAAAATTCTTGAGCCCCGCCGAAGCGGTGCCCAGGCCCTGATACGGCCTGTTTCAAGGACTTTTGCAGGTGTCAGATGTCGCAGCTCGCAGGTAGGAAATATCTGTAGGCAGCGACCATTTGTCGCAGATCTTATTCTTTGTTGATTGAACGTTCAATCAAAACAAAATAGACTGGCCATCAAGCCGACGGACGTTGATCGCCCATCGGCAGGCCTAAGGAGAGGTGCTACATGCCCAAGGTCGGTATGCAACCCATACGCCGCCAGCAGTTGATCGAAGCCACCTTGACGGCGATCGATCAGGTCGGAATGGGGGATGCCAGCATTGCGCTGATCGCCCGTCTGGCCGGCGTCTCGAACGGCATCATCAGTCACTACTTTCAGGACAAGAACGGCCTGATCGCCGCGACGATGCGGTACTTGATGAATGTGCTGATCGAGAACGTCCACGAACGCAGGCTCGCACTGAAGGATGACAGCCCACGGGCGCACCTTCAGGTGATCATCGAGGGCAACTTCGATGCCAGCCAGGTCAACGGCCCGGCAATGAAAACCTGGCTGGCCTTCTGGGCCACCAGCATGCACCACCCGTCATTGCACAGGTTGCAGCGGATCAACGATCAACGTCTGTATTCCAACCTGTGCTGCCAGTTCCGCCGAGTGCTGCCGCTGCCGCACGCACGCAAAGCAGCCCGAGGCCTGGCGGCCCTGATCGACGGTTTGTGGTTGCGCGGCGCCCTGTCGGGAGACGCTTTCGACACGGCGCAAGCGCAACGGATCGCTTACGAATACATGGATTTCCAATTGGCCAAGCAGGTGAGTTAGAGCACACACAACCGCTCAACCCCTGAACTGCTGTCGATCAGTGATGCCAGACCCTTATGGCCCACTTTCGGCGGTTAACGCCAACCACTTATGCACTTGCGAGGACTTTATGGCCCGTTTCGAACTGCAAAAACTCTACATTGACGGCGGCTACAGCGACGCTGGCAGCGATGCCACCTTCGAAGCCATCAACCCGGCTAACGGTGAAGTTCTCGCCCAAGTGCAACGCGCCACGTTCGATGACGTTGAACGTGCCGTGGTCAGCGCCGAAAAAGGCCAGAAGATCTGGGCCGCGATGACCGCCATGGAGCGTTCGCGCATCCTGCGTCGCGCCGTCGACATCCTGCGTGAGCGCAACGACGAGTTGGCCGCCCTGGAAACCCTGGACACTGGTAAAGCTTTCTCCGAAACCCAATACGTCGACATCGTCACCGGCGCTGACGTACTGGAGTACTACGCAGGCCTGGTGCCGGCCATCGAAGGCGAGCAGATCCCACTGCGCGACACGTCCTTCGTCTACACCCGCCGCGAGCCGCTGGGCGTGGTTGCCGGTATCGGCGCGTGGAACTACCCGATCCAGATCGCCCTGTGGAAATCCGCACCGGCCCTGGCTGCCGGCAACGCGATGATCTTCAAGCCGAGCGAAGTCACCTCGCTGACCACCCTGAAACTGGCCGAGATCTACACCGAAGCCGGCGTTCCGGCGGGCGTGTTCAACGTACTGACCGGCAGCGGCCGTGAAGTCGGCACCTGGCTGACCGAGCACCCGCGCATCGAGAAAGTCTCCTTCACCGGCGGCACCGACACCGGCAAGAAAGTCATGGCCAGCGCTTCCAGCTCCTCGCTCAAGGAAGTGACCATGGAGCTGGGTGGCAAGTCCCCGCTGATCGTGTTCGAAGACGCCGACCTGGATCGCGCCGCCGACATCGCGATGATGGCCAACTTCTACAGCTCCGGTCAGGTCTGCACCAATGGCACTCGCGTGTTCGTGCCCAAGCACCTGCAAGCCGCCTTCGAAGCCAAGATCGTTGAGCGTGTGGCGCGCATTCGCGTTGGCGACCCACAAGACGAAAACACCAACTTCGGCCCGCTGGTCAGCTTCGCCCACATGGAAAGCGTGCTCGGCTACATCGCCAAAGGTAAGGAAGAAGGCGCTCGCGTGCTCTGCGGCGGCGACCGCCTGACCGACGGTGCATTCGCCAAAGGCGCCTACGTGGCCCCGACCGTGTTCACCGACTGCACCGACGAGATGACCATCGTGCGTGAAGAAATCTTCGGCCCGGTGATGAGCATCCTCACTTACGAAACCGAAGAAGAAGTGATCCGTCGCGCCAACGACACCGACTTCGGCCTGGCTGCGGGCCTTGTGACCAAGGACCTGAACCGCGCCCACCGCGTGATTCATCAGCTGGAAGCGGGTATCTGCTGGATCAACGCCTGGGGCGAGTCCGACGCGAAAATGCCGGTCGGTGGCTACAAGCAATCCGGTGTGGGCCGTGAGAACGGCATCAGCTCGCTGAACAACTTCACCCGCATCAAATCGGTACAGGTTGAGCTGGGCGACTACGCCTCGGTGTTCTGATAAGCGGCAAGCGGCAAGCTTCAAGCTGCAAGTAAAAGCAGTTTGGTTTGCCGCACTTCCCAGATACACCGCTCGCTGCTCTTTCTTGCAGCTTGAAGCTTAGAGCTAGCAGCTCTCAAGGAGACCCCCATGACTCAAGAATACGATTACATCATTGTGGGTGCCGGTTCCGCCGGTAACACCCTGGCGACCCGTCTGACTGAAGACGAAGGCGTCACCGTCCTGCTGCTGGAAGCCGGCGGCCCGGACTACCGTTTCGATTTCCGTACGCAAATGCCGGCCGCCCTGGCGTTCCCGCTGCAAGGCCGTCGCTACAACTGGGCCTACGAAACCGATCCAGAACCTCACATGGACGGCCGCCGGATGGAATGCGGTCGCGGCAAGGGCCTCGGCGGTTCCTCGCTGATCAACGGCATGTGCTACATCCGTGGCAACGCCATGGACTACGACAACTGGTCGAAACTGCCGGGCCTGGAAAACTGGACCTACCTGGACTGCCTGCCGTATTTCCGCAAGGCTGAAACTCGCGACATCGGCCCCAACGACTACCACGGTGGCGACGGCCCGGTCAGCGTGACCACGCCTAAAGCCGGCAACAACCCGCTGTTCCACGCCATGGTTGAAGCAGGCGTGCAAGCCGGCTACCCGCGTACCGAAGACCTGAACGGCTACCAGCAGGAAGGCTTCGGCCCGATGGACCGTACCGTCACGCCGAACGGCCGTCGCGCCAGCACCGCGCGCGGTTACCTGGACACAGCCAAGAAGCGTTCGACCCTGACCATCGTCACCCACGCCCTCACCGACAAAGTGTTGTTCGAAGGCAAGCGTGCCGTGGGCGTGCGTTACCTGATCGGTGCCGCCGAAGAGCGCGTTGAAGCCCGTGCGCGTAAAGAAGTGCTGGTGTGCAGCGGTGCAATCGCTTCGCCGCAACTGCTGCAACGCTCCGGCGTGGGCCCGGCCAAACTGCTGGAAAGCCTGGACATCCCGGTGGTCCACGACCTGCCGGGCGTTGGTGAAAACCTGCAGGACCACCTTGAGCTGTACCTGCAATACGCGTGCACCCAACCGGTCTCGCTGTACCCATCGCTGCTCTGGTACAACCAGCCAGCCATCGGTGCCGAGTGGCTGTTCAACGGCACCGGCATCGGCGCCAGCAACCAGTTCGAAGCGGGCGGTTTTATCCGTACCCGTGAAGAATTCGATTGGCCGAACATCCAGTACCACTTCCTGCCGGTGGCGATTAACTACAACGGCAGCAACGGTGTGAAAGAGCACGGTTTCCAGGCACACATGGGCTCCATGCGTTCGCCAAGCCGTGGCCGCGTGCAACTGAAGTCGAAGAACCCACGGGATTACCCGAGCATCCTCTTCAACTACATGGCCACCGAGCAGGACTGGCAGGAATTCCGCGACGGCATCCGCCTGACCCGTGAAATCATGCAGCAGCCGGCGCTGGATCCCTACCGTGGCCGCGAGATCAGCCCGGGCATCGAGGTGCAAACCGATGAGCAACTGGACAAGTTCATCCGCGAGCACGCCGAAACCGCGTTCCACCCGTCCTGCTCGTGCAAGATGGGCACCGACGAGATGGCGGTAGTGGACGGCGAAGGCCGTGTGCACGGCATGCAGGGCCTGCGGGTGGTCGATGCGTCGATCATGCCAATCATCACCACTGGCAACCTGAACGCGCCGACGATCATGATCGCCGAGAAAATCGCCGACAAGATCCGTGGCCGCCAGCCGCTGCCGCGCAGCACCGCCGACTACTACGTGGCAGGCGATGCGCCGGTGCGTGGCAAGCCGTTGCGTGAAGTGGGCCCGACTGCGCAGTAACTGAAACACTTTGTGGCGAGCGGGCTTGCCCCGCGATGGAGTGCGTAGCGCTCCCAAGATTTTTGGGACCGCTGCGCAGCCCAACGCGGAGCAAGCCCGCTCACCACAAGGGTTCACCTGCTACAAGTAGTCGCCCTCCTTGATCAGCTCCCAGCCCAGGCCTACTCTGTTTGCCTGCCTGCGCTGAGCCGCCCACAAGGAAGGCCCCATGTTCGACCACCACGCCACACTCAAAAAGCATTTCAGTGCCCTGCGCACCACCGCCGACTTCTTCTCGCTGCGTTATGTCCGCGAATCCGGCCAGTACCTGTCGGTACGCAAGAACGTCGCCGAACCGCCCCACCTGAACCACGACGAAGGTGCCATGCTCACCGTGCGTGTCAACGGTGTGGAAGCCTACGCCGCAACCCACGATATTTCCCTGCATGGCCTGCAAGCCGCCCTTGAGCGCGCCGAACAGCAAGCCCGGCGGATTTTGCCCCACGCCCTGCTCGACCTGCGCGACCAACACGTCTCCAGTGACGTCGCCGACTACCTGTCACCCAACCTTGCGCAAGCCTTCCCTTCCCTCAGCGATTGCTACCAATTGCTCGGTGATGAATCCGCAGCCGTGCCCCAGGACGAGCGCCTGGTGAACTGGGAAGTCAGCCTCGGCCTGACCCATGTCGAGCAGATCTACCTCAACAGTGCCGGCGCCGAGCTGCGCCAGGCCCAGCGCTTTGTGTTCCCCGGCGTCAATGTCACTGCCTACGACGGTAACGACAGCCAGTCGCGCACCCTTGGCGGCAGTAACTTCGGCCAGCAAGGCGGCTTTGATGTGATCGACCGCTTCGGCCTGGTCGGCGCTGCGCCGCGCATTGCCGACGAAGCCCTGCAACTGCTGCTGGCGCCGAACGCGCCCCAGGGCCCGCGCGACCTGCTCTTGATGCCCGATCAGATGATCCTGCAGATCCACGAGTCCATCGGCCACCCGCTGGAGCTGGACCGCATCCTCGGCGATGAGCGCAATTACGCCGGTACCAGCTTCGTCAAGGCCGAGGACTTCGGCCACCTGCAATACGGCTCCGAACTGCTCAACGTGACCTTCGACCCGGACATCCCCGAACAACTGGCCAGCTACAGCCATGACGATGACGGGACCCCGGCCAGCAAACAGTTCCTGATCCGCGAAGGTGTGCTGCTCAGGCCACTCGGCGGCGCGCTGTCGCAGTTCCGTGCCGGCCTGGGCGGTGTCGCCAACAGCCGCGCCAGCAGCTGGAACCGCCCGCCGATCGACCGCATGGCCAACCTGAATATCGAAGCCGGTGACCAGAGCCTGGCGCAACTGATTGGCGGCATCGAACACGGCATCCTGATGTCGACCAACCGTTCCTGGTCCATCGACGATGCGCGCAATAAATTCCAGTTCGGCTGCGAATGGGGCCAACTGATTGAAAACGGCGAGCTCAAGGGCGTGGTGAAAAACCCCAACTACCGGGCGATTTCCGCGCAGTTCTGGCGCAACCTCAGCGCCGTGGGCGATGCCAGCACCTTCAAGGTCCTGGGCACGCCGAACTGCGGCAAAGGCGAACCCAACCAAGTGATCCGCGTCGGCCACGCGTCGCCGGCCTGTGTGTTCAGCAACGTTGACGTATTTGGGGGAGATGCCTGATGAACAATTTCAAGGCATTGGTGCAATGGCTCAAACAGGCCATCACCGACAAGGAACAATTTCACCTGGGCTATGCGGCCGAGTCGTCCGAGTTCGTGCGCTTCAACCACGCCAAGGTGCGCCAGGCCGGCCAGGTGCAACAGGCCAGCCTCAACCTGAAGCTGATCAACGATGGCCGCCACGCCGACCTCGGCATCACCCTCGCCGGTGATCCGGAGCTGGACCGCCAGCGCCTCGCCGAGGGCCTGCAACAGCTGCGCGAAACCCTGCCGCTGCTGCCCCACGATCCCTACCTGCTGCTCAACCACAACGCCTGGCAGAATCACAACGAACAGGACCTGCCATTGCCGGACCTGGCCCAGGTACTGGACGAAATCAGCCAGGCGGGTGCAGGTGTCGACCTCGTCGGGTTCTACGCCGCCGGCCCGATCAGCCGCGGCTTCGCCAGTTCGAACGGTGCGTTCGGCTGGCACCAGGCCAATAGCTTCAACTTCGACTTCAGCCTGTTCCACGCCAATGGCGAGGCTGTCAAAGCCAGCTACGCCGGCCATGCCTGGAACAGCGCCGAGTTCGCCCGGCGCTTCCAACTGGCCCGCGAACAGCTGGAATTCCTCGGCCGCCCGTTGCACGCGCTGGCACCCGGTGAATACCGCGCCTACCTGGCCCCGGCGGCGCTGGAAGAAATCATCAGCATCATCACCTGGGGCGGTTTCTCAGCCCAGGCCATCGCCAGCAAGGGCAGCTCCCTGCAACGCCTGTACGCCGGCGAGCAACACCTCAGCCCGCAGGTGACGGTGGACGAACGGGTCAGCGGCTCCCTGAGCCCGGCGTTTTCCAGCGAAGGCTACCCGCGCAGCGATGTCAGGTTGATCAACGCCGGCAAGGCCGACGGCCAATTGGTGAACTCGCGCAGCGCCGCCGAGTACGGCCTGAGTGCCAACGGCGCCAGCCGTGACGAATCCCCCAGCGCCTTGCAGATGGCGGCGGGCACCCTCGCCCAGGCCGACATCCTCAAGCAATTGGGCACCGGTTTGTACATCAGCAACCTGTGGTACCTGAACTACTCCGACCTGCCGGCCGCCCGCCTGACCGGCATGACGCGCTTCGCCACGTTCTGGGTGGAAGACGGCGAAATCAAGGCGCCGGTCAGCACCATGCGCTTTGATGACAGCGTGTTCCAGTTGCTCGGTGCGCAGCTGGAAGCACTGACCGCTGATCGGGAACTGCTGCTGTCGGCCAGCACCTATGGCCAGCGCAACACCGCCTCCAACCTGCTGCCAGGCGCCCTGGTCAAACGCCTGACCCTGACCTTATAAGCACCGCCAGTCCCGGTGGGAGCTGGCTGGCCTGCGATAGCATCACCGCGGTGTCACTGATACACCCTGGTGCCTGCAACGCAGGCAAGCCACTTCCCACACTGCTTTGCATTGATTTCAGCCACTGCATTTCGTCCATTCCTACCGACAATTCCCATCTCACCCGTCTCTCCGTGCGGCCGGTTGTCGCCCGCAAAAAACCTCGTTATAACGGTTAGTGGCACCCCGCCACTAACCCCACGTGCGCGCACGTGATGCACGACCTTGCCTGGATTGGGCAAGCTGGAGCGTTGACATGAACCATGGAAGTTTTGTCATTGAAAAGCTGTTCAAGCACTACAACGTTCATGTTGAGCAGCTGGGAAACGATTCGGAAAAGAACACCGTGCTGATGGTCAATGGAGCGCTGTCCACCACGCGCTCCTTTGCCCGGACCAGCAAATGCCTGGCCGAGCACTTCAATGTGCTGCTGTTCGACCTGCCGTTCTCCGGCTATTCGCGCGAACACAACACCGACCTCGACCTGGTGACCAAGGACGACGAGGTGCAGATCCTGCGGGCCCTGGTCGAACGCTTCGAGGTCAATCACCTGGTGTCGGCTTCCTGGGGCGGCATCTCGACATTGCTGACCCTGGCGCACAACCCGCCCTCCATCGAGAGCTCGGTGGTGATGGCCCTGGCACCCAACCTCAACCAGGCGATGCTCGATTATGTGGAGCGCGTGCGCGTGCTGATCGAGGCCGATGACAAATCCGCCGTCGGCCACTTGCTCAACGAAACGGTGGGCAAGTACCTGTCGCCGCGCCTCAAGCGCAACAACCATCGTCACCTGTCGAACATGGCCACCACCGAATACCGCCAGGCGCGCTTTCATATCCATCAGGTACTCGCCCTGGGGGATGGCAACTACCTGCCGGCCCTCACCCGCATCGAGACGCCGGTGCACTTCATCAACGGCACGCTGGACGAATACACCCCCGCCGCCGAAGCCCGGTTATTCAAACAGTATGTCGGGCGCAGCAGCTTTGCCGTGGCGGAACACACCGGCCATTTGCTTGACCTGGAATCCCGTGAGGCGGCCCAGGCGGTGCACCGTGCCTTGCTGGATTTCCTGGTGGGAGAGCATGCAAGGATGTCGGATTTAGACGAACCGCCAGTGGGAAAAGGAGCGACGGATGGCGCATAATCGCCGACACATAGCCTGCTAACAAAAAGGTCACCTATGCCGAATCGCGCCCCTCTCGATGCCAAGACCGCCCGCTGGCTACCCTGGGTGGTCGCGATTGCCTTCTTCATGCAATCGCTGGATGGGACGATTCTGAACACGGCATTGCCGGCCATGGCCCGCGACCTCGCAGAGAACCCGCTGCGCATGCAAGGGGTGGTGATCGCCTACATGCTCACCGTCGCCTTGCTGATCCCGGCGTCGGGCTGGGTCGCCGACCGCTTCGGCACCAAACGCATCTTTTTCGGCGCGATCATGCTGTTCAGCATCGGCTCATTGTTGTGTGCACTGTCGAGCAGCCTGACCATGCTGGTCGGCGCGCGGGTGATCCAGGGCCTGGGTGGCGCGCTGATGCTGCCGGTCGGCCGGCTCGTGGTGCTGCGCGCCTACCCCCGCTCCGAGCTGGTGCGCATCATGGGGTTCATCACCATCCCCGGCCTGCTTGGCCCGCTGCTTGGCCCGACCATGGGCGGCTGGATGGTGCAATACCTGACCTGGCACTGGATCTTCCTGATCAACCTGCCGGTAGGCATGATCGGTTGCTACGCCGTGTGGAAATTCATTCCCGACCTGCGCGGCAGCGAGCGCACGCGCTTTGATGGCGTCGGGTTTCTGCTGTTCGGCGCGGCGATGGTGCTGATCACTATCGCCATGGAGGGCCTGGGCGAACTGCACTTGCCGCACCTGCGCGTGATGTTGCTGCTGTTCGGCGGGCTGGCGTGCCTGGCGGCGTACTGGCTGCGCGCCGGGCATATCGAGAACCCGCTGTTTTCGCCCGTGCTGTTCAAGACCCGCACCTTCGCCGTGGGCATCCTCGGCAACCTGTTCGCGCGCCTGGGCAGCGGCGCCCTGCCGTTCCTGGTGCCGTTGCTGTTGCAGGTAGCGCTGGGCTACTCGCCGTCCGAAGCCGGCATGAGCATGCTGCCGCTGGCGGCGGCGGCGATGTTTGCCAAGTCCATCGCCCGGCCGCTGATCGAACGCCTGGGTTACCGCGTGGTGCTGACCGGCAATACCCTGGCCCTGGGCATCATGCTCGCGAGCATGGGCCTGGTCAGTGAACACACGCCCTACCCACTGCTGCTGGGCATGCTGGCGATATTGGGCGCGATCAACTCGCTGCAATTCACCGCGATGAACACCGTCACCCTGATCGACCTCGACGACGCCCAGGCCAGCAGCGGCAACAGTTTGCTCTCGGTGGTGGCGCAGTTATCCCTGAGCCTAGGGGTGGCCTGTGCCGGCGCGCTGCTCGGTGGCTTTACCGCCGAAGCCGGCAACGACGGGGTCGACAGTGTGCTCGGCGCCTTCCAGCTGACCTTCCTGACCGTGGGCATCATGGCGATGCTGGCCGCTGCGATCTTCCTGCAGCTGTCGCCCAAAGACGGCAAACGCGTGGTCAGCCGCGAGCACGACATCGAGCATTGAAGCCGCTGCAAGCGTGCCGCTTGCAGCTCATCAGTTGCCGCTGTCCCCCACCCCCTTGTCTGGAACATGCGAAAAAACCCACGGGGGGCTGCTACACTGCGCAACATTTTGTTTTGCAGAGCCAGTCCCGTGACTACCATCGCCACCGCTTTTAATACTTTGCCGCTTTCCGCCGCCATGCTGGCTAACCTCGACTCGCTGGGTTATGTCGAGATGACGCAGATCCAGGCGCAAAGCTTGCCGGTGATCCTCAAGGGGCTGGACCTGATCGCCCAGGCCAAGACCGGCAGCGGCAAGACCGCGGCCTTCGGCATCGGCCTGTTGAACCCGATCAACCCGCGCTACTTCGGCTGCCAGGCCCTGGTGATGTGCCCGACCCGCGAGCTGGCCGACCAGGTCGCCAAGGAAATCCGCCGCCTGGCCCGCGCCGAAGACAACATCAAGGTGCTGACCCTGTGCGGCGGCGTGTCCCTCGGCCCGCAGATCGCCTCACTCGAACACGGCGCCCACGTCATCGTCGGCACCCCGGGCCGGATCCAGCAGCACTTGCGCAAAGGCTCACTGGTACTCGACGGCTTGAACACGCTGATCCTCGATGAAGCTGACCGCATGCTCGACATGGGTTTCTACGACGCCATCGAAGACATCATCAGCAAGACCCCGGCCCGTCGCCAGACCCTGCTGTTCTCGGCCACCTACCCGGTGAGCATCAAGCAACTGGCATCGAAATTCATGCGTGCGCCGCAGCAAGTGAAGGCCGAGGCGTTTCACTCCGACGACCAGATCGAGCAGCGCTTCTACGAGATTTCCCCGGAAGAACGCATGGACGCCGTGACCAAGGTGCTGGCGCATTTCCGCCCGGCGTCCTGCGTGGCGTTCTGCTTCACCAAGCAGCAGGTGCAGGAAACCGTGGATCACCTGACGGCCAAGGGCATTTCCGCCGTCGGCCTGCATGGCGACCTGGAGCAGCGCGACCGTGACCAGGTGCTGGCAATGTTTGCCAACCGCAGCACCTCGGTACTGGTCGCCACCGACGTTGCCGCCCGTGGCCTGGACATTGACTCGCTGGACATGGTGATCAACGTCGAGCTGGCCCGTGACTCGGAAATCCACATCCACCGCGTCGGCCGTACCGGGCGTGCGGGTGAGACCGGCATCGCCATCAGCCTGGTAGCACCGTCCGAGGCGCACCGCGCCCAGGCCATCGAGCAGCTGCAGAAATCGCCGCTGAACTGGGACCAGCTGGACAACCTCAAGCCACAAAGCGGCGGCCCGCTGCTGCCGCAGATGAGCACCCTGTGCATCGCCGCCGGCCGTAAGGACAAGGTTCGCCCGGGCGACATCCTTGGCGCCTTGACCGGTGAAGCGGGCATCCCGGGTGCGCAGGTCGGCAAGATCGCGATCTTCGACTTCCAGGCGTTTGTGGCCGTGGAGCGTGGAATCGCCAAGCAGGCGCTGCAGCGCTTGAACGACGGCAAGATCAAAGGCCGTTCGCTGCGCGTGCGGATCCTGTAAAGATCTCAAGCAATACCGAGATCAAAAATGTGGGAGCGGGCTTGCTCGCGAATGCGGTGTATCAGTCGACAGATTCGGTGGCTGACACTGCGCATTCGCGAGCAAGCCCGCTCCCACATTTGACTGTATTCCAATCCAGAATTTGTATGAGGACATTGCTGTGCGCTCGACCGAAGTTGTGATCATTGGCGCCGGCGCCGCAGGCTTGATGTGCGCACTGACCGCCGCCGGGCGTGGGCGCAAGGTGATGTTGATCGACCATGCGAACAAGGCCGGCAAGAAGATCCTGATGTCCGGTGGTGGCCGCTGCAACTTCACCAATATGTACACCGAGCCGGCCAACTTCCTCTCGCACAACGCACACTTCTGCAAATCCGCCCTGGCCCGCTATACCCAGTGGGATTTCATCGGGCTGGTGGCCAAGCACGGCGTGCCATACCACGAGAAAAAACTCGGCCAGCTGTTCTGCGACAACAAGTCCAGCGACATCCTCGGCATGCTCTTGGATGAGTGCATCCAGACCGGCGTGAGCCTGCACCTGGATACCTCCATCGAGGAAATCGCCAAGCTCGACAACGGCTATCAGCTGCAGACCACCCTGGGTGAGTTGCGCTGCGAGTCCCTGGTGATTGCCACAGGCGGCCTGTCGATTCCGACACTTGGCGCCACCGGCTTTGGTTATCAGGTGGCCAAGCAGTTCGGTCACGAGCTGCTGCCGACCCGCGCGGGCCTGGTGCCGTTCACCATCACCGACCAGCTCAAGGAATTGTGCGGCGAGCTGTCCGGCACCTCGGTGGATTGCCTGGTCAGCTGCAACGGCCAGAGCTTTCGCGAGAACCTCCTGTTTACCCACCGTGGCCTGAGCGGCCCGGCGATCCTGCAGATTTCCTCGTACTGGGAGTCTGGCGATACGGTGGAGATCAACCTGCTGCCCGATCATGACGCACACAGCTGGCTGCAACAGCAACAAGTCGAGCGTCCCAACAGCGAGTTGAAAACCCTGCTGGGAGAGATCTTCACCAAGAAGATGGCCAACCTGCTGGCGGAAACCTGGTTCGTGTCCAAGCCCATGAAGCAATACACCCACGCCGAAGTGGCCGATATCGCGCAAAAACTCGCGAGCTGGCAACTGGTGCCGGCGGGCACCGAAGGCTATCGCACCGCCGAGGTGACGTTGGGTGGGGTGGACACGCGGGAAGTCTCGTCGAAAACCATGGAGTCGCTGAAAAGCCCGGGGTTGTACTTCATTGGGGAAGTGCTGGATGTGACCGGTCACCTGGGCGGGTTCAATTTCCAGTGGGCGTGGGCATCCGGCTACGCCGCCGCGCAGTACGCCTGAAGCGCGTACTCGGTCAAACTGTGGGAGCTGGCGTGCCTGCGATAGCGGTGGTGAATTCACCGCCGCCATCGCAGGCAAGCCAGCTCCCACATTCGTTTTGGGGTGGCACGCAAAAATATGCAATGAGATGTGATCGCTACGCTTGCCGTGACGTCACTGATGGCTCAATTTAGCGGCATCGTCCCGGAAGACTCCAGCCTTCATGTCATCGACCTCGTTCAAGCAGTCCATGCGGCGCCTGTGGGCGCTGGATAAATTCAGTTACAGCGTTCGGGTATTCATTGCCCTCACCGGCAGCATGGCGCTGTGCTGGTACCAGGATGAAATGACGCTGCTGATCCCGCTGTTCCTGGGGATTATCGCCAGCGCCCTGGCCGAGACCGACGACAGTTGGCAAGGCCGCCTGAATGCCCTGGCGGTGACGCTGGTGTGTTTCAGCATTGCCGCGCTGTCGGTGGAGTTGCTGTTCCCCTACCCCTGGATCTTCGCGATTGCCCTGGCGCTGGCCAGTTTCTGCCTGACCATGCTCGGCGCCCTCGGCGAGCGCTACGGGGCGATTGCGTCGGCGACGCTGATCCTGTCGGTCTACACCATGATCGGCGTGGACCAGCGCGGTGGCGCGGTTTCCGATTTCTGGCACGAACCGCTGCTGCTGGTGGCGGGGGCTGCCTGGTATGGCGTGCTTTCGGTGCTGTGGCAGGCGCTGTTTTCCAACCAGCCGGTGCAGCAGAGCCTGGCGCGGCTGTTCCGCGAACTGGGGCGCTACCTCAAGCTCAAGTCATCCCTGTTCGAACCGATCCGCCAACTGGACGTGGAAGCGCGCCGCCTGGAATTGGCCCAGCAGAACGGCCGGGTGGTCGCGGCGCTGAATGCGGCGAAGGAAATCATCCTGCACCGTGTGGGCAATGGTCGCCCAGGCTCGAAGGTCAGTCGCTACCTGAAGCTGTATTTCCTGGCCCAGGACATCCACGAGCGCGCCAGCTCATCGCATTATCCCTACAACGCCCTGGCCGAGGCGTTCTTCCACAGCGATGTGCTGTTCCGCTGCCAGCGCCTGCTGCGCCAGCAAGGCAAGGCGTGCCAGGCCCTGGCCGAGTCGATCCAACTGCGCCAGCCGTTCATCTATGACGACAGCTTCGCCGAGGCCCTGGGCGACCTGAATGCATCGCTGGAACACCTGCGCATCCAGAGCAACCCGGCCTGGCGCGGCCTGCTGCGCTCGTTGCGCGCCCTGGCGGCCAACCTGTCGACCCTCGACCGCCTGCTCGGCGACGCCAGCAACCCCGACGCCCTGGCCGACGCCACCGACAGCAACCTGCTGGACCGTGCGCCGCGCAACCTCAAGGAAATGTGGACGCGCCTGCGCACCCAGCTCACGCCGACGTCGCTGCTGTTTCGCCACGCCTTGCGCCTGGCCCTCGCCTTGACCGTCGGCTACGGCATGCTCCACGCGATCCACGCCTCCCAAGGCTACTGGATCATCCTCACCACCCTGTTCGTGTGCCAGCCCAACTACGGCGCGACCCGGCGCAAACTCGGCCAGCGGATCATCGGCACCGCCATCGGCCTGACCGTGGCCTGGGCACTGTTTGATCTGTTCCCCAGCCCGCTGGTGCAATCGATGTTCGCCATCGCCGCCGGCCTGGTGTTCTTTATCAACCGCACCACGCGCTACACCCTCGCCACGGCGGCGATCACCCTGATGGTGCTGTTCTGCTTCAACCAGGTGGGCGATGGCTACGGGCTGTTCCTGCCGCGCCTGTTCGATACCTTGCTCGGCAGCCTGATCGCCGGCCTGGCGGTGTTCCTGTTCCTGCCGGACTGGCAGGGCCGACGCTTGAACAAAGTGCTGGCCAACACCCTGACCTGCAACAGCATCTACCTGCGCCAGATCATGCAGCAGTACGCCGCCGGCAAGAGCGACGACCTCGCTTACCGCCTGGCCCGGCGCAATGCGCACAACGCCGACGCAGCCCTGTCCACCACCCTGGCGAATATGCTGATGGAGCCAGGACACTTTCGTAAGGAGGCCGATGTGGGCTTCCGCTTCCTGGTGTTGTCGCACACCTTGCTCAGCTACTTGTCGGGCCTGGGCGCGCACCGCGAAACCCAGCTGCCAGCCGAAGTACGCGAGCATTTGATCGACGGTGCCGGTAACAGCCTGGCGGCGAGCATTGATGAAATCGCCACCGGGCTGGCGAACAAGCAGCCGATCGCGATCCAGAGCGATGCCGAAGAAGCGCTGGCGGCGGACCTGGAGCAGATGCCGGATGAGATCGATGAAGGCCAGCGGTTGGTGCAGACGCAGTTGGCGCTGATCTGCCGGCAGCTGGGGCCGTTGCGCACCTTGGCGGCGCATTTGATCAAAGACACCCGCGCGGCTTAGGTCGCTACCCCCGTAGGCGCCGGCTTGCCGGCGATAGGGCCCCCGAGGACGCTACATCCCATGCTGCCGCATCAATCGCGCATAACTGCCATCAACCTTCATCTTGGCAATCTCCCGATCAAAGCTGGCAACGATCTGCTCATGCTGCGGGTTCTTCAGGCTGACCAGAATATGCAGGCTGTTTTCACTCAGCGGCTTGGGTAGAAACTCCACCGCATTGCGCACCCGCGCCGATTCGCGCGCCAGGTAATAGCGCGCCACGTATTCATCTTCCACCGTCAGCCGCACCCGCTGCGCCGCGAGCATGCGCACGGCCATGGCGAAGTTATGCACAGGGACTTTCTGCAACTGTGCATCCGCATCGAACGCCGCCGAATAGGCATAGCCGCGCACCACCGCGACGGGGTAGTCGTGCAGTTGCTCAAGGGTCTGGAAGTCGATGGGGTCGTCGTGGCGTTTGATAAAGCGCACACGGTTAAGCAGGTATTCGCCGGAGAACTGGCCCAGTTTCGTACGGGCATCGTCGTACCAGGCATTGACCAGCACGTCATAGCGGCCATCGCCGACGCCCATCAGCGCACGGGCCCAGGGCACCTGTTCGAAATCGCTGGCGTAGCCCGCGCGAGCCAGGGCCGTGCTGACAATGTCGGTGGCCAGCCCGCCGTTGATCAAGGTGGCATCGGTAAAGGGTGGCCAGGCATCCGCCACCAGGCGCAGACGCTGAGCGAACGCAGGCGTCGCCAGCAACACCACTCCAATCAAAGCAACGACACGAGTGAATCGCAGCATGCTCAAAGTCCTTGGCGGGCACTTGTTCCAGGCGGTGCCTGAGGTTCTAACAGTAGCTCAGATTACACAAAGAAACGGGCAGCGAATGCACTCAATGATGGCAAATTGATTTCACTCACAAAAATAGCTGATTTAGACAGACTCACCCGCCGCGCTTACTATCCAGACCTGACACTTATGCGAGAACACACCATGACAGTTGATTGGGTCTGCAAACATCACGACGAGCTGGGCAAAGAGCAGCTATACGCCATCATGCGCCTGCGCAATGAAGTGTTTGTCGTCGAGCAGAAATGCATCTACCAGGACCTCGACGGGCAGGACTTGTCGGGCGACACCCATCACCTCATGGCCTGGCAGGACAATGAACTGGTGGCCTACCTGCGCCTGCTGGACCCGGAGTCCCAGGGTGGTGATGTGGTGATCGGCCGCGTGATCGTCGCACCAGTGGCGCGCGGCACTGGGCTGGGGCACCGGATGATGACCGAGGCGCTCAAGCAAATCGCTGATATCTGGCCCGAGACGCCGATTTTTCTCTCGGCCCAGGCGCACCTGCAGGGCTATTACGGGCAGTATGGCTTTGTGGTGGCGGGTGAGGAGTATCTGGAAGATGACATTCCACACATCGGCATGCGCCGCGACTGAGGGCCTCATCGCAGGCAGCTCCCACCTTTAACCGTGTGCACACCAAAAGGTGGGAGCAACCAGTCGAGCTTCAGCGAAGCGGCGGCATGGGCGATAGGGGTTGGCCCCTCGCGATCTCTGTGGGAGCTGGCTTGCCTGCGATGGCGCCAGCGCACTCACCACCGACCTTCAGGGATACCCCAGCACCTGCTTCACCGACGCCAGATTCGCCTCGATCCACCGCCGATCAATCGCACCCCAGTCGCGAATCCGGTAATGCCCGGCATGGTTACGGGCGCCGTCTTCCTGCTCGAACTCACACACGATATCCAGGTCCGCCAACGCCGCAATCGTGTCCTGCGCGGTGCGCCGGGGCATACCGGTGGCGTCGGTCAGGGCCGGTACGCTGCTGGCCTGGCCGCTGTCGATCAGGTAGGCCACGTACAGGCGGCGGTAGAAGCTGCTCTTGGTCTTGCTCACATCCATGGTCGGTCGCCTTGTGCGGTCAGGGTTTGCCCTGCAGATCGCGATACGTGAGGTACACCCGCAGGTCGAATTCCACCTGATGGTAGCCGGGCATCATGTATTCGCAGAGTTTATAGAACGCCTTGTTGTGGTCCGATTCCTTGAAGTGTGCCAGCTCGTGCACCACGATCATGCGCAGGAATTCCGGCGCGGCCTCTTTAAACAGCGCGGCGATGCGAATCTCTTTCTTGGACTTGAGGTTGCCGCCCTGCACCCGCGAAATCGTGGTGTGCAGGCCGAGGGCGCGATGGGTCAGGTCCAGTCGGTTATCGAACAGCACCTTGTCGATGGCCGGCGCGTTGCGCAGGTGTTCCTGTTTCAAGGCCAGGGCATACGCGTACAGGGCCTTGTCGCTCTGCACGGCATGGCGTTCGGGGTAGCGCTGCTCCAGGTAGGCGCCCAATTGGTCCTTGGCGATCAATTGGCGCACTTGCTCTTGAAGGGCTGCGGGGTAGGCCTGGAGGTATTTCAGCGCGGTCATGGGGTATGGCAACAGAATTCGGAAGGTCGCCAGTGTAACGAATTCAGCGCAAGCGAGTGCGTGACCAGTCGACCACTTCTTCGGCCATCAACGGCTGCGCCGCCCAGGAACCCTGGATAAACGCGCAACCATTGGTCTTGAGCCAGTGGGCTTGCTCGGGGGTCTCCACGCCTTCGGCCACCACCAGCACATCAAAATGCCCGCACAGTTCGATGATGCTGCGCGCCATCGCCGCATCGCGTGCCGAGCCTGGCAGGCGTGCGACCAATTGCGGGTCGAGTTTGAGCGTGTCGAACGCCAGGTCGCGCAGGTGGGCCAGGGAGCACTGGCCGGCGCCAAAGTCATCGAGGGCAATGCGCACGCCGATCCGACGCAGCAACTTGAGCTGTTTGGCGGACTCTTCCAGGTTGCTCATCAAGCAGTCCTCGCCGATTTCCACCTCCAGCTGCCGCGCCTGCAGCCCATGTCGCTCGAGTACCTGCTGCAGTTGGTTGGCCAGGTTGGGCATATTGAACTGGCTGCTGCTCAGGCTCACGCTCAACACCAGCTCATCGTCGAACGTGGCTTGCCACGCCTGGCGCTGGGCAGCGACCTGCTGGTAGATCCAGGCACTCAATTGGCTGATCAGCCGTGCCTCTTCCAACAATGGCAGGAACAACCCCGGCGGCACATCGCCGACACTCGGGTGCTGCCAGCGCAACAGCGCCTCGACGCCGCGCAGACGTCCGTCTGCCAGCGACACCTGAGGCTGATACACCAGGGTGAAGTCCTTGTTTTGTATGGCGGTGCGCACGCTGTCTTCGAGCATCAGGCGCGAACGCGCGCGGCCGTTCATTTCCTGATCGTAATAGCGATATTGCTGACGCCCCGCACGCTTGGCTTCGTACATGGCGATGTCGGCAGCGCGCAGCAGGCCATTGAGGTCCGAACCACAGTCCGGAAAAATCGCGATACCAATGCTTACACCCAGCATCACATCCAGGCCATCCACCTGCTGGCAAATCGAAACCCGGTCGATCAGTTTTTCCGCAATCTTCGCCGCCTGCTCCGGGAATTCCAGCTCCAGCAACGCGGTAAATTCATCCCCACCCATGCGGCCCAGAATGTCACCGGAGCGCAGGCAACCCTGCAATTGCTCCGAGACCCAGCGCAGCACCCGGTCGCCGGCGTCATGACCCAGGGAGTCGTTGACCCGTTTGAAGCCATCGAGGTCCAGATAGAGCAGCACCAGGCAATGTTCCGCGCGCTCGCTGCGCAGCAAGGTGTTCTCGACGGTCTGGTAGAAGCCGCGCCGGTTCAGCAGGCCGGTCAGCGGGTCGGTGACCGCCTGGAACTCCAACTGTTGATGCAGGTGACGTACCTCGGACATGTCCAGCACGGTCACCACCATGGCCTTCTGTTCGGTCGGCAACGGCGCACACGACAACGCCACCGGCACTTGCTGGCCACGGCCGGTGCGCAGGATGGCGTCGTGCAGGCGCCAGGTTTCGCCTTTGCGAAACCCGGCATACATCTGCGACTCCAGCCACGTAGGGACATGCGGTTTTTGCAGGAAGCCGAGGAATTCCTGGCCCTGCAGCTCATGGATCGTGGCATTGAGCAGGCGCGAGATCGCCGGGTTGGCGTATTCGATCACCCCACCTTCGCTCACCACCAGGATGCCTTCGGCGGCGTTATCCAGTACCGAGGCGTTGAAGGCGCGCGCCGATTCCAGGTCATGACTCAGGCGCTGCAAGGCCCGGCGGTTACGCTGGTGCTCCAGCAACGCCTGGACCTTGGGCTTGAGGATATGCGGGTCGAAGGGTTTGAACAGGTAGTCGATGGCGCCACTGGCGTAGCCTTCCAGCACAGCAGCCGGGGATTGGGCATTGGCACTCAGGAAGATGATCGGCGTCATGCGGGTGCGCTGGCTGCCGCGCATCAGGCGCGCGACTTCAAAGCCGTCCATGCCGGGCATCATCACGTCGAGCAGCACCAGGTCGACTTCGTGTACCAGCAGCAACTCGAGGGCTTCCAGGCCGGAACCGGCGGTGACTACCTGCCAGTCTTCCCGCTGCAAAAGTGCGCGCATGCTGATCAGGTTTTCCGGGTAGTCATCGACCACCAAAAGAACCGAACTGCTATCGCCGTGGTGTGGAGCGCATTCCATGCTACATCTCTTCCTTGGGAGCCCACTCCGGTCACTTCTGGGAGAAAACCCGGACAAACACTGAGGCCTCACTCTAGCCCCGGTTCCGAAAAATCAGAAGTAACCTCAGTGCCATCATTGCGCCAAAGCTCAGGAAGCCGACTAACGGTCAGTGCCTGCAGCCCACGGTTCATGGGAAACATGGCTTTTTGGCATTCCTCTGGCGCCAATAATTTGCCAGCGATTAATTAACAAGCGGAGGACTACGGCCTATAAAGAACCTGTCTGGCCTAAGGGCCATAGCCTACACCCCTCTGTAAAAAGGCCTACGCCATGATCGACCTCTCTACCTGGAACCTGAGCATTCCCGTTGGCTCGCCCCCCGCGACCATCGACACCCCGAAACTGCTTAGCGGCTTCAAGGACCAATATTTCCAGGCCGAAGGCAGCAACGTGCAATTCTGGACTCCCGTCACCGGTACCCGCACCGAAAACGCCGTGTACCCGCGCAGCGAACTGCGCGAAACCTACGCAGACGGCCGCTTGCGCAACTGGACCTACCCCGACGCCGACAATTTCCTGCGCGCCACCCTGGCCGTCAACCAGGTGCCCTCCAGCGGCAAGATCGTCATCGGCCAGATTCACGCCTATGACAGCCAGAAACCGCTGATCAAGCTGGAGTATCAATTCAAGGAAAAAACCCAGACCGGCAACATCGTCGCCAAAGTGCGCATGCGCCCGGACGAGGACGAAGGCCGGGTGATCATCGTCGCCTCGAATGTGCCGCTGGAGAAAACCTTCACCTACGTCATCAACCTGAACAAGGCCGGGCTGCTGAGTGTGTATGCCGCCGACGGTGAGTGGAACGAGCGCATCGGCGCAGCATGGGGTGCCAAGCCGCTGTACTTCAAGGCCGGCGCGTATGTGCAGGACAACAGTGGCAACAGCAAGGAAGGTGCGCGGGTGACGTTTGCGAAGTTGGATATTGATCACGACTGAGCGGCGTCGCATCTCAAGCCCATTCAGCACGTGCCCGTAGTGGCCCGGCTTGCCGGCGATGGCGTGCGCAGGGTCGTCCTCAGGCTTCAGCCCCCCATCGCCGGCAAGCGGGGCGCCTGCACATTGAGCGTCGCGCATAAAAAAACCCGCATTTCTGCGGGTTTTTTATTAACGCTTGAGGCTTAGTTCACCTTGGCGTTCAACTCACCCTTGAGGTAACGCTGGTACATCGCTTCCAGGGAGATCGGCTTGATCTTCGAAGCGTTACCGGCGGTGCCGAACGCTTCGTAGCGAGCGATACACACATCACGCATCGCAGTCACGGTAGCGCCGAAGAATTTGCGTGGGTCAAATTCGCTCGGGTTGGTGGCCATCAGGCGACGCATCGCACCGGTGGAGGCCAGGCGCAGGTCGGTGTCGATGTTGACCTTGCGCACGCCGTACTTGATGCCCTCGACGATTTCTTCAACCGGTACGCCGTAGGTTTCTTTGATGTCACCGCCGTACTGGTTGATGATCGCCAGCCACTCTTGCGGAACCGAGGAAGAGCCGTGCATCACCAGGTGGGTGTTAGGGATGCGCTTGTGGATTTCCTTGATGCGGTCGATGGCCAGCACGTCGCCGGTAGGCGGCTTGGTGAACTTGTAGGCGCCGTGGCTGGTGCCGATGGCGATGGCCAGGGCATCAACCTGGGTCTTCTTGACGAAGTCGGCGGCTTCTTCCGGATCAGTCAGCATCTGGCTGTGATCCAGCACGCCTTCGGCGCCGATGCCGTCTTCTTCACCGGCCATGCCGGTTTCCAGGGAACCCAGGCAGCCCAGCTCGCCTTCAACCGAAACGCCGCAGGCGTGAGCCATGGCCACGGTTTGTTGGGTGACGCGGACGTTGTATTCGTAGTCGGTCGGGGTCTTGCCGTCTTCACCGAGGGAGCCGTCCATCATCACCGAGCTGAAGCCCAGCTGGATGGAACGCTGGCACACGTCCGGGCTGGTACCGTGGTCCTGGTGCATGCACACCGGGATATGCGGGAATTCTTCGATCGCGGCGAGGATCAGGTGACGCAGGAACGGGGCACCGGCGTATTTGCGCGCACCGGCCGAAGCCTGGACGATCACCGGGGAGTCTGTCTTGTCAGCGGCTTCCATGATGGCGCGCATCTGCTCAAGGTTGTTGACGTTAAAGGCTGGGACGCCGTAGCCGAACTCGGCTGCGTGGTCCAGCATTTGACGCATGCTGATAAGTGCCATTGTGTTGTCTCTCCCGGTCGAGGGTCGTTAATCGTGCAAGCCTGCCGTAGCGGCGGCTGCTATTCAAGTTATTGCAGGTCAGGGTGAGTGCATCTGACCGGCTGAATCGTTATTGCTGATGAGCTGGACTCAAATTCCAATCGGAAACACCGCTTTCGCGGGCAAGCCCGCTCCCACATTTGATCTTCAGTGATCTCACTATTGGGCCTTGCAGCCGCGCCCGATCAAATCATCAGTGGCGACCCAGTAAACCAGGCCTTCCTCACCTTTTGTGTGGAACGCCAACTGGTCGTTGCTATAAAGCACGCCCGAGGCGGCAACGTCCTGTTTAAGGCGATAAACCTGGTCCGAACCACCGAGGCGAACATCCACCTCGTTGCGGGCCTGGTTGGCAAAGCGCCAGTTCACTTCGGCCTTGCTGTCGCAAATCCAAGTGGTCCATTTATCGGCAGGCTCTGCCTTGTTGAACATGTTCATGCTGCTGCAACCGGCCAGAAGGGCCAGGGCTGCCAGGGCGAAAACGCCTTTCATTGCCAATCCTCGAACGACGGCCCAAAGCGCCGTCATTGCTGTCGGTTAGTTGATCTGACCCGTCAAGGGCAACCCTGTTCCTGACCGTTGGGCGCGGCGTCGTATTTCTCCAGCCGCTCGTTGCCGATGCGCTTGTTGATCACCGGCATGGTCTCGGCCTGCCAGTCCGCCTGATAACAGCTCTTTTTCTGCGCCGGGGCAGGCTTATCGGCCTCCGGCACACTGTTTGGCGTGCTGCCGCAGCCGGCCAACAGGCCCGCCGCGATCATCAATGCCAACGGCTTGGTCATGGGAATACTCCTTTTCCGGATCACGAGCCTCAGCCTTTGGCTCGGGTTTCCAGCACTTCAACGGCCGGCAGGACTTTGCCTTCGACGAACTCGAGGAACGCGCCGCCACCGGTAGAAATGTAGGAGATCTGGTCAGCAACGCCATATTTATCGATGGCGGCCAGGGTGTCGCCACCACCGGCAATGGAGAACGCCGAGCTTTCAGCAATGGCCTTGGCCAGCACTTTGGTGCCGTTACCGAACTGGTCGAACTCGAACACGCCGACCGGGCCGTTCCACAGGATGGTCTGCGAGGCTTTCAGCAGTTCAGCGAAGTTGGCCGCGGTTTGTGGGCCGATATCCAGGATCATGTCGTCGGCAGCCACATCAGCAATCAGCTTGACGGTAGCTTCGGCGCTTTCAGCGAATTCCTTGGCCACGACCACGTCGACCGGCAATGGCACGCTGACTTTGGCGGCGATGGCGCGGGCGGTGTCGAGCAGGTCCGGCTCGTAGAGCGACTTGCCTACCGGATGGCCGGCGGCGGCCAGGAAGGTGTTGGCAATGCCGCCGCCGACGATCAACTGGTTGCAGATCTGGCTGAGGCTGTTGAGCACGTCCAGCTTGGTCGAGACCTTGGAGCCGGCCACGATGGCGGCCATTGGCTGTGCTGGCGCGCCCAGGGCCTTGCCCAATGCATCCAGTTCAGCGGCCAGCAGTGGGCCTGCAGCGGCGACCTTGGCGAACTTGGCCACGCCGTGGGTCGAACCTTCGGCGCGGTGGGCGGTGCCGAAGGCGTCCATGACGAACACGTCGCACAGCGCAGCGTACTGCTGGGCCAGTTCGTCGCTGTTCTTTTTCTCGCCTTTGTTGAAGCGCACGTTTTCGAACAGCACGATGTCGCCGGCCTTCACGTCGACGCCACCCAGGTAATCAGCGACCAGTGGCACGTCGCGACCCAAGGCCTTGCTCAGGTAGTCGGCTACCGGCTTGAGGCTGTTCTCGGCGGAGAACTCACCCTCGGTCGGACGACCCAGGTGCGAGCAGACCATCACGGCCGCGCCTTTTTCCAGGGCCAGCTTGATGGTCGGCAGCGAGGCCAGGATTCGCGCATCGCTGGTGACAACACCGTCCTTGACTGGGACGTTGAGGTCTTCGCGAATCAGTACGCGCTTACCTTGCAGATCGAGGTCGGTCATCTTCAACACGGTCATGGGTCGCAGTTCCTGAATTACTGTTGAGGTTGTTTAGAGGCGATGTGCAGATAATGTTCCGCAACATCCAGCATTCGGTTGGCAAAGCCCCATTCGTTGTCGAACCAGGCCAGGATGTTCACCAGCCTCGGGCCGGAAACGCGGGTCTGGCTGGCATCGACAATGGCCGAATGCGGGTCATGGTTGAAATCACAACTGGCGTGGGGCAACTCGGTGTAGGCCAGCAGGCCTTTGAGCGGGCCGCTGGTGGCGGCGTCGCGCAGGATCCGGTTGACCTCCGTCGCGTCGGTATCGCTGACGGTTTGCATGGTGATGTCCAGGCAGGACACGTTCACCGTCGGCACCCGTACGGCTTTGGCCTGAATTCGCCCGGCAAGTTCCGGCAACAGTCGCTCGATACCGCGAGCCAGGCCGGTGGACACCGGAATCACTGACTGGAACGCCGAGCGCGTGCGACGCAGGTCTTCGTGGTGATAGGCATCGATCACCGGCTGGTCGTTCATCGCCGAGTGAATCGTGGTGATCGACACGTAATCCAGGCCAATCGCCTGATCCAGCAGGCGCAACAGCGGCACGCTGCAATTGGTGGTGCAGGACGCGTTGGAGACCAGCAACTCGTTGCCGGTCAGGCAATCCTGGTTGATGCCGTAGACGATGGTGGCGTCGACATCCGCCTCGCTGGCCATCGGCTGGGAAAACAGCACACGCGGTGCGCCGGCGTCGAGGAAACGCTGGCCATCGGCACGGGTGTGGTAGGCACCGGAGCATTCCAACACCAGGTCGACGCCCAGCGCCGCCCAGTCGATGCCCTCGGGGGTGGCACTGCGTAATACTTTTACGCAGTCGCCATTGATATGCAGACAATCGCCTTCCACACGCACTTCGCCGGGGAAGCGGCCGTGAGTGGAGTCAAAGCGTGTCAGGTATTCGATGCTGGCCATGTCGGCCAAATCGTTGATAGCAACAATCTCAAACCCGGTCGCCGCCCCTCGCTCGAACAGAGCACGCAAGACGCAACGACCAATGCGGCCGTAGCCGTTGAGTGCAACTTTGTAAGGACGCGGTTGGGGCATGGGGTTCTCGATTACCTTGGGTAATGGGGTGTCTGCCAGACTGCCTTCGCGAGCAAGCCCGCTCCCACATTTGGAATGGGTTCACAATTGCAACCATGTGAACCCGATCTAATGTGGGAGCGGGCTTGCTCGCGAAGGCGTCAGTACAGCCACCTCAATCTACAGCCTTAGTCTTCCAGCAGCTCTTCAGCTTGGCCCAGGATATTTTCCAGGGTGAAGCCGAACTCTTCGAACAACGCTGGCGCCGGCGCCGACTCACCGTAGGTGGTCATGCCGATCACGCGGCCTTCCAGGCCCACGTACTTGTACCAGTAGTCGGCGTGAGCCGCTTCGATGGCGATACGCGCGCTGACCTGCAGTGGCAATACCGATTGCTTGTAGCCGGCGTCCTGGGCTTCGAACACGCTGGTGCACGGCATGGACACAACGCGCACGTTGCGGCCTTGCTCGGTCAGCTTGTCGTAGGCCTGGACGGTCAGGCCGACTTCGGAACCGGTGGAGATCAGGATCAGCTCCGGCTCGCCGACGCAGTCCTTGAGCACATAACCGCCACGGCTGATGTCGGCGATCTGCGCGTCGGTACGCGCCTGGTGCTGCAGGTTCTGACGCGAGAAGATCAGCGCCGAAGGGCCGTCCTTACGCTCGATCGCGTGTTTCCAGGCCACTGCGGATTCGACCGCGTCGGCTGGACGCCAGGTGTCCAGGTTCGGCGTGGTGCGCAGGCTGGTCAACTGCTCGACCGGCTGGTGCGTCGGGCCGTCTTCGCCCAGGCCGATGGAGTCGTGGGTGTACACGTGGATCACGCGCTTCTTCATCAGTGCGGCCATGCGCACGGCGTTGCGCGCATATTCCATGAACATCAGGAAGGTCGCGCCGTAAGGCACCAGGCCGCCGTGCAGGGACACGCCGTTCATGATGGCGCTCATGCCGAACTCGCGCACGCCGTAGTACATGTAGTTGCCGCTGGCGTCTTCGGCCGAGACACCTTTGCAGCCTTTCCACAGGGTCAGGTTGGAACCGGCCAGGTCAGCCGAGCCGCCGAGAATCTCAGGCAGCAGCGGGCCAAAGGCGTTCAGGGTGTTCTGGCTGGCTTTACGGCTGGCGATGGTCTCGCCCTTGGCCGCAACTTCGGCGATGTAGGCCGAGGCTTTTTCCGAGAAGTCCGCAGGCAGGTCACCGGCCAGGCGGCGTACCAGTTCGTTGGCCAACTCAGGGAATTCGGCGGAGTAGGCCGCGAAACGCTGGTCCCACTCGGCTTCGGTCGCCAGGCCTTTTTCCTTGGCGCTCCACTCGGCGTAGATGTCGGCCGGGATTTCGAACGGGCCGTGGTTCCACTTCAGCGCTTCGCGGGTCAGGGCGATTTCCGCGTCACCCAGTGGGGCGCCGTGGCAGTCTTCTTTACCCTGCTTGTTCGGCGAGCCGAAACCGATGGTGGTCTTGCAGCAGATCAGGGTGGGTTGCTCGCTCTTGCGCGCGGTGTCGATGGCGGTCTTGATCTCTTCCGGATCGTGGCCATCCACGTTGCGGATCACCTGCCAGTTGTAGGCTTCGAAACGCTTGGGCGTGTCATCGGTGAACCAGCCTTCGACTTCGCCGTCGATGGAGATGCCGTTGTCATCGTAGAAGGCGATCAGCTTGCCCAGGCCCAGGGTGCCGGCGAGGGACGCGACTTCGTGGGAAATGCCTTCCATCATGCAGCCATCACCCAGGAACACGTAGGTATGGTGGTCGACGATGTTGTGGCCAGGGCGGTTGAACTGCGCGCCCAGGACTTTTTCGGCCAGCGCGAAACCAACGGCGTTGGCCAGGCCTTGGCCCAGGGGACCGGTGGTGGTCTCGACGCCTGGGGTGTAGCCGAACTCCGGGTGGCCCGGGGTGCGGCTGTGCAGCTGGCGGAAGCTCTTGAGGTCATCGATGGTGACGTCGTAGCCGGTCAGGTGCAGCAGCGAATAGATCAGCATCGAGCCGTGGCCGTTGGACAGCACGAAGCGGTCACGGTCGGCGAACGACGGGTTGCTCGGGTTGTGTTTCAGGTAGTCACGCCAAAGTACCTCGGCGATATCCGCCATGCCCATCGGGGCACCGGGATGGCCGCTGTTGGCTTTTTGCACGGCATCCATGCTGAGGGCACGAATGGCGTTGGCACGCTCACGACGGCTGGGCATCGCTGATCTCCTGGGGTTTGAATAAAAGAAACGGAAAAAAGGACCGGCATTTTCCCTCAGCCACCGCCTGCGGGCAATGACAGATAGTCACTTGTGGGTGTTTTTCCTGTGCTTTGCGCGGCAATCGCTTGCAGAAAAGACCGACCGGTTCGTCTAAAGGTTATAGCGGCTGCTTATAACTGCCACTTATCGTTCAATATCAAAACTTTTTGATATTGGCCTTGCGAGGTCTTCACCTCGTCACTAGACTGCTGGCCTTATGAATCTACCCGTGCCCTCCCTGCGTCCTGACGACGGCGATGACCTGGCAGCCTTGTGCAAGGCCGCTGGCGACCCGTTGCGCCTGAACGTATTGCGCGCACTGGCCAACGATTCGTTCGGCGTACTCGAACTGGCGCAGATCTTCGCCATCGGCCAGTCCGGCATGAGCCACCATTTGAAGGTCCTGGCCCAGGCCGACCTGGTGGCCACCCGCCGCGAAGGCAATGCGATTTTCTACCGTCGCGCCCTGCCCCACACCGAGTTGCTCGGCGGCAAGCTGCACGCCGCCCTGCTCGAAGAACTCGACAGCCTGGCCCTGCCCAGCGACGTGCAGTCGCGCATCGGTCAGGTCCACGGTCAGCGCGCCGCCGCCAGCCAGGATTTTTTCACCCGGGTTGCCGAGAAGTTTCGCGCCCAGCAGGACCTGATCGCAGGTTTGCCGCAATACCGCGACAGCGTACTGGCGCTGCTGGACAAGCTGAGCTTCAGTGATGAGGCCACGGCACTCGAAGTGGGCCCTGGCGATGGCGGTTTCCTGCCAGAACTGGCGCGGCGTTTCCAGCAGGTCACGGCGCTGGACAACAGCCCGGCCATGCTCGAACTGGCACGCCAGCTCTGCGAGCGTGAAGCATTGGGCAACGTGCGCCTGCAGTTGGCGGATGCGCTCAATCACAACAATCTGCAGGCCGACTGCGTGGTGCTGAATATGGTGCTGCACCATTTCGCTGCCCCCGCAGACGCCCTCAAGCAGATGGCGAAGTTGCTGCAACCCGGCGGTAGCCTGCTGGTCACAGATTTATGCAGCCACAACCAGAATTGGGCCAGGGAGGCCTGCGGTGATCTCTGGTTGGGTTTTGAACAGGACGATCTGGCCCGTTGGGCCACCGCTGCGGGACTCGTTCCCGGGGAAAGCCTCTATGTAGGTTTACGTAATGGTTTCCAGATCCAGGTCCGCCATTTCCAGCGGCCGGCTGGCGACACTCACCATCGGTAAATATCAGGAAAACATCGAGATGAGCGAATACTCCCTTTTCACCTCCGAGTCCGTGTCTGAAGGGCATCCGGACAAAATCGCCGACCAGATTTCTGATGCGGTGCTGGACGCCATCATTGCTGAAGACAAGTTCGCCCGTGTGGCGTGCGAGACTCTGGTGAAAACCGGTGTAGCGATCATCGCTGGCGAAGTAACGACTACCGCCTGGGTTGACCTGGAGCAGATCGTTCGTGATGTGATCACCGACATCGGCTACACCAGCTCCGACGTCGGCTTCGACGGCGCGACCTGCGGCGTGATGAACATCATTGGCAAGCAATCGCCTGACATCAACCAGGGTGTCGACCGTGCCAAGCCTGAAGATCAGGGCGCCGGCGACCAGGGCCTGATGTTCGGCTACGCCAGCAACGAAACCGACGTGCTGATGCCAGCGCCGATCACCTTCTCGCACCAGCTGGTGCAACGCCAGGCTGAAGCCCGCAAGAACGGCCTGCTGCCTTGGCTGCGCCCGGACGCCAAGTCCCAGGTGACCTGCCGCTACGAAGGCGGCAAAGTCGTCGGCATCGACGCCGTTGTACTGTCGACCCAGCACAACCCGGACGTTTCCTACGCTGATCTGCGTGAAGGCGTGATGGAGCTGATCGTCAAGCACGTGCTGCCGGCCGAACTGCTGTCCAAGGACACCCAGTTCCACATCAACCCGACTGGCCAGTTCATCATTGGTGGCCCGGTGGGCGACTGCGGCCTGACCGGTCGCAAGATCATCGTCGACAGCTACGGCGGCATGGCCCGTCACGGCGGTGGCGCGTTCTCCGGCAAAGACCCGTCCAAGGTTGACCGTTCGGCGGCTTACGCCGGTCGCTACGTGGCCAAGAACATTGTCGCCGCGGGCCTGGCCGAGCGCTGCGAGATACAAGTGTCCTACGCCATCGGCGTGGCCCAGCCGACGTCGATCTCGCTGAATACCTTCGGTACCGGCAAGATCAGCGACGACAAGATCGTCAAGCTGGTGCGCGAGATCTTCGACCTGCGCCCTTACGCGATCACCACCATGCTCGACCTGCTGCACCCGATGTACCAGGAAACCGCAGCCTACGGCCACTTCGGTCGTACCCCTGCGCAGAAGACTGTCGGCGACGACACCTTCACCACCTTCACCTGGGAAAAGACCGATCGCGCCGACGACCTGCGCACCGCCGCCGGCCTGTAATCGCTCACGGCATATAAAGCCTCGCCGGGTTTACCCCCGGCGGGGCTTTTTTATTGCCTGCGGGATCACCCTCACATTTTTTGGATCCAAAGCTTGCAGGCCAAATAATGGCCCTCTAGAATCCGCGCCCTCTCGGGCCCTCTACCTTATTTGGATATTGCCCTGCGCCAGCCCGGGATCGATCAGCGCGCAGGCAATCGAACATTGAGGTTTTTCATGCGCATCTCCACGCTCGCCCCTGCCGCCCTTCTGCTCAGCCTGTTCGCCCTGCCGGCCCAATCCGCCGACCTGAGCGCACTGAGTGGCGCGCTGACGTCCCAACTGGGTGGCGGCAACTCCGGCGACTGCCAGAAGCAATCCGCGGACCTGCAAGCCAAGATCGATGCAGCCGAAGCCCAGAAAGACAACCTGAAAGTGAAGGCCTTCAAAGCGGCGCAGGAGCAGATCAACAAAGGCTGTAACAAACTTGCTGAAACCCAGGCCAAGGCCGACGCCAAGCAGCAAACCCAGGAGGCCAAGGCTGATAAGAATGACGCCGTGAAAGCCTTGGGCGGTCTGTTCAAGTAACTGGAAACACCCGGTAAAAAGCCCCGCACTGCCGGGGCTTTTTTGTGCCTGCCTGGATCACTTAGGCTGGGCGCCCTTTACGAGCAAGGAATGCTCATGACGCGCTTACTGATTGCGCTGCTGCTCAGCACGCTGACCTTTTCAGCCTGGGCTGACGGCTGCCCGGCTGAAGCCCGGACCCAACTCGGCACCCTGGCCGAACAGATCCGCCAGTGGGATGACAGCTATCACCGGCTCGGCCATTCCCCCGTCAGTGATGAACTCTACGACCAGGCTCGCCAACGCCTCGCGCAATGGCGCGAATGTTTCCCCCAACCCACGGCAAAGCCCGACAACCCACTGGCCAGCGCACGCGGCACCCTGGCTCACCCGGTCGCCCATACCGGCCTGGCAAAACTGCTGGATGAACAGGCAGTCGGCACCTGGCTCGGCACGCGCCAGGAGGTGTGGATACAACCCAAGGTCGATGGCGTGGCGGTGACATTGGTGTACCGCCAGGGTCGGCTGAGCCGGGTCATCAGCCGTGGCGATGGCCTGCTCGGCCAGGACTGGTCAGCCTCGGCGCTCAAGATCCCCGCCATTGTCCAGCAGCTGCCGGAGCCCCTCGACCTGGTGCTGCAAGGCGAACTCTACTGGCGCCTCGACGACCACGTGCAGTCGGCACATGGCGGGCTCAATGCCCGCAGCAAAGTGGCTGGGCTGATGAACCGCAAACACTTGAGCGACATCGAAGCCGCCGGCATCGGGGTGTTCATCTGGGCCTGGCCCGACGGCCCGGCCGCGTTCAACGAGCGCCTCGCCAGCCTGGCACGCTGGGGTTTCACCGACAGCCAGCGCTACAGCCAGCCCATCCAGGACATTACCCACGCCGCACACTGGCGCGCCTATTGGTACAACCATCCCCTGCCCTTCGCCAGTGATGGCGTGGTGCTGCACCAGGCGCAGCGCGCACCCGCCGAGCGCTGGCAGGCCAGCACGCCGTACTGGGCGGTCGCCTGGAAGTACCCGGCGGCCAAGGCCCTGGCACTGGTGCGCAACGTGCGGTTCAAGATCGGCCGTACCGGGCGCATCACCCCCATGCTCGAACTCGAGCCCGTGCGGCTGGATGACCGGCAGATCAACCGTGTCAACGTCGGCTCGCTGAAACGCTGGCAAGCACTGGACATCCGCCCTGGCGATCAGGTCGCCATCAGCCTGGCGGGCCAGATCATCCCACGGTTGGACCAAGTGATCATGCGCAACACCACCCGGGTCGACCTGCCGGTCCCGGACCCTCTGGACTTCCACGCCTTGAGCTGCTGGCAGCTGGACCCCGGCTGCGAGGAACAACTGCTGGCGCGGCTCACCTGGCTCAGCGGTGATCAAGGCCTGGCCTTGCCCCATATCGGCCGCGAGACCTGGAACATATTGATCCAGGCCGGTCTAATCGCAGGCTTTCTCGATTGGTTAACCCTGGACGCAGCAGAGCTTGCTAACATTGATGGCTTCGGCGATCGCAGCCGTGCGCGGGTGCTCGACAGCCTGCACAGCGCGCGGCAACGGCCCTTCGCCCAATGGCTCAAGGCCCTGGGCATACCGCCTGCGGCACGTAACAACCTGGAAGGCGGCTGGCAGACACTGGCCGCCAAAGACACCCAGGCCTGGCAGGCCACCGATGGCATCGGCCCGGGTCGCGCAGCGCAACTGAGCGCTTTTTTCCGCGATCCGCACGTACAGGCTTTGGCTGAAACACTACGCGTGGCCGGGATAGACGGGTTTTGAACCCGGCCTGGCCACCTTTGAACGGCGGCAGAATTCATCCTGCTGCCAGATTGCGACTTTGGAGTCCCACATGAAATTTCTCGCCCCTTTTGTCTTGTTGACTGTCGCAAGCTGCATGGCCACGCCACTGCTGGCGGCCGAAGAAGTTGCCCCCCTCACCGGCTGCGCCGCCAAGCGCCAGGCCATCAGCGCCCAGATCGAACAAGCCAAGGCGCATGGCAACAGCGCGCAACAGGCCGGCCTGGAAAAAGCCCTGAGCGAAGTCACTGCCAACTGCACCGACGCCTCCTTGAGGAAGGAGCGCGAAAACAAGGTGCTCGACGCCAAGCACGAAGTCAGCCGCCGTCAGGCTGACCTCGACAAGGCGATGAAAAAGGGCGATGCCGAGAAAATCAACAAGCGTAAGGACAAGCTCGCCCAGTCGCGCAAAGAACTGCAGGACGCCGTGGAACAACTCGACGAATAACGCCGGTCAGTGATCGCGAAACTGCTTATGGCAGGCGCTGCAGGCATCTTCGACTTTCTGCACCGCAGGCCCAAGGTTGCTGGCCTTGTACGGCTGGACCTGGCTGGCGACCACCAGTTCACCGGTGGCCGCTTCCAGGTTGCGGGCCAGTTCCTGGAAGCGTGCCTGTTGTTGCCATACGTCGTCCTTGGCGCTGGTGTGATCTTCTTCGCGCACGCTCGGGAAGTGCTTCCACGGTTCATGCGACAACGCATCGAGCTTGACCGCGCCTTCGGCAAACTTCGCGCCGTCGAACGGGATGCGTCCACGCAACATGCCGCCCAGGTCCTCGCCGGTCTTGAGCATCTGCTTGAAAATCGCCTTGCGCTGGCCCAGCGGGGAATTTGGATCGACGCCGCCACAGGCGGACAAGGCCACGCAGGCCAGCAATACAACCGTCAGTTTTTTAAAAGTCATGATGGCTCAGGGTCACGGGAAACGGCGGCCAGTATCCTCGCCCCGCCCGTAAAGACCAATAGCCCTATTAATAATAAGGGTTGCCCGGCTGCGCTACAGCGCGGGCAATCGCTTCAGGAATTGCGTTTATGAATGTCGTGCTGAAAACCTGGAGCCGCCGCCTGGCGTGGGCTCTGCCGATTGCTGCACTGCTGGCCGGCTGTGATGGCGGTAAAGACGCCAACAAAACAGAGGAAGTGGCCAAACCCCATGCCGTAGCCACCTACGTGAGCGCGCCATGGGAAGCCCTGCCGGCGGTGTCCGACAGCGACCTGCTGGCCGGCTTTGAAGCCTGGCGCAGCGCCTGCCAAAGCCTCAAGGCCGACCCGATCTGGGGCGCGACCTGTGCCGCAGCGGTCACCGTGCCGGGCAATGCCGTGGCGGTGCGTGGTTTTCTCAAAGAACGCCTGGATGTATTCGGCCTGCGCTCGGCCGACGACACCCCCAATGGCCTGATCACCGGCTACTACGAACCGGTCTACCCCGGCAGCCTGACCAAGACTGCCACCGCCCATGTGCCCGTGTATGGCGTGCCGGATGACCTGATCATCGTCAATCTGGAAAGCATCTATCCGGAACTCAAGGGCAAGCGCCTGCGCGGTCGCCTCGAAGGCCGCGTGCTCAAGCCCTATGACGATGCCAGCGCCATCAACGGCCAAGGCTCCAGCGCCAAGCCGATTGCCTGGCTGACCAACCCGATGGACCTGCAATTTCTGCAGATCCAGGGCTCGGGCCGCATTCAACTCAAGGACGGGCGCCAACTGCGCGTTGGTTATGGCGACCAGAACGGCTACCCCTATCGTCCTATCGGCCGCTGGCTGGTGGAGCAAGGCGAGTTGAAGAAAGAAGCAGTGACCATGGGCGCCATCAGCGCTTGGGCCAAGGCGCACCCGGAGCGAATCCCGGAACTGCTCGCGAGCAACCCCAGCTACGTGTTCTTCAGCGCCCGTCCCGACAGCAATGAAGGTCCGCGCGGTTCGCTGAACGTGCCGCTGACGGCAGGCTACAGCGTGGCGGTGGATCGCAAGGTGATCCCGCTGGGCAGCCTGTTGTGGCTGTCGACCACCACGCCCGACGGCTCGGCATTGGCACGTCCCGTCGCCGCACAGGACACCGGCGGTGCAATCACCGGCGAAGTGCGCGCGGATCTGTTCTGGGGCACGGGTGATGCGGCAGGCGAGTTGGCGGGAAATATGAAGCAGCAAGGCCAGATCTGGATGCTGTGGCCCAAAGGCGCGGCGTTGCCGCACGTGCCGGATGCACCCGCGGGTACCTGAGGAACACTGAAGGTCAAATGTGGAAACGGGCTTGTCGTGGGGATAAGGCCTGTCGTGGGGAGCGGACTTACTGTGGCGAGCGGGCTTGCCCCGCGTTGGGGTGCGAAGCAGCCCTGACAACAGGCGCCGAGTTCCTTCTGAAAGAACTCGGCGTGCCGACTAGGGCCGCTTCGCGCCCCAACGCGGGGCAAGCCCGCTCGCCACAGTAGGCGGGCTTGCCACAGCAGCCCGCTTGCCACAGTAAGCCCGGCCACAACAGAGGGCCGGGCTACGCCTTAGATCGAGACGAAGAAGAAGCTCGCGATCAATACCATTCCTACAAACCACACCAGCGAACGCAGCATTGCCCAGTCGGCGACGTAGCAGATGATGTACAACAGGCGACTCGTGATAAACAGCACCGCCAGCACATTGATGGTCACCAACGACGCAGTCCCGGCAAGGTGGGCGATAATCACCGCCGCCGCGAAGGCGGGTGTCACCTCAAAGCTGTTTAGCTGTGCGTTGTGGGCGCGCTTGGCGAAGCCGTCGAGGGTATCCAGAAAAGCGCGCGGATCATGATTCTGCCGCGGGCCGAATTTGCCGCCGCTGAACTTGGCCACCCCTGTGCACAGGTAAGGCAGGAAAATCGCTATCAACACACACCAGAAAGCCACCGTCATCACTGATTCCTTTTGTAGTTTTAAACAGAAATTAGAGTTTTAGCACTAAACCTAGCAAACCGCACTTACCGGCTATGAGCACGCCGCGCACCGAAAGGTTCTATCGCGCTGTGCAACCTCATGCCCGCCCTGCGGTCCACCCATGCACCAAAGAACTGCCACCCAACCTCCAAGGACCCCGGATGCTTGAACTTGTCGCCGCCTTCATCTGCCTCACCACCCTGCTCACCTATGTGAACTTCCGTTTTATCGGCCTGCCACCCACCATCGGCGTGATGGTCACGGCCCTGCTGTTTTCGCTGATCCTGCAAGGCCTGAGCGTGCTCGGCTACCCGGGCCTGGAGGAACGTATCCAGCAACTGATCGGCCAGATCGACTTCGGCGATTTGCTGATGAACTGGATGCTGTCGTTCCTGCTGTTCGCCGGCGCCCTGCACGTCAACCTCAACGACCTGCGCAGCTACCGCTGGCCCATCGGCCTGCTGGCAACGTTCGGCGTGTTGATTGCCACCGTGGTGATCGGCAGCCTGGCGTACTACATCTTCGCGCTGTTTGGCTGGCACGTGAGCTTCCTCTACTGCCTGCTGTTCGGCGCGCTGATCTCACCCACCGACCCGATTGCAGTCTTGGGCGTGCTGCGTACCGCGAACGCCTCCAAACCGCTGAAAACCACGATCGTCGGCGAGTCACTGTTCAACGACGGCACGGCGGTGGTGGTGTTTACGGTTTTACTGGGTATTGCACAGCTGGGCGAAACGCCGACCGTAGGCGCTACCGCGATGCTGTTTGCCCATGAGGCGATTGGCGGCGTGGTGTTTGGTGGCCTGATCGGCTACCTCGTGTACCTGATGATCAAGAGCATCGAGCAGCACCAGATCGAAGTGATGCTTACCCTCGCCCTGGTCATCGGCGGTTCGGCGATGGCCACCGAACTGCACGTCTCGGCGCCGATTGCGATGGTGGTGGCCGGTCTGATCATCGGCAACCTGGGGCGCAAGCTGGCGATGAACGACATGACCCGTCGCTATCTGGATGGCTTCTGGGAACTGCTCGATGACATGCTCAACGCGCTGCTGTTCGCGCTGATCGGCATGGAGCTGCTGCTGTTGCCGTTCAACTGGCTGCACGTCTTCGCTGCCAGCCTCCTGGCCGTAGCAATCCTGCTGTCACGCCTGCTGACCGTTGCTCCGGCGATCCTGCTGCTGCGCCGCTGGCGCACGGTGCCACGCGGGACCATCCGCATCCTGACCTGGGGCGGCTTGCGCGGCGGGGTTTCGGTAGCGCTGGCACTGGCCTTGCCGCTCGGCCCGGAGCGCGACCTGCTGCTGAGCATCACCTACATCGTGGTGCTGTCGTCGATCCTGTTGCAGGGGTTGAGCATCGGCAGGCTGGTCAAGCGCGTGACTCGGGACGAGCCCCAAGCCACGCCCGAGCCTCACTGATCCTTGTTGATCTGCTGCGGATGCCTCGGGTCCGCAGCGGTTTTTCCCGGCAAGCTGCTTTCACTGCGGATCTGCGCGTGACTGATCAACGCAAAGATAAAGCTGCCGCCGATGATATTGCCGGCCAGGGTCGGGCCGGCAAACACCAGCCAGAAGTCTTTCCACGGCAATTCGCCGGCAAACACCAGGTACGAAACCTCGGCCGAACCGACGACGATATGGGTGAAGTCCCCCAGCGCCATCAGGTAAGTGATCAGGATAATGATCCACATCTTGGCGCTTTCCATGGAGGGGATCATCCACACCATGGTCGCGATCATCCAACCGGAAACGATGCCTTTTGCAAACATCTGGCCGGCGTCGTTTTCCATGATCTTGCGGCCGATTTCGAGGAAGGCCAGGTCGGTCTTGGTATCGAAGATCGGCAGGTGCAGCATCACATACGCCACCAGCAGGGTGCCGCACAGGTTGCCGACCAGCACGACTGTCCATAAGCGCAGCAGGCGTCCCGCGTTGCCCAGCGTAGGTTTGCTCATCACCGGCAGCACGGCAGTCAGGGTGTTTTCGGTGAACAATTGCTGGCGCGCCAGGATCACCGCAAGGAAGCCCGCGCAGTAGCCGAAGCTGGCGATGACCTTGAAGGCTTCGCCATCTGGCAGACGCGAGTTGAGCAAGCCCATCGCCATCAGCGACAGTCCCATGGTCAGGCCGGCAGCGAGCGCCGACCACCACAAGGCGGCGACGCTGCGCTCCAGTTCCTGGTCGCCCTGGGTGCGGATGATTTCATGCAACACCGCCGCGCGGGGGGGTTGGTTCTTGTCTACGTCCTGTTGCTCTTCCTGCGACAGGTTGGGGGTCTTGCCGTCTGCTTGAGTGGCCATGATGTACCAGAGTCCGAGGGGTGCCTGTAGCTACGACATGCCGGCACAGTAGCTGTTCAGTGGCCAGGCAACTAAACCCGTTTGCGCCAGGCCTTGGCCATCTCCACAGTAGTGTCACTGGAAGACATACTCCATGGCGTGTTGCGCGCCTGGTAATGTTCGCTGAGATCATCAAGCACACGATTGAACGCCTGCGGCGCGGTGGCCTTGGCCAAGTCTCGTGCCGCGCGCTGCAACAGTTCGACATTGGATGCCGGCTGGCCAGGTCGGAACAGTGACGGGTAGATAACCTCTCGTGTAAAGCTCTCGGCACTCACCGCGATATCGCGACGTTTCATTTCGGCAACAGCGCAAGCCATGACCCTGGAAGCGGACGGTACATCGCCGGAGCCCTGATTAGCAGCCACTTGCAGCAATCGCTGAAAATTTCGCTGGCCTGGGTCATTCAAGCGCCGTCCCAACCACTCCAATTGCTCGGGACTTCGGGCAAGTGCTTCCAGATTGCGCACTGCCGACGACAGCTTCGGTGTGAACAGCAAGCCAGCATGCGACTTATCGACCTCTGTAATCGCATGGTCCAGCGCGCGCAACGCCTGTTTCGCTTCTTCTCGAAACATCAGCACACTGGCTGCGGCGCTGTCTGCCTGCAATGCCGTCTGCACACTGGCCAGTGTTTCATCATCCATCGCCAGCACCGCCGCATCCAGCGAACCGAACGAGTGAGACTCCCTCGTCGAGGCCAGATTCTGCAGGTGCCCAGCCACCGTTTCACGGGTCCTTTCCTGCAGGTGCTGCTTGTGCTCATCCTTCATGGTGAAGTTGACCGTCCCGTTGAACAGGCCGCGAAAATCTCCCTGTTCGGTCTTCAGTGGCGACACCAGCGTCTGGTCGGCAAATGCCTTGAGCCTATTATCCTGGTAAGCCTCGGCAGCCGAATGTGGCGTTCCCGTAATGCAGTCGACCAAGCTGCTGAAAAAACTGCCACTTTGGGCAGGCTCCTCGGCGGAGTCAGGTTCGAATTTGATGATCAGCGACTCGGGCTTGCTCAGGAGGCTCTCGGCAAACAATCGGTCCACCACGCCTGGCGCTGGCGTATTGAGCATCAGGCCACCGTCCTGAAAGGTCGTGGATTCTATCGCCATCTGGAAGCCATGCCCCTGTTCCACAGGGCTTTTGAACAGTGCCGGCAACGAACCCGAAATACGCGCAGCGCGGGCAATATCCATGTCCGGCGTCAAACTGCTGTTGAACACTACCAACTGTGGACGCCCTCCAAACATGCCCGTGCCGGTGATATTGAGTTGCTTGACCGCTGCAATACTGCGGCTTAACACCTCAAGGTCGGCAAACGTCGGCGCGCCACCAGCACTGAGCTTGTCAGCAATGCGCATGACGTCGGCAGGCCGGGTTTCTCTGGGAGTGTCGGCAATATGACCAAGAAGCGCCTTGCGCGACTCGTCGCGGATCATGTCCTCCAGCGGGGCGGCATCGGTTTTCAGGCGCGGCAGCAGGGTCATCAGCAACTGGGAAATATTGCCGACCGGGCCCGGCAAGTACCCGAGGTATTTGCCCAGTGTCGAACTGGCGTCCTGCAACCAGGCCGTCACAGGGTCTTTGCTGTTCAGCAAGGTTGGCAGACTGATGTTGTCCGACAGTCCATCGAAGGCTGCGGCACTCATTCCACTGGCAATCAATGCCGCAGAAATCGCACCGGCGGATGAGCCGGAAATCACCTGGATGCCTTCCAGCTTCCGGGCGTCCTCGAGTGCCTGCACCACCCCCGAAAAGGCAACCCCCTTGGCGCCACCACCGCTGAGCACCAAATGCGTGATGGGCGGCCGCGACAATGTCACCTCCACACGCCCATGGGGATCGCGCTGGAGGATCAGATTGCGCGCGCCGCCGCCCTCCACCCGTAACATCTTCGCGGTGTGATCGACGCGGGTACTGACATCTCCAGGCGAGAGAAACTGAACGGGATTGACCGGATTGAGCACTTTCATGCGCTGACTCACTCTGCGGGGGTGTAGTGCTGAGTGATGACAGCGCCTGGGAAAGATCCAACCGGAACAATCAGGTAACAGAAACCAAACCGGTGGGCATGCAGTTATTCCTGGATGCCATCCTCCTGGAACTGGTCCTTGACGTACTTGATTTCCGTACGGCCGTGAGGCGCTGGCAGGCCATCTTCACCGAGGTTGACGAAGACCATTTTCTCGACGGTGAGGATGCTTTTACGGGTGATCTTGTTGCGCACTTCACAGGTCAGGGTGATCGAGGTGCGGCCGAATTCGGTGGCGGTGATGCCCAGCTCGATGATGTCGCCCTGGCGCGAGGCACTGACGAAGTTGATTTCGGAGATGTACTTGGTCACCACGCGCTGGTTGCCCAACTGGACAATCGCATAGATTGCCGCTTCTTCGTCGATCCAGCGCAACAGGCTGCCACCGAACAGGGTGCCGTTGGGGTTGAGGTCTTCGGGTTTTACCCATTTGCGGGTGTGGAAGTTCATGGGGACTCCAGGTTTGAGATGTTTGGCGATTGGGTTGTGGCCCCCAGCTTCAAGTTTTAAGCGACAAGCTGCAAGTAGTAGCCGATTCGCTCTTACTTGCCGCTTGTAGCTTGTTGCTTGCCACTAGCCGGACAAAGACAGCTATAATCGCCCCCGATTTCAGAACGGCTACTACCGTTCTCCCGCCACCTGTCCGAGGGGCGCTGCAGCAGGTTCAACCTGTCAGGCTCGGATGGGGCGTTGTCCGGCCTGGTTAGCCAGCTGGATACTAAACGCACAACGGCGCCCATTCGCACACTACGAATGGAGGCTCTTCATGAGCGCTGTAAACACGCCTGCAGATTTCAACGACTACAAAGTCGCCGACATGTCCCTCGCTGCCTGGGGCCGTCGCGAAACCTTTATCGCCGAATCCGAAATGCCTGCGCTGATGGGCCTGCGTCGCAAGTACGCCGCTGAGCAACCGCTCAAGGGCGCGAAGATCCTCGGCTGCATCCACATGACCATCCAGACTGCCGTGCTGATCGAGACCCTGGTTGCCCTGGGTGCCGAAGTACGCTGGTCGTCCTGCAACATCTTCTCGACTCAAGACCAGGCCGCTGCCGCTATCGCTGCTGCCGGTATCGCCGTGTTCGCCTGGAAAGGCGAGACCGAAGAAGAGTACGAGTGGTGCCTGGAGCAAACCATCCTCAAGGATGGCAAGCCATGGGACGCCAACATGATCCTCGACGACGGCGGCGACCTGACCGAGCTCCTGCACAAGAAGTACCCGCAGATCCTCGACCGCGTCCACGGCGTGACCGAAGAAACCACCACCGGCGTACACCGCCTGCTGGACATGCTGGCCAAGGGCGAGCTGAAAATCCCGGCCATCAACGTCAACGACTCGGTGACCAAGAGCAAGAACGACAACAAGTACGGCTGCCGTCACAGCCTGAACGATGCCATCAAGCGCGGCACCGACCACCTGCTGTCGGGCAAGCAAGCCCTGGTGATCGGCTACGGTGACGTGGGCAAGGGTTCGTCCCAGTCCCTGCGTCAGGAAGGCATGATCGTCAAGGTGTCCGAAGTCGATCCGATCTGCGCCATGCAAGCCTGCATGGACGGTTTCGAAGTGGTTTCGCCGTTCATCAACGGCCAGAACGACGGCACCGAAGCGAGCATCGACAAAGCCCTGTTGGGCAAGATCGACCTGATCGTGACCACCACCGGTAACGTCAATGTTTGCGATGCGAACATGCTCAAGGCCCTGAAAAAGCGCGCCGTAGTGTGCAACATCGGTCACTTCGACAACGAAATCGACACTGCTTTCATGCGCAAGAACTGGGCGTGGGAAGAAGTGAAGCCACAGGTACACAAGGTTCACCGTACCGGCGCTGGCGATTTCGACCCGCAGAACGATGACTACCTGATCCTGCTGGCTGAAGGCCGCCTGGTTAACCTGGGCAACGCCACCGGCCACCCAAGCCGCATCATGGATGGCTCGTTCGCCAACCAGGTTCTGGCCCAGATCTTCCTGTTCGGCCAGAAATACGCCGACCTGTCGCCTGCCCAGAAAGCCGAGCGCCTGACCGTGGAAGTACTGCCGAAGAAACTCGACGAAGAAGTGGCCCTGGAAATGGTCCGCGGCTTCGGTGGCGTCGTGACTCAACTGACCAAGACCCAGGCCGACTACATCGGCGTGACCGTCGAAGGTCCGTTCAAGCCGCACGCTTACCGCTACTAAGCAGCGGCAAGCTTTCAGCGGCAAGCGTCAAGAAATGCGCTTGTGCCGAGGGCTTGCTACTTCATTGCTCTTTAAGCAGCTACCAGCTGCGAGCTCCAAGCTGCAAGAACAGGCACACCGCCCTCTTGCAGCTTGAGGCTTGCAACTTGCAGCTGGAGACCTCACATGTCCCAAGACCGTCGCTACAGCTTCGAGTTCTTCCCGACCAAGACCGATGCTGGACATGAAAAACTGATGGCCGTTGCCAAGCAACTGGCCAGCTACAACCCTGACTTCTTCTCCTGCACCTACGGCGCCGGCGGCTCGACCCGTGACCGCACGATCAACACCGTGCTGCAGCTGGAAAGCGAAGCCAACATTCCCGCCGCTCCGCACTTGTCGTGCGTGGGCGACAGCAAGGCCGACCTGCGCGGCCTGCTGACCCAATACCAGCAAGCCGGCATCAAGCGCATCGTCGCCTTGCGTGGCGACCTGCCATCCGGCATGGGCATGGCCAGCGGTGAGCTGCGCTACGCCAACGACCTGGTGAGTTTCATCCGTGAAGAAAGCGGCGATCACTTCCATATCGAAGTGGCGGCTTACCCGGAGATGCACCCCCAGGCGCGCAACTTCGAAGACGATCTGCAGAATTTCGTGCGCAAGGCCAACGCCGGCGCCGACAGCGCGATCACCCAGTACTTCTTCAACGCCGACAGCTACTTCTACTTCGTCGAGCGCGTGCGGGCCATGGGTGTGAACATCCCGATCGTGCCAGGCATCATGCCGATCACCAACTACAGCAAGCTGGCACGCTTCTCCGACGCGTGCGGTGCCGAGATCCCACGCTGGATCCGCAAGCAACTGGAAGCCTACGGCGACGACGTCAAGAGCATCCAGGCGTTCGGCGAACAGGTCATCAGCAGCATGTGCGAAGAATTGCTGCAAGGTGGCGCACCCGGGCTGCACTTCTATACGCTTAACCAGGCTGAGCCGAGCCTTGCAATCTGGAACAACCTCAAGCTGCCGCGCTGAGGTCTGACCGAGCTGCACCCAGGCCCTCGTTTATACGAGGGCTTTTTTTGTTCACATCTCCCCGGAATGGAAGCCTGCAGTAAATGAATACAGCGTCCCCGACTCCCCGCCCGCAGCTGGTTTACCTGGTATTCGGCGCCGAGACCTATCATCAGGAAGCGGTATTCAGCATCGCCAGTGCCCTGGCGCAGCTGGGCGCAACCGAGGACCTGCCCCTGGACATCCAGGTGTTCAGCGACAACCCGGCGCCCTACGACGGCCTGCCGGTGCAGGTCCACACGCTGGATGAGGCCACGCGTAAACGCTGGAGCGAACCTCACGGCTACCATTTCCGCACCAAGCACGTGCTGTTGCGCGAAGTCCTGGAAACGGCGGAGCGGGCACTGCTGATCGACACCGATACGTTTTTCCACGACTCGCCCATGGCCCTGTTCGAGCGCGTCGCGCCCGGCACCCTGCTGTGCAACGCCTTCCACGCCAAGTACGGCGATAACCGCGAAAGCGTGCTGTACGAAGCGCTCGCGCCGTACCTGAGCGAAAAAGGCCTGGCCGACGACAACATGTGGCTGCTCAACTCCGGGGTAATGGGCCTGGCACGCCAGGACGCGCACCTGCTGGACCAGTCGATTGCGCTGATGGACGAACTGTTCCCGATGGCTCTCGGCGCCTACACCCTGGAAGAGTTCTGCCTGTCGGTTGCCGCCTACCGCCAGGTCAACGTGCGCCAATGCCCGGACCTGATCCACCATTACTGGAGCCGCAAACAGCTGTTCCGGGCCAAGGTCAAGGCGTGGATCACCAAGCACAGCGCCAGCCCCATCAGCACCCTGGCCCTGGCCGACACACGCAAGGTCTCCGCCCACTTGCCGCGCCCGCCACGCCTGCAGCGCCTGATGTACAAGCTGATCACCCTGGCCCTGCCCAAGCGCAAGCAGCAGTTCATCCGCGAGATTCTCTACGGGTGCTACGAGCACCAAAACGAGTTCGACCAGGCATGTGGCCCGGTTTGGTGGGACAAGGCGCGCCAGAATCAGGAAGAGCGCCAGCAGCGCCCGGTCGATGCACACCAGCTGGAGCACTGGTTCGCCAACCCGTTGGTGCGCCTGATTCTCGGTGAGCGGCGTACCGCCATCTACGAGCACCTGATGAGTTCGCAGACGCATTGATACCGCCTGCAGATGCGTGTGCCAGAGCTTCTCTTTAGCGCAGGAGCGTCGTAACCTCAGGGTATGCCCGTGATCCTGAAGCTTGCGACCGCTGCCCTTTTCACTTGCCTGAGCCTGGCCGCTTATGGCGAGAAACTGCGCATTGTCACCGAGCCCTGGGCACCCTATGTGTACGAAGAACGCGGCGCCATGCAGGGACTGGACTACGACACCACGGTGATCGTGTTCCAGCGCCTGGGGGTCGATGTAGAGTGGCAATTCCTGCCCTGGAAGCGCTGCCTGGCCATGCTTGACCAGGGCCAGGCCGACGGCGCGCTGGATATTTTCCACAGCCATGAGCGCGACGCGCTGCTGCTCTACCCCAGCGAACCGCTGTCACAAGTCGAGTTCACCCTGTTCTACGCCAACGAACGGCCGCACCCGGCCCAAAGCCTTGAGGACCTGCGCGGCCTGACCATCGGCACCTCGCCAGGCTACCTGTACGGCGAGCCGTTCAGCGATTCCGCGCTGTTCAACCGCGAAGCGGCGCCCAGCCATGAGGCCAACTTCGGCAAATTGATGCTCGGGCGCATCGACCTGGTGATCACCGACCGCCGGGTCGGCCAGCACGTGATCAAGGCCTTGGGCCTGGAAGGCAAGGTCAGCCAGGCCCAGGTCGTGGTCAGCCGCCAGCCGCAGTTCCTGGCCGTGCGCCGGGGTGCGGGCATGGACCTGCTGGTGCAGCGCTTTGCCGCCGAGCTCAGGCGCTTCAAACAGGAACCGGCCTACGCCGCCTTGAGTGCCAAATATGGTGGAATCCAGGCCATATCGGCAGCAGGAGACACCGTTGAGCAGCAGGAAAGCAGCGCGCAGTGATTGCTCTGTTATACTCCGGCCTTTCCGCCAGGCTTACGCCCGGCCGCTGAGGTCTTGAAAAAGGCACCCAACCCCGCTACAGCGCAGCTTTCAGCCCGCGCGAGCCGGTGGAGTGCTCGCCAGACGCAGCAGGACCGGACGGGATTGCGCTCCCCTAAGCGCCATTCGCGCCCGGCAAGATTATCCCTCTGGGCCAAGCCCTAACTAAAACAGGATTACTCATGTCCTTTGCTTCCCTCGGTCTCTCCGAGGCTTTAGTCCGCGCCATCGAGGCAGCGGGCTATACCGAGCCTACTCCGGTGCAACAGCGGGCCATTCCCGCCGTGTTGCAAGGTCGCGACCTGATGGTTGCGGCTCAGACAGGTACTGGTAAAACCGGCGGCTTCGCCCTCCCGATTCTGGAGCGGTTGTTCCCCAATGGTCACCCGGACAAATCCCAGCGTCACGGCCCGCGCCAACCGCGCGTACTGGTCCTGACCCCCACCCGCGAACTCGCCGCGCAAGTGCACGACAGCTTCAAGCTGTATGCCCGCGACCTGAAGTTCGTCAGCGCCTGCATCTTCGGCGGCGTCGGCATGAACCCACAGGTTCAGGCCATGTCCCGTGGTGTCGACGTGCTGGTCGCCTGCCCCGGTCGCTTGCTCGACCTGTGCGGCCAAGGCAGCGTCGACTTGTCCCACGTGGAAATCCTCGTGCTGGACGAAGCAGACCGCATGCTCGACATGGGCTTTGTCCATGACGTGAAAAAGGTCCTCGCACGCCTGCCGGCCAAACGTCAGAACCTGCTGTTCTCGGCAACGTTCTCGAACGACATCACCGCCCTGGCCGGCAAGCTGCTGCACAACCCGGAACGCATTGAAGTCACGCCGCCGAACACCACGGTCGAGCGTATCGAACAACGCGTGTTCCGCCTGGCCGCCAGCCACAAGCGTGCGCTGCTGGCCCACCTGATCACCGCCGGCGCGTGGGAACAGGTACTGGTGTTCACCCGCACCAAGCACGGCGCGAACCGCCTGGCCGAGTACCTGGACAAGCACGGCCTCACCGCCGTCGCCATCCACGGCAACAAGAGCCAGAACGCCCGCACCAAAGCCCTGGCCGATTTCAAGGCCGGTGAAGTGCGCATCCTGGTGGCCACCGATATCGCCGCCCGCGGCCTGGATATCGACCAACTGCCACACGTGGTCAACTTCGAACTGCCGAACGTCGACGAAGACTACGTGCACCGTATCGGCCGTACCGGCCGTGCCGGTCGTTCGGGTGAAGCCATCTCCCTGGTTGCACCGGACGAAGAAAAACTGCTGAAAAGCATCGAGCGCATGACCAAGCAGAAAATCGCCGACGGCGACCTGATGGGCTTCGATGCCAGCGCCGTCGAGGCTGAAAAGCCAGAAGCGCGCGAGCGTCCGGACGTGCGCAACCCACGCAACCCACGCGGTCCGAAGGGCGATGGCCCGAACGGCGGCGGTGGTGGCGGTGGTCGTCGCGACAAGGGCAAGGACAAGGGCGGCAAGGAAAAAGCGCCTACCAACGGCCGTGGCGAGCGCCCGGCCCGTGAGCAAAAACCACGTGAAGGCACCCCGGCCCGCGAACAGCGCCAGCCGACCCAGCCACCACGCGCTGCAGCCGACCGCGCCCCGGACGAGTTCCTCGACGACGACGTGGATAACTTCGGTAACCGCGTCGACTACGTGCCCCAGGCCAAACCGGCCCAGGGTCGTGGCCGTCGCCCAGGCGCCCCGGCGCAAGGTGCCGGCGCTGGTGCCCCACGTGGCGGCCAGCCACAGGGCGGTCGTCAGAACGGTCCGCGCAACAGCAGCGGCGGCACCACCGGTACGCCACCGGCCAAGCGCAACGGCCCGCGTAACGGCGCGCCACGTGATGGCCAGGCCCGTCGCGATGATTCGCGCAGCAACAACCGTCGCCCGGCCCGTGACGACCAGCCACGCTTGTCCGAACCCGCCGTGCAGAACCCGCGCGGTGGCCCGGCGCCGAAGATCATCCACAAGGAGTCGAAAGCCGACCGCTTCCCGACACCGGAGCAGTTGGATCAACTGCCAGGCCGTCCTCGTGGTGAAAAACCGGCGCTGCTGACCCGCAACCGCTGAGTTTCACAGCACCACAAAAAATGCCCCGCCTCTTTCGAGACGGGGCATTTTTTTTGACTCGACACTGATCAACTGTGGGAGCTGGCTTGCCTGCGATGGTATCGACTCGGTGTGCCTGATGCTTCGATGTGCCCGCATCGCAGGCAAGCCAGCGCCCACATTGCGTGCATTCCAGGCATAAAAAAACCGGATCTCAGGATCCGGTTTTTTCGGGTAATAACAGAAATTACTTCTGCTTGACGCCTTCCAGCGAGATGTCCAGGTCTACAGTCTGCGAGGACGGGCCTGGGCCTTTGATGCCGAAGTCGTTCAGGTTGACGGTAGTGGTGGCGTTGAAGCCAGCACGTTCGCCGCCCCATGGATCCTTGCCTTCACCGTTGAAGGTCGCCTTGAAGGTCACAGGCTTGGTCACGCCGTGGAAAGTCAGGTCGCCCGTCACGTCAGCGGTTTTTTCGCCGGTGGATTTAACAGCGGTGGACACGAACTTGGCATCGGCAAACTTGCCAACATCGAGGAAGTCCTTGCTGGCGATGTGCTTGTCACGTTCTGCGTGGTTCGACCACAGGCTGGCGGTTTTCACGTCGACCGCGATTTTGCTGGCTTCAGGCTTGGCGGCATCCCAGCTGAACGAACCATCCCAGTCCTTGAAGGTACCGTGGATGTAGCTGTAGCCCAGGTGGCTGATTTTCCAGTCGATGAAGGCGTGCTGGCCTTCCTTGTCGATCTTGTAGTCGGCGGCCATCACCTGACCAGCAGACAGCAGGGCGGTACCGATTGCCAGAGCGGCGAGCGTCTTTTTCAACATGCTTTCTATTCCTTGTGAGTCGAGGTTGAACATCAGGCTTTGCGCCCCAGCATACGAACCAGGGTCACATCACGATCAATGAAATGGTGTTTCAGCGCGGCCACGCCATGCAGGCCGGCGAACACCACCAATACCCAGGCCAGGTACAAATGCACCACGCCTGCAGTGTCTGCCTGGTCCGGTAGCCCGGAAACCAGCGCAGGAATCTCAAACAAGCCAAACACCGGGATCCCGACACCGTCTGCGGTGGAAATCAGGTAACCGGCAATCATCACGGCAAACAGCCCGAGATACAGGAACGCGTGGCCAAATGCAGCCCCCAGACGCGTCATGCGGCTATAGCTGGCAAGCGGTGGCGGCGGCGGGCTGACCAGGCGCCAGACGATCCGCACGAGCATGATGGCGAACAGCGTAATGCCGATGCTCTTGTGCAGGTCCGGGGCGTCTTTGCGCCAGGCACTGTAGTAGTCGAGACCGACCATCCACAGGCCCAATGCGAACAGACCGAACACCACCAGGGCCACGCCCCAGTGCAAAACGATGCTGACCCAGCCATAGCGGGCCGGTGAATTACGTAGTTGCATGTCCCAAATCCCGTAAGAGCTGTGGCAAGACTATCGATTTACCTATCGAATTAAAGCGGAAAATTTCGCTTTGAAATATCGAGAAATACGATCAAGAGCGTATGCAGAGTAAGTTAACAAGAGATTAAGGACTATCCAGAAGAAACGTGACGGACTGTCCTGCGTTTACCACCAATTTACGCTTCAAACTCGCAATGGGTTGTGACACAGGCCTGCATTGCATAGGCTTGCGCGACTGTTTCACCTGCGCCACACGCAGGACCGCTTCGAGGAGATGACCGATGGGCTTGAACAACCAGTGGATGCAACGCGACCTGGCCGTGTTGTGGCATCCCTGCACCCAGATGAAAGACCACCAGCAACTGCCGCTGATCCCCATCAAGCGCGGTGAAGGCGTGTGGCTGGAAGATTTCGAAGGCAAGCGCTACCTCGATGCCGTCAGCTCCTGGTGGGTCAACGTGTTCGGCCACGCCAACCCGCGTATCAACCAGCGCATCAAGGACCAGGTCGACCAACTCGAACACGTGATCCTCGCCGGTTTCAGCCACCAACCGGTGATCGAACTGTCCGAGCGCCTGGTGGCGATGACGCCCGAAGGCCTGACCCGCTGTTTCTATGCCGACAACGGTTCGTCGTGCATCGAAGTGGCGCTGAAGATGAGCTTTCATTATTGGCTCAACCGCGGCCTGCCGAACAAGAAGCGCTTCGTCACCCTGACCAACAGCTACCACGGCGAAACCATCGCCGCGATGTCGGTGGGCGATGTGCCGCTGTTTACCGAAACCTACAAGGCGCTGCTCTTGGACACCCTCAAGGTGCCGAGCCCGGATTGCTACCTGCGTCCCGAAGGCATGAGCTGGGAAGAGCATTCGCGCAACATGTTCCAGGCCATGGAGCAGACCCTCGCCGAAAACCACGACAGCGTCGCGGCGGTGATCGTCGAGCCGCTGATCCAGGGCGCCGGCGGCATGCGCATGTACCACCCGGTGTACCTCAAGCTGCTGCGCGAAGCCTGTGACCGCTATGGCGTGCACCTGATCCACGATGAAATCGCCGTGGGCTTCGGCCGCACCGGCAGCATGTTCGCGTGCGAGCAGGCCGGTATCCGCCCGGATTTCCTGTGTTTGTCCAAGGCCCTCACCGGCGGCTACCTGCCATTGGCGGCGGTGGTCACCACCGATGATGTCTACGACGCCTTCTACGACGACTACCCGACCCTGCGCGCCTTCCTGCACTCCCACAGCTACACTGGCAACCCGCTGGCGTGCGCGGCCGCCTTGGCGACCCTGGATATTTTCGAAGAAGACAACGTCATCGAGAACAACAAGGCCCTGGCCCAGCGCATGGCCACCGCCACCGCGCACCTGGTGGACCACCCGCACGTGTCGGAAGTGCGCCAGACCGGCATGGTCCTGGCCATCGAGATGGTCCAGGACAAAGCCACCAAGACCCCCTACCCGTGGCAGGAACGCCGTGGCCTGAAGGTCTTCGAGCATGCCCTGGAACGCGGTGCGCTGTTGCGGCCCTTGGGCAGCGTGGTGTATTTCCTGCCGCCGTATGTGATCACGCCGGAGCAGATCGATTTCCTGGCCGAGGTGGCCAGTGAAGGCATCGACATTGCCACCAACAGCAAAGTCAGTGTCGCCGTGCCGAAGGACTTCCACCCAGGCTTTCGCGATCCCGGCTGATCACACCCCTGCAGGCGCCGGCAAGCCGGCGCCTGCAGAAACACCCCATTTTCCAGAGAACAGAAATGAGACTGTCCCGCTTTTTCACCGACACCCCGCTGAGCCTTGGCGAGCACGAACTGCCCGAAGCCCAGGCGCACTACATCAGCCGTGTACTGCGCATGAACGAAGGCGACGCCGTGCAGTTGTTCGACGGTTCAGGCCAGGAGTTCCTGGGCACTTTGCTGGATGTCGGCAAGAAGCGCGTCAGCGTGCAACTCACGCAAAGCTTCGCCGGGCAGGCCGAATCGCCGCTGCACATCCACCTCGGCCAGGGGTTGTCGCGGGGCGAGCGCATGGATTGGGCGATACAGAAAGCCACCGAACTGGGCGTCAACGCGATCACGCCGATTTTCAGCGAGCGCTGCGAAGTGCGCCTCAAGGATGAACGCGCCGACAAACGCCTGCTGCACTGGCGCCAGGTGGCAATCAGCGCGTGCGAGCAATGTGGGCGTTCGACAGTGCCAGTGATTCACCCACCGCTGCTGCTGGCGGACTGGTTGAAGCAGACCGAGGCCGACTTGAAACTGGTCCTGCACCCGGTGGCCGAGCCGCTGGTCAGCCATGCCAAGCCTGCCAGCCTGGCCTTCCTGATCGGCCCTGAAGGCGGGTTGACCGACAATGAAGTGCAAACCGCGCAAGACGCCGGCTTCCATGCCGCCCGCCTGGGCCCGCGCGTATTGCGGACCGAGACGGCGCCCGTCGTCGCTTTGGCGGTGGCCCAGCAACTCTGGGGCGATTTCTAACCCCGCCTCCAACGCAAGCGCCGGCACGCCGGCGCCTACGGTTGACCGGGTGATCACTCCACCGGGTCACTCACCGGCGAGGCAATGATCGCCTTCAACTCGCTGGTCATCGGGAACTCCAGGTTCAAGCCCTTGGGCGGAATCGGCTGTTCAAACCAACGCTGGTAAATCCCGTTGATCGCCCCCGAGCGGTACAGGTCGCCCAGTGCCTCGTTGACCACCGCGAGAAACTGCGGGTCGCCCTTGCGCACCATGCAGCTGTAGATTTCCCGCGACTGCTCTTTGCCGACCACCACCCATTTGTGCGGATCCCTGGCCTTGGCGCGCTCACCGTAGAGCAGCGCATCGTCCATATAGAACGCCGCCGCGCGACCGGTCTCGAGCATCTTGAACGCCTCGCCGTGGTCCTTGGCGCTGATCACGAACATATTGGTCTTGTGCTCGGCGTTGTAGTTCTTGAGAAACCGCTCGTTGGTGGTACCGGCGGTGGTCACCACGTTTTTGCCCTTGAGGTCGTCAAAGCCCTGGATACCGCTGTCCTTGGCGGTCAGCAATTGCCCCTTCACGTAGATAAAGCCGTAGGAAAATGCCACCTGTTGCTGTCGCTCTGCAGTCACCCCGGTGGAGCCGCATTCGAGGTCGACGGTGCCGTTCTGTACCAGCGGGATACGCGTCTGGGAAGTCACCAGGTTGTATTTCACCTTGAGATCGGCCACCCCGGTTTTCTCCTCGATGCGCTCGACGATCTTGCTCGCCAGGTCCACCGAATACCCCATGGGTTTGCCACTGCTATCCCCCACGTAGGAAAACGGCACCGACGCATCGCGATAGCCCAAGGTGATCGACTTGGCGCTGGCGATCTTGCCCAGCGTGCCGTCCAGCGGCGCTTGATTGGCATGGGCCTGCGCCCCCAGCAACAGCCCCAGGGTGCAACCGGTCAACAGGATTTTTTTCATTGTTATTCTCCGTTGGTCTTTGAGTTATTTACGGACAGCAATCACGCTGATTTCCACCAGCACACTCGGTCGCGCCAATTCCGCCTGCAAGGTGGTGCGCGTCGGCGCCATGCCCGGCGACAGCCAGGCAGACCACACATCATTCATTGGGGCGAAACCGTTGCCGATATCTTTCAAGTAAATGGTCGCATTCAAGACATGATCCTTGTCACTGCCGGCCTGGGCCAGCAGCCCGTCGATCTTCGCCAGCACTTCGCGGGTCTGGGTCGCCACGTCGACACCCTCGCCCGGCACCTGGCCCGAGAGGAATACCAGGTCCTTGAAGGTGACGGCGCCGGACAGTCGTTCGTTGCTGCTGATTCGCGTGATGGTCATGGGTGCATCCTTATGCGGCGCGGGGCGCCAGGCCCTGCATATCAATGGAAGGGACGTGTTGGCCGATCAACTCGGCGAGCAATTGGCCGCTGCCGCACGCCAGGGTAAAGCCCAGGGCACCGTGGCCCAGGTTCAGCCACAGGTTGCGATAGAGGCTGGCGCCAATCAGCGGCACGCCGGTCGGGGTAGCCGGGCGCATACCGGCCCATTCCAGCGCATGCGTGTAGTCGCCAGCTGTAGGAAATGTCTCGATTGCCTGGCGCTTGATCAGTGCCAGGCGCTTGGGCTCAAGGCTGGCGTCGAAGCCGACGATATCCACCATCGCCGCCACCCGCAGTTGTTCGCCGATGCGCGCGTAGACAATCTTGCGGTCGTAGTCGGTGATGCTCACGTTCGGCGCGCGGTGCTGCGCGCCAATCGGCACGCTCAGGCTGTAGCCCTTGAGCGGGTACAGCGGCAGTGACAAGCCCGGCAACGCCAACTCGGCACTGCGATGCCCGGCAGCCAGCACCAATTGCTGCACCGGCATCACTTCGCCGCCCAGTTCGATAGCCTGTACCGCACCGTCGGCATGCAGGATCCCGGTGACCTTGCGCCCCAGCATGAAGGTACAGCGACCCGACGCTTGAAGACGCGCCGCCAGCTGCTGGCAGAAGGCATGACAGTCCGCCACTTCCTCGTTGGGCGTGTAGATGCCGCCGACAAACCCACCTGCCGCGAGTGTCGGCTCCAGGCGCGCACAATCTACCGCCGACAGCACCTGCTGCTGCAGGACGTCGGTGACCTTGCTGCGCGCCCGCTCGAAGGTGTCGGCGTTGCGAAAAGTCACCAGCTTGCCGTTGCGTCGCCAGTCGAAACCATCCAGGCCGTCATCGACGCGCCATTGCTGCAAGGTGGATTGGCTCAGGCTCGCCAGGCGCAGCAAGTGCGCGGCGTTGCGTTTGTTCACCGAGCCGCGGCAAGCGCCGATGAAGGCCGCCATCCAGCGCCATTGCTGTGGGTCCAGGCGCGGGCGCAGCTTGAGCGGCGAATCGCCGCGCAGCAACCAGCCAATCGCCTGCAGCGGCACGCCGGCGTCTGCCAGCGGGGCGACGTAGCGGTAGGACAACTGCCCACCATTGGCAAAACTGGTTTCGCTGCCCAGGCTGTCGCGTGCCTCGATCACCGTCACTTCATGGCCGGCGCGCACCAACGCGTAGGCACTCGCCAGGCCGATAACTCCTCCACCGATGATGCAAACCTGCCTGGTCATGCCAGCCCCCAGCCGTTGAATAAGAAGGCTCAAGCCTAGGGGCAGGTGACAGGTCACCGACAATGAATAAAGATGGGTCACCTATAAACAAAGGTTATGGACACGCCATGCGCTTGCGTCATATCGAGATCTTCCAGGCCATCCGCCAGACCGGCTCCATCAGCGCTGCCTCGCAGTTGCTGCATGTGTCGCAACCGGCCGTGACCAAGGTGTTGCAACACGCGGAGTTACAATTGGGCTTTCCGCTGTTCCTGCGGGTGCGCGGCAAGCTGCAACCCACGCCGGAAGCCCTGGCGCTCGAAAGCGAAGTGGAAAAAGTCACCCAGAGCCTGCAAGGCGTGCGACGCCTGGCCAAGAGTTTGCGCCGCGAGCCGGGCCAAAGTGTGCGCATTGGCGCGATCCCGGCCCTGGCGCTGTCGCTGCTGCCGCCGGCGATTCTGGAGTGGAAGCACGATTACCCGGACATCGCCTGCGAACTGTCCAGCGACCACAGCCGCGAACTGGTGCAGAAACTGTTGATGCGCGAGATCGACCTGGCATTGACGCTCAACTTCTCCGGCCATCCGGGGTTGACCACCCAGGTGTTGGCCAATGGCGTGCTGGTGGCGCTGGCGTCCAAAGGCTATTGGTCCGAGGCTGAAACCCGCCAGCCGCTGCCGCTCGCCGACCTGGCGGGTGCGCCGCTGATCGGGCTGTCCAGCGCCGACCCGCTGGCCGCGAAACTCGACAGTTACCTGGAAAACGTCGACCCGCCGCCCCAGGTGACGATCTCGGTGCAAACCTATTCGCTGGCCCGGGCCATGGTGGAATCCGGCGCCGGGCTCACGGTGATCGACCCCTTCACCGCGCTGGGAGCCTCGACCGCCACCACGCGCATCCGCACGCTCACGCCGCCCTTGCCGATCACCTTGTACGCCCTCACCCGCGCCGACGAACCGCCGCCGCACATGCTGGCGAACCTGCTGCAGATTTTCGGCAAGCGTGCCCGCGAGCTACTGGAACGCCTGTAAGCGTAATCGCCGGCAAGTGACGGTCACAGCACGTAGTGCATGATCGCCACAAAATGCAGCAGGCTGCCGCCGATCACGAACAGGTGCCAGATGCCATGGGAATGCCGCAGGCGATCCTCCAGGGCAAAAAAGATGATGCCCACGGTATACAGCACCCCGCCCGACGCCAGCCAGGCGAACCCCGCCGTGCCCAGCGCGGCGAGCAGCGGCTTGACCGCCACCAGTACGATCCAGCCCATCACCGCGTAGATCACGATCGACAGGATGCGCGCCTCGGACCGCGGCTTGATTTCCTGCAGGATGCCGATCACCGCCAGCCCCCACACAATTCCGAACAGCGTCCAGCCCCATGGCCCGCGCAGCGTGACCAGGCAGAACGGCGTATAGCTGCCGGCAATCAACAGGTAGATCGAGAAGTGATCGACCTTCTGCATGATCTCTTTCCGTCGCCCCTGCACGCTGTGGTACACGGTGGACGCGCTGTACAGCACCAGCAGGGTAAAGCCGTAAATGGCCACGCTGACGATTTTCCAGGGGCTGCCGTCCAGGCTCGCCACCACCAACATCCATACCGCACCGACAAAAGCTGCAACCGCACCGAGCAAATGGCTCCAGGCGTTGAATCGTTCCCCGTGATACATGTGTCACTCACCTCGAATAACCGTTATCACCTTGAGCATTCTGACCGCAGTCACTCACTATCAGGTAACAACCTTTCTTCATTTGCCCTGACACCACTGCCCATCGGATGATTCACACCGTCCTTGCTGGCGCAGGGCTCAAGGGCCTCATCGCCGGCAAGCCGGCCCCTGCAAGGGTGCACCTGCCCCCAATGGTATCGACAATGCCTGAGCTTGAACCCGACGCGCCGCAACCCAGCCTATGGCAACTGTTTTACAACTTCGCCATGGTCGGCCTGTTCGGCTTTGGCGGCGTGATGCCCTGGGCGCGGCAGATGATGGTCGACCGCCGCCGCTGGGTCAGCGAGCAAGGCTTCAATGAGCTGCTGACCACCGGCCAGTTCTTCCCCGGCCCCAACATCGCCAACGTCGGCATCATCTACGGCCGGCGTCTGCATGGCTTGCCGGGTGCGATTGTGACCGTCTGCGGGCTGTACCTGTTCCCCTCGCTGATCACCGTGTTCGCCGGTTTCGCCTACGCCAAGTGGTGGAGCAACGAGGTGGTGCAGCAGATCTTCGGCGCCGTGATGCCGATCGCCACCGGGCTGATGCTCGGCACCACCCTGCGCCTGCTCAAGGCCATGCCTCGCACCCTCGCCAACTACAGCGCGTTCGTGCTGACTTTCGTGCTGATGGCGGTTTTCGTGCTGCCGCTGTGGATGGTGCTGCTGATCTGCATCCCCAGCTCGCTGGCCCTGAGTTTTGTCAGCACACACAAGGTGGCCGGCTGATGCAAACCGTGCTGCTGCACCTGATGATCCAATGCGCGCTGTGGTCGTTGATGTCGATTGGCGGCAATACCGTGGCCATCAGTGATATCCACCGCTACGCCGTCACTGACATGAACTGGATCACCGACGCGCAATTCGTCGCGTTCTTCGCCCTGTCCCAGGCGCTGCCGGGGCCGAACGGCATGTTCCTGGTATTTATCGGCCAGCAGGCGGCAGGGTTGCCCGGCGCGCTGGTGGCGCTGGCCGCCAAACTGGTGCCTTGCTCGGTGTTGACCTACGTCGGCGCCGGCTGGCTGGAGCGTCACACCCGCACGCCCTGGGTGCAGCGCGTCAAGCGCAGCCTGCTGCCGCTCTCCATCGGCTTGATTCTCGCCTCGACCTACATCCTGATGAACAGCCTGGAAAACAATGCCACCAGCCTGGTGCTGACGCTGGCCAGTGCTGCCGTGGTGTATTACACGCGCCTGAACGCGATCTGGCTGATCATCCTCGGCGTGGTGCTGGGCCTGTGCAGCGCATGGCTGGGAGTGAACTGGTTTTAGGGGCACAATCGACGGCATTCGAACAAGAGCCCATGGCCATGCTGATCGACGAAGAATTCACCCTCAAAAAGCTCGAGATCTTCCTGGCGTTCATGCGCACCGGCAACCTGGCCCGCGCCGCCGCCGAGCTGCAAACCAGCAACGTCAGCGTGCACCGCGCCATTCACTCGCTGGAAAATGCCCTGCGCTGCCCGCTGTTCAAACACGAAGGGCGCAACCTCACGCCGCTGGAAAGCGCCTACGTGCTTGAAGAGCGCGCGCAAAAACTCATCGCCGATGTGGTCGACAGCGTGCGCCTGACCCGCGAAGCCGCCGGGTTCTCCGCCGAGCGCTTCAAGCTTGGCTCGCTGTACTCGCTGACCGTCAAGACCGTGCCGCAATTGATCATGGGCCTGAAAATCAGGCGCAGCGAACTCAATATCGACCTGATCCTGGGCTCGAATTTCGACCTGCTGTACAAGCTCAAGAACATGGAAGTGGACGCGATCCTCATCTCTCTGGATGAGCACGCCAACGACCCCGACTGCGAACAGATTGCCTTGTTCAGCGACGACATCTTCCTCGCCACCCCGGCCGATTCGCCCTTCGACCGCGAGCGGGAAATCGACCTTGCCGACGTGCGCGACGCGACCTTCATCACCCTCACCCAGGGCTTCGCCACGCACCAGGATGGCAATCGCGTGTTCAAGCAGGCGGGGTTCGAGCCGAAGGTGGCGATGCAGGTCAATGACATCTTCACGCTGTTGAGCATGGTCAGTTCGGGCGTGGGTTATGCGCTGCTGCCGGGAAGGATTGCGGCGGTGTACGAGAACCGCGTGAAGCTGATACCGCTGCAACCCAGGTATCGGTTGCAGCAGCATATCGGCGTGGTGTTCCTGAAGGCCAAGGAAAGAGACCCGAACTTGCTGGCGTTGTTGGCGGAGTGTCGGATGTATGCCAATCGGCAGGGGACAGCCTGACACTCCGCTATCGGGGGTCAGCCCACCAACCCACGCACGATGAAGTACAGCAGCGAAGGCCCGAGCAAACACCCCAGCCCGGTATGGAACGTCGCCGTCAGCGCGCCATACGGCACCAATCGCCGATCCGTCGCCGCCAAGCCTGCCGTCACCCCACTCACGGTGCCGGCCAAGCCGCCAAACACCATCGCCGAGCGCGGGTTATCCAAGCCCATCCAACGCGCCGCCACGGGCGTGCCGACCATCACCAGGATCGCCTTGATCAACCCGGTGGCAATCGACAGCGCCATCACATCCGAGGTCGCGCCAATCGCCGCGCCAGTCACCGGGCCGACGATGTAGGTCACCGCGCCCGCGCCGATGGTGGTCATGCTGATTGCATCGCGGTAGCCAAACACCCAGGCCATGCTCGCGCCGACGATAAACGGCAGGATCGTGCCCAGCAGCAAGGCAATCACGCCAATCATGCCGGCCTTGCGTGCTTCGGTGGCCTGCACCTCAAACGCGGTGGCGACGATGGCGAAGTCACGCAGCATCGCGCCGCCCATCAGGCCGATACCGGAGAACAGCGCCAGGTCGGCCAGGCCTTTTTGCCCGCCCGTGATCGTGCCGCCGACCCAGGCCAGCACCAGGCCAATGACGATGGCAATCGCCGAACCGTGGATGCGCCCGAAGGTCAGTCGCTTGGACAGCACCACGGAAATCCACATGACCACGCCAACGAAGGCAAACGCGGTGATCAGGCCGTTATGTTCCAAGCCTTTTTCAATGAGATCCCACATATCAGCGGCCTCCCACGACAGGTGTCGGCGTGATCAGCGGCTCTTCATCGGGTAAAGGTTCACCCTTGTGCGTGCGGCTGATCAGGGCAATGGTGCACCCGCACACCACCACCGAACCAATCGCCGCGAGCACCGCGACCGGTCCGCCGTGCAGGGCAGTGACCACGTTCTGTTGCGCGGCCATCGCCACGACCACGGGGATGTACATCGCGCCCCAGAAGCCCACGCCCATCTCGCAATCCTTGGTCATGCCGCCGCGTTTTTGCATCCACAGGCGGGCGCAGATCAGCAGGATCATAGCAATCCCCACCCCGCCCACGTTGGATTTGACGCCGAGCAACACGCCAAGCATGTCGCCCATGATCACGCCCGCGAGCGTGCAGATCGCCAGCAATGCCACACCGTAAATAATCATTGTTGTTGTCCTCAAAGTGCTCGATCGAAATTGTTGTTTTTGTGCTTCGAAAGCCTTGGGTGGTGCTTTATCGGTGGCGGCGCTCCTCCTCTTCCAGCAAGGCCTGCAAGGTGTCCAGGCGGGCGCCTTCACAGGCGATCACCGTGCCCTGTTCAAACACGCGGCGTGACAGGCCGGTGAGCACGGCGCCCGGCGGCAGTTCGATCTGCAGGCGCACGCCGCGCTCGTAGGCGCTTTGCACGGTGCCGCGCCAGTCGACGACGCGGCACATATTGAAGGCCAGGTCGTCGCGCAATTGCTCGGGGTTGTGGATCGGCCGCGCACGCGTGCTGCTCAGGTAAGTGATGCGCGGCGGCTTGAGTGCACCGAACGCCTGGGCCAGGCGCTGGGCAGGCGCATCCAGCAGCGCGCAATGGGACGGCACGCTGACCGCCAGGCGCTTGGCGATGCCGTTGCCTTGGATGCGCTCTGCGACAAGCTTCATTGCCGCATTGCTGCCGGCAATGACGGTCTGGTTGTCAGCGTTGATATTGGCCAGGTACACCGGCGTTTCAGCACTGTGTATTTCGGCCAGCAGGTTTTCCACTGTGGATAACGCCGGGCCGATGATTGCGGTCATGCCGTAGCCATGTGGATAAGCGTTTTGCATCAGCTCGCCACGCAGGCTGACCAGTTTGATGGCCTCGTCGAAGTCCAGCGCGCCCGCAATCACCGCCGCCGGGTAGGCACCGATGGACAGGCCCGCGACATAATCCGGGGTGTGTTGCAGGAGGCGGGCGTGGGCCACACCGGCGATCAACAGGCAGAGTTGTACCGCGCGGGTCGACTCAAGGGCTTGCGCCGAGTCGAGCGCCAGGACGTCTTCGCCCAAGGCCTCACTGGCCTGCTCCAACACCTCCACAGGCAGCTGGTGAAGCATGCCCGGCCGTTGGGCGCCCTGCCCCGGGAAGACCAGGAGGCTGCTCATGCCACGGCCTGCCAAGGGTCCTGCACAAGGTGTGCACCGCTGGCGGTCTTGAGCAGCACGCGGCGTGACCCACTTGCCCATTCGCGCAAGGCGACGGCGCCAAACGGGGTTTGCAGTTGCAGATCCACGGCGCACGGTGCGGTGTTCAATATCGCCAGCAGATCCTCGGCATCACCGCGCTCAAGTCGCTCGGACGTACGCAGGATCAAATCCAGATCACTCTGCGCGTGCAGCGCTCGAATCCCGCTGGCCAACTCGAAACCCGCGCTGCCCGTGACGCCCCACGCCTCCTGCGCCAGCATCGGCCGCAAAAGATCGAGCGCGCGCAGCGCGGGTAAATCCCGTGGCGAGACCACACCACACAGAGCCTCGGGGATCACGCGCCGCTGCACTGCCGTTAGCGGCATCTGGGCGGCATAACGCTGCTCACGCAACCGCCCGCGTACGCCGACGGGCACATGACCCGGCTCGGCCATGGCGCGGCGCACCACCACCGGATGGCCAGAGGCGACGGCCTCCAGTACCCAGGCCGGTGCGTCGGCAGGCACGTGCGCCGGGGTCATGCCCCAGAGCAAATCGTGGGCGTTCACCATTGCTCCCGCAGCAGCTGGCGTACATGGCTGGAGGCGGCGCGATTCGCCGCGCCGAGACGCCCGCTCAAATCGCGGCCGTCGATATCCTTGATCGCGTTGACCAGGCAATCGCTGACCCGCGCCACATCGTCCGGCGTGGGCTGTTCAATCTGGCTGACCGACAAGGTCTCCCACAACAGCCCCAAGCTGGCATAGCTGTCGATGTCATAAGCCATCGGCGGCACGCTGGCGGCCAGGGCTTCCAGCTCCTCGACACTGCGCAGGGTCACCCGCGCCGCCGAGGCCTTGCCCATGGCGTGCACCATCACACCGGGGTCACGCAGGGCGATCAGGCGGTTGGCCTGGTAGCCGTGGGCGAGGAACGCCCCGGACATCGCCTTGCCCACCAGCAGCGCGATCACCGGGTGGCCGGCCAACCGGGCGCGCGCATAGCTGTCGGCGGCGGCGGCCAGGGCCTGGTGAATGCCGAGGGCTTCTTCGCGACGGCCGTAGGCTTGGCTCGGTACATCGACGATGGCGATGATCGGACGCTGGTCCCCGTGGGCGATGGCTTCATCCACCGCCTTGGCCAGGCCCCAGCCTTCGAGCAACCCGACTTCGCCGTTACGGGCGCGCGGGAAGCGGTTCTGAGGGTCGCTGACCACGGCGACAAAGCGCACCGTCTGCTCACCCAAGACACCGTCGGCAACCCTCAGCGACTGCGGCAGACCGTCGACAGGGGTGGCGCCGGCGCTCAATGCGTTGAACCACTGCAAGCCTCTCATGAGCGTTCTCCTTGATACAGGTCGCGTACCGTTGCCCCGTCGATTTGCGGCGTGGCGTCCAGTTGCGCAAGACGCGCCAGGTAATGTTCGGCCTGACGGCTGCGCTGTTGAGCAGGCAAGCCTTGTTGCAGCAATGCAGTGACGGTCTGCTGGATCTGCGTCACATCGTCTGCCACGTAGCGGTCGGCCAGGCCGCTGTTGAAGCGCTGCTCGCCGCCGGTCAGGCTCCAGATAAACGGGCGGTCGCGCGAATCGTATTCTTCCAGGCCGGCTTCCTGTTCGATCACTTGCGGGCCATTGAGGCCAAGGCGTGCTTCGCGGGTCACGACCAGGTAGCTGCACAGCCCGGCGGCGATGGACATGCCGCCAAAGCACCCGACACTGCCCGCCACCACACCAATCACCGGTTGATACTGGCGCAGGTCGACAATCGCCGCGTGGATGTCGGCAATCGCGGCCAGGCCCAGGTTGGCTTCCTGCAGGCGCACGCCGCCAGTCTCCAGCAACAGCACGGCGCGGGTCGGGATGCCCTTGCGATTGTCCTCGGCTGCCAGCTCCAAAGCGCCGGCGATTTTTGCACCGCCTACTTCGCCAAGGCTGCCGCCCTGGAAGTTGCCCTCGATGGCGGCAATCACCACCGGTTTTCCATCGATGCTGCCCTTGGCAATCACCACCCCGTCATCGGCCTGCGGCACCACACCTTGGCGGCTGAGCCAGGGCGACATGACGCGTTGGAATGGGTCGATCAGTTCGCGGTAGGAACCGGCGTCCAACAAGGACTTGGCCCGCTGCCGGGCGCCCAGTTCGACGAAGCTGTGTTTGGTGAGGTCAGTCATGGCCGATCTCCTCGAAGCCCTGCTCCAGGCGCAGGCGCACCACGCCTGGGGTGGCGCCGAAATCGTGAATATCAATCTTCAAGGCCGGTGGCGTCTGTTCCTGGAAGATCCGTTCGAACAGATGCTGCCAGCGGAGCGCGGCGCCATTCACCGAGGTCTGCACCTGGATGGTCAGCGTGCCCGGCGTGCCCGGCTCCAGCAGCACTTCCAGGTCACCCGAGCCAACGCAACCCACCAGCGCACGGCCTTTTGGCGGCTGCCCGGCGGGGAATTCAAAGGATAAGGTTTCCATCACAACGCTCCGTCGAGGCGGTCGATAAACAGGCAGGCGGCCAACAGGTCGGCGGCGCCACCGGGGGAGGCATTCAGGGCCAGCAGTTGGTGGTCCAATTCATGCAACTGACGGCGACCGGCGAGGGTCGCGCTGCCGCCTGCATCGAGCACGGCCTGGGCGCCGACCTGCATGGCATGCAGGCCTTCCAGGCCGGCGCGATAGAGCACACAGGTATCGGCCAGGTCCGTCATGATCGCGAGCAAGGCATCCAGGCGCGCGTTCTGTTCGCCGACGTTTTGCCGGCGGCTCTTGTGCAGTTGCGGCAGGCCGCGTTGCACCACCGAAGGGAAGCCCAGTTGCGCTTCCTCACGGGCGCCCCGTGCGCCGAAGCGCTGTGCGACCTGGGCGCCGTGGCTCATCGGTTGCGGGGCGTAGCGGTCGTTGAGCAAGGCCAGCTTGGCCGCGGTGAGTGTCACGGCGCGCGGCTCCAACGCCGCCGCTGCGGTCAGCAAGCCAAGCGCCCAGATCGCACCGCGATGGGTATTCACGCCGCCGGTAGTGGCGAGCATGGCTTGCTCACCTTCGCGGCCGATGCGCCCAAGGGCTTCGCGCAGGGGCAGGCCGACTTCACCGACGTCAATCGCTGCCTCGGCCATTTCCTTGAACATCGGCCACAGCGACAGCGCCGACGCGTGCATCAGGCCCAGGTGCAAATCGTCGTGGGCACCATTGCCACGCCGATCCACGAGGGCGGGCTTGGGCGATAAGTCAGCCTCATCGATCAACGCGTCGACGGCCATGTCTGCCAGGCGATCAGCCAGGCTAAGTTCATGCAGTTTGAGGGCGCGCATTTACCAGCTCCTGAATTTGGCGGGCGGGTTGTACAACCCACCCGACCAGTCCACCAGGTCGGCGACGCTCTTGGCCGCCAACAACTCGCGGGTGGCATCGGTGCGGCGAATGCCCAAGTCTTCGGGCAAGGCAATCAAGCCTTCGCGACGCATGCGTGCGGTCTCTTTTGGGTTGTGGCGCATGCCGATGGCCGTCACCCCGGCGACGGCGGCGATCATTGCCTGGCGTTCTTCGAGTGAACGCGCCTTGTACAGGTAGGCGATGCCTTCTTCGGTGAGCAGATGGGTCACGTCGTCGCCGTAGATCATGATCGGCGCCAGCGGCATGCCGCTTTTGCGCGCCACCTCCACCGCGTCGAGGGTCTCAACAAAGGTCGGCTTGCCGCCTTCCTGGAAGGTCTCGACCATCTGCACCACCAGCTTCTTGCCGCGTTCGAGCAAGGCTTCTGGCGCATCGTCGTGACGCATGTCCAGCCAGGCCGGTGTGCCGTGGCGACGACCGCGCGGGTCGTGACCCATGTTCGGTGCGCCACCAAACCCGGCGAGACGCCCACGGGTCACGGTGCTGGAATGGCCGTCGCCGTCGACTTGCAGGGTCGCGCCGATAAACAGGTCCACCGCGTACTGGCCAGCGAGTTGGCAGAACATCCGGTTGGAGCGCATCGAACCGTCGCGGCCAGTGAAGAACACATCCGGGCGCGCGGCGATGTAGTTTTCCATGCCCAGTTCGGTGCCGAAGCAATGCACGCTTTCCACCCAGCCGCTTTCAATCGCAGGGATCAGGGTCGGGTGTGGGTTGAGGGTCCAGTTGCGGCAGATTTTGCCCTTAAGGCCCAGGGACTCGCCGTAGGTGGGCAGGATCAGCTCGATGGCGGCGGTGTTGAAGCCGATGCCGTGGTTGAGCGATTGCACATTGTGTTTTTCGTAGATGCCACGGATCGCCATCATCGCCATCAGCACATGCACCGGCTTGATGTGGCGCGGGTCACGGGTGAACAGCGGTTCGATGTAGAACGGCTTGTCGGCCACCACCACGAAATCCACCCAACTGGCGGGGATGTCCACGCGGGGCAAGTCGCTGACGTCATCCACCAACTGGTTGACCTGCACGATCACGATGCCATCGCTGAACGCGGCAGGCTCGATCAATGCCGGGGTGTCTTCGGTGCTGGCACCGGTGTAGATATTGCCGGCGCGGTCGGCCATGAACCCGGCAGACAGCACCACATTGGGGATCAAGTCCACCACCAGCCGCGCGTAGAGTTCGATGTAGGTATGGATCGCGCCGATTTCCAGCAGGCCGTCTTCCAGCAACTGGCTGATGCGCAGGGATTGAGTGCCGGCGAACGAAAAGTCCAGCTTGCGCGCGATGCCCTTTTCAAACAGGTCCAGGTGCTCGGAGCGGCCGACACTGGGCATGATCATGTGCAAATCGTGGAGCTTGGCCGGGTCGGCCTTGGCCAGGGAGCGCGAAAGGAAGTCAGCTTGCTTCTGGTTGTTGCCCTCCAGCACCACGCGGTCGCCGGGGAGGATCAACGCCTCAAGCGCCGCGACGATCTTGTCACTGGGCAACACGGCCCCGTCGGCAAAGTGCTTGACCAGCCCGAGCCGCCGCTGCTTCTCGTCGCGCCGCCGCGTCCAGCGCGAGTCGGGGGTTATTGTCGTTGTCATGGTCGCTCCACGGGTTTGCTGTCGTGGGCTGTACCTTAGGAGTGATTCGGGGGGCCATCAATCAAGCTGGGCGACGGATCATTACGGCTGGAGTAATGGAGCATCAGCAAATGCTGACCGGAGCCCAGTGAAGATCAAAAACATGGGACGGGGCTTGCCCCCCGATGGCGGTGGATCAGCCAAGTGATGTATCAACTGACACTCAGCCATCGGGGGCAAGCCCCCTCCCACATTTGTTCAGTGGTGTCTGTGAGATAGCGGTCCCCAAGGGGGCTGATCAGTCCCTGTTTGGGACCTTTTTCGCAAGCGGACGCCGGCCCCTCCCTATCGCCACTCATGGCCAGCCAACATAACTTCCACTTTATTCAGCAGTGCCGTCGCGCTATCAACCAACTGGCCTAGCAGCGCCTCATCCTCATCCATATACCCTTCATATTCCGCCAGGTTTCGACGCTCATGACACAGGGCCAACAACCTTACCGCCACCTTGCCCACGTCGGTGGTGTGAACCAGACATTGAAAGACCAGATAGCGTTTGTCCGAGCGATAGCCTTGCAGGCGCAAGGCCGTGAGTGCGAGAGCATGGGCGGCGTTATAAGCCAGGTCGAAACGACTGGCGAACGATAACGCGGCATTACCGGCGTCCTTCAACCGATCCCTGGCCGAACGCATCAGCCCATCACACTCCTTGCGATCCGGCGGCTCAGCTTTCAAGCCACCGCTACGTTGCAGATTCTCCAGGTTTGCTTTGCTGTCCATCCGTGGATACCAGGGGGTTGCCCCCCATCAGATTGATCTTGTCCTGCTGCACGACCCGCTGCACAAAACTGTTCCCGGCATTCCATTTGCCAATCCAGTCTTCAGGGGTGTAAAGCGTCGGGTTGATGGGGCGCCCCAGTTGCTCTTCCAACGGTATAAGCCGCTCCATGACTTCACTGTAGTTGAGGCTTTGGCCAATCAGCATCAGATCTATGTCACTGGATGAGTGCGCCTCGCCCTTGGCGATGGAGCCGTAGATAAAGGCCCAGGTTATATGCTCGGCGAACGGTGCCAATGCATTGCGCAATGGCTCATCCAGGCTCAGCGTCTTGCGCACAATGGCTAACAGCTCCGAGTAGATCGGGCATTGAGGGTTGGCCTGGTAGTGGGTTTGGTTGCCCTGGCGCGTCATGCTCAAAATGCCCGCTGACTGCAAGCGCTCCAGTTCACGGGTGAGACTACCTTTGCCCACCTGAGCCCACCGCGCAATTTCATTGGTGAAGAAGCTTTTGTCGGGCTTACCGAAAAGCAGGCCCAGCACTTTTTGCTGGGTGACAGTGAAGAGCGCGGTGCTGAGCGGTAAGGTGTGCATGACGGCGACCAAAGAGTCCCAAAAAGGGAACGATAGGTCCCTTTTTGGGAACGATCAAGTTTTAAGCCGCTGGGGAGGGAGAAATCTGCTCCAGCGCTTGATCCACCAACAACTGCCCCATCTCGGCCATTTGCTGGATCCCGAGCATGATGGCGCGCTGAGAAGTGTCCAGGTCGAAGGCCAGGTTGCAGGTGAGCGCGTTGAGGGAGGACAGGGTTTCGCTGGCGTTGACCAGCAGGGTTTCGGTGTCTTGGTGGGGGGTTACGGTGAAGAGGGGCGGATTGGGGGTAGGTTTGACCATGATTAACAGCTCCGATATGTGATGGAAACTGCCCTCTTCCGCTTGCACGCAAATAAGGTGGCAGCCGTGCGCAGGTGTGCAAGACCGGGCATATCGGACCCCGGCAGACCCCAAGGGATCTCCCACGCACAGCCGCCATAACGAATACAGCAGGCATAAAAAACGCCCGCTGGATGGCTATGGGCGCTGGTGCGCCGACATGTAACCGGACTTGCACGTCCGTGTCACCGTTTTTTGCGATGACGGGACGAAGACTAGGCGCGCTGACTGCACGCGACAAGTTCATGCAAGGCTCAAAATCCTGCAGGAAAAATCCGAAGGCACACCACAACTCTCAAGGCAAAGCACTTCCTGTGGCGAGCGGGCTTGCCCCGCGTTGGGCTGCGAAGCAGCCCCAGGCAGATCAATGCGGTGTATCAGATGTAAACCGTGGGCAGGTTTTGGGGCTGCTGCGCAGCCCAACGCGGGGCAAGCCCGCTCGCCACATTGATATTGCCCAACCTCGCGCGCAGCATCGAGAATCACAACGCCATGACCACCTTGGCCCCTCCCAGGCCTTCGAGGGCATAACTCTTGTACTCATACACCCGCCCCTGAACATCCAATCGAAGCTCGCCATCCTGCTCATTCACTTGCACAGTGGGCTCTTGGGTTTTCAGAAAGGGATGTGCCGACACTAATGTGGTGAGTATTTCCTGATCATTACCCAGATCCTTATGGACGTAGTATCTGTAGGAAAAGCCCACCGTCGCTCCGCCTTGGCCATCTCGCGCACCGTAAATCGAATTACCGTTGCCCAAGGAATACTTCAACACCACTTCGTCCAGAGCCGGCGCTCCGGATGACATGAGCCAGCCGCCGCCGATATAGATCAGGCAGACCGCCAGCAAGCAATTACGCAGAACAGGTGTGAGTCCCTTAATGGCCTTGAGAAATTGCATACTCAATACCTCTCCTTATCCAATATTGATCTCGCGGGTCGTCACGCCATCGCAGGCAAGCCAGCTCCCACATTTTGATCTTCACGGGATTTGATTGTGGGGTTCAGGCCAATCCGGACTCCACCAGCAGCGCCTCCAACCCCATCAAATCCGGCACCTTCGCCACATGCTCGCCCACCTGTACCGCTGCCAGTTCCAGCGGGCACAGCGGCACATCGACATAACTCAACTGGCTATCGAGCTTGTAAGAACGCGGAATTCCCTGAATCACCAGCGCAATAAACTTCAACGTCGGCCGCCCGCCCAAGGCGTTCAACACCACAATGCGCGAGCGCTCTCCCGTCACGATGGCCTCGCCGCATACCGCTTCGAAGCTGATCAATGGCAATTGCCGATCACGCCACGTCACTTGCCGCAAATACCATGGCGGCGCATCGCTGGCCGGTTCGCCGCGTTGGAAGTCGATCAGCTCGGCGATGGCGACGTTGGGCAGCACCAGGTGGCGGTCGGCCAGGGGCAGGAGCAGGCCGGTGAGTTGGCTGGCGCGGTGGTCAAGCATGGGACTTGCTCCAATAGGCGATGCTTTCCAGCAGCACCGACTCTTGATACGGCTTGCCGAGGTAGTCGTTGACGCCAATCGCCATGGCGCGGTCGCGGTGTTTCTGGCCGGTACGCGAGGTGATCATGATGATCGGCAGCCGCATCAGTCGCGGGTCGTTACGCACCTGGATGGCCACCTCGAAACCGTCCATGCGCGGCATTTCGATGTCGAGCAGCATCAGGTCCGGGGTGTGTTCTTCGAGCACGGCGATGGCGTCGATGCCGTCTTTGGCCGTGAGCACGTTCATGCCGTTGCGTTCCAGCAGGCGGCTGGTAACTTTGCGCACGGTGACCGAGTCGTCCACCACCAACACCAGCAGCGGGCGCTTTTTCAGCGGGTCGTTGAGGATCAGTGGCGCGTCAACCGTCTGCGCCGGCAACGCCGGTTGCCGCGCGCGGATATGCGCGAGCAAATCGATGATCAGCACCACGCGGCCATCCCCGAGGATGGTCGCCCCGGACAATCCCTGCACCCCGGCAAACTGCGGGCCCAGGCCCTTGACCACAATCTCGCGCGTGCCGGCCATGGCATCCACGTGCACCGCCACGCGGCGCTCGTTGCACTGCACCAGTAGCACCGGCACCGGCTGGTACTGGCCGAGCAATTTCGGACGGGCAACGGTGTGTAGCAGGTCGCCGAGGTAGAACAGCTCGTAGCGCTGGCCGGCGTATTCGTAGCGCGGCGGGTCTTGCTGATAGTGCCCGGCCAACTCGTGCGGCAGCACGCGCACCAGGCCCTCGATGGTGTTGAGCGGGATCGCGTATTGGTCGTCTGCGCATTGCACCATCAGCGCGCGGTTGACCGACACGGTGAAGGGCAGGCGAATGCGAAAGTGCACGCCCTCGCCCGGCGTCGAATCAATGAACATCGAGCCGCCGAGTTGACGCACCTCTTCATGCACCACGTCCATGCCCACGCCACGCCCGGAGATCTGCGTGATTTTTTCCGCCGTGGAGAACCCCGGCTGCAGGATGAACTGCAAGACGTCACGGTCGCTGATCTCTTGATTGGGATCGAGCAGGCCACGCTTGATCGCCTTGCGCCGCACCGCTTCAAGGGGCACGCCGGCGCCGTCGTCGCGCATGTCGAAGACGATGTCGCCGCCTTCGTGGGTCAGGTCCAGGGTGATGCGCCCCTTCTCCGGCTTGCCGGCGGCCAAGCGTGCGTCGCGGGATTCCAGGCCATGGTCGACGGCGTTGCGCAGCATATGTTCGAGCGGCGCGGCCATGCGCTCCAGCACGTTGCGGTCCATCTCACCCTCGGCATTGCCGACGATGAATTCCACGTCCTTGCCCAGCTCGCCCGCCACCTGGCGCACAATGCGCTTGAGGCGCGGCAGCATGCGCTCGAACGGCACCATGCGCGTGCGCATCAGGCCTTCCTGCAACTCGGTGTTGATGCGTGCCTGTTGCTGCAACAGGTCGTGGGCGTCCTGGTTGCGGCGTTCAAGCGTGTCCTTGAGGTCGAGCAGGTCGGAGGCCGATTCAGAGAGTGCGCGGGACAATTGCTGCAACTGTGAATGGCGGTCCATTTCCAGCGGGTCGAATTCTTCATACCCCAGGCGTTCGGCCTCGGCCTGCTGGCGACTGAGGATGCGGCCCTGGGTCTCGGTGTCGAGGCGGCGCAGTTGGTCGCGCATGCGCTCGATGGTGGTTTCCACTTCAGTCAGAGCGATGCGCGCGTCGTTGACCTGCTGCTCGATCCGGCCACGAAAAATCGAGGTCTCACCGGCGAGGTTGACCAGGTCGTCGAGCAGGTCGGCGGAGATTTTCACCATGTCCGCAGCGGGGTCTACCGCTGCTTCGACCTTGCCCGCCGGCAATGCCACCGGCACCACCGGTTCATCGCTGGGGTGCACGAGGCTTTTGATGCGCTCGATCAGCTTGTCCACCGAACCCACCGGCAGGCCATCGGCGACCGCATCGATCATCTGCGCCAGGCGGTCATGGCAGCCTTGCAGCAATGCAAACAACTCGTCGGACGGCGCCAGCAAGCCGGCGGACAAACCCTCGTAGAGAAACTCCAGTTCATGCGCCAGATCACCAATCGGCCCGATCTCGACCATGCGCGCGCCACCCTTGAGGGTGTGCAGGTCGCGCAGCAGAGTTTCGACTTCCTGGCGATTGTTCGGCTCGGCCTGCCAGCGCAGCAAGGCGCTGCCGGAACTGTCGAGAATGTCGGCGGCCTCTTCAAGGAAGATATCCAGCAACTCCGGGTCGGCGCTCGAGGTTTCAGCGGCCTGCGCAGCGGCGGAGGACGTACCGCCCTGGCGCAGCGCGCGCACCTTGGCGATCAACTCGGCGCTGTCACTCAGGGGCTGATGGTGTTGCAGCTCTTCCAGCTGCAGCGCAAGGCGTTCATGGCTGGCCATCAGTACTTGGGACAGCTCGGGGGAGTAGCTGTAGCGACGGTCCACCAGGCCTTCGTAAAGGCATTCCAGCTCATGGGCCAGGTCGCCCACCGGGCCGATTTCGGCCATCCGCGCGCCGCCCTTTAGGGTGTGCAGGTCGCGCTGCAATGAGGACAACGGCGCCGCGCTGTCGGGCTCCAGCAACCAGCGCTTGAGGGACTGCCCGGCGCTGTCGAGGATATCCACCGCCTCTTCCAGGAAGATCTCGACGATCTCGTCGTCCATGGCGGTGTCGTGCTCCAGCTGCTGCGTCGCGGCGCCCAGTTCGGAGATGCTCAGGGCGCGGCTGCCATCACTTTTGATCAGGCCGGTGGCGGACGGATCGAGCGCCTCATCCAGCAGTTCGCGCAGCGCCTCGACCCGTGCCGGCGCCGGGTTGATTTCCTGCCCGGCGGCCAGTTGGTCGAGCATGCTGATCAACGCTTCATGGGCCTGCTCGGCCTCCTGGAAAAACCGCTCGCTGACCGCCAGGCTGCTCTCTTCCACGGCGCCATACAGGTCGAGCAAGGCTTCACACAGTTCGTCGATGGCGTGCAGGTCGGCGACGTGCGCGCCCTCGCCCAGCGTGGTCAGTTCGTCGAGCAGCGCGGTGAGCTCCTGGCGTTCGCCGGGGTGCTGTTGCCAGCGGCGCAGCAGGCTTTCGGCGTCAAGCAGGATGTCCATGCCCTGGGCCAGGAAGTTGGCGATCAACTGCGGGTCGCGCTTGATGCGCAGGCCGGTGTTGGGCGCGTCGAGCAGCGCTGCGAGCTGTTGATCGAGCAGGCTTTGGGTCCGATTGATCAGGTCCTGCGCGCCCTGGATCGGCGCCAGGGGATCGCTCAGGCGGCGCAGCCCGCGCTGGAACAGGCCCTCGGCTTCGAGCAGCAACTCCACTTCGTCCAGGTCCAGTGGCAGGCGGTGCGCCTTGTACTCGCGGGTTAGGTGATCGAGCGGACGCGCCAGCTCGGCGATAGGCAGCACACCAGCCATGTAGGCGCTGCCCTTGAGGGTATGCAGGGCGCGCTGCAATTCATCGCTGACCTGCAGCGGCACATGCTCGGCGGCCTCTTGCAGGAAGTGGTTGAGGCTCTCCAGGTGACTCTGGGCTTCGTTGCGGAAGATCTCCAGCAGCATCGGGTCATGGGCTTCGGCAACCGGCGCCTGCGCACCGCTGGCCAAGGCGTGGGCGCGAGCGGCCAGGGCGTCGACTGCATCACGCTGGTGCTGGTCGTCGGTGGCAAAATCGGCGATCAGTTCCGGCAGCAAATCCACCGCCTCGTCCAGCACCTGTTGCACCTCGGGACCGAGCGCCACGCTGCGTTCCAGCACGCGGTTGAGCAGGTTCTCCACGGCCCAGGCCAGCTCGGCCAGCACCAGCGCACGCACCATGCGGCCGCTGCCCTTGAGGGTGTGGAAGGCGCGGCGCATTTCGCCCTGGGCGGTTTTATCGGCGCTGTTGGGCAAGGAGCGGTGCAGCACCTCAAGGACTTCGTCGGTTTCTTCGAGGAAGACCTCACGCAGCTCGTCGTCGATCGGCTCCTCATCGGCCGGCGGCGGCAGCAGGCTGCCGGGACGCTGCAGGGCCGGCGGGTTGAGGCGCGAAGTGGGACTGGCCAAGGCGTCGAATTGGGATTGGCTGGGTGCGATCTCGGTCGAGAGTGCCCCGTCCGGCGCGACCAGCGCCTGGCGCCAAGGCTTTTCGGCGGGCAGATAACCCAGCGCGGCCAAGCCCTGGGTGGCCAGCTCCAGCACTCGTTCGCCGGCGGCGTCGGGGTCCTGGAGCATGCGTTCGAGGTAGTATTCCAGGCTGCTGATCACATCGGCAAAATGCCCCAACTGCGCCTCGGAAGGCGGGCTGTCGTGGGTCATTAACTGTTCATCGACATAATCGGTGCAACCGCGCATCAGGCTCGCCGCCCGTGGCAGCGGAATCATCGCCAGCGCACCGCGTACCTGGCTCAGCAGCTCCGGCAGGGATTCCAGGCGCTGGCGGTCCCACTGCGCTTCGATGCAATCAATCACTAACTCCTTGGCCTGGCGCAGGCACTGGCAGGACTCGCGGATCACCAGTTGATGAATCTGGGTCAGGTCCGTGGTCGGCAGGCGGCTCTCTTCGCGGCTTTCCGGCTCGACGGTGCCGACCATGCCGGCCAGCGTCGCTTCGACATACAGCAAGGCACCCGCGACATCCATGAGCACCGCGTCATTCGGCTCGCGCTGCCCCTGGGCCAGGCTCAGCACCACGGCGAGCTGGTCGATAATCACTTTGCGTGGCTGGCCAAAGCCCAGCACGGCCAGGGTATCGGCGATCTGCCGCAGCGGCGCGAGCAGCGCGTCGAGGTCGCTGGTGTGCTGGCGGTCGCTGCGCACGAACAGGTCGAGACGTTCCTTGACCCGCACCAGTTCCTCGCACAACGCACCGAGTACCGAGCCCATGGCATTGCGGTCCGGCCCGGCCAGGCGCGCGCGTTCGGCATCGACCACGGCACTGTCGGGCAAGGCCTCATCCAGGCCGTAGCGCTCCTTGAGGCTTTGCATGCGCGGCGTCGGCCGGGTGACCTTGGCCACGTAGAACAGCAGGCTCTTGAGCAATTCATCCGGCGCCGGCCGGTTGATCGCACCAATGCCCTGGGCCAGCAAGCGCTTGAGTTCCTTGTCACTGGCCTTGAGCAGGCTGCGCAGCGCCGGGCTGTTGGCGATCACGCCGGTGAGCATGCCTTCGACCAGCGCCGAGGTGACCTGCCACAGCGGCAACAGCGGCGCGCCCTGGCACAGGGCTTCAAGGCGGGCAAAGACCCGCGCCATGTCTTCCAGGTTGCTCGGGCCGTGGTCTTCACGCAGCAGGCCGGCCAGGGCCTGTTGCAGCAATTGGTGCCACTGGCGCAGTTGCTCGGCAAGGTCAGGGGCGGCGCGCTGGGCCAGGGCTTCGTCGGGCAGCGGTGCAATCGACAGCAGTTGCGGGCTGAACAGGCTGGTTTCCGAGAGCAGGCTTTCACCGCGTGCGGTGCGCAGGTCGTTGAGCAGCGGCAACACTACCAACGGCAGGTCGCGGCGGGCGCTGTGGATGCGGTCCAGGTACAACGGCAATTGACCGAGGGCCTGTTGCAGCAGGCGGATGCTTTCATCGCGCCGGCTGACACGCCCGGCCTGCAGGGCCAGGGCCAGTTCTTCGATCTCTTCGGCGAGCAGCGCCGCGCCGTAGAACTCGACCATTTGCAGCGCACCGTGGACCTGGTGGATACCGGCCAAACACTCGGCGATCGCATCGCCATCGCTGGTGTCGACATAGGTATCGAGCGCCGACCGGGCCTGCTTCAGGGTTTCGGCAATGTCGCCCTTGACCCATTCGAGGGCCACGTAGTCGTGCCGATCAACCATAACTGCTCCGCTTAGAATTCGTGAATTGCGTGTGTCGCCAAGACCCCTGGAGATCCATGTGGGCGCTGGCTTGCCTGCGATGGCGGTGGGTCAGCTGCAGATGTATCCACTGACAGTCCGCTATCGCAGGCAAGCCAGCTCCCACAGTTGGACTGTGGTGTTCTCCAGATAGCCTTTCAATCATCCACCTGTTTTGGCGGCGGCAAGGTGAACCCCGATACCGACCGGCGCAACTGGCTGGCCATCTTCGCCAGGTTGCCGATGCTTTCCGCAGTGGCGGTGGAGCCCGACGACGTCTGGGTGGTGATCTGCTGGATCACGTTCATGGTCAGCGAGATCTGCCCCGCCGACGACGTCTGTTGCTGCGCCGCGTTGGAGATACTCTGGATCAGTGCCGCGAGGGTTTTCGACACGCCTTCGATCTCTTCCAGCGCCACCCCGGCGTCCTGCGCCAGCCGCGCGCCGCGCACCACTTCGGTGGTGGTCTGCTCCATGGAGATCACCGCTTCGTTGGTGTCGGCCTGGATCGCCCGCACCAGGGTTTCGATTTGCCGGGTGGCGGCGGAAGAACGCTCGGCAAGGCGCTGCACTTCATCGGCCACCACCGCAAAACCGCGCCCGGCATCACCGGCCATGCTTGCCTGGATCGCCGCGTTGAGGGCGAGGATGTTGGTCTGGTCGGCGATATCATCGATCAAGCTGACGATATCGCCAATCTCCTGGGACGACTCGCCCAGGCGCTTGATGCGCTTGGCGGTGTCCTGGATCTGCTCGCGAATGTTGTCCATGCCGTGGATGGTGTTGTGCACCACCTCGTTGCCTTTGTTGGCAATCTCCACCGAACGCTCGGCCACCGCCGAGGATTCAGCGGCGTTGGCCGAGACCTGGTCGATGGACTGGGCCATCTGGTTGATCGCGGTGGAGGCTTCGGCGATCTGTTGGGCCTGATGCTCCGAGGCCTGGGCCAGGTGCATGGCGGTGGCCTGGGTGTCCTGCACCGCGCCGGCGACTTGCCCGGCGGTGAGGTTGATGGTGGCGACCAGGTCGCGCAGTTGGTCGACGGAATAGTTGATGGAGTCGGCGATGGTGCCGGTGAAGTCCTCGGTCACAGACGCCGTCACGGTGAGGTCGCCGTCGGCCAGGTCCTCGATTTCATCCAGCAGGCGCATGATCGCGTTCTGGTTGCGCTCGTTCTTCTCGGCGGTTTCATGCAGCTGGCGGTTGGTCTCGCGCACCATGACCAGGCCGATGAGGATGATCGAGGTCAGCGCCAGCAGGCCCAGCACGTAGCCGCCGATGGTGTCGAAGCTGCGCCCGCTGGCGAGGTTTTCAAAACCGGTGGCCAGGTGCGAGGCTTCATCGAGCAAGGTTTGCGACAGGTTGAAAATATTGCTCGCCGAAGCGCGCACCTGGAACAGCTGCGGCGAGGTCTCGAGGATTTCATCCACGGAGCCGGAGACAAACTCGAACAGCTCGGCAATTTCTGCCAGCCGCGCACGGGCGTCGCGGTCTTCGACCTGAGTGATGCGCAGCCCGGCGTTGCCCTGGAGCATGCCGTTGAGCACCTGGCCGAAGCGGTTGGCGTCGCGGCCGAAAGCGTCGGCGGCCTGCACGGCGGTTTCGTCGCCGGCGAGCACGGTATTCACCGCGCCGAGGATGCGCTCGGCCAGCAGCGACTGGCGCTGGGCCAAGGCCACCTGGCTGGCCGGGGCGCCGCGTTGCAGCAGGATATCGACGACTTTTTCCGACTCCATCTGCAACTGCGGCACGGTTTCGGCCAGGGTTGCCGCCACCTGGTGCAGGGACAGCACGGTCTGCTCGCTGGCGAGGATCGCGTCGGTGTTCTTCAGCAGCGCTTCCCAGTCGGTCTGTACCGCGCGCATTTCCGCACGCACAGCATTGGGCGCGGCGGGCAGCCCGGTCTCAATGTCACCTTTTTTCAGGTAGCCCCAGCGTTGCGCGAAGTCGTTGCGCGCATCGCTCAAGAGCTTGAACGCAGCCGCCTTGCCGGCAGCGGCTTCGGTGGCGTTCTTGGCGATACGCTGGGACAGCACGCGCAACTCACCGGCGTGGCCGATGTACTGCTTGTCGTAGGTGGACTGGGTATTGAGGTACGCGAAGTTGGCGAACAACAGCATGATGAACACGATCAGCGCGATAAACAGCACGATGATCTGCGAGCGGCTGCGTGAAGCGGCCTGGGGTTTGGGCGTGGTCGGGGTGCTCATGCGGCAACATCCATGAAGCCTGGGGCCTGGGCCAGGGCGAAGGGGCTGAACACCTGCCACTGCTGGTCGCCATCGAACTGGCCCTGGATAAACGGTGCGGCGAAAGCTGCGCTCGCCCGCAGTGCGTCTTGTGCGAAATGCTGCATGCCCACCACCTCGTCTACCAGCAGCCCGACAAACAGGTCGTTGAATTCCACTACCAGCACCCGCCGCTGCTTGCGCGCCCGGGACAGTTCCAGGCCGAGAAACCCGCCCAGGTCCATCACCGGCAGCAAGCGCCCGCGCAGATTGGCCACGCCCTTGACCCACGGCTTGACCCCCGGCATCAAGGTGCAGCGCGGTTCATGCAAGACCTCGGCGACTTCGCCCATGGGCGCCACATACCAATGCGGCCCCAGGCGAAAACCGATCCCGCTCCAGCGCTGCAGGCGGGTTTCCTGCGACGGCAGGTCGGCGGCCAGCAGGCGACAGCGGCGGTCGATGTCCAGCAGCAGCTCGAAGGCGGTTTGCGACTCGGTCATCATCGCGAGCCTTTAGCCGGCCAGCACCTTGTTCAGCGTGGCGATCAGGGTTTCTTCATCCACCGGCTTGGTCAGGTAATCCTTGGCGCCCTGGCGCGCGCCCCAGATCTTGTCGGTTTCCTGATCCTTGGTGGTGATGATGATGATCGGGATGCCGTTGGTTTCCGGCTCCTTGGACAGCTGGCGCGTGGCCTGGAAGCCATTGAGCCCCGGCATCACGATGTCCATCAGCACGGCATCGGGCTTTTCCTGGCGGGCCAGGGCCACGCCGTCCGCGCCGTTTTCGGCCTTGAGCACCTGGTGGCCATGCTTTTCCAGCATGCCGGTGAGTTTGTACATTTCAGTCGGCGAATCGTCGACGATCAGAACGCGTGCCATGGTTTTCCCCACTACATTGGTCGGCGCCAGCCCTTGTGGGGCGGCGTCAGTGTGCTTGTTCTACTGCGGCGAACCCAGGCACATAGGCCTTGATCGCGCCCAGCAGTTCTTCCTTGCTGAAAGGCTTGGTCAAAAACTGATCGACACCGACGATGCGCCCCTTGGCCTTGTCGAACAGGCCGTCCTTGGAGGACAGCATGATCACCGGGATCGACTTGAACGCCGGGTTGTTCTTCACCAGGGCGCAGGTCTGATAACCATCCAGGCGCGGCATCATGATGTCGACAAAGATAATGTGCGGGTGATGATCAACAATCCGGGCCAGGGCATCGAAACCGTCGATGGCCGTGATGACATCGCACCCCACGTTCTTCAACAGGGTCTCGGCGGTGCGGCGGATCGTTTTCGAATCGTCGATCACCATCACTCTCAAGGCGTTGGAATGCTGTTCCATATCTGCTCTACCATCGCCACAGCGAATCGGTTTTCGGTGTGTACTGCCTGATGTTGCACAGGATGAGCGCCGCAAGCCTTGGAATTCAAGGGCTGCTGCGCCGTGGCAGTCTTTTTAGCACAGTCTCCGGGCGCAATCTATCGAGCAACCGGCCAGGTGGTTTTTCCTTGACCCACAACAGCCGCAGCGCCACTCTGACGCCACTTTTATGCGCCTAATTTGCTAGAGGAAATCCCCCATGAGCGTTCGCGTCGGCATTGTCATGGACCCTATCGCCAGCATCTCCTATAAAAAGGACAGCTCGCTGGCCATGCTCCTGGCCGCCCAGGCCCGCGGCTGGAGCCTGTTCTATATGGAACAGCCGGATCTTTACCAGGGTGACGGCGAGGCTCGCGCGCGCATGCGCCCGCTGCAGGTGTTTGCCAACCCCGAGAAGTGGTTCGAGCTTTCGGACGAAATCGACAGCCCCCTGAGCGACCTGGACGTGATCCTGATGCGCAAGGACCCGCCGTTCGACATGGAATTCGTCTACTCCACTTACCTGCTGGAGCAGGCCGAGCGCGCCGGGGTATTGATCGTCAACAAGCCGCAGAGCCTGCGCGACTGCAATGAAAAACTGTTCGCCACGCTGTTCCCGCAGTGCACGCCGCCGACCGTGGTCAGCCGCCGCGCCGACGTGCTGCGTGAATTCGCCGCCAAGCACGGCGACGTGATCCTCAAGCCGCTGGACGGCATGGGCGGTACCTCGATCTTCCGTCACCGTGCAGGGGATCCGAACCTGTCGGTGATCCTGGAGACCCTGACCGCGCTGGGCACCCAGCAGATCATGGGCCAGGCCTACCTGCCAGCGATCAAGGATGGCGACAAGCGCATCCTGATGATCGACGGCGAGCCGGTGGACTACTGCCTGGCGCGCATCCCGGCGGCCGGCGAGACCCGTGGCAACCTGGCCGCGGGTGGCCGTGGTGAAGCGCGGCCGCTGTCGGACAAGGACCGCTGGATCGCTTCCCAGGTCGGCCCGACCCTGCGCGAAAAGGGCCTGCTGTTTGTCGGCCTCGACGTGATTGGTGAAAACCTCACTGAAATCAACGTCACCAGCCCCACCTGTATCCGCGAGATCGACAATGCGTTCGGCACCAATATTGGCGAAATGCTGATGGCGGCGATTGAGCGCAAGCTCCAGGCCAAGTGACATAGAACAGCCGGACATAAACCAACATTGCGTTATCATGCGCCACCTGTGAAACGCGCGATGTTGGTTTTCTTGTCATGACACTCCCGTCCGATCTGCCCCCCGAACTCTCCCACAGCGGCGTGCGCCCGGCTGATCGGCTCGGATTTACCCTGTTCCTCGCTGCACTGATTCACCTGGCCTTGATCCTCGGCGTGGGGTTCACCATGGTCGAACCCAAGCAGATCACCCAGACCCTGGAAATCACCCTCGCTACGTTCAAGAGTGAAAAACCGCCCGAAAAGGCTGACTTTCTCGCCCAGGACAACCAGCAGGGCAGCGGCACGCTCGACAAGAAAGCGGTGCCCAAGACCACCGAAGTGGCGCCGTTCCAGGACAACAAGGTCAACAAAGTCACCCCGCCACCGCCTGCGCCCAAGCCCGAAGTCAAACAGGCTGCGCCCAAGGCCGCCGTGACCACCGTCGCGCCCAAACCGCAAAAAGCCCCGACCCAGCGCGAAAAGGCCAAGACCGAGCCGCAACCCGAGCCTGTAAAGCCGGCGCCCACGTTCGACAGCTCGCAGCTCTCCGACCAGATCTCCAGCCTCGAAGCCGAACTGGCCAACGAACAGCAGCTCTACGCCAAGCGCCCGCGCATCTACCGGTTGAACGCCGCGTCGACCATGCGCGACAAGGGCGCCTGGTATAAGGACGAGTGGCGCAAGAAGGTCGAGCGCATCGGCAACCTGAATTACCCGGATGAAGCCCGACGCCAGCAGATTTATGGCAATTTGCGCTTGTTGGTGTCGATCAACCGCGACGGCACGTTATATGAGGTGCAGGTGCTGGAGTCCTCCGGCCAGCCGCTGCTCGACCAGGCTGCCCAGCGCATCGTGCGCCTGGCCGCACCCTTTGCGCCGTTCACCGGCGACCTGAATGACGTCGACCGCCTGGAAATCATCCGTACCTGGAAATTTGCCAAGGGCGACCGGCTGTCCAGTAACTGACACACCACCCTCTGGCAGCCAGCAGGATTAATAGGGCGAACGGGCTTATTGTGGCGAGCGGGCTTGCCCCGCGTTGGGCTGCGCAGCAGCCCCATATTCTCATCGCGTTCCTGCTGAAAAACCGCAGTGTCAGATTTTAGGGCCGCTGCGCAGCCCAACGCGGGGCAAGCCCGCTCGCCACAGTGAGCCCGCCCACCACAGCAGCCCGCTCGTGACAATTAGGGCCCGCCGCAGCTTGTCAGTTCGCGCCTCCCCCGCCACACTAGCGGACATGAAAAATGTCAGCCCGACCTACCTCAAGCACCAATTCCTGATCGCCATGCCCCATATGGCCGACCCGAACTTTGCGCAGACCTTGACCTATATAGTCGAGCACACGGCCAATGGTGCCATGGGGCTGGTGGTGAACCGCCCGCAGGAGCTGAACCTGGCGGATATCCTCGAGCAACTGCGCCCCGAGATCGACCCGCCGGCGCGTTGCCAGGGCGTGCCGATCTATATCGGCGGGCCGGTGCAGACGGATCGCGGTTTTGTGCTGCACCCCACCGGGCCGAAGTTCCAGGCCACGGTTGACCTGGAAGGTGTGTCGCTGTCCACTTCCCAGGACATACTGTTCGCCATCGCCGACGGCGTCGGTCCGGAGCACAGTGTCATCACCCTCGGTTACGCAGGGTGGGAGGCCGGGCAGCTGGAAGCCGAACTGGCCAGCAATGCCTGGCTGACCTGCCCGTTCGACGCCGACATCCTGTTCCACACCGCCAGCGAACTGCGCCTGGAGGCGGCCGCCGCCAAGCTGCGCGTCAACCTCAGCCTGCTGACCAGCCAGGCGGGACACGCCTGATGGCTTTGCGCTTGATCCTCGGGTTTGACTACGGCACCAAACAGATCGGCGTCGCGGTCGGCCAGGTCATCACCGGCCAGGCCCGCGAGCTGTGCACCCTTAAAGCCCAGAACGGCGTGCCGGACTGGAACCAGGTCGAAGCCCTGATCAAGGAGTGGAAGCCCGACGCCGTCGTGGTTGGCCTGCCCTTGAACATGGACGGCACACCCAGCGACATGTGCCTGCGCGCCGAGAAGTTCGCGCGTCGCCTCAATGGCCGCTACAACCTGCCCTTCTATACCCACGACGAACGCCTCACCACCTTCGAAGCCAAGGGTGAACGCCTGGCCCGTGGCGGGCAAAAGGGCAGCTACCGCGACAACCCCGTGGACGCCATCGCCGCCGCCTTGCTGCTGCAGGGTTGGCTGGATGAAAACACCGCTTTATTTGAATCCTGACTGACGCGGCTTGCCGCGTCTTTTTACGTTTGAGCCCGGACCTTGCCGTCACCCCGCCGCGCAAGGCCTAGAAGGAGCCACCATGAGCCTGCCCAATCCCGCCGAACTGATCAGCCAGATGGCGACGAGCCTGACGGCCCATCTGCAACACCGCGCCATCAGCGAACCGCGCTTCATCGGCATTCGCACCGGCGGTGTGTGGGTGGCCCAGGCGTTGCTGGAAGCACTGGGCAGCGATTCGCCCCTGGGCACCCTGGATGTGTCCTTCTACCGCGACGACTTCAGCCAGAACGGCCTGCACCCGCAAGTGCGCCCATCGGCCCTGCCATTCGAGATCGAAGGCCAGCACCTGGTGCTGATCGACGACGTGCTGATGAGCGGCCGCACCATCCGCGCCGCCATGAACGAGCTGTTCGACTACGGCCGCCCAGCCAGCGTGACCCTGGTCTGCCTGCTGGACCTGGACGCCGGCGAACTGCCGATCAGCCCGGACGTGGTCGGCGCCACCCTGTCGCTTTCAGCCCACCAGCGGGTAAAATTGTCCGGTCCCACGCCGCTCGAACTCGAACTGCAAGACCTTGCCCTTTAAACCGCCTTGTAAAGAGTCCCCGCGATGACGCCTCTAGATGCCAAGCGCCCGCTGCAGCTCAATGCTCAGGGCCAGTTGCAACATTTCTTGTCCCTCGACGGTTTGCCCCGCGAACTGCTCACCGAAATCCTCGACACCGCCGACTCGTTTCTCGAAGTCGGTGGGCGGGCGGTGAAGAAGGTCCCGCTGCTGCGCGGCAAGACCATCTGCAACGTGTTCTTCGAGAACTCCACCCGCACCCGTACCACCTTTGAACTGGCGGCCCAGCGGTTGTCGGCCGACGTGATCACGCTGAACGTGTCGACGTCGTCGGCGAGCAAGGGCGAGACCCTGCTCGACACCCTGCGCAACCTGGAAGCCATGGCCGCCGACATGTTCGTGGTCCGCCACGGCGACTCCGGTGCCGCGCACTTCATCGCCGAGCACGTGTGCCCGCAGGTCGCGATCATCAACGGTGGCGACGGCCGTCACGCCCACCCGACCCAGGGCATGCTCGACATGCTCACCATCCGTCGGCACAAGGGCAGCTTTGAAAACCTCTCGGTGGCCATCGTCGGCGACATCCTGCACTCGCGGGTTGCGCGCTCGAACATGCTGGCCCTGAAAACCCTGGGTTGCCCGGACATCCGCGTGATCGCGCCGAAAACCCTGCTGCCGATCGGCATCGAGCAATACGGCGTGAAGGTCTACACCGACATGACCGAAGGCCTCAAGGACGTGGACGTGGTGATCATGTTGCGCCTGCAGCGCGAGCGCATGGCCGGTGGCCTGCTGCCGAGCGAAGGCGAGTTCTACCGCCTGTTCGGCCTGACCACCGCGCGCCTGGCCGGGGCCAAGCCGGATGCCATCGTGATGCACCCCGGCCCGATCAACCGCGGGGTGGAGATTGAGTCGGCGGTGGCCGACGGCAACCAGTCGGTGATTCTCAACCAGGTGACCTACGGCATCGCCGTACGCATGGCGGTGTTGTCCATGGCCATGAGCGGGCAAACCGCGCAACGTCAATTCGAGCAGGAGAAGGCCCAGTGAAGCTCAGCATTCTCGGCGCCCGAGTCATCGATCCGGCCAGTGGCCTGGATCAAGTTACCGATCTTCATCTGGAAGCCGGCAAGATCATCGCCCTCGGCGCGGCGCCCGCAGGCTTCGCCGCCAGCGAGACGATCGACGCCAAAGGCCTGGTGGCCGCGCCTGGGCTGGTCGACCTGAACGTCGCCCTGCGTGAGCCGGGTTACAGCCGCAAAGGCAACATCACCAGCGAAACCCGCGCCGCCGCGGCCGGTGGCGTGACCAGCCTGTGCTGCCCACCACACACTAAGCCCGTGCTGGACACCTCGGCCGTGACCGAGCTGATCCTCGACCGCGCCCGCGAAGCCGGCAATTGCAAGGTGTTCCCCATCGGTGCCCTGAGCAAAGGCCTGGAAGGCGAACAACTCGCCGAGCTGATCGCCCTGCGCGACGCCGGCTGCGTGGCCTTCGGCAACGGCCTGGAAAGCTTTCGCAGCACCCGCACGTTGTGCCGTGCCCTGGAATACGCGGCCACCTTCGACCTGACGGTGATCTTCCACTCCCAGGACCGCGACCTGGCGGAAGGCGGCCTGGCCCATGAAGGCGCGGTCGCCAGCTTCCTCGGCTTGCCGGGCATTCCGGAAACGGCGGAAACCGTGGCCCTGGCCCGCGACCTGCTGCTGGTGGAACAAAGCGGCGTGCGCGCGCACTTCAGCCAGCTGACCAGCGCTCGCGGCGTGGCCCTGATCGCCCAGGCGCAGGCTCGCGGCTTGCCGGTGACGGCGGATGTCGCCCTGTACCAGCTGATTTTGACGGACGAGGCGCTGATCGACTTCTCCAGCCTGTACCACGTACAGCCGCCCCTGCGCACCCTGGCCGACCGTGAAGGGTTGCGTGCGGCAGTCAAATCCGGTGTGGTCTCGGCGATCTCCAGCCATCACCAGCCCCACGAGCGGGATGCCAAGCTGGCGCCATTTGGCGCGACCGAGCCGGGCATCAGCAGCGTAGAGCTGTTGCTGCCGTTAGCGATGACCCTGGTGGAAGACGGCCTGCTGGACCTGCCAACCCTGCTGGCACGCCTGAGTGCCGGCCCGGCCGAAGCCCTGCGCCTGCCGGCGGGCAAACTGGCGGTGGGTGCAGCGGCGGACCTGGTGCTGTTTGATCCGGCCAGCTCCACGGTGGCCGGTGAGCACTGGCTGTCCAAGGGCGAGAACTGCCCGTTCATCGGCCATAGCCTGCCGGCGACGGTGCGCTACACCTTGGTGGATGGGCGGATCAGCTACCAAGCCTGATACAGCACATTGCTAATGTGGGCACGGTCAATGTGGGAGCTGGCTTGCCTGCGATAGCATCACCTCGGGTTGCCTGTTGCACCGAGGTGCCTGCATCGCAGGCAAGCCAGCTCCCACATTTGATTTCCTCCAGGCGGAAGAAATTTATCGTCCGCTGTTGCGCTCGGCATTGCGGATCGAGACCTGGGTATTCAACGTCCAGAAGTCATACAGCACCCCCACCAGGAACAACCCGCCGGTCAGCAGGTAGATCAGGCCGGTGATCCATTTGCCCTGGTACATGCGGTGCACGCCGAATACGCCAAGGAACGCCAACAGAATCCACGCCACGTTGTATTCAATGGGCCCGGCGGTAAAACGCAGGTCCGCTTCACGGTCCATGGCCGGGATCAGGAACAGGTCGATCAGCCAGCCGATGCCCAGCAGGCCGAAGGTGAAAAACCAGATCGTACCGGTCACGGGCTTGCCGTAATAGAAGCGGTGCGCGCCGGTAAAACCGAAAATCCAGAGCAGGTAACCAATCACCTTGCTGTGGGTATCTTGCTGCGGACCAATCTGTTGATAGGTGTTCATGCAGTACCTCTTTTGCCTCGATAGATAAATTTTTTCACTTTCTTTGTGACTTTTTTACGGGCGCCCGACGTACGGCCAATGGTATCTTCACTGCCCTGAAAGCCTTATGCCACCTGACTTGTGTAGGACAATTGCGGCGATTCGTCGCGTTTTTCCTGAATTTGACCCCAAGGTTCAGTCGACAAACGGCCTGAGAACAGCACAAAAAGCTGTTATAAAGTTGCGCGCAAACCCATAAGAGCCACGCCTAATGCGACCATTTTTCAAGACATGGCTAACCATCTGCCTATTAATGCCACTGGCCGCCCACGCCACCAATCGTGAGCAACGACTTCCTAACGTCAACGGTTTCACCCCTAAAGTCCACAGCACGCCAAGCACGGCCAAGTCGGTAAAGCAGACCGTCAACCGCCCGACTCAACTGAGCACGGTGCACGGCAAATCGGCGACACACCTGGTTGCCGCCAACACCAAGCAAAGCAGCAACGTCCTCAGCCGCGCCGTCAACGTGCTCGGTACACCTTATCGTTGGGGCGGCAGCAGCCCAAGTAAAGGGTTCGACTGCAGCGGTTTGGTGAAATATGCGTTTAACGACGTCGCCGCAGTGGATTTGCCACGCACTTCCAACGCCATGGCCGCTGGCCACGGGCAGAAGGTCGAGCGCAAGGACCTGAAACCGGGTGACCTGTTGTTCTTCAAGCTCAAGAGCCGCCAGGTCAACCACGTAGCCATCTACCTGGGCAACGACCGCTTCATCCACGCACCACGCCGTGGCAAGGCTGTCAGCATCGACACGCTGAAAAAGCCGTTCTGGGACAAGAACTACGTGATTGCCAAGCGCGTTCTGCCTAAAGAGCAAAACAGCAACCTGCGCGTCGTGCAGCGCTAGATCCAACCGGCAGCCGCCCTCCTGTTTGAAATGCAATCAAATGTGGGAGCGGGCTTGCCTGCGATGACGGTGTGTCAGTGGCAGAGATGTCGCCTGACAGTGCGCTATCGCAGGCAAGCCAGCTCCCACATTGAACCTGCGTCGCGTCGAATATTGCGATCACACAGCGGATTATCCCCTGTGGGAGTTGTCGAGCCTTGGCGAGGCTGCGAAAGCGGCCGCATGGGCGATAGACGGGGTAGCTGACCCAATGCCATCACCGGCAAGCCGGCTCCTACAGTTTGAACATGCTCTCACCGCAGATCTCATAGCCAGCCCCGCGCCCCCCTGTGGGAGTTGTCGAGCCTTGGCGAGGCTGCGAAAGCGGTGTGTCAGCCAAAGATAATGCCCGCAATGCCGCCGCCTTCGCAGCCTCAATCGGGCTCGACAGTTGCTCCCACATTGATATCAGCGCCCTCTAGATATCTGCAGGCACCCTCGCCTTCTCCCGTGCATCCTCTCGGCTGACCAGCCCTTCGCTGACCAACGCCTTCAAGCTCATGTCCAGCGTCTTCATCCCCAACGCCCCGCCGGTCTGAATCGCCGAGACCATCTGCGCTACCTTGTCTTCGCGGATCAAATTGCGAATGGCCGGCGTGGCCAGCATGATTTCATGGGCCGCCACCCGCCCGCCGCCGATCTTCTTGACCAGCACTTGGGCCACTACCGCCTGCAGCGACTCCGACAGCATCGAGCGGACCATGGCTTTTTCCCCCGCCGGGAACACGTCCACAAGGCGGTCCACGGACTTTGCCGCCGACGATGTGTGCAGGGTGCCAAAGACCAGGTGGCCGGTCTCAGCGGCCGTCAGCGCCAGGCGGATGGTTTCCAGGTCGCGCAGCTCACCCACCAGGATCACATCCGGGTCTTCGCGCAGTGCCGAGCGCAAGGCCGTGGAAAAGCTATGACTGTCGCGGTGGACCTGGCGCTGGTTGATCAGCGCCAGGTTCGGCGTGTGGATAAATTCGATCGGGTCTTCCAGCGTGAGGATGTGCTGGCGTCGGTGCTGGTTGAGGTAGTCGATCATCGCCGCCAGGGTGGTGGACTTGCCGGACCCGGTCGGCCCGGTCAGCAGCACCAGGCCGCGCGGCAGTTGGGCGATACGCCGGAACACCTCGCCCAACTCAAGGCCTTCCAGGCTCTGGACTTCAGAGGGAATGGTGCGAAACACCGCGGCCATGCCGCGATCCTGCTGGAATACATTCGCCCGGAACCGCGCCAGCCCGGGCAGCGCGAAGGCAAAATCCGTTTCAAGAGATGTTTCGAAATCCTTTTGCTGGTATTTGTTCAGCAACGGGCTCAACAAGTCCGCCACTTGCGGGGCCGAAAGCACCGGGCAATCCAGCGGCCAAACCTCGCCATCGATTCGCAACATGGGTGCAAGGCCTGCCGACAGGTGCAGGTCAGAGGCGCCACGACGCACGCTGGCCGTGAGCAATTCAGTGATATCCATAGGGCTTTCCATTTCCAGTAGAATGCCGCGGACTCCATATCCACGGGCGCATCTTGAATGTCGACGATAGCAGACAACATCGGCCTGGTTAGCCAGCGCATCCGCGCCGCAGCCGACGCCGTGCAACGTGACGCAAGCAGCATCCACCTGCTGGCCGTGAGCAAGACCAAACCCGCGCAAGCCGTGCGCGAAGCCTATGCTGCCGGCATGCTCGACTTCGGCGAGAACTATCTGCAGGAGGCCCTGGGCAAACAGGCGCAATTAACCGACCTGCCCTTGAGTTGGCACTTCATCGGCCCCATTCAATCGAACAAGACTCGCGCGATCGCCGAGAACTTCGCTTGGGTGCATTCCGTGGACCGCCTGAAAATCGCACAACGCCTGTCCGAACAACGCCCGGCCGACCTGCCGCCGCTGAATATCTGCATCCAGGTCAATGTCAGCGGCGAAGCCAGCAAGTCCGGCTGTACACCCGCCGACCTGCCGGCCCTGGCCAACGCCATCAGCGCCCTGCCGCGCTTGAAGCTGCGTGGCCTGATGGCGATCCCTGAGCCGACTGAAGATCGGAGCGCACAAGATGCAGCGTTCGCTGCCGTGCGCGAGCTGCAAGCCAGCCTGAACCTGGCGCTCGACACACTTTCCATGGGCATGAGCCACGACCTCGAGTCGGCCATCGCCCAAGGCGCCACCTGGGTGCGGATCGGTACCGCCCTGTTTGGCGCCCGCGACTACGGCCAGCCATGAAATGGCTGACATCCATCTGAATAAGGACCTGTCATGAGCAACACGCGTATTGCCTTTATCGGCGCCGGCAACATGGCGGCCAGCCTGATCGGCGGCCTGCGGGCCAAAGGCCTGGACGCCGCGCAGATCCGCGCCAGCGACCCCGGTGATGACACCCGTGCCCGCATCAGCGCCGAACACGGTATTCAAACCTTTGCCGACAACGCCGAGGCCATCAGCGGCGTCGATGTGATCGTGCTGGCGGTCAAGCCACAAGCGATGAAAGCCGTGTGCGAAAGCCTGCGCCCGAGCCTGCAGCCACACCAGTTGGTGGTGTCCATCGCTGCCGGCATCACCTGCGCCAGCATGAACAACTGGCTCGGCGCGCAGCCGATCGTGCGCTGCATGCCCAACACGCCGGCGCTGCTGCGCCAGGGCGTGAGCGGCCTGTACGCCACCGCCGAAGTGAGCGCCGAACAGCGCGACCAGGCCCAAGAGTTGCTGTCTGCCGTGGGCATTGCCCTGTGGCTGGAACAGGAACAACAGCTGGACGCCGTCACCGCCGTCTCCGGCAGTGGCCCGGCGTACTTCTTCCTGCTGATCGAAGCCATGACCGCCGCTGGCGTGAAACTCGGCCTGCCCCACGAAGTCGCCGAGCAACTGGCCGAGCAAACCGCACTGGGCGCCGCGAAGATGGCCGTTGGCAGCGAAGTTGACGCCGCCGAGCTGCGCCGTCGCGTGACGTCTCCAGGTGGCACCACCCAGGCGGCTATCGAATCATTCCAGGCCGGCGGCTTTGAAGCCCTGGTCGAAAAAGCTCTGGGTGCCGCGGCACATCGTTCGGCTGAAATGGCCGAGCAGCTGGGCAAATAGTCGTCCCCTACATAGGAAACAAACATGCTCGGAATCAATGACGCTGCCATTTTCATCATCCAGACCCTGGGCAGCCTGTACCTGCTGATCGTGCTGATGCGCTTTATCCTGCAACTGGTGCGGGCGAACTTCTACAACCCGCTGTGCCAGTTCGTGGTCAAGGCCACCCAGCCCTTGCTCAAGCCGCTGCGCCGGGTGATCCCGAGCCTGTTCGGCCTGGACATGTCGTCGCTGGTGCTGGCGCTGCTGCTGCAGATCCTGCTGTTCGCGGTGATCCTGATGCTCAATGGCTACCAGGCCTTCACTGTGTTGCTGTTGCCTTGGGCGCTGATCGGCATCTTCTCGCTGTTTTTGAAGATCATCTTCTGGTCGATGATCATCAGCGTGATCCTCTCCTGGGTCGCTCCCGGCAGCCGTAGCCCGGGTGCCGAACTGGTCTACCAGATCACCGAGCCGGTGCTGGCGCCGTTCCGTCGCCTGATCCCCAACCTCGGCGGCCTGGATATTTCGCCGATCTTCGCGTTTATCGCGATCCAGCTGGTGCAAAGCTGGGTGATTCCGCGCCTGGCGTTCTATGCGTTCATGCCCAAGGAACTGTTCGGCCTGATCTGACGCTGAACAAATGTGGGCGCTGGCGTGCCTGCGATAGCAGCACAGCGGTGTAACCCCAACACCGAGGTGCCCGCATCGCAGGCAAATCGGCGCCCACATTTTGTATCTGCCTACCGGTGCAGGCCTTTGCTTGCCGCTGGGTGCAGCGGTCTTTAGACTTACGCCTCATTTAAACGAGAGCAGGGTCGATGCCAGCTGCCTTCCCCCCCGATTCTGTTGGACTGGTCGTGCCCCAAGTGGCGCACTTCAGCGAACCGCTGGCCCTGGCCTGCGGTCGTTCGCTGCCTGCCTACGACCTGATCTATGAAACCTACGGCCAGTTGAACGCCACGGCGAGCAACGCCGTGCTGATCTGCCACGCCTTGTCCGGCCATCACCATGCCGCCGGCTACCACAGCGTCGACGAGCGCAAGCCCGGCTGGTGGGACAGCTGCATCGGCCCCGGCAAGCCCATCGACACCAACACGTTCTTCGTGGTCAGCCTGAACAACCTCGGCGGCTGCAACGGCTCCACCGGCCCCAGCAGCCTCAATCCGGAAACCGGCAAGCCGTTCGGCGCCGACTTCCCGGTGCTGACCGTGGAAGACTGGGTGCACAGCCAGGCACGCCTCGCGGACCTGCTGGGCATCGCCCAATGGGCCGCCGTGATCGGCGGCAGCCTGGGCGGCATGCAGGCCCTGCAGTGGACCATCACCTACCCGGATCGCGTGCGCCACTGCCTGGCAATCGCCTCGGCCCCCAAGTTGTCGGCCCAGAACATCGCCTTCAACGAAGTGGCGCGCCAGGCCATCCTCACCGACCCCGAGTTCCACGGCGGTTCGTTCCAGGAAGCCGGCGTGATCCCCAAGCGCGGCTTGATGCTGGCGCGGATGGTCGGGCACATCACCTACCTGTCCGATGACTCCATGGGCGAGAAATTCGGCCGTGGCCTCAAGAGTGAAAAGCTCAACTACGACTTCCACAGCGTCGAGTTCCAGGTCGAAAGCTACCTGCGTTACCAGGGCGAGGAGTTTTCCGGGCGTTTCGACGCCAACACATACCTGCTGATGACCAAGGCCCTGGACTACTTCGACCCGGCAGCCAACCATGACGATGACCTGGCGAAAACCTTCGAAGCTGCCACGGCCAAGTTCTGCGTGATGTCGTTCACCACCGACTGGCGCTTCTCGCCGGCCCGCTCCCGTGAGCTGGTGGACGCGCTGATGGCTGCGCGCAAAGACGTCTGCTACCTGGAGATCGATGCTCCGCAAGGCCACGACGCCTTCCTGATCCCGATCCCGCGTTACCTGCAGGCGTTCGGCAATTACATGAACCGCATTACTTTGTGAGAACGCCATGAGAGCCGACCTGGAAATCATCCAAGACTGGATCCCCGCCGGCAGCCGCGTGCTCGACCTTGGCTGCGGCGATGGCGAACTGCTGAGCTGGCTGCGCGACAACAAGCAAGTCACCGGCTACGGCCTGGAAAACGACCCGGACAACATCGCCCAGTGCGTGGCCAAGGGCATCAACGTCATCGAGCAGGACCTGGACAAGGGCCTGGGCAATTTTGCCAGCAACAGCTTCGACATCGTGGTGATGACCCAGGCCCTGCAGGCCGTGCACTACCCGGACCGCATCCTCGACGAAATGCTGCGCGTAGGCCGCCAGTGCATCATCACTTTCCCCAACTTCGGCCACTGGCGTTGCCGCTGGTACCTGGCCACCAAAGGCCGCATGCCGGTGTCGGACTTCCTGCCCTACACCTGGTACAACACGCCGAACATTCACTTCTGCACCTTCGAAGACTTCGAAGCCCTGTGTGGCGAGCGTGAAGCCAAGGTGATCAACCGCCTTGCCGTCGATCAACAGCACCGCCACGGCTGGGCGAGTAAGCTATGGCCCAATCTGTTGGGCGAAATCGGTATTTACCGGGTCAGCAGTCCTGGCCTGACGGACCACAAGATTGCCGTCTAATCACCTTCAAGAGGGACGATCATGAGTCGCCTGGCTATTTTTCTACTGACCACACTGCTTGGGGCCAATGCCATGGCTGCCGACGCTATCGACCCCAATCGCACGAAAGAATTTGGCGATATCACCGTGCGTTACAACACGTTTACCTCGAGTTTCCTGCAACCGGAAACCGCCCAGGAGGTAGGCGTTGTACGCAGCAAGAACAAGGGGTTGATCAACGTTTCGGTATTCAAGGGGGTAACGCCCGTGGTGGCGCAGGTGACTGGCACCATCAAGGACTTGAGTGGCAAGAGCGAAGTGCTGACGTTCAAGCAGATCACCGAAAAAGGCGCGACCAATTACCTGGCGCCTTATTCCGTACCGCAGCAAGAGGTCAAGATTTTTACCATCAACGTTGAAACCGGTGGCAAGGCTCATAGCTTCCAATTCAACCAAGAACTGTTTCCGGCGCAATGATGAACCTCACCCAACTCGTATTGGCCAGCCATAACGCCGGCAAACTCAAAGAACTCCAGGCCATGCTCGGTGAGTCCGTGCAGCTGCGCTCAATTGGCGAATTCAGCCAGGTCGAGCCGGAAGAGACCGGCCTGTCGTTCGTCGAAAACGCTATCCTCAAGGCTCGCAACGCCGCACGCATCTCCGGTCTGCCGGCACTGGCGGATGATTCGGGCCTGGCGGTGGACTTCCTCGGCGGCGCCCCTGGCATCTATTCGGCACGCTATGCCGACGGCAAAGGCGATGCGGCCAACAACGCCAAGCTGCTGGACGCCCTTAAGGACGTGCCGGACGCGCAGCGCGGCGCACAGTTCGTCTGCGTGCTGGCCCTGGTTCGGCATGCCGATGACCCGCTGCCGATCCTCTGCGAAGGCCTGTGGCACGGGCGCATTCTGCACGCGGCCAGCGGCGAGCACGGGTTTGGCTATGACCCCCTGTTCTGGGTGCCGGAGCGTAATGTTTCCAGCGCCGAACTGAGCCCCGCCGACAAGAACCAGATCAGCCACCGCGCCCGCGCAATGGATTTGCTGCGCCAACGCCTGGGCCTGAAATGACCCAGAACACCTCTGCGCAGCCCCTGATCCACGGTGGCGCGCAAACACCACGGGCGGCCCTGCCCCACCTGCCGCCCCTGGCGCTGTATATCCACATCCCGTGGTGCGTACGCAAATGCCCGTATTGCGACTTCAACTCCCATACCGCCAGCGCAGTGCTGCCGGAAGAAGAGTATGTCGACGCGTTGCTGGCCGACCTTGATCAAGACCTGCATGCCGTTTATGGCAGGGAACTGAGTTCGATCTTCTTCGGCGGCGGTACGCCGAGCCTGATCAGCGCCGCCGCGCTGGGCCGCCTGCTCAAGGGCGTGGAAGCACGCATCCCGTTTGCCAGCGATATCGAGATCACCCTGGAAGCCAATCCTGGCACCTTCGAACAAGAGAAGTTCGTGGCCTACCGCAAGCTGGGGATCAACCGGCTGTCGATCGGCATCCAGAGCTTCCAGCAGGAAAAGCTCGAGGCACTCGGGCGCATCCACAATGGCGATGAAGCCGTGCGCGCTGCTGGCATGGCGCGCCAGGCCGGGTTTGATAACTTCAACCTGGACCTGATGCACGGGCTGCCTGATCAGTCCCTGGACGACGCCTTGAGCGACTTGCGCCAGGCCATCGCACTGAAGCCGACGCACTTGTCCTGGTACCAGCTGACCCTGGAACCCAACACCGTGTTCTGGAACCAGCCGCCCGCGCTGCCGGAAGACGACACGCTGTGGGACATCCAGGAAGCCGGCCAGGCGCTGCTGGCCGAACACGGTTACGCGCAATATGAGGTCTCGGCCTATGCCCAACCAGGTCGCCCGGCGCGGCACAACCTGAACTACTGGAGCTTCGGCGACTTTATCGGTATCGGTGCCGGTGCCCACGGCAAGCTCAGCCACCCGGACGGGCGCATTGTGCGCACCTGGAAGACCCGTGCGCCGAAGGACTACCTCAACCCGGCCAAAAACTTCCAGGCCGGAGCGAAAGAACTGACCAATGAGGAGCTGCCGTTCGAGTTCCTGATGAACGCCCTGCGCCTGACTGAAGGTGTCGACGCCAAGCTCTACGCCGAACGCACCGGCCTTGAGCTGGCGAGCCTGGACGCCGCGCGCCGCGAGGCAGAACAAAGTGGCTTAATGCAGGTCGAACCGTCACGCCTGGCGGCCACTGACCGCGGGCAACTCTTTCTCAATGACCTGTTGCAGAAGTTTTTGAGCTGATCGCTCTAAGGAAATCGAATGGATCTGGTACTCGACCTGCTCGCCACCGTATCCCGCTGGAGCCGTAGCAACCTGTCGGAAATCTCCCTGGCCCTGGTCGGCTGTTTGCTGGTGTTGTTTGGCGCCGATATCAAAGGCTGGGTCGAAGCGCGCCTGGGCAGCATCGCAGGAGCGTTGCGCGTGCCGTTGATGGCCCTGGTGTGCATGATCGGCAGCGGCGCCGCGCTGATCTACGCCACGCCGTGGATCGTGCGGGGGCTGAGCCAGTTCAATAACTACAGCCTCGCACCGGTGCTGGTGGTGGTGCTGGTATTGATTGGCGTAGTTGCGGACCGCCGCTGATTTAGAGCGCACCGCAAAACAACTGTGGGAGCTGGCTTGGCTGCGATGCAGGCACCTCGGTGTATCAGTGATACCCAGGTGATGCTATCGCAGGCAAGCCAGCTCCCACAGTTGATTGCACTTCAGGTTTCCAGCTGATTAAGCCAGCTTCTCGAACTTCAAATCCCAAACACCATGCCCAAGCCGCTCGCCGCGGCGCTCGAACTTGGTGATCGGCCGCTCGGCCGGGCGTGGCACGCATTTGCCGTCTTCGGCCAGGTTGCGGTAGCCAGGGGCGACGTTCATCACTTCCAGCATGTATTCAGCATACGGCTCCCAGTCGGTGGCCATGTGCAGGATACCGCCGACTTTCAGCTTGCTGCGCACCAGTTCCGCGAAGGACGCCTGGACGATGCGGCGCTTGTGGTGACGGGCCTTGTGCCATGGATCGGGGAAGAACAGCATCAGGCGATCCAGGCTGTTGTCGGCGATGCAGCGGTTGAGCACTTCGATCGCGTCGCAGTCATACACCCGCAGGTTGGTCAGGCCTTGGGTCAGCACGCCATTGAGCAGCGCGCCGACACCCGGACGGTGTACTTCCACGCCGATGAAATCCTGCTCCGGCGAGGCAGCGGCCATTTCCAGCAGCGAGTGCCCCATGCCGAAACCGATTTCCAGGGAGCGCGGGGCCGAACGGCCGAAGACGTGGTCGTAGTCCACCGGCGCATCGGCCAGCGGCAGGACGAACAGTGGCGTGCCCTGCTCCAGGCCCTTTTGCTGGCCTTCGGTCATGCGCCCGGCACGCATCACAAAACTCTTGATGCGGCGGTGCTTGGACTCGTCACCTTCGTCCACGGTGTTCGGCGTTTCGTTTGATTCAGTCATCAATGGCTCTTACTTGATCAGACCATCCAGCGGCGAAGAGGCGCTGGCGTAGAGTTTTTTCGGCATGCGACCGGCGAGGTAGGCCAGGCGGCCCGCGACGATGGCGTGGTTCATGGCTTCAGCCATCATGATCGGCTGCTGGGCGTGAGCGATGGCCGAGTTCATCAGCACCGCATCGCAGCCCAGCTCCATGGCGATGGTGGCGTCGGAGGCAGTGCCCACGCCCGCATCCACCAGCACGGGGATCTTGGCTTCTTCGAGGATGATCTGCAGGTTGTAAGGGTTGCAGATGCCCAAGCCGGAACCGATCAGGCCGGCCAGCGGCATCACGGCGATACAGCCGATTTCTGCCAGTTGGCGCGCGATGATCGGGTCATCGCTGGTGTAGACCATCACGTCGAAGCCTTCCTTGACCAGCGTTTCGGCGGCCTTGAGGGTTTCGATCACATTGGGAAACAGGGTTTTCTGGTCGGCCAGCACTTCCAGCTTCACCAGGTTGTGGCCATCGAGCAGCTCACGGGCCAGGCGGCATGTGCGCACGGCCTCGATGGCGTCGTAGCAACCGGCGGTGTTGGGCAAGAAGGTGTAGCGATCCGGCGACAGCACTTCGAGCAGGTTTGGCTCGCCTTCAATCTGGCCGAGGTTGGTGCGGCGCACGGCGAAGGTGACGATCTCGGCACCCGAGGCTTCGATGGCCAGGCGGGTTTCTTCCATGTCGCGGTACTTGCCGGTGCCGACCAGCAGGCGGGACTGGTAGGTACGACCGGCCAGGACGAAGGGCTTGTCGCTACGAACGATGCTCATGGGAAATCCTCTGTGTGGGTGAGGTTCTGCAGAATACGCGGTGGCGCACAGGCGCCGGACGGGCTAGCCGCCGCCGATGGCGTGGACCACTTCGACCTGGTCACCTTCGGTGAGCGCGGTCTCGGCGTGCTGGCTACGCGGGACGATATCCAGGTTGAGCTCCACTGCGACGCGACGCCCGGTCAGATCCAGACGGGTCAGCAGGGCCGCAACGGTTTCACCGTCGGGCAGTTCAAAGGATTCGCCGTTCAACTGAATGCGCATGCCACGGGCCGCCATCGTTTTTAGGGGCCAGTATTCTAGCCCGATTGGGACCTAAAGGTCAGCACCAAGCGTCAAGCGGTCAGCTGCAAGCGCCAGGCAGCGAGGCCAAGGAAAAACCAGCCGAGCAGAAATGCCAAGCCGCCGAACGGCGTAATGATCCCCAGTTTGCTGATGCCGGTCAGGGTCAGCACATACAGGCTGCCGGAGAACAACAGGATGCCGACGGCAAAGGAGATGCCCGCCCAGCCGACCAACCGGCCAGGAATATGTGCGGCCAGCAGCGCCACGCCAAACAGTGCCAGGGTGTGTACCAACTGATAGGTCACGCCGGTATGGAAGATCGCCAGGTAGTCGGCGCTCAGGCGGTTTTTCAGGCCATGGGCGGCGAAGGCGCCGAGGGCAACACCGGTGAAGCCGAAAAAGGCAGCCAACATCAGAAAACCACGCAGCATGAGGAACTCCAGTCAGACTCAAAGGGCCGGGTCTGTATAATGGCCCGCTCAACGGGTTCGGCCAAGCCATCTCTATGCTGCGTCTCCTCTTCAATCGTTTTCTCAAAGTCGTGAAATGGTTCGCCATCGGCAGTGTCTTGCTGGTGCTGCTGTTTCGTGTCGTCCCGCCCCCCTTCACCGCGTTGATGGTGGAGCGCAAGGTCGAATCCTGGTTCGACGGTGAGCCGATTGACCTGCAACGTACCTGGGTGCCGTGGGACCAGATCTCCGATGACCTGAAAGTGGCGGTGATGGCCGGTGAAGACCAGCGTTTCCCGCAACACTGGGGCTTTGATTTCGGCGCGATCCAGGCAGCGATCCTGCACAACGAGCGCGGTGGTTCGATCCGTGGCGCCAGTACGCTGAGCCAGCAGGTCTCGAAAAACCTGTTCCTGTGGGCCGGCCGCAGTTATCTGCGCAAGGGCCTGGAGGCCTGGTTTACCGGGTTGATCGAGGTGCTTTGGCCCAAACAGCGGATTCTTGAGGTGTACCTCAATAGCGTGGAATGGGATGAAGGCGTGTTTGGCGCCGAGGCTGCCGCGCGGCATCACTTTGGGGTGAGTGCCAAGGCACTCTCCCGTCAGCAGGCCAGCTACCTGGCGGCGGTGCTGCCCAACCCTCGGGTGTGGAGTGCCAGCCATCCGACCGCCTATGTGGCACGGCGAGCCGCGTGGATTCGCCAGCAGATGAGCCAGTTGGGTGGGGACGGTTACTTGGTGGAGTTGAATAACTCCCGCAAGGCGCCGTGGTCCGACTGAGACCCTACCAGGGATTGCGTGAGGCTCTGGGTTGTGCGCACAAACAAAAATGCCCCGATCTTTCGATCGGGGCATTTTTTTGGCTTTTCGCAGCGTTTTAGGCGGCGATCGACAACTTCAGCTTGTTCATCGCGCTTTTTTCAAGCTGACGAATCCGCTCGGCCGACACGTTGTACTTCTGCGCCAAGTCGTGCAGCGTGGCTTTTTCTTCCGCCAGCCAGCGCTGGTAGAGGATGTCACGGCTGCGGTCGTCCAGCACTTCCAGCGCTTCGTGCAGGTTGTGGTTGGAGTTGTCGCTCCAGTCGGCGTCTTCCAGTTGACGCGCCGGGTCGTACCGGTGGTCTTCCAGGTAATTGGCCGGCGATTGGAAAGCACTGTCGTCGTCCGCTTCGGCGGCCGGGTCGAACGCCATGTCATGGCCAGTCAGGCGGCTTTCCATCTCGCGCACTTCACGCGGCTCCACGCCGAGGCTTTCAGCCACGCGGTGGACTTCCTCGTTGTTCAGCCACGCCAGGCGTTTCTTCTGGCTGCGCAGGTTGAAGAACAGCTTGCGCTGGGCCTTGGTGGTCGCGACTTTCACGATGCGCCAGTTGCGCAGGATGAACTCGTGAATTTCCGCCTTGATCCAGTGCACAGCAAACGACACCAGGCGCACACCCATCTCAGGGTTGAAGCGCTTCACAGCCTTCATCAGGCCGACGTTGCCTTCCTGGATCAGGTCAGCCTGGGCCAGGCCGTAGCCGCTATAGCTACGGGCGATATGTACGACAAAACGCAGGTGGGCGAGCACCATCTGCCGAGCCGCCCCCAAATCCTGCTCATAGTAGAGACTCTCGGCCAGTTCACGCTCCTGCTCCGGTGTCAGCAATGGAATGCTGTTCACCGTGTGCACATAGGCCTCGAGGTTCGCACCCGGGACCAAAGCATAAGCAGGTTGCAAAGAAGTGGTCATACGAAAAAACCTCCGACTCACATAACTCGTGCAGTTCAGCACTGCGAAAATTGACCGGGAACCGTAGGACAAGTTCCCTAAACCACTGATACGGTCAATACAAACGAAACCACATTACCTTGACATTAACTACTTCGGCGCCAACTCACGTAAATGCCTTGCGACCGCAATCCAAGCACCGATATACCCCAACAGGACCGCGCCAAGCAAGAGCGACAGACCATCGGCCACTGGCACGCCGGCGAGGGCAAAATCACTGCCGTACAAGCCGGCAAGCCCGACTACCGCGTCGTTCAGCCAGTTCAAGCCAAACGCCAGCACGCCCCAGGACAAAATCCCGGCACCGAAGCCATAAAGCGCGCCCATGTACAGAAAAGGCCGACGCACATAGCTGTCCGTGCCGCCGACCAGTTTAATCACTTCTATCTCGGTGCGACGGTTTTCAATATGAAGACGAATGGTATTACCTATCACCAAAAGTAATGCAGACACCAACAACACCGTCAGGCCGAACACAAACCGGTCACCCAGCTTGAGAATTGCCGCCAGCCGCTCGACCCAGACTAGATCAAGTTGTGCCTGTTGTACCTTGGGCAGCTCTGCGAGTTTTTGTCGCAGGGCTTCCAGCGCCGGCTTGTCGACTTCATTCGGCGTCACCAGCACCACGCCCGGCAGTGGGTTCTGCGGCAGCTCCTTCAGCGCCTCGCCCAGGCCGGATTGCTGCTGGAACTCCTCAAGGGCCTGGTCGCGGCTGATGTACTCGGCATCGGCCACACCCGGCAGGTTCTTGATGTCATCGCGCAGTGTCTCACCGTCTTTGGCGCTCGCATCCAGGTTCAGGTACAACGAAATCTGCGCCGCACGCTGCCAGGAGCCGCCCAGGCGCTCGACATTATTGAGCAGCAGCGACAGGCCCATCGGCAGGCTCAGGGCCACGGCCATCACCAGGCAGGTGAAAAAGCTGCCGATCGGTTGCTTGCCCAGGCGACGCAGACTGTCCAGCAGGCTGGCGCGGTGGCTTTCGATCCAGGCGCGCAGCAAGGTGCTGAAGTCAGGACCGTCGTCTTCGTCGTGTTTTTTCTTTTTCGGCTGCGGATCGGCCGGTTTCGGTGCCACGCGTTCGGACACCTTGGGGCTGCGTGTAGCACTCATACGCCGGCCTCCCCGTCACCGATCAGGCGGCCGCGCTGCAGGGTCAGCATGCGATGGCGCATACGCGCGATCAGGGCCAGGTCGTGACTGGCGATCAGCACGCTGGTGCCCAGGCGGTTGATGTCTTCGAACACCCCCATGATCTCGGCCGCCAGGCGCGGGTCGAGGTTACCGGTCGGTTCGTCCGCCAGCAGCAAGGCCGGACGGTGGACGATAGCGCGGGCAATGCCGACGCGCTGTTGCTGGCCGGTGGACAGGTCGCCGGGGTAGAGGTCGGTCTTGTCCGACAGCGCCACGCGCTCCAGGGCCGAATCCACGCGCTTGACGATCTCGGCCTTGGACAGCCCGAGGATCTGCAGCGGCAACGCAATGTTGTTGAACACCGTGCGATCGAACAGCAACTGGTGGTTCTGGAACACTACGCCGATCTGGCGGCGCAGGAACGGAATCTGTGCATTGCTGATAGTGGCCAGGTCCTGGCCAGCCAGTAGCAGTTTGCCGGTGGTCGGGCGTTCCATCGCCAGCAGCAGGCGCAACAGGGTACTTTTGCCGGCGCCAGAGTGACCGGTGACAAACAAGAACTCGCCCCGCCGTACTCGAAAGCTCAGCTCATGCAAGCCGACATGCCCGTTGGCATAGCGTTTACCGACCTGTTCGAATCGAATCATGAACGCTCCCGCTCGGCAAACAGCGCCTGTACAAAGGGTTCGGCTTCAAAAGTGCGCAGGTCGTCGATACCTTCACCGACGCCGATATAACGAATCGGCAACCCGAACTGTTTGGCCAGGGCGAAAATCACACCGCCCTTGGCCGTGCCGTCGAGCTTAGTCAATGCCAGGCCGGTCAGTTGCACCGTCTGGTTGAATTGTTTGGCCTGGCTGATGGCGTTCTGGCCCGTACCGGCATCGAGCACCAGCAGCACTTCGTGCGGCGCGTCGGCGTCGAGCTTGCCGATGACGCGGCGGACTTTCTTCAGCTCTTCCATCAAATTGTCTTTGGTGTGCAGGCGACCGGCGGTATCCGCGATCAGCACATCGATGTTACGGGCCTTGGCGGCTTGCACGGCGTCGAAGATCACCGAGGCGGAATCGGCGCCGGTGTGCTGGGCGATGACCGGGATCTTGTTGCGCTCACCCCACACCTGCAACTGCTCCACGGCAGCGGCACGGAAGGTGTCGCCGGCAGCGAGCATGACTTTCTTGCCTTCCGACTGCAGCTTCTTCGCCAGCTTGCCAATGGTGGTGGTCTTGCCGGCGCCGTTGACACCGACCACCAGGATCACGAACGGCTTGTTCGGCGTGATCACCAGCGGCGCTTCCACCGGCTTGAGCATCGCCGCCAGCTCGGCCTGCAGGGATTTGTAGAGGGCATCGGCGTCGGTCAGCTGCTTGCGCGCGACCTTCTGGGTCAGGCTCTGGATGATCACCGCGGTGGCTTCGACGCCCACGTCGGCGGTCAGCAGGCGGGTTTCGATGTCTTCCAGCAGCTCGTCATCAATGACCTTCTTGCCCAGGAACAGGCTGGCCATGCCTTCGCCGATGCTGGCGCTGGTCTTGCTCAGGCCTTGCTTGAGGCGGGCGAAGAAACCGGTCTTGCTGGTTTCGACAGGCGCGGCGGGCTCTTCGATGACGGCAGGGGCGGCAGACACTGGCTCGACCACCACCGGTGCCGGTGCTGGCGCTTCTACGACAACCGGCTGCGGCTCAATGACCACCGGAATCGGCGGCGCCACATGTTCGGCCTGTACATCTTCAACCAGTGCCACGGGCTCTTCGGCCACCGGCAATTGCGGCCATGGCTTGTGCTCGGGTTCTGGTTGCGGCTCTGGCTCTGGCTCTGGCTCAACCTCGGCCAGCGGCTGCAGCACCGGCTCGGCCATCGGCAATACCACCGGCGCCGGCGCTTCGGCAACCGGTTCGGCTTCTACTATAGGGTCCGGGATCGGTTCGGCTGGAACCTGCGGCTGTTCGGCGACGGGGGTTTCCTGCGGCTTTTTGCGCAGCCATCCGAACAGGCCTTTCTTCTCGCCAGCCGCAGCTGGGGTCTTCTTGTCGTCGTTGGAACCAAACATGGAGACGGCTATCTCAAGGTAGCGACGCGCCTGGGGGGGCGTCGGTAAATAAAATTCGATGCGTAACAGACTGTTTTTTAGCCAGCTCGTTCATGCGCAACATTTCGTAAGGCCTAAAACGGCCTCAACACGACTGCCGCAGTGGCCGTCCTTAAATCCGATCAGTATCCTAGCACCTCCTCGCCCGCCGACGCTAAGACCAAGCGGGCAGCCCAACAGGTTTAAAAACGAATGAATGCTCTAGCCCGCCACGCCGCAGGCCTGCTGTTCAGCACAGTTTGTCTGCCTCTCTCAGCCCTGGCTGCCGACCCACAACCCACCCACGAATTCACCCTGGATAACGGCCTCAAGGTGGTCGTGCGCGAAGACCATCGCGCGCCGGTGGTGGTTTCCCAGGTCTGGTACAAGGTCGGTTCGAGCTACGAAACCCCGGGCCAGACCGGTTTGTCCCACGCCCTGGAGCACATGATGTTCAAGGGTAGCGCCAAGGTCGGCCCCGGCGAAGCGTCGCTGATCCTGCGCGACCTGGGCGCCGAAGAAAACGCCTTCACCAGCGATGACTACACCGCCTACTACCAAGTGCTGGCCCGTGACCGCCTGGGTGTTGCCTTCGAGCTCGAAGCCGACCGCATGGCCAGCCTGCGCCTGCCGGCCGACGAGTTCAGCCGCGAAATCGAGGTGATCAAGGAAGAGCGCCGCCTGCGCACCGACGACAATCCAATGTCCAAGGCCTACGAGCGCTTCAAGGCCATGGCCTACCCCGCCAGCGGCTACCACACGCCGACCATCGGCTGGATGGCCGACCTGGACCGCATGAAGGTCGAAGAGCTGCGCCACTGGTACCAATCCTGGTATGTGCCGAACAACGCCACCCTGGTAGTGGTCGGCGACGTGACCCCTGACGAGGTGAAAAACCTCGCCCAGCGTTACTTCGGCCCGATTCCCAAGCGCGACGTGCCACCCGCCAAGATCCCGATGGAGCTGGCCGAGCCTGGCGAGCGCCTGCTGACGATGCGTGTGCAGACCCAACTGCCGAGCGTGATCCTCGGTTTCAACGTCCCGGGCCTGGCTACCGCCGAAGACAAGCGCTCGGTACAAGCCCTGCGCCTGATCTCGGCCCTGCTGGACGGCGGCTACAGCGCGCGTATTTCGGAGCAACTGGAGCGCGGTGAGGAGCTGGTCTCCGCCGCATCCACCAGCTACGACGCCTACACCCGTGGCGACAGCCTGTTCACCCTGACCGCCACGCCGAACCAGCAGAAGAAAAAGACCGTCGCCCAAGCCGAAGCGGGCCTGTGGCGCCTGCTGGAAGAATTGAAGTCCAAACCGCCGACCGCCGAAGAACTGGAGCGCATCCGCGCCCAAGTGATCGCCGGCGTGGTCTATCAGCGCGATTCCATCACCAGCCAGGCCACAGCCATCGGCTCGCTGGAAACCGTGGGACTGTCCTGGAAGCTCATGGACACCGAACTGGCCGACCTGCAAAGCGTGACCCCGGAAGATATCCAGAAAGCCGCGCGCACCTATTTCACCCGCGAACGTCTGAGCGTCGCCCATGTTATGCCTGAGGAGACCGCTCATGAGTGATCGCAAAAGCAGCCGCCTGGTCCTGCCGGGCTTGATCGTCGTCACCTTGATCGCGGCAAGTGCCGTGTATTTCCTGCGCCCGAGCGACTCGATGGCCAGCCAGGCGCTGGACACGGCGCAATCGGCCAACACGCTGCAATCGCTGGCTGAGCTGGACGGCAAGGCGCCGACCAACCGCAAGCTCGACGTGCAGACCTGGACCACCGCCGAAGGCGCCAAGGTGCTGTTCGTGGAAGCGCATGAACTGCCGATGTTCGACATGCGCATCCTGTTCGCAGCCGGCAGCAGCCAGGACGGCAACACCCCAGGCGTGGCACTGCTGACCAACGCCATGCTCAACGAAGGCGTGCCCGGCAAGGACGTCAGCCAGATCGCCAGCGGTTTTGAAGGCCTGGGCGCCGACTTCGGCAATGGCGCTTATCGCGACATGGCTCTGGTATCCCTGCGCAGCCTCAGCGACAGCGATAAACGCGACGCCGCCCTGGCACTGTTCGACCAGGTGATCGGCAAGCCGACCTTCCCTGCCGACTCTCTTGTGCGGATCAAGAACCAGATTCTCGCCGGCTTCGAGTACCAGAAGCAGAACCCCGCCAAGCTGGCCAGCCTGGAGCTGTTCAAGCGCCTGTATGGCGACCACCCGTACGCGCACCCGAGCGAAGGCACGCCGCAAAGCATCCCGAAGATCACCCTCGCGCAGTTGCAGGCGTTTCACGCCAAGGCTTATGCAGCAGGTAATGCGGTGATCGCCGTGGTCGGCGACCTGACCCGCGCCGAAGCCGAAGCCATGACGGCCAAGGTCTCGGCGTCGTTGCCCAAGGGCCCGGCGCTGGCCAAGATTGCCCAGCCGACCGAACCCAAGGCGGGCCTGAGCCATATCGAGTTCCCGTCCAAGCAGACGCACTTGCTGTTCGCCCAACTGGGCATCGACCGCGCCGATCCGGACTACGCAGCCCTGTCCCTGGGCAACCAGATCCTCGGCGGCGGCGGTTTCGGCACGCGCTTGATGAGCGAAGTGCGCGAGAAGCGCGGCCTGACCTACGGCGTGTACTCCGGTTTCTCGCCGATGCAGGTGCGCGGCCCGTTCATGATCAACCTGCAGACCCGCGCCGAAATGAGCGGTGGCACCCTGCGCCTGGTCGAGGACGTGCTGGCCGACTACCTCAAGACCGGCCCGACACAGAAGGAGCTGGACGACGCCAAGCGTGAGCTGGCCGGCAGCTTCCCATTGTCCACCGCCAGCAACGCGGACATCGTCGGGCAACTGGGCGCGATGGGTTTCTACAACCTGCCGCTGAGCTATCTTGAAGATTTCATGAAACAATCCCAGGCCCTGACCGTAGAGCAGGTCAAGGCTGCCATGAACAAACACTTGAGCGCCGACAAGATGGTCATCGTGACCGCCGGCCCGACGATTGCGCAAAAGCCACTACCGCCCCCCACTGACAAACCCGCCGAGCAGCCGCTCGGGGTTCCGGAGCATTAATGGCCAGTTCATCTCGCCCGAAAAAACCTGTCCACAACGTGCATAACGGTGTGGGCCAACTGCGCATCATTGGTGGCGAATGGGGCAGCCGCAAGCTGAGCTTCCCCGACGTCGTCGGCCTGCGCCCCACGCCTGATCGCGTGCGTGAAACCCTGTTCAACTGGCTCGCGCCGTATATCGGCGGGGCCAAAGTGCTGGATCCGTTTGCCGGCAGCGGCGCATTGTTCCTCGAGGCGCTGTCCCGTGGCGCAGCCCAGGCCCAGGCGCTGGATGCGAGCAATGTGGCGGTGTCCAGCCTCAAGGAACACCTCGGCACCCTGCGCTGCACCAACGGCCAGGTGCAAACCGCCGACGCGCTGCGCTATCTGGAAACCCAGCCGGCAAGCGAATACGACGTGGTATTCCTCGACCCGCCCTTCAACCAGAACCTGTTGCCCGCCGTGTGCACCTTGCTCGAAGAGCGCCAATGGCTGGCGGCGGATGCGTGGATCTACACTGAAAGCGAGACCGCGCCGTCAACCCTCGGCTTGCCTGGCGCCTGGCGCCTGCACCGGGAGCAGAAGTCCGGTCGGGTGTATTACGCGTTGTGGCATCGGTTGGTCGACAGCGTCGCTTAATCTGTGGCGAGCAAGCTTGTTGTGGTGAGCGGCCTTGCTGTGGCGAGCACGCTTGTCGTGGTGAGCGGGCTTGCTGTGGTGAGTGGGCTTGTTGTGGTGAGCGGGCTTGCCCCGCGTCGGGCTGCGCAGCAGCCCCAAAATCGCGACGGTGCTCCGACTGAATTAATGCGGTGTTCTTGATGGGGCCGCTTCGCACCCCGACGCGGGTGCAAGCCCGCTCGCCACAGACTGAGAGTTTCATGACACCGTCCTCCGAACTGTTCACCCCCGCCTTCGGCCTCGGCAACCCTCACCTGCAAACCCTGTGGGGGCCGCTATGGCGCCCGACGACCCATATCGAACGCCAGCGCGAACGCCTGTGGCTGGAAGACGGCGATTTTCTGGACCTCGACTGGCATGGCCCGCATGACGCGCAGTCGCCATTGGTGCTGGTGCTGCATGGGCTGACCGGCTCATCCAATTCCCCCTATGTAGCCGGCCTGCAAAAAGTCCTCGCGGCTCAAGGCTGGGCCAGTGCCGCCTTGAACTGGCGTGGCTGTTCCGGCGAACCAAACCTGTTGGCACGCAGCTATCACTCGGGCGCCAGCGAGGATCTGGCCGCGGCGATTGCCCACCTGCGCGCGAAACGGCCGTTGGCGCCGTTGTATGCAGTGGGTTATTCGCTGGGGGGCAATGTGCTGCTCAAACACTTGGGCGAAACCGGCGAAGCCTCCGGCTTGCACGGCGCGGCGGCGGTGTCGGTGCCGTTCCGGCTGGACCAGTGTGCGGACCGGATCGGGCTGGGTTTCTCGCGGGTTTATCAAAAGCACTTCATGCGTGAAATGCTCGCGTATATCCGCGTCAAGCAAAGCCGTTTTTTACAGGATGGCCGGGCAGACGGGCTGAAAACCCTGGAAGCCCTCGGCTCACTGGAGAAGATGCGCACGTTCTGGGACTTCGATGGCCGGGTCACCGCGCCACTGCACGGTTTCCTGAGTGCCGAGGACTACTACCGCCGTGCGTCGAGCCGCTACTACCTGGGGGCGGTCCGCACCCCGACGCTGATTATCCAGGCCGCCGATGATCCGTTTGTATTCGCCCATAGCCTGCCCGAGGCCAGCGAGTTATCGGAGTGCACCGAGTTTGAGCTGACGGCAAAGGGTGGGCATGTGGGGTTCGTCGACGGCTCGCTGAAGCGCCCGGGTTATTACCTCGAACGCCGAATCCCTCAGTGGCTACTGGCACAACACGGCTGAACATGGAGAAGCTGGCTTGCCTGCGATAGCAGTGTGTCAGCCGATTATCCGCTCGCTGACACGCCCTCATCGCAGGCAAGTCAGCGCCCACACTCGATGCGGCTCACACCGCAACCGACTCAGTCGCCCGTAGCAATTTCACGCTGCGGATCGGTAATCCACTCACTCCACGACCCCGCATACAACTTGCCCAACGGGTAACCCGCCAGGCTCAGGGCAAACAGGTTGTGGCACGCCGTCACCCCTGAACCGCAATACGCCACCAACTCCTCCGGTGAACGCCCCTGCAATTGAGCGGCGAAACGCTGCTTGAGCTGGTCGGCTGGCAGGAAACAGCCATCAATGCCAAGGTTTTCGGTGAACGCCGCACACTGCGCGCCGGGGATGTGCCCGGCGATCGGGTCGATGGGTTCCACATCACCGCGAAAACGTGGCTGGGCGCGGGCATCGATCAAGGTCAGGCCCGGTTGGCCCAGGCGTTTTTGCAGGTGTTCGGCATCCAGCACCAGGCGGTTGTCCGGCGTCCCGGCGAAGGCACCCGGCTCGACCAACGGCGCGTCCAGGCTCAGCGGGAAACCGGCGGCGTGCCAGGCCTTGAGGCCACCGTCCAGAATAAACACGCCGTCACGTTTGCCCAGCCAGGCCAGCAACCACCAGGCGCGGGCAGCAAAGGCGCCGGGACCGTCGTCATACAGCACCACATCGGTGTCGGCGTTAATACCCCAGGCGCGCAATTGCCGGGCAAAGGTGTCCGCCACCGGCAACGGGTGACGACCGGTCACGCCCTTGGTCACCGGGCCGCTGAGATGGCGCTCGAGGTCGGCGTACTGCGCGCCCTCAATATGCCCTTCGGCATAGCTGCACAGCCCGTAGTCCGGGTCTTCCAAGGCAAAACGGCAATCCAGGATCACCAGCCCGGCCGACTTCTGGCGCTCGGCCAATTGCTGGGGGCTGATCAGTTGGGCAAGCGGCATGACGGACTCCTGTGAACAGATTCGGGAAAGGTCCTACTTCACTTCTTCCAGTGCCTGATTCAACGGCACGTAAAACTCTTTGAACAGGGCATCCACCGCGTCTTTCGCCTGGGGCGTGACGAACCCGGCCTCCAGCACCAGCACCTGGTAGACCCCGCGCTTGATGGCTTCGGCGCTCAAATGGGCGGAGTTTTCATTGGTGGTGCACAAGAACCGCACCCACGAGGTGAGGATGATCCACGCATTGAGGGTCAGGGCCTCGGTCTGCACCGGGTCCATGTTGAGGATGCCGGCATCGACAAACCCCTGGTAAATGGCATTACCCTGGATCAGGCAGCGCTGGGAAAACCGTCGGTAGCCAGTCGCCAGTTCCGGGTCGCTTTCCAGCAAGTGCTCGAGGTCGCGGTGCAGGAAGCGGTAGCGCCACATGCCGGCCAGCACGGCCTGCAGGTAAAAGCGCTTATCTTCGACGGTCACGGCGCGGCCTTGGGGCGGGCGCAGAAAACTGTCCACCAACGCTTCGTACTCACGAAACAACACGGCGATGATCGCCTGCTTGTTGGGGAAGTGGTAGTACAGGTTGCCCGGCGAAATTTCCATATGGGCGGCAATATGATTGGTGCTCACACTGCGCTCGCCCTGCTGGTTAAAAAGCTCCAGGCTCGTTTGCACAATGCGCTCGCTGGTCTTTACTCGTGGTGCCATAGGGGATCAGCTTCTAAACACGTGATGGGGCATCTTACGGCCTATCCTTGCCAGGATAAATCTGCATGTTGCTGCAATGTTATTTGACAATTTAGAGCAATGACTCTAAAAATCCACGCAGACCTATAACAATCGGGAACTGCGCCATGTCTGCCAACATTGCCTATCTGCAAGATTCCCAGGCGCTGGATCATCTCCAGGACCTGTTCGACGCGCAACGCCGTGCCTATGCCGCCAACCCGATGCCGCCGGCAGCGCAGCGCCAGCAATGGCTCAAGGCTCTGCGTGATGTGCTCAGCGACGAACGCCAGGCGTTGATCGACGCGATCAGCCAGGACTTCAGCCACCGCAGTGCAGACGAAACCCTGTTCGCCGAATTGATGCCCAGCCTGCATGGCATTCACTACGCCAGCAAACACCTCAAGGGCTGGATGAAACCTTCCCGTCGCGCTGTAGGCATTGCCTTCCAGCCGGCTTCAGCCAAGGTGATCTACCAACCGCTGGGCGTGGTCGGGGTGATCGTGCCCTGGAACTACCCGCTGTACCTGGCCATTGGCCCCCTGGTCGGGGCGTTGGCCGCCGGAAACCGGGTGATGCTCAAGCTCAGCGAGTCCACACCGGCCACCGGCGAGTTGCTCAAGGCGCTACTGGCGAAGATTTTCCCCGAGGACCTGGTGTGCGTAGTGCTCGGCGAAGCCGAAGTGGGCATGGCGTTCTCCAAGCTGCGTTTCGATCACCTGCTGTTTACCGGCGCCACCAGCATCGGCAAGCATGTGATGCGCGCCGCGGCCGAACACCTCACGCCGGTGACCCTGGAATTGGGCGGCAAGTCGCCGGCCATCGTGTCTGCCGATGTGCCACTCAAGGATGCCGCCGAACGAATCGCCTTCGGCAAGGCCTTGAATGCCGGGCAAACCTGCGTGGCGCCGGACTACGTGCTGGTGCCGGAAGATCGCGTTGAAGGTTTCGTCGAGGCTTACAGCAAGGCCGTGCGCGGATTTTATCCGACGTTAACCGATAACCCGGACTACACCGCCATCATCAATGAGCGGCAACTGGCCCGACTGAATGCCTACATCAAGGACGCCACCGACAAGGGCGCCACGCTGATCCCCTTGTACGACCAGGGCCAGGCCCGGCGCATGGCCCACAGCCTGTTGCTGAATGTCAGCGATGACATGACCGTGATGCAGGACGAGATCTTCGGCCCGGTGCTGCCGATCGTGCCGTATCGAGGCCTCGACCAGGCGTTTGCCTACATCAACGAAAGGCCTCGCCCACTGGCCCTGTATTACTTCGGCTACAACAAGGGCGAGCAGAATCGCGTACTTCACGAGACTCATTCCGGCGGCGTGTGCCTGAACGACACCCTGCTGCACGTGGCCCAGGATGACATGCCCTTTGGCGGCATCGGCCCCTCGGGCATGGGTCACTACCACGGCCACGAAGGCTTCCTCACGTTCAGCAAAGCCAAGGGCGTGCTGGTGAAACAGCGCCTCAATGCGGCCAAGTTGATCTACCCGCCGTACGGCAAAGCCATCCAGAAGTTGATCCAGAAGCTGTTCGTTCGCTGATTCCGCCACTCTCGGGATAACAATAACAATGAACCCTAGCCTGACTGATTCACCCGCGCTGTCGCGGCGCGGCGTATTGAAAATCGGCTTGTGCGCCAGTGCTTTCCTGGCCACGGCCGGGCTCGGCGCCAGCCTCAGCGGCTGCTCCAGCAGCACCCCGGCCAGCGGCTTTGCCATGCTGCGCAGCAGTGACCTGCCGTTTTTGCGCGCGGTAATCCCGGTGTTGCTCGAAGGCGCGGCGAGCGCCCAAGAGGTGGTCGCCGGAATTGAAGACACCCTGAAAAAACTCGACTACAGCCTGCAGCACCTGTCGCCGGAAATGTTCAAGCTCACCCAGCAACTGTTCGACGTATTGGGCATGGGCATCACCCGTGGCCCATTGACCGGCATCTGGGGCAGCTGGGAAAACGCCAGCGCGGAGCAGATCCGCAACTTCCTGCACCGCTGGGAAAACAGCTATCTCAACCTGCTGCGCATGGGCCAGGGCTCGCTGCTCAAGCTGGTAATCATGTCGTGGTACTTCCGCCCGCAGTCCTGGGCGCATTGCGGCTATCCGGGCCCGCCCAAGGTCTAGCCCTGGCTGAAAACCCGCTGCAATGTGGGGCTGTACCCGCAGGCAGGCCGCTTTCGCAGGCAAGCCAGCTCCCACACCGACTGCAACTTCGTATAACAATAAGAGTGCCTGTCTATGCCCGTACCCGATCTGTTCCGCGACGGCCTGGCCCGTGGCTGGAAAACCCACAATGGCGCCGCCCTCGACAACGACCTGACCCTGGAGGCCGACGTAGCGATCATCGGCAGCGGCGCCGGTGGTGGCACCACCGCCGAGATCCTCAGCGCCGCCGGCTACAAGGTGTTGCTGATTGAAGAAGGCCCGCTCAAGACCAGCAGCGACTTCAAGCTGCTCGAGGACGAGGCCTACACCAGCCTGTACCAGGAAGGCATCGGCCGCATGAGCAAAGATGGCGCGATCACCATCCTGCAGGGCCGCGCGGTGGGCGGGACCACGCTGATCAACTGGACCTCCAGCTTTCGTACGCCGGACGCGACACTTTCCCACTGGGCAAGCGAATATGCGGTGAAGGGCCACAGCAGTGCCGAAATGGCGCCCTGGTTCGAAAAAATGGAGCAACGCCTGGGGATCGCCCCTTGGGCCATGCCGCCCAATGCCAACAATGACGTGATCCGCAAAGGCTGCGAAAAGCTCGGCTACAGCTGGCATGTGATCCCCCGCAACGTGCGCGGCTGCTTCAACCTGGGCTATTGCGGCATGGGCTGCCCGGTCAACGCCAAGCAGTCGATGCTGGTAACCACCATCCCCTCGACGCTGGAGAAAGGCGGCGAACTGCTGTATCTGGCTCGCGCCGAACGCCTGCTCTACAGCGGCGACCACATCAGCAGCCTGGAATGCGTGGCGATGGATGAACGCTGCGTGGCACCGACCGGCCGCAAAATCACGGTCAAGGCCAAGCACTACGTGCTGGCCGGCGGCGGCATCAACAGCCCCGCCCTGCTGATGCGCTCGGATGCCCCGGACCCGCATTCGCGGCTGGGCAAGCGCACCTTCCTGCACCTGGTGAATTTCTCCGCCGGGCTGTTCGAGGAGGTGATCAACCCGTTCTACGGCGCGCCGCAGTCAATCTACTCCGACCATTTTCAATGGCAGGACGGCACTACCGGCAAAATGTCCTACAAGCTTGAGGCGCCGCCGCTGCACCCGGCACTCGCCAGCACCCTGCTCGGCGGCTACGGCACGCAGAACGCCTTGGACATGAAGCAATTGCCCAACACCCACGCGATGCTGGCCTTGCTGCGCGACGGTTTCCACCCCGACAGCCCGGGCGGCAGCGTGGAGTTGCGCGGCGATGGCACCCCAGTGCTCGACTATCAGGTATCGGCGTACGCCTGGGACGGCCTGCGTCGCGCCTTTCACAGCATGGCCGAGATCCAGTTCGCGGCGGGAGCCAAGTCGGTCAAGCCGCTGCACCACGATGCGCGCTACGTGACGAGCCTGGGCGAAGCCCGCACGCTGATCGAAGGGCTGAACCTGGAACTGCACCGCACCTGCCTGGGCAGCGCCCATGTGATGGGCGGTTGTGCCATGGGTGAAGACCCGAAAAATGCGGTGGCCGACAGCCTTGGCCGTCATCACCAACTGCGCAATCTGTCGATCCACGACGGCTCGTTGTTCCCCACCAGCATTGGGGCCAACCCGCAATTGTCGGTGTATGGATTGACCGCGCAACTGGCGACCGCCTTGGCCGAACGTCTGAAAACAGCGTGAAAAAACACGCTATTCGCCATGTCTATAGTGCTTTCTTCTGCATAAGTTGACTTGGCCGACCGGGACGGCTGCGATACCATCCGGTTCCCCAACGGACTCCGCCAGGACGACGCGATGAACCGAGTGTTGTACCCAGGTACCTTCGACCCGATTACCAAAGGCCATGGCGATCTGGTCGAACGTGCCTCACGCTTGTTCGACCATGTGATCATCGCGGTCGCGGCCAGCCCCAAGAAAAACCCGCTGTTTCCCCTGGAACAGCGCGTGGAGCTGGCGCGTGAGGTCACCAAGCACCTGCCCAACGTGGAAGTGGTGGGCTTTTCCACATTGCTGGCGCACTTCGCCAAAGAGCAGAACGCCAATGTGTTCCTGCGTGGCCTGCGTGCGGTGTCGGACTTCGAATACGAATTCCAGCTGGCCAACATGAATCGCCAACTGGCACCGGACGTGGAAAGCCTGTTCCTCACACCGTCGGAGCGTTATTCGTTCATTTCCTCGACGTTGGTCCGTGAAATTGCCGCTTTGGGCGGAGATATCACCAAGTTCGTGCACCCGGCCGTGGCCGATGCGCTGACACTGCGTTTCAAGAAGTAGTTTCTGTAAGCAAGCTTATTGTGGCGAGCGGGCTTGCCCCGCGTTGGGCTGCGAAGCGGCACGAATAAAAGCCACCGCGTAGTTTCAGCCAGCGCACAGCCGCCTGTTCCGGGGCCGCTTCGCAACTCACGCGGGGCAAGCCCGCTCGCTACAGGTCAGCATGCCAGTTGGCCGCAGGTCATGTGCACTCGCACTGCGGGCGCCAATGCGGCACAATTGCGCGCATTAGTTTTCAGATGCCTTGGCTGACAGCCCTGGCAGGAGTTTCCATGTCCCTGATCATCACCGACGATTGCATCAACTGCGACGTCTGCGAACCCGAGTGCCCGAACGCTGCGATTTCCCAGGGCGAAGAGATCTACGTGATCGACCCGAACCTGTGCACCCAGTGCGTCGGCCACTACGACGAGCCTCAGTGCCAGCAAGTGTGCCCGGTGGATTGCATTCCGCTGGATGAAGCCCATCCGGAGACGGAAGAGCAGTTGATGGCCAAGTACCGGTTGATTACCGGCAAGGCCTGAGATTCTTTAGTGACTGTAAGGGCCTCTTCGCGAGCAAGCCCGCTCCCACAGTTGACCGAGTTCCAAAATGAGAATGCGGTCGAATGGGAGAGCAGGCTTGCTCGCGAAGGCAGCAACAGCCATCACCTGGCAATCAGCTCTGGCACTTGGGGCAAAACACACTCGCCCGCTGCCCCAGCACCACATTGCGCAGCTCGGTCCCACAGACCTTGCACGCCTTGCCCCCGCGGCCGTAGACGAACAGCTCCTGCTGGAAATAGCCCGGCTGCCCGTCGCCACCGATAAAGTCCCGCAGCGTAGTGCCACCCCGCTCAATAGCAGCGGCCAGTACGCGCTTGATCTCGATCGCCAGCTTCAAATAACGCGCCCGTGAAATGCCTCCAGCCGCGCGACGCGGATCGATCCCCGCCGCAAACAGCGCCTCGGTCGCGTAGATATTGCCCACCCCCACCACCACCGCGTTGTCCATGATGAATGGCTTCACTGCCATCGACTTGCCGCGGGACAGTTGGAACAAACGCTCACCATCAAACAGGTCGGTCAACGGCTCCGGCCCCAGGCGAATCAGCAGCTCATGGTTGTGCGGGTCCTGGCTCCAAAGCATCGCGCCAAAGCGCCGGGGGTCGGTGTAGCGCAGGGCCATACCCGATTCCAGCTCGATGTCCACGTGCTCATGCTTGGCTGCCGGCATGCCGACTTCCACCAGCCGCAAGTTGCCCGACATGCCCAGGTGGCTGATCAAGGTGCCGACTTCGGCGTTGATCAACAGGTACTTGGCCCGCCGTTCCACCAGCACGATGCGCTGCCCGGACAGGCGCACATCCAGGTCTTCCGGGATCGGCCAGCGCAGGCGTCGCTCGCGCACTACCACGCGACTGACCCGCTGGCCTTCCAGGTGCGGAGCAATCCCGCGCCGGGTGGTTTCGACTTCTGGTAACTCGGGCATGTGTACCTCTTGAAGGAAGGGTCAGTGCGCGCCCAGTTCGCGGATCGACAACTTCATGCTCTCGAAGTCGTAGTCCGACAGGCCCACGTAGTCCAGCACCATATGCCCGATCGCATTCCATTCATGATCGACCGCCTGGTTGCCCAGCACCCGATACGACGAACAGATGTGCTCGGCCATTTTCAGGATCGCCAGCAGGTTTTTCAGCTGAGAGTTGCGCGACGACTCATCGCTGAAAATCGCCAGGGCGTTGTGGTGGTTGGCGATGGCATCGGTCACATGTTCCGGCAGGCGCCAGGACTTGGCGGTGTAGTAGCCGACCACCGCGTGGTTGGTGTTGAACGCGTTGTTCTCGGTGTCGACCACACGGCAGTCGGGGCCGGCATTGCCATAGGCCTCTTCCAGCACCGCCATGTAGTTGGGGAAGCGCTTGAGCATCAGCGGCACGCCGCAATCGTGGAACAGGCCCAGCGCATACGCCTCGTCGACGGCTTGCGAGCCGGTGCGCTTGGCGAGTGTCAGGCAGGTCATCGCCACATCCTGGGCGGTGTCCCAGAAGCGGTTGAGGGTGACGATGGTGTCATCGCTCATCTCGCCCTTGATCGACTGCGCGTTGATCAGGTTGATGATCGAACGGCTGCCCAGCAGGTTCACCGCGCGCTGGATCGAGGCGATCTTGTTGCTCAGGCCGTAATACGGCGAGTTGACGATTTTCAGCAACGCACCGGACAGGCCCGGGTCCTGGGAGATCAATCGCGCGATCACTTCCAGGTCCGGGTCGGGCATGTATTGCTCCATCTGCAAATCCACCATGATTTGCGGCTGGGGCGGCACGCTGATGCCTTGCAGGGCCTGTTGGATCTGTTCGGCGGAAAGCTCTTGGGACATAAGTACATACTCTGGGCTAGGCGGGGATTCTAACCTCTAAGCAAAGCTGACCGACACCTCAAAAACCCGAACCGAACCGCGATCAAATGTGGGAGCTGGCTTGCCTGCGATTGCATCACCGCCGTACGTCAGATACACCGCGCCGTCTGCATCGCAGGCAAGCCAGCTCCCACATGAACGGGTGCGCAAAGGGTATACTCCCGCTCTTTTTTCCGGAGCGACGTCATGTCCCTGCCAAGCCTGCGTCTCAAAGCCAACGCCGATCGTCGTTTGCGCAACGGCCACCTGTGGGTCTACAGCAACGAAATCGACGTGGCCGCCACCCCACTTCACGGCTTCCAGGCGGGCGACCAGGCCATCCTCGAAGCGGCCGGCGGCAAGACCCTGGGCATCGTGGCCATGAGCCCGAACAACCTGATCTGCGCTCGCCTGCTGTCGCGCGACATCAAGCTGCCATTGGACAAGTCGCTGCTGGTGCATCGCCTGAACGTCGCGCTGTCCCTGCGTGATCGCCTGTTCGACAAGCCATTCTACCGCCTGGTCTACGGCGATTCCGACCTGCTGCCAGGCCTGGTGGTCGACCGTTTCGGCGACATCCTGGTGGTGCAGATCGCTTCGGCGACCATGGAAGCGCATAAAGAAGACGTGATCGCCGCCCTGACCCAAGTGCTCAAGCCGAGTGGCATCCTGTTCAAGAACGATTCCGCCGCGCGCGACGCCGAAGGCCTCAACCGCTACGTCGAAACCGTGTTCGGCCTGGTGCCGGAATGGGTTGCGCTGGAAGAAAACGGCGTGAAATTCGAAGCCCCGGTAATCCAGGGCCAGAAGACCGGCTGGTTCTACGACCACCGCATGAACCGCGCACGCCTGGCCCCGTACGCCAAAGGCAAGCGCGTGCTCGACCTTTACAGCTACATCGGCGGCTGGGGCGTGCAGGCTGCGGCCTTCGGCGCCAGTGAAGTGTTCTGCGTCGACGCCTCCGCCTTCGCCCTTGATGGCGTGGAGCGCAACGCCGCGCTGAACGGCTTCGCCGAGAAGATGACCTGCATCGAAGGCGACGTGTTCGAGGCCCTCAAGGAGCTCAAAGCCAGCGAAGAACGCTTCGACGTGATCGTCGCCGACCCGCCGGCCTTCATCAAACGCAAGAAAGACATGAAAAACGGCGAAGGCGCCTACCGCCGCCTGAACGAGCAAGCCATGCGCCTGCTCAGCAAGGACGGCATCCTGGTCAGCGCGTCGTGCTCGATGCACTTGCCCGAAGACGACCTGCAAAACATCCTGCTGACCAGCGCCCGTCACCTGGACCGCAATATCCAGATGCTCGAACGCGGCGGCCAGGGCCCGGACCACCCGGTGCACCCGGCGATTGCCGAGACGCGGTATATCAAGAGCATTACGTGCCGGTTGTTGCCGAATAGCTAACGCTGAGACTGACTGTAGGAGCCAGCAGGCTCCTACAGGAATCCAGGAATTTTCATACCCTCTCTTGCTTTGACTTTCCTCGCTCCAGACTCGATCCTCGACCCCCTCAAGGAATAGAGTCCATGTAAATGCACAGCGCCACAAAGCCCACAACGAAACCGTTTCTCATCGCACTGCTGATGATCCTGACGTTGCTGGGTGTATTTCCCCTCGACGTCGTACTCCCTTCATTTCCCGCGCTTGCCGAACACTTTCAAACCTCAACAGTAGATATCGCTCGGTCCATCAGCCTTTTCGCGATTGGCTTTTCTTGCTCGTTGCTGTGGATAGGGCCGCTATCCGACAGGATAGGTCGCAAGAAGCTGCTACTGGCCAGCATGACCGTGGCGATTGTTGGTGCAATTGGCTGCATAACCGCCAATAACTATTCACAGTTCTTACTTTTCCGAGTAGTTCAAGCCGTTGGTTGTGGCGGCTTTGTGCTGTCTCAAGCGTTGGTTCAGGATATGTTCGTGGGCAAGGAACAGGAGCGACTGCGGATCGCAATCGTGACCGCCGGAGGTATCTTCATTTCGATCTCGCCATTAGTTGGTGCATGGCTGCAAACGCATTGGGGTTGGCAGGCCAGCTTCTACGTATTTACAGCCTTTGCCATATTGCTCCTGTTTATGACCTATCGACTACTCAGCGACACCCAACCCGCCGTCCATCCAAGCCGCCACACTATTCTCAAGGGCTACGCGCAAATTTTTGCAGATCGCCATTTCGTCAGTTACGCCACGATTTCCGGAATCACCTTTGCCTGCCATTTTTCATTTATCGTCATATCCCCCATCATTTTCATGGACCAGTTAGGGCTGTCGCCCTATCAGTACTCACAGGTCTTGCTGCTTTATGGCGCAGCTTATGTGTTAGGCGGCGTGTCAGCGGGCTGGTTGAACAAACGGTTACTGGCCAACACCCAGATCGCGACCGGCTTGTGGTTAATCGCGACATCCGGTGGGGTAATGTTGTTGCTGGCCTATGGGAACAATATCTCCACCTGGACCGTTTTGATTCCAATGCTGATCTGCACGGCCGGTACCACCATCACCAGGCCAATTTCAAACTCACGGGCCATGAACCTTTTCCCCCACTCCGCAGGCGCGGCCGCATCAGCCACCACAGTTGTGATATTCATTGCCGGTGGGTTGATCAGTGCTCTGATCAGTACTTTGACGCACAATCTGAGCACCACCCTCGGATTGTGCTTTTTGATTCTGAGTGCTCTGGGCCTGGGGTTGAATGAATGGGCCAAACACCGCCCACACGTCCTGTAGCCGCTATCTCCACACTTACGGCCATTCCCTCCAGCCGCCAGCGGTGTAGAATCGGGCGTATTCATCGCCAGTCATCCCCCGGCGGGTTTATGAGCTCGAGGCCCAAGCACGCGGCGATCCCGCGACGCGAGTGGCAACTTCCGGACACACGGCCATTTTCTGAGTGTTCCAGACGTCAATAGAAGCTCACTCCCCAGTAGTAGTTACCTGATTAGCCGCCCGGAGTGCTCCATGCCAGATTACCGCTCGAAAACATCCACCCATGGCCGCAACATGGCCGGCGCGCGCGCACTGTGGCGCGCCACGGGGATGAAAGATGACGACTTCAAGAAGCCGATCATCGCGATTGCCAACTCGTTCACCCAGTTCGTACCGGGCCACGTCCACCTCAAGGACCTGGGCCAACTGGTCGCCCGCGAGATCGAACGTGCCGGCGGTGTAGCGAAAGAATTCAACACCATCGCCGTGGATGACGGCATCGCCATGGGCCATGACGGCATGCTGTACTCGCTGCCGAGCCGCGAGATCATCGCCGACTCCGTGGAGTACATGGTCAACGCCCATTGCGCCGACGCCATCGTGTGCATCTCGAACTGCGACAAGATCACCCCTGGCATGCTGATGGCCGCCCTGCGCCTGAACATCCCGGTGATCTTCGTCTCCGGCGGCCCGATGGAAGCCGGCAAGACCAAACTGGCCTCCCACGGCCTCGACCTGGTCGACGCCATGGTCATCGCCGCCGATTCCAGCGCTTCTGACGAGAAGGTCGCGGAATACGAGCGCAGCGCCTGCCCGACGTGCGGTTCGTGCTCCGGCATGTTCACCGCCAACTCGATGAACTGCCTGGTCGAAGCCCTGGGCCTGGCCTTGCCGGGCAACGGCTCGACACTGGCCACCCACAGCGACCGTGAGCAGCTGTTCCTGCAGGCCGGCCGCACCATCGTCGAACTGTGCAAGCGCTACTACGGCGAGAATGACGAGTCGGTGTTGCCGCGCAACATCGCCAACTTCAAGGCATTCGAAAACGCCATGACCCTGGACATCGCCATGGGCGGTTCCACCAACACCATCCTGCACTTGCTGGCCGCGGCCCAGGAAGCCGAGATCGATTTCGACCTGCGCGACATCGACCGCCTGTCCCGTCACGTGCCGCAACTGTGCAAGGTCGCGCCGAACATCCAGAAGTACCACATGGAAGATGTGCACCGTGCCGGCGGGATCTTCTCGATCCTCGGCTCGCTGGCCCGTGGCGGCCTGCTGCACACCGACCTGCCGACCGTGCACAGCGCGTCCATCGCCGAAGGCATCGCCAAGTGGGACATCACCCAGACTGACGACGAAGCCGTGCACACCTTCTTCAAGGCTGGCCCGGCTGGCATCCCGACCCAGACTGCGTTCAGCCAGTCGACCCGTTGGGACACCCTGGATGACGACCGTGAAAACGGCTGCATCCGCAGTGTCGAACACGCCTACTCCCAAGAAGGCGGCCTGGCCGTGCTGTACGGCAACATCGCACTGGATGGCTGCGTGGTGAAAACCGCCGGTGTGGATGAGTCGATCCATGTGTTCGAAGGCAACGCGAAGATCTTCGAAAGCCAGGACAGTGCCGTGCGCGGCATCCTCGCCGACGAAGTGAAGGCCGGCGACATCGTGATCATCCGCTACGAAGGCCCGAAAGGCGGCCCGGGCATGCAGGAAATGCTTTACCCGACCTCCTACCTGAAATCCAAGGGCCTGGGCAAAGCCTGCGCCTTGCTGACCGACGGACGTTTCTCCGGCGGTACTTCCGGCCTGTCCATTGGCCACGCTTCGCCTGAAGCCGCTGCCGGCGGCGCGATTGGCCTGGTGCAGGACGGCGACAAGGTGCTGATCGACATTCCGAACCGTTCGATCAACCTGTTGATCAGCGATGAAGAACTGGCGGCGCGCCGGGTCGAGCAGGACAAGAAAGGTTGGAAGCCGGTCGAGAAGCGTCCGCGCAAAGTCACCACTGCGTTGAAGGCCTATGCCCTGCTGGCCACCAGTGCCGACAAGGGTGCAGTGCGTAACAAAGCGATGCTCGACGGCCTGTAAGCCTCGCGCATAAAAAATGCCCCGCCAAGTGCGGGGCATTTTTTTTGCCTGGAACAACGCTCCAAAACACTGCAGATCAACTGTGGGAGCTGGCTGCCTGCGATGGCGGCCTTGAGTCCTGCATTGATCTCGTTGACGCCATCGCTGGCAACCGGGCTCCCACACGGGCAGGCTGAGCCTGAACGAACTCGGTTCATGTGGGAGCTGGCTTGCCTGCGATGGGCGCGCCTCGGTGTTACTGAATTTCCTCAGGCTTGACGATCACCCAGTTCTTGTCCGCCGTCACCGGCAACCCTTCCTTGGCCTGCGCCGCCGCGTGCTTGGCGATCATGCCGTTGAGTTGGGTCATGTATTTGTCCTTGCGGTTGATCCACAGGTGGATGCCGCCCTTGGCCACGTCCACATCGTGGAACAGCATGTAGCCATCGCTGGTCGGTGTGTCGCCGCCGACGATCACCGGTTTTTTCCATTCGTCGATGTAGGTGAGGATGGCTGCGTGCTTGCCCGCCATCCAGGTGGCCGGGGTCCACAGGTACGGGGTCAGCTCCAGGCCGAGGTTGGCCTTCTCGTCATATTTGCCGGCGGCAATCTGCTTGCGCGCGGTGGTCAGCTCGCCGGTCTTGCGGTCCTTGAGCAAGGTGCTCACGCCGATCACATTCTCCGGCTTGACGTTGTAGCCGTACTTCGGATCGGCGGCGACCATGCGCACCAGCTCTTCCGACGCGGCGGTCATCACATACACCTCGATGCCGTTTTCCATCAGCTTGTTGTACAGCTCGGCCTGGCCGGTGAAGACTTTCGGCGGCTGCACCTCAGATTGCTTCACCACGTCGCCTTCAAAATAGCTGACCGGCACGGGCTTGCCAGACGCCATCAGCTCATCGACCTGCACCTTGAGCTCCTTAAGGGTGAAACCGGAGAACACCTGGGCAACCCACGGGTAGCAGACCATGTCGTCGACTTCGCAGAGGCGATAGTAGTAACTGAACAGACTTTCCTTATGGTCGGCGGTGTCTTTGAACGGCATAAGCTTGAGCGACGGATCAAGGCTGTCGCGGGTGATCAGGCCCTTGTTTTCCATGTAGGGCAGCAGGGATTCTTCGAGGTCGTAGCGGTAGCTGGTGTTGTCCATGTCGAACACCGCGTAATTACCCTTGTTGGCGTTGGCGGCGATCATTTTGTTCAGTTGCTCGGCGGCCGGTGCCGGCCAGTGTTTCAACTCGGTGGCGGCCATGGTTTGTCCGGCAAGGCCCAGACACAGCGCGGCGGCAAACAATCTCGAAGCGAGCTTCATATGCGTTTTCTCCCTGAGTTAAAAACATCGACGCTAACAAATCCCTGTGACAGTTACCGCCCGAGCGCGACCGCTTGCGTCGTGATTGCGCCAAAGGCGTGTGCATGCGCGCCAGATGCTTATTCCAAAAACGACAGTCACCATTCCATATCGGTATTAAATCAATATATTTCAAGCTGTTAGGCTTTCCGGTTCGCAATCGCAGGCTCACGCGATTGGCTGCCTTCTCAACGGAGCTTCAATGAATCTGCCCCTGATTCTCAACTTACTGGTGTTCGTGGCCCTGCTGCTGGGCCTGGCACAAACTCGTCGCACCAACTGGAGCCTCGCCAAGAAGGTGCTGGTTGCGCTCGTACTCGGCGTGGTGTTCGGCACTGTCTTGCACACGATCTACGGCGACGGCAACCCGGTGCTCAAAGCCTCCATCGGCTGGTTCGACCTGGTCGGCAACGGCTACGTGCAACTGCTGCAAATGATCGTAATCCCGTTGGTGTTCGCCTCGATCCTCAGCGCCGTGGCGCGCCTGCACAATGCCTCGTCACTGGGCAAGATCAGCTTCCTGACCATCGGCACACTGCTGTTTACCACCGCGATTGCGGCGCTGATCGGCATCGGCCTGACCAACCTGTTCGGCCTCACCGCCGAAGGCCTGGTGGCCGGCACCCAGGAAATGGCGCGCCTGCAGGTGATCCAGAGTGATTACGCCGGCAAGGTCGCCGACCTGAATATCCCGCAACTGCTGCTGTCGTTCGTGCCGGCCAACCCGTTTGCCGACCTGGCCCGGGCCAAGCCGACCTCGATCATCAGCGTAGTGATTTTCACTGCTTTCCTTGGGGTTGCCGCACTGCAACTGCTCAAGGATGACGTGGAAAAAGGCCAGAAAGTGCTCAACGCCATCGACACCCTGCAAGCCTGGGTGATGCGCCTGGTGCGCCTGGTGATGAAGCTGACGCCGTACGGCGTATTGGCGCTGATGACCAAAGTGGTCGCCGGCTCCAACCTGCAGGACATCATCAAGCTCGGCAGTTTTGTCGTGGTCTCGTACCTGGCCCTGGGCCTGATGTTTGTGGTGCACGGCCTGCTGCTGTCCCTGGCCGGGATCAACCCGCTGCGTTTCTTCCGCAAGGTGTGGCCGGTGCTGACCTTTGCCTTCACCAGCCGCTCCAGCGCGGCGGCGATCCCGCTGAGCATTGAAGCGCAGACCCGTCGCCTGGGCATCCCGCAATCCATCGCCGGCTTCGCCGCCTCGTTCGGCGCCACCATCGGCCAGAACGGCTGCGCCGGTCTTTACCCGGCGATGTTGGCGGTGATGGTCGCGCCGACCGTGGGCATCAACCCGCTGGACCCACTGTGGATCGCGACGTTGGTAGCAATTGTGACCCTGAGTTCGGCCGGCGTTGCCGGCGTGGGTGGCGGTGCAACCTTCGCCGCGCTGATCGTGCTGCCGGCCATGGGTTTGCCGGTGTCACTGGTGGCGCTGCTGATTTCCGTGGAGCCACTGATCGACATGGGCCGCACGGCATTGAACGTGAATGGCTCGATGACGGCCGGCGCGATCACCAGCCAGGTCATGGGGCAGACGGACAAAGCGTTGTTGAACGCGGATGAGCATGCGGAGTTGGCGCAGGCCTGATAGACCGCATTCGCGAGCAAGCCCGCTCCCACATTTTGACCACATTCTCATGTTAGAACTCGGTCAAATGTGGGAGCGGGCTTGCTCGCGAAGCTCTTAGGCTTTTTCCCAAACCTCGAAGTTATACGCCGGCTTATCTCCCTCAGCCGCATTCTCGACATTCGACACCAGCTTCCACTGCTTCGTATCAAACTCCGGAAACCAAGCATCCCCTTCCGGACTCAGCGCCACCCGCGTCAAATACAGGCGATCCGCCTGCTCCAGCCCCTGCGCATACAACTGCGCGCCGCCGATCAGCATCAGTTCGTCCACGCCTTGCGCCTTGGCCCATTCCTCAGCGCGCTCTACCGCCGCATCCAGTGACGGAAAAACTTCCGCACCTTCCAGCGCCAGGCCGGTCTGACGGCTAACCACAAGGTTCAAGCGCCCTGGCAGCGGTCGGCCCAGGGAGTCCCAGGTCTTGCGCCCCATGATGATCGGCTTGCCGAGCGTGGTGGCCTTGAAATATTTGAAATCCCCCGGCAAATGCCAGGGCATGCTGTTGTCGACGCCGATCACGCGGTTTTCACCGAGGGCTGCGATCAGGCTTAAAGGGAGAGTTTTTTTCATGGCGACGAGAATACCAGAGGTGCGAGCCAGCGGTTATGCTCCAACCTCACTTGCTCAACAGGACGGCGCGTGACTGCACTGAACCCCCTGCAAAAACTCTGGCTGACAGAAACCGTGCGCCTGCGTGAAGAACACGCCGGCCCCCTGGAAGACCTGGAAGCTAACCGCCTGGCCCGCACCGCCGGTGGCGACCTGCCGACACGCATCCAGCAGCGTGCCTTGCACCTGGCCGAGCGCGATGGGCTCACGGCCGCCCTCACCCGCTGGCTGCAAGGCGCGCGCCTGGCGCTGGTGCTGCTGGCCATCGTCGCCGTGATCAGCGGCGCCGGGCTGGCCTTTGCTGCACTGGGCAACGGCCTGACCCCGGTGAATGTGTTCTGGGCGCTCGGCAGCCTGCTCGGCTTGAACCTGATCCTGCTGCTGAGCTGGGCGCTGGGCCTGCTGTTTGCCGGCGAACACAGCGCCAGCCTCGGCCGACTGTGGTTATGGCTCAGCGAAAAACTCGCGCGTGATGCCAAGGCCGCCCAACTGGCGCCGGCATTGCTGCTGTTGCTGCAACGGCAAAAGCTCAATCGCTGGGCCGTGGGTGTGCTGGTCAACAGCCTGTGGCTGCTGGCGTTGCTCAGTGCCCTGGTGATTCTTCTTACGCTACTCGCCACCCGCCGCTACGGCTTTGTGTGGGAAACCACCATCCTCGGTGCCGACACCTTTGTTGCCGTGACCCAGGCCCTCGGCACCCTGCCCGCCCTGCTCGGCTTCAATGTGCCGAGCATCGAGATGATCCGCGCCAGCGGCGATGCCGCGCTGAATATCGAAAGCGCTCGCCAGGCCTGGGCCGCCTGGCTGGTGGGCGTGCTGCTGGTCTACGGCCTGCTGCCCCGGCTGATCCTCGCCCTGCTGTGCCTGTGGCGCTGGAAACGCGGGCGCGCCGCGCTGCGCCTGGACCTCAACCTGCCCGGCTACAGCCAACTGCGCGAACGCCTGATGCCGAGCAGTGAACGGCTTGGCGTCAACGACGCTGCACCCGAACAATTGCATCACGCCACCGGCGGCGTCAGTGAACTGGAAAGCGACGGCGCGTTGCTGGTGGCCATCGAGCTGGATGACCAGCACCCCTGGCCGCCGAAACTGCCGGTCAGCGTGAAGAACGCCGGCATCCTCGACAGCCGCGAATCGCGCAACAAACTGCTGGAGCAGCTCAGCCGCTTCCCGCCGGCTCGCCTGGCCATCGCCTGCGATCCACGCCGCTCGCCCGACCGTGGCAGCCTGGCGCTGATCGCCGAACTTGCGCGCAGCGCCACCGCCACCCGGGTGTGGTTGCTGCAGGCCCCGCCTGGCCAGGCGCTGGACGCAGAGCGCCTGGGAGATTGGCATGCCGCGCTGCACCAACTCGAGCTGCCCTTCGCCGACTGCGCGCCGCTGAACTGGCTGGAGACCGGTCATGACTAAACCGCTGAAACTCGCCGTGGTCGGCCACACCAATGTCGGCAAGACCTCCTTGCTGCGCACCCTCACCCGGGATGTCGGCTTCGGCGAAGTCTCCCATCGCCCCAGCACCACGCGGCATGTGGAGGGTGCGCGCTTGTCGGTGGACGGCGAAGCCTTGCTGGAGCTGTACGACACGCCCGGCCTGGAAGATGCCATTGCCCTGCTCGACTACCTGGAGCGTCTGGATCGACCCGGCGAACGCCTGGACGGCCCGGCGCGCCTGGCGCGCTTCCTGGAGGGCAGCGAAGCCCGCCAGCGCTTTGAACAGGAGGCCAAGGTGCTGCGCCAACTGCTGGCCTCGGACGCCGGCCTGTATGTGATCGACGCCCGCGAGCCGGTGTTGGCCAAGTACCGCGACGAGCTGCAAGTGCTGGCCAGCTGCGGCAAGCCGTTGCTGCCGGTACTCAACTTCGTCAGCAGCAGTGACCACCGCGAGCCGGACTGGCGTGAAGCCCTGGCGCGCCTCGGCCTGCATGCGCTGGTACGGTTCGACAGCGTCGCGCCGCCGGAAGACGGCGAGCGCCGCCTGTATGAAAGCCTCGCCCTGCTATTGGAAAACGCCCGTCCGCAACTGGAGCGGTTGATTCTTGACCAGCAAGCCCAACGCCAGGCCCGCCAGCAAAGCGCCGCGCGATTGATTGCCGAGCTGTTGATCGACTGTGCCGCGTGTCGACGCAGCGTGGTCACCGAAGACGAACAGCAGGCCATCGTGGAATTGCGCAAGGCCGTACGCCAGCGTGAGCAAAAGTGCGTCGAGGCGCTGCTCAAGCTGTTCGGCTTTCGCCCACAGGACGCCGCCGCCAGTGATTTGCCGCTGCTGGACGGCCGCTGGGGCGATGACCTGTTCAACCCGGAAACCCTCAAGCAGCTCGGCGTGCGCGTCGGCGGCGGGATTGCGGCAGGCGCGGCCGCGGGTGCCGGCGTGGACCTGCTGGTCGGCGGCCTGACCCTCGGCGCCGCCGCCATCGCGGGTGCCATCGCCGGCGGCGCGCTGCAGACCGCGCGCAGCTATGGCAGCCGCCTGCTGGGCAAGATCAAGGGCCAGCGCGAGCTGACCGTCGACGACAGCGTGCTGCGCCTGCTTGCCCTGCGCCAACGCCAATTGCTCAAGGCCCTGAACCTGCGCGGCCATGCGGCGATGCACAGCATCAAGGTCGATACGCCCCAGGACAAGACCTGGCGCGAAGGCAAGTTGCCGGATGCGCTGCACAAGGCTCGCGCCCATCCACAATGGTCATCCCTCAACCCGCACGCCAAACTCAGCCAGGCCGAGCGCCAGGAACAGATCGAGGCCCTGGCCCAGCGTCTCGACGAGACTTAAGCCGCCAGCACCTGCCGAGCCTTGGCCTTGAGCACGTCGAGGTCGAGCACCGGCACGTGCATTTCCTTGGCCTGCTCGTCCCAGTGGCGCAGGCGCAGGCTGACCTGGCACAGCGGATCCTGCTCGAAGGCCCGGGCCTCCTCGGCTGTCATGACCCCGCCCTGGTAACCCAGGGTGCGCCGGCTGGCTTCGCTCAATCGCGCGTAGTAGTCCGGCTGGCTGAAGGTCAGGTAACGCTTGGCCTGCACGTGGTACTCCACCAACCGGGCCATGCGTTCGCTGAAGCCCGCGCGGCGCAGGTAATCCGCCCCCAGCCGCTCGTGACTGACCACGCCATACCCGCCCATGTTCTCGGCGCCCTGGCCGCACAGGTGGCCGATATCGTGGAAGAACGCTGCCAGTACCACTTCATCGTCAAAGCCTTCGGCCATGGCCAACTGCGCCGCCTGGGACATGTGCTCGATCTGCGACACCGGCTCGCCAATGTAATCCGCCGTGCCGTGCTGTTCGTACAAGCCGAAGACGTCGGCTATCGCCTGTTCCGGGTTCATCACGCATCTCCCCACAGTGTGGTGATATTTCGCTCGGCCAGCGCCGGCCCCACGCTCATGCCCACGCCGGTGTGCATCAACGCCGCACTCACGCCCGGCGCCGCGCGCAGGAAGGAAAACGGCCCCGGCCCACGAGCACCGTAGACGCCCTGCCAGCGCTCGACCACCTGGATCTTGCACCCCAGCGTCTGCTCTGCCAACTCGATCATCCAGTCATCCACCTGCTCGGCATTGAACGGCGAGGCGTCGCTGCCGTAGTGGTGGGAGTCACCGATGATCAGCTCGCCATGCGGCGTCGGACTGATCAGCAAATGAATGCCGTGTTCGTGCAGGTGCGGCGTTTCGCGCAGGATCTGGGCCTGCACCGGCGCGGCTTCCGGCAGGTCCGCGAAGGCACCGTAGTGCACGCAACTAAGGCCAGTGAGCAGCGCGTGTTGAAGGTTCAGGTTGACCGCCGGGCGCGCGCGCAGCATCTGCAGCCTGCAGATCTGCGGGTTGAGGCCGGCAATCTGCTCGGCCAGCAAGGTTTGATAATCGTGGCCGGAGCACACGATGATCTGCTCGCCGCGAAAACTGCCCGCCGTGGTGTGCACTTGGCCCGGCTCGACGTCGCGCACCAGCGTGGAGAAATAGAACTCCACGTTCAGCTCTTGCGCCAGGTAGCTGATCAGCGCCGGGATCGCTTCACGCGAATACAGCTGCTGATCGTCCTTGCCATGCAGCGCGGCACGGTGATGACGGAACTGGCCGCCGTACAGATCCTTCATAGCGGCGCCTTGCAGCAGTTCGACGTTGTAGCCGTGCTCTGCAGCGCGGCCAGCGCAAAAGGCTTCCAGCAGATGCTCCTCCGCTTCGGTGCGGGCGAACAGGTACGAGCCGTTGCGCTTGAGCTGCAGACCTGCCCGCTCAGCCCAGTGCCCCCAGATAGCGCGGCTTTCCCGGGCCAGGTCAAGCATCGGCCCCGGCGGTTGGCCGGTGACCAGTGCCTGGCCGAAGTTGCGCACCGAGGCGCCCAGCGGCGTGGCGCTGCGCTCGAAGACCTTGACCTTGAGGCCGCGCTTGGCCGCGGCGTAGGCGTGGGACAGGCCGAGGATGCCGGCGCCAATGATCAGCAGTTGTGTCATGAAGACCTCTCGTTCCCGCGCTCCGCGTGGGAATGCATCCTGTGACGCACTGCGTCACGACTGCAAAAGCGGACGCAGAGCGTCCAGAGCCGCATTCCCACGCAGAGCGTGGGAATGCTCAGGGGTTATTGTTTTTCCGATTTGCCGTCATAGCGCTTGCGCCATTCGGTCAGGATGCTGTCGCGGTTTTTCGACGCCCAGGCGAAGTCGTTCTTGATCAGGCGCTGCTCGTAGTCGGCCGGCAACTCGGTCTGCGGCTTGGCAATACCCGGCTGGGCGAGCACCGCGAAGTTGTCCTTGTACAGGTCCATCGCCGCTGCACTGGCGGAGAAGTCGGCGAGCTTTTTAGCCGCGTCGGCGTGGGCAGTGCCCTTGATCACCGCCGTGGCTTCAATGTCCCAGCCCAGGCCTTCTTTCGGCAGGATGATGTCCAGCGGCGCGCCCTGGCGCTTCAACTGCACGGCCGGGTATTCGAAGGAAATGCCGATCGGGAACTCGCCCGAGGCCGCCAGCTTGCACGGCTTGGAACCGGAGTGAACGTACTGGCCAATGTTCTGGTGCAGGTCGTCCATGTACTGCCAGCCCTGCTTCTCGCCGAAGGTCTGCAGCCAGGCGCTCACATCCAGGAAGCCGGTACCGGACGACGCCGGGTTAGGCATGACGATCTTGCCCTTGTACTCGGGCTTGGTCAGGTCCTGCCAGCTCACCGGCTTGGTCAGCCCCTGCTTCTCGGCCTCGACGGTGTTGAAGCAGATGGTCGCGGCCCACACGTCCATGCCGACCCAGGCGGGCGGGTTGGCAGCGTCGCGGTAATTCTTGCCGATCTTGTCGAGGTCCTTCGGCGCGTAGTTGTCCAGCATGCCCTGCTGGTCGAGGATCGCCAGGCTGGAGGCCGCCAGGCCCCACACTACGTCGGCTTGCGGGCGATCTTTCTCGGCCAGCAGCTTGGCCGTGATGATGCCGGTGGAGTCGCGCACCCATTTGATTTCGACGTCGGGGTTGGCCTTTTCGAACGCCTGCTTATAGGTCTTCAACTGCTCGGCTTCGAGGGCCGTGTACACGGTCAGCTCGGTCTTGGCGAAGGCATTCAGGCTGAATGCAGTGAGTACGGCAGCGACCAGCGCCAGGGGCTTGAACATGGAGCACCTCCTTCAGGGATGTTTTATTGGCCCGGCGCGCTTTGGCGCCAGGCTTGGGAGCGGCGCAGCGCGCCACGTGAAGCCCACGCCAGCAGCAGCGAGACGCCGGCCGAGGTGAACAGGATCAGGGTCGACATGGCAGCGGCGCCGCCCACGTTGCCGGCGTCGTCCATGTTCAACACGGCGACGGCGGCGAGGATGGTGTCGGGGCTGTAGAGGAAGATCGCGGCCGACACGGTGGTCATCGCCGACACAAACAGGTAACGCACGATGTCCAGCAGCGCCGGCAGGCAGATCGGCACCGTCACGCGCAGGTAGTGGCGGTACAGCGGCGCCTTGAGCGACAGCGCGGCCGCTTCGAACTCGGCGTCGAGCTGGCGCAGCGCGGTGGTGGCGGTCATCTGTGCAGTGGTCAAATAGTGAGCAATGGTGCACACCACCAGCAACGTCATGGTCCCGTAGAACACATGCAACGGGTTGCCGTTGAGATTGAAAAAGAACACGTAGCCCAGGCCCAGCACCAGCCCCGGCACGGCCATCGGCACAAAGCTGAGCATGCGCAGCGCCAGGTTCAGGCCTTTCTGGCCCTTGGTCTTTTCCATCAGGTAGGCGCCGGTGAAAATCAGCACGCTGCCGATCAACGCGGTGCACAGGGCCATCGTCAGGCTATTGCGATAGGCCAGCCAGCCGCCGCCGGCCGTGTCTTCGAACTGGTAGTGGTTGAGCGACAACGACAGGTTGTACGGCCAGAACTTCACCAGCGACGAATACACCGCCATGCCGAACACCAGCAGCAACACCGCGCAGATCAGCAGCACGATGGCCAGGTAGCAGCCGTCTCTGGTGCGCGACGGCGCCGGCCGGAAGACCTGGGCGCGGCCGCTCATGGAATCGCCATGACGACGGCGCAACCAGGCATCCACGCCAAAGCTGAACAGCGCCGGCAGCAGTAACACCATGCCGATCAATGCACCGCGACCGAATTGCTGCTGGCCGACCACCGCCTTATAGGCCTCCAGCGCCAGCACCTGGTAATCGCCGCCGACCACCACGGGCACGCCGAAGTCGGTGATGGTCAGGGTGAACACCAGGCAGAACGCGGCGAACACCGCCTGGCGCGTGGCCGGCCAGGTGATACTGCGAAACGCTCGTGCCGGGCTGGCGCCCATGCTTGAGGCTGCATCGAACAGTCGCGCGTCCGCCAGGGAAAGCGCTGACAGCAGGATCATCAAGGCGTGTGGGAAGGTGTAGATCACCTCACCGAGCACAATGCCCCAGAAGCCGTAGATATTGTCCGAGAGCATCCCGCGCAGCATGCCCTGGTTGCCGAACAGATAGACCAGCGCAATGCCCGGCAGCATCGACGGCGCCATCAACGGCAGCAACGACAGGCCACGCCAAATCGCCTTGCCGGGAATCAAGGTGCGTTGCAGCGCGTAGGCAAACAGGTAGGCCAGCGGTACGACAATGGCCGCCACGCTGAGGGACACCTTCAGGCTATTGCCCAGCAGCCAGTGGAAATTATCGCTGGTGACCAATTCCCGCGCCGCGACCAGGCCACCGCCCTGCCCGGCCTCGCTGCTGAAGCCGCGCCAGAAGATCGCCAGCAACGGCAGCAACACGGCGATGCCCAGCAGTAACAGCCACACCAGTTTGCCGCCGACCACGAAAATGCGGTCGCCCCATTCGGCGTGGGACACCTGTCGCGCGGTGGGCAGAGTCATCACGGCCGCCATCTCAGGCAAACACCTGCAGGCTGCGGGGCGGCAACGCCACCCAGATGTCCTGGGCGCCCAGGCGCGGCATGGCTTCCGGGGCGAGTTCGGCGAGCAGCGGATGACCGGGCAGTTGCTCCAGCTCAAAGCTCATGCGGCAGCGATTGCCGAGGAAGGTGATCTCGCGCACTTTGGCCGGGAACAGGTTTTCTTCATGCACCGGCGGATTCACGCTGATCGCTTCCGGGCGGCAGAACAAACGGCCGGAGCGGGCCACGCCGGCATCATCGGCCAGGCGCATGTTCATCCCGCCCACCTGGGCATGGCTGGCACTGTTGCGGCTGAAGGGCAGCCAGTTGCCCTGGCCGACAAACTCCGCCACAAACGGCGTGGCCGGGCGGTCGTAGATTTCCTGCGGCGTGGCGTACTGCTCGACCTTGCCGTTGTTCATCACGGCGATGCGGTCGGCCATCAGCATGGCTTCGTCCTGATTGTGGGTAACCATCAGCGTGGTGATGCCCAGGCGCCGCTGCAGCTGACGCAACTCGGTGCACAAATGCTCGCGCACACGGGCGTCGAGGGCCGACATCGGCTCGTCCAGCAGCAGCAACGACGGTGCGGGCGCCAGCGCACGGGCCAGGGCGACGCGTTGCTGTTGACCGCCGGAGAGTTGGCCGGGGTACTTTTTTTCACTGCCGACCAGGCCGACCAATTCGAGCATCTGGCCGACGCGCTTGCGCACTTCATCGCGACCGCTGCCGGTGAGGCCGTAGCCAATATTCGCTTCGACGGTCAGGTTGGGGAACAACGCGTAGGACTGGAACAGAATGCCGTAGTCCCGCGCCTGGGGTGGCAGCAGGGAAACGTCGCGGCTGCCCAGGTAAAGTTCGCCGCTGTCCTGGCGTTCCAGGCCGGCGATGCAGCGCAGCAAGGTCGTCTTGCCGCAGCCGGACGGGCCCAGCAGGCACACCAGCTCGCCGGCGGCGACGTCCAGGGACACGTTGTCCAGCGCGGTAAAGGCGCCGAAGCGTTTCTGGATACCGCGCACCTTCATCGGTGCGCCGGGTTGGGTCAGGGCTGTGTTCATGCAAGGCACCTCATCAAACGGATGAAGGCCATGCTAGGCAGCCAATGCGTCCCTCGTGTGGCAGAAAGGCAAAAGGGAGTGATAGTGGTATTGGTGGATTTGGGTAGGCCTCATAGGGATGCGTCGCCGGGTGTAGCGCTTTCGCGGGCAAACCCGCTCCCACATTTGGACCGCATTCTCATGCTGGAACTCGGTCAAGCGTGGGAGCGGGCTTGCCCGCGGAGAGGCCCGTCAACCCCACCCAAAAACTCAGAGCGGCGACATTTCCTGCGCCAACCCCAGGAACGCCGCCGGCAGGCGAGCCGATTTTCTTTCCTTGAGGCAGTACAAATACTCCGGGATCTGCGGCGCATTCTCGATAGTCAGCACCCGCAGCTGCGGGTCATGGGGCACTTCCTGGCGGGCAATGATGCTGATACCAATATTGCGCAGCACCGCCTCGCGGATCGACTCCCGGCTACCGATTTCCAGCAATGGCCCGTAGCTCACGCCCGCGCCTTGCAGCATCTCTTCGGTCAGCCGCCGCGTGGTCGAGCCCGCTTCGCGCATCAACAAGGTGTGCCCGGCCAACGCCGTCAGCGGCACATGATCCAGCTTGGCCAGCGGATGGTTGCGATGCACCGCCAGCACCAGCGGGTCGGTGCCCAGTACGCGGCGGATCAGGCGCGGGTCTTCCAGCAGTTGCGAGGACGCGGCGACATCGACGCGGTAATCGTCGAGCGCTTCGAGCACTTGCTGGGAGTTGCCGATTTCCACTGACACCTCCACCTGAGGCAGGCGTTCGCGAAAGGCTTTGACCAGGTCGAGAATGTAGTACGGCGCGGTGGCGGCAATCCTCAGCGCGCCCTGGACCTGGCCGCTGTTGCGCAGGAAAAACTCGATGTCGGCTTCCTGCTGCAACAACGCCTTGACCATCGGCAGCAAGCGCGCGCCCTCGTCGCTGACAGTGAGGCGGCGCCCGCCGCGGTAGAACAGCTCGACGCCGTACTGGCTTTCCAGGTTACGAATCTGGGTAGTGACCGTGGGCTGGCTCAGGCCGAGTTTTTTCGCCGCCTGGGTAATGCTGCCCAGGCGGGCGACCATGAAAAACGCCTTCAACTCGGCACTCAGCACACCACCCTCTCATCGTCTATTTGCGCAACAGGCGCAGGCCATTGAACACCACCAGCAGGGCCACGCCCATGTCGGCGAACACCGCCATCCACATGGTGGCCAGCCCCAGGAAGGTGACCACCAGGAAGATCGCCTTGATCACCAGCGCCAGGGTGATGTTCTGCCTGAGGATACTCGACGTTTGCCGGGAGAGCCGAATGAAAGCCGGAATCTTGCGCAAATCATCGTCCATCAACGCCACGTCGGCGGTCTCGATGGCGGTGTCCGTGCCCGCTGCGGCCATGGCAAAACCGATCTCGGCGCGCGCCAGGGCCGGGGCGTCGTTGATGCCATCACCGACCATGCCGACCCGATGACCCTGGCCATACAGGCTTTCGATGGCTTGCAGCTTGTCGGTGGGCAGCAGGTCGCCCTGGGCCTGATCGATGCCGACCTGGGCCGCGATGGCCTGGGCGGTGTGGGTGTTGTCGCCGGTAAGCATCAGGGTCTTGATGCCCAGCGCGTGCAGTTGCTGGATGGCTTCACGGCTACTGTCCTTGACCGTGTCGGCCACGGCGAACAGCGCCAGCGGGCCGGATTTGTCGAGCAGCAGCACCACGGACTTGCCTTGTTTTTCCAGGGCGAAAAGTTTCTCTTCCAGCTCCGGCGAGCACAGCCCCAGATCTTCGACCAGGCGGTGGTTGCCCAAGTGGTAGGTCTGGCCATTGATATCGCCGCGCACCCCACGGCCGGCCAGGGCCTCGAAGTTGTCCACAGGGTGGCTCGGCAGGTTTTTATCCACCGCCGCGTTGGCAATTGCCAGCGACACCGGGTGGTCGGAACGCCCGGCCAAACTGGCAGCAAGCGCCGGGGCACTGTCCTCGACGTTAGGGAACAGCGCCAGGTAATCGGTTTGCACCGGCTTGCCGTGGGTGATCGTGCCGGTCTTGTCGAGGGCCAGGTAGTCAAGTTTGTAACCGCCCTCCAGGTACACGCCGCCCTTGATCAGGATACCTTTGCGCGCCGCTGCCGCCAGACCGCTGACGATAGTCACCGGGGTGGAGATCACCAGCGCACAGGGGCACGCCACGACCAGCAGCACCAGGGCGCGGTAGATCCAGTCGAACCAGGCGCCGGCCATGAACAGCGGCGGGATCAGCGCCACGCCCAGGGCAAACAGGAATACCGCCGGGGTGTAGACCTTCGAGAAGCTGTCGACAAACCGCTGGGTCGGCGCGCGTGCGCCCTGGGCTTGTTCCACCGCGTGGATGATCCGCGCCAGTGTGGATTGATTGGCCGCTGCGGTGACTTTGTACTCCAGCGAACCGGCCTGGTTGATGGTGCCGGCGAACACTTTGTCGCCCACGGTCTTTTCAATCGGCAGGCTTTCACCGGTGATCGGCGCCTGGTCGATGGTGGATTGGCCAGCGGTGACTTCACCGTCGAGGCCGATGCGCTCGCCGGGCTTTACCCGCACGATCGCGCCAAGATCGATACTTTTAACCTCTAGTTCCAGCCAGCTGCCATCGGCCTGTTGCACGGTGGCCTGTTCCGGAGTCATTTGCATCAAGCCACTGATGGCGTTGCGCGCACGGTCCAGGGACTTGGCTTCGATCAACTCGGCCACGGTAAACAGGAACATCACCATCGCCGCTTCTGGCCACTGGCCAATCAACACCGCACCGGTCACCGCGATGCTCATCAAGGCGTTGATGTTCAAGTTGAGGTTTTTCAGGGCAATCCAGCCCTTTTTATAGGTGGTCAGGCCGCCGCTGAGGATCGAGACCAGCGCCACTACGGCAATCACCCAGGTCGGCGCGGCATGGGTGAAGTGCAGCACTTCGGCGGCCAGCGCGCCAACGCCGGACACCGCCAGCGGCCACCAATGTTTCTTGGCGGGCGGCGCGGCGGCCGGGGCGCCTTCTTCGATGGGGTCGGCCTGCATGCCGATGGATTTGATGGCGTCGATGATCGGCGTGGTGCTCGGCAGATCGTGGGTGACGCCAAGGATCCGGTTGATGAGGTTGAATTCCAGCTGCTGCACGCCGGCGAGCTTGCCCAGTTTGTTCTGGATCAGCGTCTGCTCGGTGGGGCAGTCCATGGCTTCGATGCGGAAGGTACTCAGGCGCGAACCGGCAGTCGGTGCCTCGCTCAGTTGCACCAGCGCAGGAGCGGGCGCGCCGGAGCAGCAGGAACCGCCGTGGCCGTGGTCATGCACGGGGGTGAGTTTCTTCGGGCCATGATCGTGGTCATGGTCATGGTCATGGTCATGGTCATGCTTGTGGTCGTGCTTGTGCGGGGTGTGCAGGGAATCGCTCATCAGGTCGCGTCCGTAAGGTGCCTGTTGCCAAGTAAAGACCCTGTAGCCACTATAGGGTCAAGCACCCATTTGGAGATTGCTGCGATGAAAATCGGCGAACTGGCCAAACTGACCGACTGCCCGGTGGAAACCATCCGTTATTACGAGAAGGAAGGCCTGCTGCCGCCGCCGGCGCGCACCGAGGCCAACTACCGCGTGTACACCCAGGCACACAGCGAGCGGCTGGTCTTTATCCGCAACTGCCGCAGCCTCGACATGACCCTCGAGGAAATCCGCAGCCTGCTGGGGCTGCGCGACAGCCCACAGGACCAGTGCGAAAGCGTGAATGCGTTGATCGACGAGCATATCCACCACGTGAAAGCGCGGATCGACGGGCTGCTGGCGCTGCAGGAACAACTGCTGGACCTGCGCCAGCGCTGTGGCGGCGGGCCAGAATGCGGGATATTGCAGCGGCTGGAGGTCAGCGGAAGCGTGCTGGCCAGCGAGGCCGAGCCTTCACACGTGGGCCGAAGCCACGGGCATTGAATGTGTACACACAACAAATGTGGGAGCGGGCTTGCTCGCGAAGGCGGTGGATCAGTCATATTTCCGGCGACTGACACACCGCTTTCGGGAGCAAGCCCCCTCCCACATTGATCAGATGGCGACGTCAGCCTTGATGCTCGGATCAGCGTCGTAGCCCACGATCTCGAAGTCCTCGAACTTATAGTCGTAGATCGACGCAGGCTTACGCTTGATCACCAGCTCCGGCAGCTTCTTCGGCGTGCGCGCCAGCTGGGTGCGGATCTGCTCCATGTGGTTGCTGTAGGCGTGGGTATCGCCGGTGGTGACGATGATCTCGTGTGGGATCAGGTCGCACTGCTGGGCCAGCATATGGGTCAGCAGCGCCAGTGCGGCAGTGTTGTACGGCAGGCCGAGGAACACGTCGGAGCTGCGGATATACAGCTGCATCGACAGATGACCGTCATGCACGAACGCCTGGTACAGCAAGTGGCACGGCGGCAGGGCTTGCTTGCCGTTGCGCGCGTTTTCCTGCGGGCTCTTGGTTTCGTCGGGCAGGTACTCGACGTTCCAGCCGTGGAACAGGATGCGGCGGCTGTTGGGGTTGGTCTTGAGCGTGTGGACCATGTAGTCGATCTGGTTGATCTTACCGCCGTCCTTGGTCGGCCAGGCGGTCCACTGCTCGCCGTACACCGGGCCCAGGTCGCCGTCTTCGGTGGCCCATTCGTCCCAGATACGCACGCCGTTTTCGTTCAGCCACTTGATGTTGGTGTTGCCGCTCAACATCCAGATCAATTCGTTGGCGATGCTTTTGAAGTGAAGCTTCTTGGTGGTCAGCAGCGGGAAGCCGTCGGCCAAGTTATGCCGATACTGACGGGCGAACACGGCCTTGGTGCCGGTGCCGGTGCGATCGCCCTTGGTCAGGCCATTGGTCACGACGTCGTTCAGTAGTTCGAGATATTGCTTCATGTGTTTTCCCGTATCGTTGAAGCCGAGACCTCCTGGCCTCGGCGTTCGAATTTAAAGCGCGGTGTTCTTGATCGGCTGTGGACGGTTGTAGGCCCACCACAACAGGCCCAGGCCGCCGAGGATCATCGGCAGGCTGAGGATCTGGCCCATGGTCACCCAGCCCCACGCCAGGTAGCCCAGCTGCGCATCCGGCACGCGCACGAACTCGACGATGAAACGGAAGATCCCATAGAACAGCGCGAACATCCCCGACACGGCCATGGTTGGGCGTGGCTTGCGCGAGAAGATGTACAGAATGAGGAACAGTGCGACACCTTCCAGGGCGAACTGGTACAGCTGCGACGGATGGCGCGGCAGTTGCGCCGGGTCGCTGAACGGTGGGAACACCATGGCCCACGGCACGTCGGTCGGCTTGCCCCACAGCTCGGCATTGATGAAGTTGCCAATCCGCCCGGCGCCCAGGCCGATCGGCACCATCGGCGCGACGAAGTCCATCAGTTGGAAGAACGACTTGCCATTACGACGGCCGAACCACCAGGCGGCGATCATCACACCGATGAACCCACCGTGGAACGCCATGCCGCCCTTCCACACTTCAAAGATCAGCGTCGGGTTGGCGATGTACGCCGACAGATCGTAGAACAGCACATACCCCAGTCGCCCGCCGACGATGACGCCCATCGACAGCCAGAACACCATGTCGGAGAGCTTCTCCTTGGTCCAGGTCGGGTCGAAACGGTTCAGGCGGCGGGAGGCCAGCAGCCAGGCCCCGCCGATGCCGATCAGGTACATCAACCCGTACCAGTGGATTTTCAGCGGACCGATGGCCAGGGCCACCGGGTCGATCTGCGGGTAAGGCAGCATTGCGACTCCTCGTTAATCATTCGATAGTGCGACCGGACCATGCCCGTGCGCGATTAAGCCTGCGTTACAACAAAAAGTTTAAACCGACGCAAAACAACAATCCGGCGAACAGCCGCTTGAGCAAACGCGGCGACAACCGATGTGCCAGGCGTGCGCCGAAGCGGGCGAACACCATGCTGGTCAGGGCGATGCCCAGCAGCGCCGGCAAATACACGAACCCTAGACTATGAGCGGGCAACAGCGGGTCATGCCAGCCCAGAATCATGAAACTTAATGCACTGGCCACGGCAATCGGCAGGCCACAGGCCGATGAAGTGGCCACCGCCTGCTGCATCGGCACGCTGCGCCAGGTCAAGAACGGCACGGTCAGCGAGCCGCCGCCAATCCCGAAAATCGCCGAGGCCCAGCCGATCACCGAGCCGGCTACGGTCAGGCCGACCTTGCCCGGCACCGTGCGGCTGGCCTTGGGCTTGACCTCCAGGGCCAGTTGCACGGCGACCAGCAGGGCAAACACCCCAATGATCTTCTGCAGATGCGGGCCGGAAATCGCCTCGGCGGTCAGCGCACCAAAACCGGCGCCGATCAGGATGCCCAAGGTCATCCACAGGAAGATCGGCCAACGCACCGCGCCACGCCGGTGGTGCTCACGCACGGCATTTACCGAGGTGAAGATAATCGTCGCCAGGGACGTGCCCACGGCCAGGTGAGTCAGCACCTGCGGGTCGAAGCCCTGCAAGGTGAAGCTGAACACCAGCACCGGCACGATGATGATCCCGCCGCCCACGCCAAACAGCCCGGCGAGCACGCCCGCACAGGCGCCGAGTAGCAAATACAGGAGAAATTCCATGGGAGCCCCCAAACCAAGTCCGGCATGTTAACGGATGGAAGGCATGCGACCCAACTGGATACGATGGAACGCCGCTGCCTGTATGGGTAGAGTGGCTAAAAACACAAAAGGGAATCGCCTGATGTGCCTGATTGTTTTCGCCTGGCGGCCGGGCCACGCCCAACCGCTGATCGTCGCGGCCAACCGCGATGAGTTCTACGCCCGCCCCAGCCTGCCGCTGGCCCAGTGGCCGGATGCGCCAGCTATCTACGCCGGCCGCGACCAGGAAGCGGGTGGCACCTGGCTGGGGGTCAATGCCGATGGGCGGTTTGCCGCCCTGACCAATATCCGCGACCCGCATCAGCCGCCGGCACGCAAGTCACGCGGTGAACTGGTCTCACGTTTTCTCAGCGGATCGCTGCCGATTGACCAATATCTCGCCGACGTTAACGGACGTTCGATTGAATATGCCGGCTTCAACCTGCTGGTGGGCACGCGGGATGCGTTATGGCATTACAACGCCAACCACACCGAGCCGACGCAGTTGAAGGCTGGGATTTATGGATTATCCAACGCAGGGCTGGACACGCCGTGGCCCAAGTTGCTCAAGGCCAAGGCAGCACTGAGCGAGCTGCTGGACGATCCGCAGCCGGAGGCCTTGCTGGCGATCTTGAGCGACCCGCAGACCGCACCATTTGCCGACTTGCCGGATACCGGCGTGGGACTGGCGACCGAGAGCCTGTTGTCGAGCGTGTTTATTGCGAGTCCCAGCTACGGGACAAGGGCGAGTACGGCGTTGATTGTGAATGCCGACGGCACGCGGCGGATGGTGGAGCGCAGTTTCGGGCCGCACGGGGGTCGGTTGGGCGAGGTGGAACTGAGTATTTGACGGCGCCTGGATTGGCGCCATCGCCGGCAAGCCGGCTCCTACAGGGGAATGCATTCCAACGGTAGGAGCTGGCTTGCCAGCGATGTCTAGAGGGTCTTGGCCGAAGCCGGGTTGATCATCCGCGTCAGCCCCAGGTTCTTCAGCGCCAACTGCAGCGAGCTGTGGATAACTTGCGGGTTGTCGATGGTCATCAACTCCGCCAGCAGGTCCTTGGCCATGCTCAGTTCGACCTGGCGCAGCATCCACTTCACCTTCGGCAGGTTGGTGGCGTTCATCGACAGGCTGTCAAAGCCCATCGCCATCAACAGCACCGCCGCCGCCGGGTCACCGGCCATTTCACCGCAGATACTCACCGGCTTGCCTTCGGCATGAGCGTCGCGCACCACGTGCTGCAGGGCTTGCAGCACCGCCGGGTGCAGGTAGTCGTAGAGGTCGGCCACCCGTGGGTTGTTGCGGTCCACGGCCAGCAGGTATTGGGTCAGGTCATTGGAGCCCACCGACAGGAAGTCCACCTGGCGCGCCAGCTCCTTGGCCTGGTACACCGCTGCCGGAATCTCGATCATCACGCCAATCGGCGGCATCGGCACGTCGGCGCCTTCGTCGCGCACTTCACCCCAGGCACGGTGGATCAGGTGCAGGGCCTCTTCCAGCTCATGGGTGCCGGAGATCATCGGCAGCAGAATGCGCAGGTTGTTCAGGCCCTCGCTGGCCTTGAGCATGGCGCGGGTCTGCACCAGGAAGATTTCAGGATGGTCGAGGGTGACGCGGATACCGCGCCAGCCGAGGAAGGGGTTGTCTTCCTTGATCGGGAAATACGACAGTGACTTGTCGCCGCCGATGTCCAGGCTGCGCATCGTCACCGGTAACGGGTGGAAGGCGGACAGTTGCTCGCGATAAATCGCCAGCTGCTCCTTCTCACTCGGGAAACGCTGGTTGATCATGAACGGCACTTCGGTGCGGTACAGCCCCACCCCTTCAGCACCGCGCTGCTGCGCACGGGCCACATCGGCGAGCAGGCCGGTGTTGACCAGCAGCGGCACGCGATGGCCATCGAGGGTCACGCACGGCAACTCGCGCAACGAGTCGAGGCCTAGCGCCAGTTGTTTCTCTTCCTCGACCACCTCGGCGTATTGCTTGCGCAGCACTTCGCTGGGGTTGGTGAAGACTTCACCGCGATGGCCATCGACGATCATGTCGATGCCGTCGACCTTGGAATACGGCAGGTCCACCAGGCCCATCACCGTCGGAATGCCCATGGCCCGGGCCAGAATCGCGACGTGGGAGTTACCCGAACCCAGTACCGAGACCAGGCCCACCAACTTGCCTTCCGGCACTTCGCCGAGCATGGTCGCGGTCAGTTCTTCACTGATCAGGATGGTGTTGTCGGGGTAGACCAGGTTGGTGGTGCGGTCTTCCTGCAGGTAGGCCAGCAGACGGCGACCGAGGTCACGCACATCCGAGGCCCGTTCGCGCAGGTAGGCGTCGTCCATCAATTCGAAACGGTTGACGTGATCGGTGACCACCTGGCGCAGCGCGCCCTGGGCCCACTGGCCGGTCTTGATCACGGTCTTGACTTCGTTACCCAGGGACGCGTCGTCGAGCATCATCTGGTACACGTCGAACAGCGCGCGTTCTTCAGGGCGCAACTGCGTGGCCAGCTTGGTCGACAGGTTGCGCATGTCGGCGCGCACGCCTTCCAGGGCAGTCTTGAACAGTTTGATTTCAGCGTCGATGTCATCGACGGTCTTGTCCGGCACCACATCCAGATCGGCCGGCGGCAGCATGACCACGGCGGTACCGACCGCCGCACCCGGCGAACCCGGCACGCCGACGAACTTGGCTTCCTGGATGCCCTTGCCCTGGCGCCCCAGGCCGCGAATCGAGCCGGTGGCCTCGGCGTGGGCAATAACCCCGGCGAGCTGCGCGCTCATGGTCACGAGGAAGGCTTCTTCACCTTCGTCGAACTGGCGGCGTTCTTTTTGCTGGATGACCAACACGCCGACAACGCGGCGGTGGTGAATGATCGGTGCGCCGAGGAACGAGGCGTAGCGCTCTTCGCCGGTTTCGGCAAAGTAGCGATAACGCGGGTGATCGGCGGCGTTTTCAAGGTTCAGGGGTTCTTCACGCGTCCCCACCAGGCCCACCAGACCTTCATTGGGCGCCATGCTGACCTTGCCGATGGAGCGCTTGTTCAAGCCCTCGGTGGCCATCAGCACAAAACGGTTGGTCTCGGGGTCCAGCAGGTAAACCGAGCAGACCTGGCTGCCCATGGCTTCCTTGACGCGCAACACAATAATCCCCAACGCCGCCTTGAGATCCTTGGCGGAGTTAACTTCCTGGACGATCTTGCGCAGCGTATTGAGCATGGCTCGGGGTCGAACTCCGTCGTCAGTCGCGCGCTAAAAGGCGCGGGGCAAGCTCTTTGAGAGCGCGACGATAAACCTCGCGCTTGAATGTCACCACCTGGCCCAACGGGTACCAATAGCTGACCCAGCGCCAGCCATCGAACTCCGGTTTACCGGTCAAATCCATCCGCACCCGCTGCTCGTTGGAGATCAGGCGCAGGAGAAACCATTTCTGCTTCTGGCCGATGCACAGCGGTTGGCTGTGGGTACGCACCAGGCGTTGCGGCAAACGATAGCGCAACCAGCCACGGGTACAGGCCAGAATTTGCACATCTTCGCGCTCAAGGCCGACTTCTTCATTCAACTCACGGTACAAGGCGTCTTCAGGGGTTTCATCGGGGTTGATTCCGCCTTGAGGAAACTGCCAGGCATCTTGGTTGATTCGGCGAGCCCATAGCACCTGTCCGGCATCATTCGTAAGAATAATCCCGACATTAGGACGGAAACCATCGGGGTCGATCACGGCAACAACCTCGCAAACGCATGTCGCCGCATTGTTCCACAAAGGTTGCTGAAGCGGCAACGAGGCTTCTTACCTTATGTGCACTCTTGTGAAAAGACCGTATTCTGGACGCCTTTTTACAGACTTTTCAGCGAGTAACTGCAATGCGCCTGGCTTTATTCGACTTGGACAACACCCTTCTCGGCGGTGACAGCGACCACGCCTGGGGCGATTACCTGTGCGAGCGCGGGATTCTCGACCCGGTGGCCTACAAGGCCCGCAACGACGAGTTCTACCAAGATTACCTGGCCGGCAAGCTGGACAACGCCGCCTACCTGAACTTCTGCCTGGAAATCCTCGGCCGTACCGAGATGGCCCAGCTGCAGGAATGGCACAACGACTATATGCGCGACTGCATCGAGCCGATCATCCTGCCGCTGGCCGTAGAGCTGCTGGCCAAGCACCGCGCCGCCGGTGACAAGCTGGTGATCATTACCGCCACCAACCGCTTCGTCACTGCGCCGATTGCCGCACGCCTGGGCGTGGAAACCCTGATCGCCACCGAATGCGAGATGGAAAACGGCCGCTACACCGGGCGCAGCACCGATGTACCGTGCTTTCGCGAAGGCAAGGTGACGCGCCTGAATCGCTGGCTGGAAGAAACCGGGTACACCCTGCAAGACAGCTACTTCTATAGCGACTCGATGAATGACCTGCCGCTGCTGGAGCAGGTGACGCATCCGGTGGCAGTGGATCCGGATCCGAATCTGCGCGCTGAAGCCGAGAAGCGCGGCTGGCCAGTCATCACCCTGCGCAACTGATACCCCTGTGGTGAGCGGGCTTGCACCCGCGTTGGGCTGCGAAGCGGCCCTGAACTGGCAACCCGGTTTGATCAGGAAAACGGCTGTGCCTGCATCGGGGCTGCTTCGCAGCCCAACGCGGGGCAAGCCCGCTCACCACAAAAAGGCCTACTTGTCAGAGTAACCGCCTGAAGCCCTAGACCGGCTTGGCCCCCATCAACCCCGCAATCGCCACGAACCCCACCAGGCTGACCACCGCCAGCACCAGGGTGAAATTCAAACTGCCGCCCTCGCCTTTGCGCAGGCGACTGAGCCGTGCCACCAACCAGAACCAGGCCAGCGCCGCCACGGTATAGAGGATGCTGGAGCCCAGGATCCAGGTCTGCCCCAGTGGCCAGCCGATCAGGTGCACCAGCCACCAGCCGGTGAATGGCATGCTCAGCAGGCAAATCCCCATCAACAGCCATACGAACGCCCACGGGCGCTGCACGGTCACCGCCGGGCCGGCGCTGCGTTTGCGCCAGGCCAGCAGCGCCAGGCCGAGACCGCTGAGCAGCAGCAGGACCGTGGCGGTGATGTGGATAACTTTCAGGGTGGTCAGGGTTTCCATGTCTCGTCTTCCTTAAAGGCCGCCCCCATCAGCGTAGTCGCTCAACCGAGGAACAGTTTGTAGGCCGGGTTATCACTTTCATCCCAGTACGGGTAGCCGATCGCTTCAAGCGCTGCCGGCACCAGGTGACGCTCGTCCGCCGGAACCTGCAGGCCAGCGACCACACGGCCGTCTGCTGCGCCGTGGTTGCGATAGTGGAACATCGAGATGTTCCAGCGCCCGCCCAATTTGTTAAGAAAGTTGAACAAGGCCCCCGGACGCTCCGGGAATTCAAAGCGCAGCACCACTTCATCACTGACCTGGGCCGCATGCCCGCCGACCATGTGGCGAATGTGCAACTTGGCCAGTTCGTTCTCGGTCAGGTCGAGCACCGGGAAGCCTTTGCTGGTAAGACTGGCGATCAGCGCGCTGCGCGGGTCATTTTCCGGATGCGTCTGCACGCCAACGAAGATGTGCGCCTCGCTGCCGGAGTGGTAGCGGTAGTTGAATTCAGTGATCTGGCGCTTGCCCACGGCCTCGCAGAACGCCTTGAAGCTGCCCGGCTTCTCGGGAATGGTCACGGCGATGATGGCTTCGCGACCCTCACCCAGCTCGGCGCGCTCGGCCACATGGCGCAGGCGGTCGAAGTTGACATTGGCGCCGGAGTCGATGGCCACCAGGGTCTGCCCGGTGACGCCACGGGTCTCCACGTACTTCTTGATCCCCGCCACGCCCAGCGCGCCCGCCGGCTCGGTGATGGAACGGGTGTCGTCGTAGATATCCTTGATCGCCGCGCAGATTTCATCCGTGCTGACGGTGATGACTTCATCTACGTAGTCTTTGCAGATGTCGAAGGTGTGCTGGCCGATCTGCGCCACCGCCACGCCGTCGGCAAAGATGCCCACAGTCGGCAAGACCACGCGCTCACCTGCGGCCATGGCGGCCTGCAGGCAGTTGGAGTCGTCCGGCTCGACGCCGATGATCTTGATTTCCGGGCGCAGGTATTTCACGTACGCCGCGATGCCGGCGATCAGCCCGCCGCCGCCCACCGGCACGAAAATCGCGTCCAGCGGCCCTGGGTGCTGGCGCAGGATTTCCATCGCCACGGTGCCCTGCCCGGCAATGGTGTGCGGATCATCGTAGGGGTGGATGTAGACGTAGCCTTTTTCGTCGACCAGTTTCAGCGAGTAGGCCAGGGCTTCCGGAAAGGAATCACCGTGCAGCACCACTTTGCCGCCCCGCGAGCGCACGCCTTCGACCTTGATTTCCGGAGTGGTCTTGGGCATCACGATAGTCGCCTTGACCCCCAGCACCTTGGCCGCCAGGGCCAGGCCCTGGGCATGGTTGCCCGCCGACGCGGTGACCACGCCACGCGCGCGCTCCTCGGCCGTCAGTTGGGTCAGCTTGTTGTAGGCGCCGCGAATCTTGAACGAGAACACCGGCTGCAGGTCTTCGCGCTTGAGCCAGACCTTGTTGCCAAGGCGCTCGGAAAGCTGGCGGGCGGTCTGCAGCGGGGTTTCTACGGCAACGTCGTAGACGCGCGAGGTGAGGATCTTTTTGACGTACTGTTCAAGCATCGGCAGGCATCACTGGGCGGGTTGGGCAGGGCCAAGGAGTCTAACCCAGCGTTTGGCCGGGAGACCACACGAATCCCAAGGTTTGTTGGGGTATACTCGCGCCCCTCTTTTACTCCCCGCCCGTTCCGGAGCCCGCATGACCCAGGATCAACTCAAACAGGCAGTGGCCCAGGCCGCCGTCGATTTAATCCTTCCCAAACTCGACGACAAGAGCATCGTCGGTGTCGGCACCGGTTCCACTGCCAACTGCTTCATCGATGCACTGGCCCAGCACAAGGGCGCGTTCGATGGCGCCGTGGCCAGCTCCGAAGCCACCGCCGCTCGCCTCAAGGGCCATGGCATTCCGGTGTACGAGCTCAACACCGTGAGCGACCTGGAGTTCTACGTCGACGGCGCCGATGAAAGCGACGCGCACCTGAACCTGATCAAGGGCGGCGGTGCGGCCCTGACCCGCGAGAAGATCGTCGCGGCCGTGGCCAAGACCTTCATCTGCATCGCCGACGCCAGCAAGCTGGTGCCGGTACTCGGCGCGTTCCCGCTGCCGGTGGAAGTGATCCCGATGGCCCGCAGCCACGTGGCCCGCGAGCTGGTGAAGCTGGGCGGCGACCCGGTGTACCGCGAAGGCGTGTTGACCGACAACGGCAACATTATCCTCGACGTGTTCAACATGCAGATCACCAACCCGGTGGAGCTGGAGACGCAGATCAATGCAATCGTCGGCGTGGTCACCAATGGCCTGTTCGCCGCGCGCCCAGCCGATGTACTGCTGCTGGGCACTCCCGAAGGCGTGAAAACCCTCAAGGCCTGACGCGTTACTCAATGTGGGAGCGGGCTTGCTCGCGAAAGCGAGGTGTCAGCGAAAGACTCTTCAACTGAACCACCGCTTTCGCGAGCAAGCCCGCTCCCACATTGGTCCTGCGGTACTTCAGGGATGGGTTTTCTTGAACACGTAAAACAGGTTCGGCTCGCTGACCAGGTACAACGTGCCCTCGTCATCCATGGCGATCCCCTCGGCCTGCGGCACCCGCTTCTTCAGGCCATGGCGCCCGTTGAGCAGCGACAGGCTGCTCAGCGGGCGACCGTCGATATCCAGCTCCAACACCAGGAAGGACTCATCCGAGAGCGCCAGCAAGTGACCGCTGCGCTCGTCGTATTGCAGGCTCGACAAGTCGCGCACAAACAGCCCGGCGTCACGCTTGGGGTTGTTGATCACATGCACCGAGTAGGTTTTTTCCGGTTTGAAATGCGGGAAGCCGTGGACCTCATAGATCAGCATCGGGTCGCGCTCCTTGGCCACGAACAGGCGCTTGCCGACAGAATCGTAGGCCAGCCCCTCGAAGCCCTTGTTGCCACCCACATGCAAGCCCAGGGTCATTTGCTCCGCATCGGCGGCGTCGAGGAATTTGGTGTCGTCATCCACATGCACCTTGATCAGGCGCTGCTGGCGCTCGTCGCTGATGACATAGATGTTGTCACTGATGAACTCCACCGCCTCGGCATCGCCAAATCCCACCAGCGGGATACGCCGCAAAATCTTGCCTTGAAGGGACAGCTCGATCAGCTCGGCATTTTTATTGGTGACGGTAAACAGGCTTTTGCGCCGCGGATCGTAGGTGAGGGCCGAGACGTCGTCGTCGAGCCCGTCGATCACCTGGGCTTCCAGGACCACCCGGTAATCGGCCAGGCCGATCGAGCGCTCATCGGTCGGCTGGCGCCAGGCCTGCCAGTTGAACCAGGCGCGCTCGAACAGACGAAAATGCTGCGCAACGGCCCCGGCACTGATCAGGGCGATCAGCGCGAGCACGAAGAATAGAGGTTTGGGACGGGCAAGTCGGCGCATCGGGCGAGCTCAAAGTCAAAAGTGGCGAATGAATATCACGCCTGTCTGAATTTAAACTTAAACGCACCCTGGTGTCTGGCGAATGCCGCTGATAGAGAAATATCCGACGTAATTTGTCTGCTATTTCTGTTTTTCGAAACGATAAAACAGATTTGGCTCACTGACCATGTACAACGTGCCGTCCTCGTCCATGGTCACCCCCTCCGCCCGTGGAATGGTTTTCTTCAGCCCGTTGAAACCGCCGAGCAGGGTCATGAAGCTGACTTGCTCGCCCTTTTCATCCAGCTCCAGCAACAGGTGGGAGTCGGCCGAGAGCACCAGCAAGTGCCCGGTACGCGGGTCGACAGCCAGGGCCGAGAGGTTGCGCATGTCCAACTCTTTACTCGCCAGCTTTTGCTTATCGCCCGTCAGGGTCTGGCTGCCATCGCTTTTCCAGGTGAACAACGCCGGCGGACGCTCTTCGCCCAGGATCAGCTGCTGGTTGCGCTTGTCCCAGGTGATGCCTTCGAAGGCCTTGTTCTGGTCTTTGGACGGGCCGAGGTCGTACGTCGGGAAATCGGCCTTGTTCAATTGCTGGGTGGTCGCGTCGACCTTGACGATGGTGAGCGTGTGCTGGCGCTCATCGACGACCGCCAGCAGGCCATTTTCCATCACTGTCACGCCTTCCGGATTGTCCCAGCCATTGAGCGGCATCTTGCGCAGCACATCGCCCTGCAGGCTCAGCTCGGCGAGGAAGGGGTTCTTGCCCATCACGGAAAACAGGGTTTTGGTCTGTGGGTTGTAGGAGACGTCCGAAGCTTCGTCCTTCTCCATGCCAGGCAACAACTTGCCATCGATCACCGCATGGTAATCCGGCAACCACACACTCTCCTGGCGCTCGGCCGGGGTTTCAAAGCGTTCCAGCACCCACAGCAGGCCGCGATCGTCCCAGTGCATGGCCCAGGAAACGCCGTACACGATCGCCCCTGCCAGGAAAAGCCAGGAATACCAGCGCAAGGCAAAGCGAGAACGCGGCTTGGAAGTAGCAGAGGGCAGAGGCACGGCCATTGAACGCTTTTCCGGAAATTCAGCTTTAGGGATTAGCACAGGATCAACGGGCCCGCGCGCTGGAGGCTGAGGATTATCCGGATGGCGTGTGAAAAAAATGCAAAAACTTGAATTTCAGGCTCCCACACTGTTGACCGCGCCTGGTTAGCGAACGCTGCTTTCGAAGCGGTTCACGCCGGTCAGTTCCAGCACCAGCTCATCACCGACATTCAACGGGCCGACGCCGGCCGGGGTGCCGGTGAGAATCACGTCGCCGGCCTGCAGCGAGAAGCAGCCGGCCATGTGCTGGATCATCGGGATGATCGGGTTGAGCATCTGCGAGCTGTTGCCATCCTGGCGCACTTCGCCATTGATGCTCAGGCGGATGCCGATATCGGTGACGTCCGGGAACGTGCTGCCGACCACAAACGGCGCGATCACCGCCGCGCCGTCGAAGGACTTGGCGATTTCCCACGGCAGGCCCTTGGCTTTCAGCTCGGCCTGCTTGTCGCGCAGGGTCAGGTCCAGGGCCGGGGCGAAGCCGGAAATGGCGTCCAGCACTTCTTCACGGCTGGGCTTGGTCGACAGGGGCTTGCCGATCAGCACCGCGATTTCGGCTTCGTAATGCACCGAACCGCGCTCGGTCGGAATGCTGAAACCGCCATCAAGCGGTACCACGCAGCTGCCCGGCTTGATGAACAGCAGCGGCTCGGTCGGCACCGGGTTGTCCAGTTCCTTGGCATGTTCGGCGTAGTTGCGCCCGATACACACCACTTTACCCACAGGAAAGTGGATGTTGGTGCCGTCGACATACTTGTGCTGGTAGCTCATGGAACGACTCCTTCAGGGCGATTAAACAGCGAAGATCTTGCCGGGGTTCATGATCCCGTTCGGGTCGAACACCGCCTTGACGGCCTTCATGTATTCGATTTCAACCGGCGAACGGCTGTAGGTCAGGTAGTCGCGCTTGGTCATGCCCACGCCATGCTCGGCGGAGATCGAGCCGTTGTACTTCTCGACGGTCTCGAACACCCACTTGTTGACGGTGGCGCACTTGGCGAAGAACTCATCCTTGCTGAGGTTTTCCGGCTTGAGGATGTTCAAGTGCAGGTTGCCGTCGCCGATGTGACCGAACCAGACGATTTCGAAGTCCGGGTAGTGTTCACCGACGATCGCATCAATTTCCTTCAAGAACGCCGGCACTTTGGAGACAGTCACCGAGATATCGTTCTTGTATGGGGTCCAGTGCGAGATCGTCTCGGAGATGTACTCGCGCAGCTTCCACAGGTTGTGCAGCTGGGTTTCGCTCTGGCTCATCACGCCGTCCAGCACCCAGCCCTGCTCGACGCAATGCTCGAAGGTTTCCAGCGCATGGTTGGCGACTTCTTCGGTGGTGGCTTCAAATTCCAGCAACGCGTAGAACGGGCACTCGGTGTCGAACGGCGCCGGCACGTCGCCACGGCCCATGACCTTGGCCAGGGCCTTGTCGGAGAAGAATTCGAAGGCCGTCAGGTCCAGCTTGCTCTGGAACGCATGCAGTACCGGCATGATCGAGTCGAAATCGGTAGTACCGAGCACCATGGCGGTGAGGTTTTTCGGCGCCCGGTCCAGGCGCATGGTGGCTTCGACCACAAAGCCCAGGGTGCCTTCGGCGCCGATGAACAGCTGGCGCATGTCGTAGCCGGTGGCGTTCTTGATCAGGTCGCGGTTCAGCTCCAGTACGTCGCCCTTGCCGGTGACGACTTTCATGCCGGCCACCCAGTTACGGGTCATGCCGTAGCGAATGACCTTGATCCCGCCGGCATTGGTGCCGATATTGCCGCCAATCTGGCTAGAACCGGACGACGCGAAGTCCACCGGGTAGTACAGGCCTTTTTCTTCGGCGGCGTTCTGCAATTGCTTGGTAACCACGCCCGGCTGGCACACGGCGGTGCGGTCGGTGAGGTTGAGGTCGAGGATCTGGTTCATGTAGTCGAACGACACCACCACCTCGCCATTCGCCGCCACGGCAGCGGCCGACAGCCCGGTACGACCACCGGACGGCACCAGCGCGACCTTGTGTGCATTGGCCCAACGAACGATAGCCTGCACCTGCTCGATGGTCTTGGGGAACACGATGGCGGTCGGCGCAGGGGCGAAGTGCTTGGTCCAATCCTTGCCGTAAGCCTCCAGGGAGTCGGCATCGGTCAGCACTTTGCCGGGCTCAACCAGGGTCTTTAGCTCATCAATCAGGGCAGGATGGGTCATCGACAGAACTCTCGAACAATTCATGGTCATCCTGAGAACGCTTCACGTCGCAGGAATGAGTGTTTAGCGGGGCGCGTATGCTAGCATACCGCCCCCGCAGGACAGAGCCCAAGGGCGTTTCTGCGGTGACGGCTTTCCTGCCGTCCGGGTCAGCTTAAGCGATCCGATTCCCTGCCATTTTTCTCCGGGATACAGGTTTACGCAGATGAGCAAGACTTCTCTCGATAAGAGCAAGATCAAGTTCCTTCTTCTGGAAGGCGTCCACCCATCGGCCGTCGACGTTCTGAAGGCCGCCGGGTACTCCAGCATTGAGTACATCACCAGTTCTCTGCCGGAAGCCCAGCTCAAGGAAAAGATCGCCGACGCGCACTTTATCGGCATTCGCTCCCGCACTCAGCTGACCGAAGAGATCTTCGACCACGCCAAGAAACTCGTGGCGGTCGGCTGTTTCTGCATCGGCACCAACCAGGTCGACCTCAATGCAGCGCGCGAGCGCGGCATCGCGGTGTTCAACGCCCCGTACTCCAACACCCGTTCCGTCGCGGAACTGGTGCTGGCCGAGGCGATCCTGCTGTTGCGCGGTATCCCTGAGAAGAACGCTTCCTGCCACCGTGGCGGCTGGATCAAGAGCGCAGCCAACTCCTTCGAAATCCGGGGCAAGAAGCTGGGTATCGTCGGTTACGGCTCAATCGGCACCCAACTGTCGGTCCTGGCTGAAGGCCTGGGCATGCAGGTGTTCTTCTACGACACCCTGACCAAGCTGCCGCTGGGCAACGCCACCCAAGTGGCGAGCCTGACCGAACTGCTGGGCATGTCCGATATCGTCACCCTGCACGTACCGGAAACCGCTGAGACCCAGTGGATGATCGGCGAGAAGGAAATCCGCGCCATCAAGAAAGGCGGCATCCTGATCAACGCTGCACGCGGCACCGTGGTCGAGCTGGACGCCCTGGCCGACGCGATCAAGGACAAGCACCTGATCGGCGCCGCCATCGACGTGTTCCCGGTGGAGCCACGCTCCAACGACGACATCTTCGAAAGCCCGCTGCGTGGCCTGGACAACGTGATCCTGACCCCGCACATCGGCGGTTCCACCGCTGAAGCCCAAGCCAACATCGGCCTGGAAGTGTCGGAGAAGCTGGTCAAGTACAGCGACAACGGTACGTCGGTGTCCTCCGTCAACTTCCCGGAAGTGGCGCTGCCGGCTCACCCTGGCAAGCACCGTCTGCTGCACATCCACCAGAACATCCCTGGCGTGATGATGGAGATCAACAAGGTCTTCGCGGAAAACGGCATCAACATCTCCGGTCAGTTCCTGCAGACCAACGAGAAGGTTGGCTACGTGGTGATCGACGTCGACGCCGAGTACTCGGACCTGGCACAAGAGAAGCTGCAGCACATCAACGGCACGATTCGTAGCCGCGTGTTGTTCTAACGCTGCAAACGCTGCACAAAAAAATGGGAGACCCGCAGGGGTCTCCCATTTTTTTGTCTGAACAAATCTTACTTGACGTTAACCGTGATGACTTTCGACGCTACAGTCGGGTTGAACTGCATGTGCAGTTTGTCGCCAGCTACGAGTTGCAGCGTGTGCTTGCCAGGAGTGAGGGTCAGTTCGGTTTCGGTCTGGGCCTTGCCGTAGTGAATCACGGTGTCGGTGGCGGGGATCGGCACGCTGGCGTCAGGCAGTTCTTTCTGGTCGACCAGCAGATGGTGGTGGCCGGTACCTGGATCCTGGCTGGTAGCCGGAGCCAGTTTCAGACCTTCCATGCCGAATTTTACGGTGAAGGTTTTATCCACGGTGGCGCCGTCTTTTGGCGACACGATAAATACCTTGGCGCCTTCAGGTGGCGCGCTGCGCGGGATACCGTCGGCGGCAGTGGCCAACATCGAAGCACCCAGCAGCAGGCTGGCCAGGGTGGCACGGGACAATAAGGCTTTCATTCGCTTCTCCAGTTTTTCCAGGAAATCTGTTCGGTTATGACAACTTAGCGACAAATTGCTGTCCAAGGCACTCAACACCATAGCAAAGCGATGCCGAACGGCGCCTCGCACATTCGAAATCTCTAGGAGTGACCATGCGCTTTTCGCCTGGCCTGTTACTTTTGCTTCCCCTCATGAGCCCTTTGGCTCACGCCGAACTGGTTGATGATGTGTTTGATCGCGGCGAACTGCGCATCGCGCTCGAAGCCAACACCCCGCCGTTCAACTTCAAGGAAGGCGACAAACTCACCGGCTTCGAAGTGGAACTTGGCGAGCAATTGGCCAAGGAAATGGATGTACGCCCCTCGTTCATCACCACCGATGACACCGACCTGCTGCCAGGCGTGGCAACCGGCAAGTACGACGTGGCCATCAACCATATCGCTATGACTGCCGAGCTGCAGGATCGTTTCGATTTCAGCGAGGCTTACCTCGAAAAGCCGCAGCTGGCGATTCCCTTCCAGAAGGGCAACCCGGCGTTCAAGGCGAGCCTGGACAAGGCGTTGCAGCGCGTGAAGGCCGATGGCCGATTGAATGCGCTGACCCAGAAGTGGCTGGAACCCCAATTGTAGGAGCCGACTTGCTGGCGATAGCAGCCACCTCATCTGCAGCTGATTCACCGCGGTCGCCGGCAAGCCGGGTCCTACAGGTGATTCAGCGCCTGGGCCGCTTCGGGTAGTTCCAGCTCACTGAACACCTGCACTCCATGCTGCCTGAGCAGTGCCGCGGTCACGCCCTCGCCGCTGACTCTCACGCCGGTAAAGCTGCCGTCGTAAGTCAGCAAGTTGCCGCAGGATGGGCTATTGGCCTTGAGGATGGCGATGCGGATGTTGTGGCGCTGCACCAGCGCCAGGGCCTGGCGGGCGCCGTCGAGGAAGGCGGCGCTGAAGTCCTCGCCCTCGGCCGTCAGCACTTGGGCGCGCCCTTCCCACACATCAACGCCCTGCCCACCCGCAATCTCGGCTGCCGGGCGCGGCGTGGGCAGGCCACCCGAGACCTCGGGGCAGATCGCAACCACACGGCCTTCGGCCTGCCATGCCGCCAGTTGGTCGAACGGCCCGCTGGCCCCACCGTCATAGCGCACCTTGTGGCCAAGCAGGCAGCGACTGATCAGAATCTTGTGCATGATTAAAACGGCTCGTTGCCCCGCCGGCGAAACCAGCCGGTGAGGGACAGGCGTTCGCGCGTGGCGGGCATGACTTCGTGGGGCACCTCGCCCGACAGGAACACCACCAGGCAACCGCCGGTGGGCACCACATCGTATTCGACGCCGTCCTTGAGGTACATGCGTAACTGGCCACCGTGCTCGGGCAGCCAGGCGTCGTTCAGGTAGATCACCGCCGAGACCATGCGTCGGTCATCGTCACGGAAACGGTCGAGGTGCTTGAGGTAAAACGCCCCCGGCGGGTACATCGCGAAGTGGCTTTCGAAATCTTCCAGGCCCAGGAACAGGCTGCGGTTCATCGCCAGGCGCAGGCTGTCCATCAACCCCATATAACGGTCGCAGACCGCCGCATCCCCCTCCTCCAACCACTGGATATGATCACCGCGAATGCCCTCGCGAATCTCCTGGGCCGGCCCGCGGCCGACTGCCGCCGGGGCCAATTCACCTTCAGCCGCACGTTTACGGCACTCAGCCGCCAGTTCCAGGGTCAGAGCCTGGGGCAGGAAGCCGTTCTGCTGCGACCAGCCTTTTTCGGCCAGGTCATCAACGATGCGTTGCAGCAGGGGGTGATCGAGGGGTATTTGCATGGCGCGCATAGTATCCATACGCCTGGGAATCCGACAGAGCCGCCGAGCGTCTGAACACACTTTAGTCAGGTGACCGATAGGATTTCTCGACAAATCCTACGCCCGACACGGACAATAGTGGCCGACTGACAGGAGTCCATATGCGTCGTTTGTTTTTTTCCTTGCTGATGTTCTGCGTTTTGCCCGTTTGGGCAGACGGCCATGACCAGTTGTACAAGGTCGCCGGCTGGGCCGAACAACGTGCGCATTTCAATGACGCCCTCAGTGCCGCCCAGCAACGCTACCGCAATAGCCTGCCGCCGGCGGTGTACCAGGCGCTGGTCGACAACAGCAATAAACGCTTTGCCGCCCAGGCCATGGACCAGCGTGCCGAGGCGCAATTGCGCAAGAACCTCGCCGACCCTGCACCTGCCCTGGCGTTTTTCCAATCGCCGCTGGGCCGCAAGATCGTCGCCGCCGAGTTGCTCGCGACCCGCCGCGACCAGTTGGCCAAAAACGCCCAGGGCCTGCCGCACATCGAAGCCGACGCCACTCGCAGCCTGATCATCGGCCACCTGGCGCAAGCCCTGCCGGCACGCGAGGCCGGTGCGGAAGTCAGCCTGGCCATCGCCGGCGTCGCCGCCGACAGCCTGAGCCAGATGATCCCCGGCCTGCTGGGCGGTGGTCAGGCCCAGGGCATGTTGAACGGCCAGCGCGAGCGGCTGATGCAACAGATCGGCAATGACTTGAACAATACGTTGCTGTACGTCTACCGGGACTTGTCCGACCCTGAACTGGAAGAATTCGCCACCTTTGCCGAATCGCCGCAGGGCAAGGCGTATTACCAGGCCGCCCTGGCAGCCATTCGCGCAGGCCTGGCGGTGGGCCAAAGCACTTCCAGCCTGGCCCCCTGATCCTCTGTAGGAGCTGGCTTCAGGTCAGGTGGCGGGTCAGAAAGCTGAAGTACTCCTGGCGAATCTCGGGAATCTCGTTCGCCAGGTGATGCCTGCCACGCGCCAGCATCAATACCTCGGGCTGGTCGAACTTGCCGCGCAGCACCTGCAAGTTGTGCTGCCAGTCCACCGTCATGTCTTCCTCACCCTGCACAATCACCGGTCGCCGTGGGCTGCGCGGCGCGGCTTCGATGCGCTTGATCCAGCGCGCCAGGGCGCCCACCCACGCGGTGGGCAGTTGGCGGGGCTGCAGCGGATCGGCTTCCAGGAACGGCTTGAAGGCCGGGTCATGGGTGTTGTCGCTGAAGCGCCGCGCAATGCCTTTGACGAACGGGCGCAGCAGGTAATAGCTGACCTGCGACCAACCCCACGCACGCGGCCGCACCAGCGGTGACAGCAGGAAGGTCTTGCCCTGCGCCGGGCTGTCGGCGCCGTGGTTGAGCAGGTGATCGACCACCACCGCGCCGCCGGTGCTTTGCCCGAACAAATGCCAGGGCTGCGGCAACTGCAGCGCCCGAGCCTGCTCGAACAGCGCCTGCACTACGTGCTGGTACACCGCGAAATCATCGATGCTGGCGCGCGCGCCACTGGATAACCCATGGCCCGGCAAGTCGCAGGCGATGACCACAAAGCCTTGGTCCAACGCCCACTCCACCACATGGCGATACAGGCCCATATGGTCGTAGAACCCGTGGAACATGAACATCGTCGCCACCGGCTGCGGCGGCCACCACACCTGCGCGACCACCGCAAACCCATCGACCTCGAAACGACCCAGCCGGCTTACCGCCGGCACTTTGCGCGCCGCCAGGTCCAGGCCGTAGAAGCGCTGGTAGACCCGCGCCTCGGCGCTGAGCGGTTGCGCATCCACCAGGGGCCGCAAGCTTTCGCGCAGATGATCAGGGTCAAAGGTAACGGGCATAAAGGGTTCCAGACTGACAGCGAAGATGAATATCGAGCTGCGATATTCATCTGTCAGGACAAGCATGGCAAGCTACGCGACCTGCGAGGATAGATCTGAATGCGACAGCCTTACCGTACCGCCCTGTTCGCCAGCCTGATCCTGATCATCTGCGCCGGTGTGCTGTGGGCGGCCTATGACTGGTTCCAGGGCCGCTACCTGCGCGCGTTCAGCGAACACACGGCGGTGTTCTCCGGCGACGCCCTGCGCCTGCCCGCCGAACTCGCCGGCACGGGCCCGATCCGCCTGGTGCACTTCTGGGACCCGGCCTGCCCCTGCAACGTCGGCAACCAGCAGCACCTGGGCGAATTGATCGAGCAGTACGCGCCCCAGGGCGTGGAATTCTATGCCCTGCAAAAACCTGGCAGCCACGGCCGGTTGCCCGACAACCTGCGCAAGATGAAAACCCTGACCGCCCTGCCCGGTGCCGACCAGGTACCGGCCAGCCCTGCGGTGGGCATTTGGGATCGCACCGGCAAGCTTGCGTATTTCGGCCCCTACAGCGAGGGGCTCACGTGCAATTCGAGCAACAGCTTCATCGAGCCGATCCTGAAGGCCCTGGACAGCGGACGTGAAGTGAATGCCACGCACACCCTGGCGGTGGGCTGCTATTGCGCATGGAGCAAAGCGCCAAACTGAACGCAGGCTGTTCAACGGGCAAACTCCAATCACCCGGTCAACCGGCTGCTGTATCGTACGTTTTCGCAGAGAGTGTAAGCGTAGGAATACATGAGCCAGTTAACCATCATCCTCTGGATGCTGAACGTTATCGTCGACACCTCCGGCCAGCTGGCCTTCAAGGCCGCCGCGTCGGCCAGTGCCGAGCATGACGGTATCGCCCACTGGAAACACATGCTCAAGCGCCCGTGGATCTGGCTGGGCGTGATCTGCTACGTCTTCGAATTCGTATTGTGGCTGGCGTTCCTGACGCTGGTGCCGTTGTCGGTCGGGGTGATGCTGGGCTCGATCAACATCGTCGTGATCATGATTGCCGGCCGTTTCCTGTTCAAGGAGAGCCTGAGCAAATGGCGGTTGATCGGCATCATGCTGATCGCCTGTGGCGTGACCGTCGTGGGGTTTGAATGATGAAGCGCTTCTATATCCTCGGTTTCCTCGCGCTGATCGTTTTCGACACATTGGCGCAGGTGAGCTTCAAATTCGCCTCGGTGCACGCCGAGCCGCTGACGATGGACGCCGCGTGGCTGGTGCGCGTGTTTGGCGCACCGTGGATCTACGGCGCGTTCGTCGGCTACATCGGCGCGTTCTTCACCTGGATGACCTTGCTCAAGTACGCCCCGGTGGGCCCGGCGTTCGCGGCGTCTCACCTGGAGCTGATCAGTGTGACGCTGATCTCCGTGTGGCTGTTCGACGACACCCTGACCCTGCCGAAAATCGTCGGCGGCGCGCTGATTATTGCCGGGATCCTGTGCCTGGCGCGTAGCGAAGACAAAGACAGTCAACAGGTCGAGGTCGAGCCGTCGCAGGCCCCCGCCTCATGACCCGCCGGTGGGAAATCCCACCCACCGCAGGCCTGCCCTTGCGCTGGCGGGATTTGCTCAACCTCTCGGGCGACCTGGCCCCGGCGCTGGCCCGTCAATTCTCGCTGCCACTCCCCGCCCTGACCTGCTCCGGCACCGCAGCACTGATTATCGCCCTGCGCGTCTTGCAGCAACGCATGCCCGGCCGCACCCGGCTCATCGTGCCGGCCTACACCTGCCCGCTGGTGGCGCTGGCCGCCCACTACTGTCCGCCGCTGCGCGTCGTACCCTGTGATTTGCAGCCCGACAGCATCGACCTGGACGAGCGCCAACTGGCACAGCTGTGCGATGAAAGCACCTTGGCCGTGGTGGTCACCCACCTGGCCGGGCGCGTGGCAGATGTCGACGCGGCCAAACGCATTGCCGGCGCGGTCGGCGCGGCGATCATTGAAGACGCCGCGCAAGCCATGGGCGCACTCGACGATGGCCGCAGCGTCGGGCTCAAGGGCGATGTGGGGTTTTTCAGCATGGCGCTGGGCAAGGGGCTGACCACGGCCGAAGGCGGCGTGCTGTTCAGTCGCGACCCGGTGCTGCATCAGGCGCTGCACCGCCACTGCCGGCAGGACCTGCCCTTCAGCCTGCGCTGGGAGCTGCAACGCAGCGCCGAACTGTGGGGCTACGCCCTGCTCTATCAACCACGCGGCCTGCATTACGTGTATGGCAACGCGTTGCGCAAGGCGCTGGCCAATGGGGATGAAGTGGCCGCAGTCGGCGATGACTTTTCGGTCTACGACATCCCGCTGCACCGCCTGGGCGGCTATCGCCAGAAGGTCGGCGCGGCGGCACTGGCTCGCTTGCCGGACCACCTGCAACAAGGCCGCGCCCGCGCTTTGCGCCGTGCAGCGTGCTTGAACACCTTGCCCGGCGTCACGGTGATCACGGACAGGCCAGGGCAGCAAGGCACCTGGCCGTTCCTGATGGTGGTGATGCCCTCCGCAGACGCCCGCGATGCGGCCATGGCCCGGCTGTGGACCTCAGGCTTGGGCGTGACCCGCCTGTTTATCCACACCTTGCCGGGCTACGCCGAGGTGCTGCCACTCTTGCAGCCGGGTGGCGATATCACCCGAGCCCAGGCCTTCGCTGCCCGCACGCTGTCGATCAGCAACAGCCATTGGCTGAGCGATGCGCTGTTCGAGCAGATAGTCGACCAACTCAAGGTTATCGTCGCCAGGCCTGATTGATGTGCGCCACCAGGCGACTGTTCAGCGCGTTCTGCTGCTGTTGCCAGATCTGCACCTGCGCCTCAGGCAAGGCTTCCTGGCCGTCGGACGCACTCAGCCAGCGCTTGAATCGGCTTTCATAGTGGTAGGCCGACACATCGCCGGTGATGTCTGCACCGATGACCTGGCCCTGGCAGGCGCTGATCAGGTCGGTCAAATGGTGCTCCAGAAACTCACCCTGATCCCAGTTGGTGTTCACCACCTGCGGGCTCAGCACGTCTTTATCGATGGACAGGTACACCGGCAGCGAGCGGTCAAACTGCGCCAGGAACGCACGCATCAGCTCATCCGGGTTGCCGAAGGCGCGATTGCTGCGACCGGCGCCGATCCAGTTCATCCAACGGGTATCGACGTTGACGTTCCAGTAGGTCAACTTGCGCTTGAGCAGCGGCGACCAGTGATTTTCCCAGGCATGGCCCAGGCCGATGTCCTGCGAACCAATGCCGAGTACATGCACATGCTCGACCTGGGGCAAACGGCTGGCCCAGTAGACCCATGAGCCGCAGTGGATACCGAACGGGTAGCGCATGTTGTCCGGGTGATTGTCACAAATGATCAGCTGGAATTTCTGCTGCGTCGGCAGGCGGTTCAGCAACAGTTGGCTGAGGTGGTGATAGTCGCCGCTGCCGGTGAACACACAGCCGTAATCGCTGGGCATCTGCGCGCCCAAGGCCGTTTCCAGCGCATTGAATTGCGCCCAGCGACAGCCAAAACGGATCTTTTCCTGCCAGTCCTGCAGCGCCAGCGTGATGGCGCCGGGAATATCACTGACGGCGCCATCGAAGTCCAGAATCAGCGGGGCTCGGTCCAGGTTCATTCGGTTTTCTCCTGGTGCCACTGCCCCTCGCCTTCAAAGTGATGGCGCAATCGCTTGCCGAGCGTGCGCAACAGTGGGTTGCGTATCCACACCAGGTGGCGGGTCAAGGTGAAGTCCGCGCCGAGGCTGGCCTTGACCTGCGGGTCGGTCCAGCCCGCCACATAAAACTTCAGGCCATTGGCCACGGCGTACTCCAGGTTCACGAACCAGCTGACGAAGTACAGGTTGAACTCCAGCGCCTGCGGGTAGTTGAGGCCAATGTACTTGTCGAGCAGCTTGTCGCCCTCCACGTAGCACAGGTTGTAGCCGATCAGTTCATCGCAGTGCCAATAGCAGAACACGCGCCCGTTGCTGTCGGCGTCCCTCAGCAGGCTGCTGAAGAACTCAGGGGTGAGCAGGTCGAAATGGATCTCGCTCTGGTCGTACACCGCCCGGTACAGCCCATACAAATGCGCCAGCCAGGCTTCATCGTTGAAGCGCGCATCGCCGGTGTCGAGGATCTCCACGCGCAACGCCTCACGACTGCGCAGCTTGCGTCGGATATTGCGACGACGGCTGTGGGACAAACGCGCCAGGTACTCATCAATCGTGGTGAAGTTGATCGGTACATACGCCAGCGCCTGGCCCTCGAGGCTGATAAAGCCACGTCGGGCGCAGTCATCGATCAGCGCTTGCGCGTAGCGGTTGTCCGCCTCGCTGAGCAGTGGGGAGTTGCACGGCACGTCTTTGACGATGGTGAGTTTGCGCTGCGGCGCACACTCATGTTGCAGCCACTGCGCGAGGTCCTCGGGCGCCACCCCCTGGGGCAGCGGTGAGTATTCACTGACGGTGGTACCCACGAAGCAGCTGTCGATTCGCAGCCAGCGGTTCCAGAAGCGATAGCCGGGCCAACCGCGCACACGCTTGACGAACGCATCGTCGGCGGTGGTCAACAGGTCGAACGGGGTAAAGAAATAGGGCAGGCCCTGGTCCGATAGCCGTGCATCAAAACCCACCGGCGGGTGCTGCAAAAAGCGCCCGATCAGTGACTGCGCTTCCAGGCTGCACGCGTAGGCAACCTGGGGACGGCTGGAGTCGGGCATCGGTTGCATGGCGCAAGTCATGGCAAAAAGCTCAAAGATGACAGGTGCAATAATAGCCGCTTCGGGGTGTTCCCCACTTGAACCTCGGCTGTCGGCGAGACGCATCAAGATGCAATACCAGCATTTCCCGCAGTGTCCACCAAACCGATTAGACTCCCTTGACCTTCAAGGTGAATGACTCAAGGACCGTCCATGAAACGCAGCCTGACCGTGCTCGCTATCCTGATTGCCGCCCTCCTGGCCGGCGCCGGCTGGTATGTCTACAGCAAGCAGCCGACCCGCCAGGGCACCGAAACACTGGCGAACCTGCAAGGCACGGTCACCGTGCGCTACGACGACCGTGGCGTGCCACACATTCGCGCCGAGAACGAGACCGACCTGTACCGCGCCCTCGGCTACGTGCATGCCCAGAACCGTCTGTTCCAGATGGAAATCATGCGACGCCTGGCGCGCGGCGAGCTGGCCGAGGTGCTCGGCCCCAAGGTGCTGGAGACCGACAAGCTGTTTCGCAGCCTGCGCATTCGCGACCGTGCTGCCACCTACGTGGCGCAGCTGGACCATGAGTCGGCGCACTGGAAGGCACTGCAAGCCTATCTGGACGGCATCAACCAGTATCAGGACAGCCACGCCAGTCCGATGGAATTCGACGTGCTGGGCATCCCCAAGCGGCCGTTCACCGCGGAAGACACCATCAGCGTCGCCGGGTACATGGCCTACAGCTTTGCCGCTGCCTTTCGTACCGAGCCCTTGCTGACTTACGTACGCGACCAGTTGGGCAGCGACTACCTCAAGGTCTTCGACCTGGACTGGCAACCCAAGGGTGCGCTCAACCTGGCCGACAGCGACTGGAAGACCCTCGGCGCCCTCGCCTCCCTGAGCGAGCAGGCCCTGGCGGACAATGGCCTGCCGCAATTCGAAGGCAGCAACGCCTGGGCCATCAGCGGCAGCCGCACCAAGAGCGGCAAACCGCTGCTGGCGGGTGACCCGCATATCCGCTTCTCGGTGCCGTCGGTGTGGTACGAGGCGCAACTCTCCGCGCCGGGCTTCGAGTTGTACGGTTATCACAACGCGCTGGTGCCGGTGGCCTTCCTGGGGCACAACCTGGACTTCGGCTGGAGCCTGACCATGTTCCAGAACGATGACCTCGACCTGATCGCCGAGAAGGTCAACCCGGACAACGCCAACCAGGTCTGGTACCACGGCCAGTGGGTCGACATGACCCACAGTGAGCAACAGATCGCCGTAAAGGGCCAGGCGCCCGTGACACTGACGCTGCGCCAGTCGCCCCACGGCCCGATCATCAATGACGTGCTTGGCGAGAACGGCGGCAACACGCCGATCGCCATGTGGTGGGCGTTCCTCGATACCCAGAACCCGATCCTCGAAGGCTTCTACCAGCTCAACCGCGCCGACACCCTGGCCAAGGCGCGCGCGGCGGCGGCCAAGGTCTCGGCGCCGGGGCTGAATATCGTGTGGGCAAATGCCAAGGGTGATATCGGCTGGTGGGCGGCGGCGCAATTGCCGATTCGCCCGGCCGGGGTCAATCCTGGGTTTATCCTCGACGGCAGCACGGCACAGGCCGACAAGCTGTGGTTCTACCCCTTCAGCGCCAACCCCCAGGAAGAAAACCCGGCGCGCGGTTATGTGGTGTCCGCCAACGCCCAGCCGGTATCGCCCACCGGCATGGAGATCGCCGGTTATTACAACCTCGCCGACCGTGGCCAGCAGTTGAACACGCAGTTGAGCGACAAGAGCGTGAAGTGGGACGTGAACAACAGCCAGGCCTTGCAGCTCGGCACCACCACCGCCTTCGGCCCACGCCTGTTGGCACCGCTGCTGCCGGTACTGCGTGAAGTGGTCAAGGATCCGGCGCAGCTGAAACTGGTGGAGCAGTTGGCCACGTGGAAAGGCGATTACCCGCTGGACTCCACCAGTGCCACCCTGTTCAACCAGTTCCTGTTCAACCTGGCCGACGCCACCTTCCACCCGAAACTGGGCGATGGCATGTTCAAGACCCTGCTCGGCACCCGCGTGATCGACGCCGCCTTGCCTCGCCTCGCGGCCAGTGCCGACTCGCCGTGGTGGGACGGCAAGCGCGCCGACACGGTCAAGCTCGCCTGGGACAACAGCCTCGCGCACCTCAAGGCGACCTTCGGCGATGACCCGAGCCAGTGGCAGTGGGGCAAGGCGCACACCCTCACCCATGGCCACCCGCTGGGCTCGCAGAAGCCGTTGGACCTGATCGTCAACGTCGGCCCCTTCCCGGCACCCGGCACCCACGAAGTGCCGAACAACCAGTCGGCGAACATCGGCCCGGCGCCGTGGCCAGTCACGTACGGCCCGTCGACCCGTCGCCTGATCGACTTCGCCGACGTGGCCCACGCCCTCACCATCAACCCGGTCGGGCAAAGCGGCGTGCCGTTCGACAAGCACTACGGCGACCAGGCAGAAACCTACATCGAAGGGGGCTACGAGCAGGCGCATTTCAGTGACGAGGAAGTCACCGCGAATACGCGCGGCACGTTGAAGCTGCTCCCAGCCAGATAACCGCGATCACTGTGGGAGCTGGCTTGCCTGCGATTGCATCACCTCGGTTTCAGCGAGGGACCGAGGTGCCTGTATCGCAGGCAAGCCAGCTCCCACAGGTCGACCCACGCTCAACCCCCTCAAACCGGCGCCGCAAAGTTGAGCCGGAACTGTTGCGGCGTCACGCCCAGCCGGCGGTTGAACACACTGCGCATGTGCTGCGCGTCGCGAAACCCGCATTGGTAGGCGACCGTCTTCAACGGCGCCGGGCTGCTTTCAAGCATCACCCGCGCCGCATCCACCCGCGCCCGCTCGACAAACTCCGCCGGAGTGATCCGCGCTTCACGGGCGAACACCCGTGAGAAATTGCGCGCGCTCATGTTGGCAGCCTTGGCCAGGTCGGCGATGCCCAGGTCTCCGGTCAGGTTGGCCAGCACGTACAGCTGCACCAGCGCCACCGCCGAGGTACTTTCAGCGTGAGGCGTCAGGAACGGGCTGAACTGCGACTGCCCGCCAGAACGCTGGGTGAACACCACCAGGCGCTTGGCCACACTCAAGGCCACCTCCGGGCCGTGGTCCTGGGCCAGCAGGTACAACGACAAATCGATACCCGCCGTGACCCCGGCCGAGGTGTAGAGGTTGCCATCCTGCACATACAGCCGATCGGCCTCGACCTGGGCCGAGGGGCACAACCGCGCCAGGTCGGCGGCATCATTCCAGTGGGTGGTGACGGTCTTGCCCTCCAGCAATCCGGCGCGGGCCAGCATGAACGCACCATTGCAGATCGAACCGTAGCGTTGCGCCCGGCCAGCGGCGGCGCGCAGCCAATCATCGAACGCCGGGCCGAAATCCTCGAACGGCAATTGCGGGCCACCGGCTACCAGCAGCAGGTCATAGGCCTGCAGCGCCTCGCTGTAATGCCGGTGGGCCTGCAAAGAGAGGCCGTTGGAGGCGGCCATCATGCCGTGGCCAAAACCGATGACTTCCAGTTGGTAGTGATCCGGCGGCGCCAGAAAACGGTTGGCCTCGCAGAACACATCCATGGGGCCGGTCACGTCCAGAGACTGGACGCCGGGGAAGATCAGGATGGCGACGGTTTTGCCCATGGGTGGTAAGCCTTGATTAACTGAATGAACACAAATCCCCTGTGGGAGCGGGCTTGCTCGTGAATACGGTATGTCAGTTGATACAGGTGTTGACTGAATCACCGCATTCGCGAGCAAGCCCGCTCCCACATTTTGATTTTCGCAGGCTTCGATGGATCAATCGCCAGCTACACCCTAGCCGATTTTGTCTTGGCACGATGTGGCAGCACATTGGCCGGGATCGCATCCTCGCCGCGATGGCCCGTTCGCGGGTGCGCGACCACACTGGGCACCTCGGCGCCAACCCCGGCGCTTGCCTGAGGAGAACGACCATGAGCACCACCATCGCCGGCATCAAGATCCCGGACAGCGCCTTGGCCAAGGCCACTACCGAATACATCCGCGACATCGAATCCGACCTGCTCTACCACCACTCCCGCCGGGTATTCCTCTTCGGCGCATTGAGCGGTGAACGCAAACAGCTGGCCTACAACCCGGAGCTGTTGTACGTCGGCGCGATGTTCCACGACCTGGGCCTGGTCGAGGGCCATCGCAGTGACGACGAGCGTTTCGAAGTCGATGGCGCCAATGCCGCCGCCGCGTTCCTCAAGCCCTACGGCCTGAGCGATGACGATATCGAACAAGTGTGGCTGTCGATCGCCCTGCACACTACGCCGGGCGTGCCGCAACACCTGCGCCCGACCGTGGCGCTGGTCACCGCCGGCGTGGAAATGGACGTGCTGGGCATGGACTACGCCGCATTCAGCACTGTGCAGCGCGAAGCGGTGGTGCATGCGCATCCACGGGGTGAAGGGTTCAAGGAGTGCATCATCTGCGCGTTTGCCGACGGCTTGCGCCATCGTCCGCAGACCACGTTTGGCAACGTGAAGACCGATGTGCTGGTGGATCAGGAGCCGGAGTTCAAGCCGATGAATTTTGTCGAGGTGATTCGCAAATCGCCCTGGGTGGCATAACACCCCGAACCCTGTGGCGAGGGGGCTCGTCCCCCGTTGGGCCGCGCAGCGGCCCCCTTCGGCCACCGCATTCTTTCAGACGCAATGCGGTTTCCGGTTTTGGGGCAGCTGCGCAGCCCAACGGGGGACAAGCCCCCTCACCACAAAGCTCGCACATTTCGACCGCGCCGGGTTTTAGACCGGAGCCGGCGCCCGGCGCTTGTCAGGCTGCTGCCAGCCATCGGCCGCCGCCTCTTCAATCGCCTGCTGGATCGCCTTCTTGCGCAGCTCTTCGGCACGGCGGCTGAAGAACCACACCAGGAAGGTCACCAGCGACACCGCCAGCAGAATCAGGCTGGCCACGGCGTTGATCTCGGGTTTGACCCCCAGGCGTACCGCCGAGAACACTTCCATCGGCAACGTGGTCGATCCCGGGCCCGACACGAAGCTGGCCAGTACCAGGTCATCCAGCGACAGCGCGAAGGACATCATCCCACCCGCCGCCAATGACGGCGCGATCATCGGGATGGTGATCAGGAAGAACACCTTCCACGGCCGCGCGCCGAGGTCCATCGCCGCTTCTTCGATCGACAGGTCCAGCTCCCGCAGACGCGCCGACACCACCACCGCCACGTACGCCGCACAGAAGGTGGTGTGGGCGATCCAGATCGTGACGATGCCACGCTCCTGAGGCCAACCGATCATCTGCGCCATGGCCACGAACAACAGCAACAGCGACAGACCGGTGATCACTTCCGGCATCACCAGCGGCGCCGTCACCAGGCCGCCGAACAGCGTGCGGCCCTTGAAGTGGCTGATGCGTGTCAGCACGAATGCCGCCAACGTACCCAACGCCACTGCCGCCACCGCCGTGTAGCAGGCGATTTCCAGCGAGCGCATTACCGAGCCCATCAACTGGGTGTTGTCCAGCAGGCCCACGTACCACTTGATCGACCAACCGCCCCACACCGTCACCAGTTTGGATTCGTTGAACGAGTAGATCACCAGGATCAGCATCGGCAGGTAGATGAACAACAACCCCGCCACCAGCATGAAGCTTGAGAAACTGAAGCGCTTCATATTTTGCCCTCCATCTCTTTGGCTTGGCTGCGGTTGAACAGGATGATCGGCACGATCAGGATCGCCAGCATCACCACCGCCAGGGCAGACGCCACCGGCCAGTCACGGTTGTTGAAGAATTCTTGCCACAACACTTTACCGATCATCAGGGTTTCCGGGCCGCCCAGCAGTTCCGGAATCACGAACTCGCCCACCACCGGGATAAACACCAGCATGCAGCCGGCGATGATGCCGTTCTTGGACAGCGGCACAGTGATCTTCCAGAAACTGTTGAAGGTGCTCGAACCCAGGTCCGAAGCGGCTTCCAGCAGGCTCTGGTCGTGTTTCACCAGGTTGGCGTACAGCGGCAGGATCATGAACGGCAGGTACGAATAGACCACGCCGATGTACACCGCGATGTTGGTGTTGAGGATCTGCAGCGGCTCGTTGATCAGCCCGATGGACATCAGGAAGCCATTGAGCAGCCCGTTGTTGCTGAGGATGCCCATCCACGCATACACGCGGATCAGGATCGCAGTCCAGGTCGGCATCATGATCAGCAGCACCAGTACGGTCTGCATCTCTTTGCGCGCGCTGGCAATCGCGTAGGCCATCGGGTAGCCGATCAGCAGGCACAGCAGCGTGCTGAAGAACGCCATTTTCAGCGAGCCCAGGTACGCGGCGATGTACAACTCGTCGTCGCCGAGCATCGCGTAGTTGGCCAGGTTGAGCACCAACTGCAGTTTCTGCTCAACGAAGGTGTAGATCTCGGTGTAAGGCGGGATCGCCACGTCGGCTTCGGCAAAGCTGATCTTCAGGACGATGAAGAACGGCAGCATGAAGAACAGGAACAGCCACAGGAAGGGAATGCCAATGACCGCATGACGGCCACTGGGGGTTATTCGTTGCAGGCGGCGCTTGAGCTTCTTCATATTCATGAGCGAAGTACCACGCCGCTGTCGTCTTCCCACCAAACGTAGACCTGGTCACCCCAGGTCGGTCGTTGGCCACGGCGCTCGGCGTTTGCCACGAAGGACTGCACCAGCTTGCCGCTTGGCAGTTCCACGTAGAACACCGAGTGCCCGCCGAGGTAGGCGATGTCGTGCACCTTGCCGCTGGACCAGTTGTGCTCGCAGGTCGGCATTTCGGTGGTGACCAGCAGTTTTTCCGGGCGAATGGCGTAGGTCACCGACTTGTCTTCCACCGACGTGGCGATGCCGTAGCCCACGTAGATATCGCGGTCCAGGTCGGCGCACTTGAGCACCGCGTGGCCTTCTGCGTCATCCACCACCACGGTATCGAAGATGTTCACGTTGCCGATGAACTCGCACACCAGGCGGCTGGTAGGGGTCTCGTAGATGTCGATCGGGCTGCCGATCTGGGCGATCCAGCCCAGGTGCATGATCGCGATGCGCTCGGCCATGGTCATGGCCTCTTCCTGGTCGTGGGTCACCATCACGCAGGTCACGCCGACGCGCTCGATGATCTCGACCAGCTCCAGCTGCATCTGCGAGCGCAGCTTCTTGTCGAGTGCACCCATCGGCTCATCGAGCAGCAGCAGTTTCGGACGCTTGGCCAGCGAACGCGCCAACGCCACCCGCTGGCGCTGGCCACCGGAGAGCTGGTGCGGCTTGCGCTTGGCGTACTGGCTCATCTGGACCAGCTTGAGCATTTCGGCCACGCGGGCGTCGACCTCGGCCTTGGGGATCTTGTCCTGCTGCAGGCCGAAGGCGATGTTCTGCGCGACGGTCATGTGCGGGAACAGGGCGTAGGACTGGAACATCATGTTGATCGGCCGCTCGTAGGGGGGCATGTCAGTGATGTCTTCGCCGTCGAGGTAGATGCGCCCCTCGGTCGGGCGTTCGAAACCCGCGAGCATGCGCAGCAAGGTGGACTTGCCCGAACCCGAACCGCCGAGCAGGGCGAAGATCTCGCCCTTCTTGATTTCCAGGGACACATCGTCCACGGCAATCGTCTCGTCGAACTTCTTCGTGACCCGGTCGATTTTGACCAGCACCTTTTTCGGTGTCTGGTCGCCCTCGAGGGCTTTCTTATAGGCGCCGGAGGCAACTGCCATTTACGAAACTCCCAGAAAAAAAGAGTGCGGTTCACCCGTGGCGGGCGAACCTTGGATAGTTTGAGCTTTAAGCCTTACTTGCCCGTCTTGACCTTGGTCCAGCTACGGGTCATTAAACGTTGCACTTTCGGGGGTAGCTCGAAGTTGACGAATGTCCGGTCGAGAACCGCCTGCGGTGGGTAAACCGCTTCGTCGGTGCGTATCGATTGCTTCATCAGTTTGTCCGACCCCGGGTTAGGGTTGGCGTAACCGACGTAATCACTGACCTGGGCGATCACCTCAGGTTGCAGCAAATAGTTGATAAAGGCGTGGGCCTCTTTGACGTTGGTCGCATCCTTGGGGATCGCCAGCACGTCAAACCACAGGTTGCCGCCTTCTTTCGGAATCGCGTAGGCGATGTTCACGCCTTTGCCCGCCTCGGCCGCACGCGCCTTGGCCTGGAACACATCACCGGAGAAACCGGCTGCCACGCAGATGTTGCCGTTGGCCAGGTCCGAGATGTATTTGGAAGAATGGAAGTAGGTCACGTAGGGCCGCACTTTCAGCAGCTTCTCTTCGGCCTTCTTGTAGTCCTCGGGGTTGGTGCTGTTGGGGTTCAGGCCCATGTAGTTGAGCACCGCCGGCAGCATTTCATCCGCCGAGTCCATGAACGACACACCGCAGGTCGCCAGCTTCTTCATGTTTTCCGGTTCGAACAGCACGGCCCAGGAATCGATATGGTCGACGCCCAGCACTTCCTTCACTTTATCGACGTTGTAACCAATGCCGTTGGTGCCCCACAGGTACGGTACGGAGTACTGGTTACCCGGGTCGTTCTTTTCCAGGCGCTTGAGCAACACCGGGTCGAGGTTGGCGTAGTTCGTCAGCAATGACTTGTCGAGCTTCTGGAACGCCCCGGCCTTGATCTGCTTGCCCAGGAAGTGGTTGGACGGCACTACCACGTCGTAGCCGGTACGCCCGGCGAGCAACTTGCCTTCCAGGGTTTCGTTGGAATCAAACACGTCATACACCGGCTTGATACCGGTGGCCTTCTCGAAGTTGGCCAGGGTGTCCGGGCCGATGTAGTCCGACCAGTTATAAACATGCACAGTCGGTGCGGCCTGCACGCTGACAGCCAGCGTGATACCTGCACCTACCAGCAAGGCTTTGCGAAATAAAGAAAATGGCAAGTGGAGGTCCTCTTAAATAGTTGGGCCCAAAGTTGTTGCCCGGCAACAAAACCGGCGCGCAACTTACCCTCGATAAACCGATCCGGCAAAACTTTCTGTCATTTAATGTGTGTGAGGGGGACTTGCCCCCAATGGCGGTGTGTCAGCTTGCACAGGTGTTTCTGATACAACGCCATCGGGGGCAAGCCCCCTCCCACAGGTTTTAAGGCTTACTTGCCCGACTTGATCTTGGTCCAGCTGCGTGTCATTTCACGCTGTGTAGCTGCCGGCAAGTCTGCAATGGCGTAGAGCTTGGCCTGCACATCCGCTGGCGGGTAGATGCCCGGGTCGCTGGTGATGTCTTTGTCGACCAGTGCGGTGGCTTTCTCGTTACCGTTCGGGAAACGTACGCTGTCGGTGATCGCCGCCATTACTTTCGGCTCGAGCAGGTAGTTCATGAACTTGTAGGCGGCGTCGACGTTCTCGGCATCTTTAGGGATGGCGACCATGTCATAGAAACTGCCGGCGCCTTCTTTAGGAATGTCGTAGGCAACCTTGACCTTGCCACCGGCTTCAGCCGCGCGGGACTTGGCCTGCTGGATGTCACCCGAGTAACCCACGGCGACGCAGATGTTGCCGTTGGCCAGGTCCGAAATGTACTTGGACGAGTGGAAGTAGCCGATCGAAGGACGCAGCTTGAGGAACAGCTCTTCGGCTTTCTTCAGGTCTTCTTTCTTCTGGGTGTCGGTCGGCAGGCCCAGGTAGTGCAGCGCCACCGGCAGCATTTCGGTTGGCGAGTCGAGGAAGCTCACGCCGCAGCTTTTCAGCTTGGCGATGTTTTCCGGCTTCATCAGCACGTCCCAGGAATCGATCTTGTCGACGCCCAGCGCGGCCTTGACCTTCTCCGGGTTGTAGCCGATGCCGATCGAGCCCCACATGTACGGGAAGGCATGCTTGTTATCCGGGTCGCTGACCGACACGGCTTTGAGCAGGGACTTGTTCAGGTTGCCGTAGTTGGACAGCTTGGACTTGTCCAGCTCCTGGTAGACGCCGGCCTTGATCTGCTTGGCGAGGAAGTTGTTCGACGGTACGACGATGTCGTAGCCGGACTTGCCTGCCAGCAACTTGGCTTCCAGGGTCTCGTTGCTGTCAAAAACGTCGTACACCACTTTAATGCCCGACTCTTTTTCAAAGTTGGCGATGGTGTCCGGTGCAATGTAGTCGGACCAGTTGTAGACGTGCAGCACTTTATCGTCTGCCTGGGCCGCGCCCGCCATTGCGCCCATCAGGGACAAGGCGAGGAGAGTCTTGCCAGCGTTCTTCAAACCTAATGCCTTCATTTGGTGATGCTCCAATTTTTTCTTTTTTGGGCCACAGCTCTTGTGTCTGGCAGCCCTTCGAAAGGGCAACAAAACAGGGCGACAGTCTGGCAAGTTCCGGGGCCGGCTTTCAACCAAAGCCCCGTTTTTATAACAACCCAGACGCAGCGCCCGAAGCCGCTGCGCACTGAGCCTAGCACTTAGCCCTGCAATGCCGCCAAAGTCAGGTCCAGGCACTGCCGCGCCTTGGTCACCAGCTCGTCGATTTCAGCCTTGCTGATCACCAGCGGCGGCGAAATGATCATGGTGTCGCCCACGGCGCGCATGATCAGGCCATTCTCGAAGCAGAACGTGCGGCAGATCATGCCCACACCACGGCCTTCGTATCGCTTGCGCGTCGCCTTGTCCTGCACCAGCTCGATTGCACCGAGCATGCCGACACCGCGAACTTCACCCACCAACGGGTGATCAGCCAGCTCCCTCAAACGCTTTTGCAAATAGGGTGCCGTTTCGTCATGCACACGCTTAACAATTTGTTCATCGCGCATGATGCGAATGTTTTCCAGGGCGACTGCTGCCGCCACCGGGTGACCGGAATAGGTGAAGCCGTGGTTGAAATCGCCGCCTTCGTTCAGCACCGCGACCACTTCGTCGCGCACGATCAGGCCACCCATCGGGATATAGCCCGAGGTCAGGCCCTTGGCGATGGTCATCATGTGCGGCTTGAGGTCATAGAAATCGCTGCCGAACCACTCACCAGTACGGCCGAAACCGCAGATCACTTCATCAGCGATAAACAGGATGTCGTACTTGGCGAGGATTTCCTTGATGCGCGGCCAGTAGGTGGCTGGCGGCACGATCACGCCACCGGCGCCCTGGATCGGCTCGGCAATAAACGCACCCACGTTGTCCACGCCCAGCTCCAGAATCTTCTCTTCCAGCTGGTTGGCCGCCCACACGCCGAACTCTTCCGGGCTCATGTCGCCGCCTTCACCGAACCAGTACGGCTGGGCGATGTGGGTGATGCCCGGGATCGGCAGGTCGCCCTGCTCATGCATATAGGTCATGCCGCCCAGGCTGGCACCGGCCACGGTGGAGCCGTGATAGCCATTCTTGCGCGAGATGATGGTTTTCTTGTTCGGCTGGCCCTTGATCGCCCAGTAGTGGCGAACCATGCGCAACATGGTGTCGTTGCCTTCGGAGCCGGAACCGGTGAAGAACACGTGGTTCATGCCGGCGGGGGCGATGTCGGAAATGGCCTTGGCCAGCTCCAGCACCGGCGGGTGAGCGGTCTGGAAGAAGAGGTTGTAGTACGGCAGTTCTTTCATCTGCTTGGCGGCGGCATCAGCCAGTTCATCGCGACCGTAACCGATCGCCACGCACCACAGGCCGGCCATGCCGTCGAGGATCTTGTTGCCTTCGCTGTCCCACAGGTAAACGCCGTGGGCTTTGGTGATGATCCGTGGGCCTTTCTCTTTCAATTGCTTGAAGTCGCTGAACGGCGCCAGGTGATGATCGCTGCTCAAGGCTTGCCATTCACGGGTTTGCGGGTTGTTGCTGGACATACCAATCTCCTAGACATTTCAGGTGAGGGCGCGCCGTTCCCACGGCGCGCCCGGCGCATCAGACGGCGAAGAGCAGGAATTCCCGCTCCCACGAACTGATCACGCGCTTGAAGTTTTCATGCTCGGCCCGCTTGACCGCGACGTAGCCTGTGATGAATTTTTGACCCAGGTATTTCTCGATGGTCTTGCTGTTTTCCATGCGTTCCAGGGCGTCTTCGATGGTCAACGGCAGGCGCAGGTTGCGGCGCTCGTAACCACGGCCCACCACCGGCGCACTCGGGTTATGGCCTTCGACCATGCCGATGTAGCCGCACAGCAGGCTGGCGGCAATCGCCAGGTACGGGTTTGCATCGGCGCCCGGCAGGCGGTTTTCCACGCGGCGGTTTTGCGGGCCGGCATCCGGCACACGCAGGCCGACGGTGCGGTTTTCTTCGCCCCACTCCACGTTCACCGGCGCCGAGGTGTCCGGCAGGAAGCGACGGAACGAGTTCACGTTGGGAGCGAACAGCGGCAGCAATTCAGGGATGAATTTCTGCAGGCCGCCAATGTGGTTGAGAAACAGCTGGCTCATGGTCCCGTCTTCATTGGAGAAGACGTTCTTGCCGGTGGCGATGTCGATGATGCTCTGGTGCAGGTGCATCGCGCTGCCGGGCTCGCCGGTCATCGGCTTGGCCATGAAGGTGGCGGCCACGTCGTGCTTGAGCGCGGCTTCGCGCATGGTGCGCTTGAACACCAGGATCTGGTCGGCCAGGGACAGCGCATCGCCGTGACGGAAGTTGATTTCCATCTGCGCGGTGCCGTCCTCGTGGATCAGCGTGTCGAGGTCCAGCTCCTGCAGCTCGCACCAGTCGTAGACGTCTTCGAACAAGGGGTCGAATTCGTTCGCCGCTTCTATAGAGAAGGATTGACGACCGGTCTCTGGGCGACCGGAACGGCCGATCGGCGGTTGCAGCGGGAAGTCCGGGTCTTCGCAGCGCTTGGTCAGGTAGAACTCCATCTCCGGCGCCACGATGGGCTGCCAGCCGCGGTCGGCGTAGAGCTTGAGGACTTTCTTGAGCACGTTGCGCGGCGACAGCTCGATCGGGTTGCCTTGCTTGTCGTAGGTATCGTGGATCACCTGGGCGGTGGGCTCGATGGCCCAGGGCACCAGGAACACCGCGTTCTGGTCGGGGCGGCAGATCATGTCGATGTCGGCCGGGTCGAGCAATTCGTAATAGATGTCGTCTTCGACATAGTCGCCGGTCACGGTCTGCAACAGAACGCTCTCGGGCAGGCGCATGCCTTTTTCGGCGATGAACTTGTTGGTCGGCGAGATCTTGCCCCGGGTGATCCCCGTCAGGTCGCCAATCATGCATTCGACTTCTGTGATCTTGTGGTCTTTCAACCAATCGGTGAGCTGGTCGAGGTTGTTACTCATAAATGCCTCTGGGCTGGGTTTCCTGACATCCATTAAAAGGTCAGGCGTTGGTTGACGCAGCATCCGCGTCGTCTCTTCGTTCAGGGTAGGAGCTTACCTGCCATTTGCTGCAGCGTTGCATTCCTCAAGCCAAAGTCGTGCAGAATCATGAGCAGCACCTGGCGCAGGCACCGTTCACAGGCAAATTCGAGGGCAGCAAAGGGGCAAAGAAGAGGTCCGCCCAGGCGTCAAGAATATTGGCCGGGGCGCGGGCGTTCACACAGGATGAATGAACGGATGACAACGCCTGCGTGGAGCAGGCCGAGACGCCAAGTGGCGGCAGGAAACACATGAAGCACCCCGGTATTATTGCTGTTATGGGTTTGAATCGAGCTTAGCCTTGTTCATTTTTTTACACAACACCCCCGTAAAAAATACAACACGGCCCGCTCAAGCCTGCGAGTCCCAAGCCCTTCAAACCCAAAAAACCGCCCCAAAAAGCCCCAAAAAAGCCTCCGTGGCGCTTTTTTAGGGCAAAAAAGGCCTCGCTTGACTTCGGCATGCCGTTCGGGTTGACTGAAACCAGAAAAGATCAATGATTGATATTTTTAACAACAAAGGTGTTGCATCATGTCGGTACCCCCGCGTGCCGTTCAGCTTAACGAAGCGAACGCGTTCCTTAAGGATCATCCTGAGGTTCTGTACGTAGACCTTCTAATTGCGGATATGAATGGTGTGGTGCGCGGCAAGCGCATCGAACGCACCAGCCTCCACAAGGTTTACGAGAAGGGCATTAACCTGCCTGCCTCTTTATTTGCCCTGGATATCAACGGCTCTACGGTGGAAAGCACCGGCCTGGGCCTGGACATCGGTGATGCTGACCGAATCTGTTATCCGATCCCCGACACCCTGTGCAATGAACCCTGGCAAAAGCGTCCTACCGCGCAATTGCTGATGACCATGCACGAACTTGAAGGTGAACCTTTCTTCGCCGATCCGCGCGAAGTGCTCCGCCAAGTTGTAAGCAAATTTGACGACCTCGGTCTGACCATCTGCGCTGCCTTCGAACTCGAGTTCTACCTGATCGACCAGGAGAACGTGAACGGCCGCCCACAACCGCCCCGCTCGCCGATCTCCGGCAAACGCCCGCACTCGACACAGGTCTACCTGATCGACGACCTCGACGAATACGTCGACTGCCTCCAGGACATTCTGGAAGGTGCAAAAGAGCAAGGCATCCCGGCCGACGCCATCGTCAAGGAAAGTGCCCCGGCACAGTTCGAAGTGAACCTGCACCACGTGGCCGACCCGATCAAGGCCTGCGACTACGCGGTACTGCTCAAGCGCCTGATCAAGAACATCGCCTACGACCATGAGATGGACACCACCTTCATGGCCAAGCCTTACCCAGGCCAGGCAGGCAACGGTTTGCACGTACACATTTCGATCCTGGACAAGGACGGCAAGAATATCTTTGCCAGCGAGGATCCCGAGCAGAACGCCGCATTGCGTCACGCGATCGGCGGTGTGCTCGAGACCCTGCCCGCCCAAATGGCGTTCCTGTGCCCCAACGTCAACTCCTACCGTCGTTTCGGCGCACAGTTCTACGTGCCGAACTCGCCGTGCTGGGGCCTGGATAACCGCACCGTGGCGATTCGCGTACCGACCGGCTCGTCCGACGCCGTACGTATCGAGCACCGCGTGGCCGGCGCCGATGCCAACCCTTACCTGCTGATGGCTTCGGTCCTGGCAGGCGTGCACCACGGTCTGACCAACAAGATCGAACCTGGCGCACCGGTGGAAGGCAACAGCTACGAGCAGAACGAACAAAGCCTGCCGAACAACCTGCGTGATGCACTGCGTGAGTTGGACGATAGCGAGGTGATGGCCAAGTACATCGATCCTAAATACATCGATATCTTCGTCGCCTGTAAGGAAAGTGAGCTGGAAGAGTTCGAACACTCCATCTCCGACCTTGAGTACAACTGGTACCTGCATACCGTCTGACGGTTGTGGTGAGCAGGCTTGTCCTGCGTTGGGCTGCGAAGCGGTCCTGGAATGGGCGACTTGGTGTACCTGGTGCATCGGGTTCTGCTTGAAGGGGGCTGCTTCGCAGCCCAACGCAGGGCAAGCCTGCTCGCCACACTGGGTGTGCCTGTCTGCTTGGTTGTCTGTCTGCTTGCCTGCTTGGTTTGCCTGTCTGACTTTTTGGTTGGTGTCTGCTTGCTTGACTGCATGCCACAACAGGCTCACTTGCCACACCTACACAGTCGCCTCACAGGTATGGATCATCCTTAAGCTCTGCGTACAATGCGCTCTGCCTTGTAGGAGACATCCATGACCACCCGCCCCGCCACCCCTCGCAAACCCCGCGCCCGCAGCCAGGCACGGATCGACGCGATTCTCGATGCCGCCCGCACCCTGCTGGCCGCCGAAGGCGTGGCGAGTCTGTCGATCTACAGCGTGGCCGAGCGTGCGCAGATTCCACCGTCATCGGTGTATCACTTTTTTGCGAGTGTGCCGGCGCTGCTCGAGGCGCTCACGGCAGACGTGCACGCAGCCTTCCGGGCGGCCATCCAGGCGCCCATCGAGCATGAGTCACTCCAGCACTGGCGTGACCTGTCCTGCATCGTCGAGCAACGCATGCTCACCATCTACAGCAACGACGCAGCAGCACGTCAGCTGATCCTCGCCCAGCACGGGTTGACCGAAGTGACCCAGGCGGACCGCCAGCATGATCTGGAGTTGGGGGATTTGATGCTCGAAGTATTCAATCGCCACTTCGAGGTGCCGACACTGCCCACGGACGTGGATGTGTTTGCCCTGGCGCTGGAGCTGAGCGACCGCGTGTACGCACGTTCGGTGCATCAGCATGGGCAGATCACTGCGCGCATGGCCGAGGAAGGCATGCGGGTGTTCGATGCCTATGTGGGCCTTTACCTGCCGCCCTACCTGCCCAAACGATAAGCCTTGTATTGGCGGGGCCGGCCTTTTCGCCAGCAAACCCGCTCCCGCATTGACCGCATTCCTAGATTGGAATGCCGTTAAATGTGGGAGCTGGCTTGCCTGCGATAGCGATTTCGAGGGCGCCAATCACAACTTGGCGATCGACACCTCGGTGGATTTCACGAAGGCAATCACTTCGCTGCCGATCACCAGCTCCAACTCTTTGACCGAGCGCGTGGTGATCACCGAAGTGACGATGCCGGACGCGGTCTGTACGTCGATTTCCGACAGCACGTCGCCTTCGACGATTTCCTTGATGGTGCCTTTGAATTGGTTACGTACGTTGATGGCTTTAATAGTCATGCGATTTCTCCTGGGGTCGAAATAGCTGCAAGTTGTTAGCTACTAGCTGCAAGTCAAAGCACTTTGCTTTCCCTTGCAGCTTGAAGCTGAAAGCTTGCCGCTGCTTTATTGCGCCCAACGCAGTTGCGTAGGCAGCGGTGAAACAGGTTCGGGTTCCGGCGGCGTGCCGGGCAACGACAACACACGGTTCAATACTTCGGCTTCCAGCGCGGCCAGGCGATGTGAGCCCCGCACCCGTGGGCGCGGCAGGTCCACGATCAGGTCGAGACCGATTTCGCCGTCTTCGATCAGGATCACCCGGTCGGCAATCGCCACGGCTTCGCTGACATCGTGGGTCACCAGCAACACGGTGAAACCGTGCTTTTGCCAGAGGTTCTCGATCAGCTGCTGCATCTCGATACGGGTCAGGGCATCCAGCGCGCCCAGCGGCTCATCCAGCAGCAACAGGCGCGGTTGGTGGATCAGCGCACGGGCCAGGGCCACGCGTTGCTTCTGGCCACCGGACAAGGCCGCTGGCCATTCATTGGCACGTTCGGCCAAGCCCACCGCTTCCAGGGCTTCCAGCGCCTTGGGACGCCAGTTGCCCTTGAGGCCCAGGCCAACGTTGTCGATGATCTTTTTCCACGGCAGCAGGCGCGCTTCCTGGAACATCAACCGCGTGTCCTCAATCGCCTCGCTCAACGGCGCGGAGCCGGCCAGCAGCTCGCCGCCGCTGGCTTTGTCCAGGCCGGCAAGCAAGCGCAGCAAAGTACTTTTACCGCAGCCGCTGCGGCCGACCACGGCCACGAACTGGCCGGCCGGAATGTGCAGGTCGATGTCCTTGAGCACTTCCCGCGCACCAAAGGCCTTGCGCAATTTGCGCACCGCCAGCGGGATACCCTTCAACAGGCGTGGAGGTTGTTGAGCGGTCATGCCGCACCTCCTTTATTTACTTGGTAAGCCGGGTGCCAACGCAGCCACACACGCTCCAGGCCGCGGGCGGCCAGGTCGGCGAGCTTGCCGAGGATGGCGTACATGACAATGGCCAGGACCACCACGTCGGTTTGCAGGAATTCGCGGGCGTTCATCGCCAGGTAGCCGATGCCGGAGCTGGCCGAGATGGTTTCCGCCACGATCAACGTCAGCCACATAAAGCCCAGTGCGAAACGCACGCCCACCAGGATCGAAGGCAACGCGCCCGGCAGGATCACTTGACGGAACAGGCTGAAGCCGGACAAACCATAGCTGCGCGACATTTCCACCAGCGCCGGATCGACGTTGCGGATGCCGTGGTAGGTGTTCAGGTAGATCGGGAACAGCGTGCCGAGGGCGACCAGGAAAATCTTCGCGGTTTCGTCGATGCCGAACCACAGGATCACCAGCGGGATCAGCGCCAGGTGCGGCACGTTGCGGATCATCTGCACCGAGCTGTCCAGCAGCCGTTCGCCCCACGTCGACAGGCCAGTGATAAAGCCCAGGGCCAGGCCGATACTGCCGCCGATCACGAAGCCCAGGCCGGCACGCCAGCCACTGATGGCCAGGTGCGTCCAGATTTCGCCGCTGCGGACCAAGTTGATCCCGGCCTCAATCACCGCGCTCGGCGCCGGCAGAATGCGCGTCGACAACCAGCCCGCCGACACCGACAACTGCCACACCGCCAGCAAAAGAATCGGTAGCACCCACGGTGCCACGCGATGGCTCAATTTTTCAAAGTTCATGGCAGCGCCTCAACTCTGTGACGCAGCTTTGGGAAGGATGTCGTTGGCGACCATCTCGCCAAACGGGCTGACGTAACCGGCGCTTTTCGGCAGCTCGGGACGTTCGATATCCAGGTGGGGAAACAGCAGTTCCGCGACGCGATACGACTCTTCCAGGTGTGGGTAACCGGAGAAGATAAAGGTGTCGATGCCCAGTGCGGCGTATTCCTTCACGCGTTCTGCCACGGTTGGGCCATCGCCCACCAGCGCGGTGCCTGCGCCGCCGCGTACCAGGCCGACGCCAGCCCACAGGTTGGGGCTGACTTCCAGGTTGTCACGGTTGCCGCCATGCAAGGCAGCCATGCGTTGCTGGCCGACGGAATCGAAGCGCGCCAGGGAGGCCTGGGCACGGGCGATGGTGTCGTCGTCCAGGTGGGAGATCAGTTTGTCGGCGGCTTTCCACGCCTCTTCGTTGGTTTCACGCACGATCACATGCAGGCGAATACCGAAGCGCACGGTGCGCCCCAGCTTCGCGGCCTTGGCCCGCACCTGCGCGATTTTTTCCGCGACAGCCGTCGGCGGCTCGCCCCAGGTCAGCACCATTTCCACTTGTTCGGCTGCCAGGTCCTGGGCCGCTTCGGAGGAACCGCCGAAGTACAGTGGCGGACGCGGCTGCTGGATCGGCGGGTAGAGCAATTTCGCGCCTTTGACACTGATGTGCTCGCCGTCGTAATCGACGGTTTCGCCTTCCAGCACACGCCGCCAGATCCGCGTGAACTCCACCGAGGCCTGGTAGCGCTCTTCATGGCTCAAGAACAAACCGTCGCCGGCCAACTCTTCCGGATCACCGCCCGTCACCAGGTTGAACAGTGCACGGCCACCGGACAGGCGATCCAGGGTCGCGGCCTGGCGCGCGGCCACCGTCGGGGAAATGATCCCGGGGCGCAGTGCGACAAGGAATTTCAAACGCTGGGTCACCGGAATCAGCGAAGCCGCCACCAGCCACGAATCTTCGCAGGAGCGACCGGTAGGGATCAGCACCCCACCGAACCCGAGGCGGTCCGCCGCCTGGGCCACTTGCTGCAGATAACCGTGATCAACGGCGCGAGCGCCTTCGGCGGTGCCAAGGTAATGGCCGTCGCCGTGGGTAGGCAGGAACCAGAAAATATTGAGGCTCATGGAGTTGTCTCCTGAAGAAGTCGGATTACGGCGCTTTGGCCACAGCGGCAGGTGGCGTCCAGATCACGTCCTTGATGTTCAAGGGTTTGGGGATCAATTTGAGTTGGTAGAAGCTGTCGGCGATTTTCTGTTGGGCCGCCACCACTTCCGGCGTCAGGAAATGCGCACCGTAGCCTTGGCGTTTCACCGAGGTCAGGGTGATGTCAGCCGGCAGGCCGAGCAGCGGCGCCACTTGTTCAGTGACTTCCTGCGGGTTGGCCTTGGACCATTCGCCCACGGCGCGCACTTCTTCAATCAGCGCCTTGACCACTTCAGGGTGTTTTTCGGCGTAGGGCTTGGTCGCCAGGTAGAACTGATGGTTGTCGGCGATGCCGGTACCGTCACGCAGGGTGCGCGCTTGCAGCTGTTTCTCGGCGGCCGCCTGGTAGGGGTCCCAGATCACCCACGCATCGACACTGCCACGCTCGAACGCGGCACGCGCATCGGCGGGCGGCAGGAAGACGGTCTGCACGTCGGTGTATTTGAGGCCGGCATCTTCCAGCGCACGCACCAGCAGGTAGTGCACGTTGGAGCCTTTGTTCAGCACGATTTTCTTGCCCTTGAGCTCGGCCACCGATTTGATCGTCGAGTCTTTCGGCACCAGGATCGCTTCACTGGTCGGCGCTGGAGGCTCATAGGCCACGTAGACCAGATCGGCACCGGCCGCCTGGGCGAACACTGGTGGGGTTTCGCCCGTGACGCCAAAGTCGATCGAGCCGACGTTCAGGCCTTCGAGCAATTGCGGGCCGCCGGGAAACTCGGTCCACTGCACCTGCACGCCCTCGGCGGCCAGGCGTTTTTCCAGGGTGCCCTTGGCCTTGAGCAGCACCAGGGTGCCGTATTTCTGGTAACCGATACGCAAGGTTTCGGCAGCCTGGGCTTGAACCATGGCGCCGAAGGACACAGCCGCAGCAAACAGTGCGACCAGACCACGACGCAAGATGACAGTGCGCATGGCGCTCTCTCCAAATAGTGCGATTAGGGGGTTGGCTGCACCTGCTTGGCCGTTGGCGGCTGAGTAAGGTGAGTACTTCTAAATGGCTGGCTGAGGCTCAGATGCTCCAGCGAGCACTCAACAAACGTTCATTCAACACATGGGGGTCAAGCGGTTTCGGGCGACGGGCCATGGCGCCGTAAAGCGTCTCCAGGGCCTCGTGCAAACGGTGTTCGAGCACAGGCACCAGTTGCGCCTGGGCACTGCCTTCGCCATAGGCGATCTGGCTGTCTTCGGCAAAGATGCCGTGAAGCAATTCCTGCGCCTTGAGGGCTGACAAAACCGGCTTCAAGGCGTAATCCACCGCCAGCATGTGGGCGATGCTGCCGCCGGTAGCCATCGGCAACACAATCTTGTGAGCCAGGGCGCGTTCGGGCAGCAGGTCGAGCACGGTCTTCAGCGCGCCCGAGAACGACGCCTTGTACACCGGCGTGGCGATCACCAGGCCATCGGCGTTAGCCACTTGCTGCAACAGGTCAATGACCTTGGGACTGTCGAAGCGCGCGTGCAGCAAGTCTTCAGCCGGGAAGTCCCGTATCTGGTAACTCACCACTTCCACCCCTTTGTCTTGCAACCACTGACGGGTTTTATCCAGCAAGACCCCGGAGCGGGAACGCTGGCTGGGACTGCCTCCAAGTGTTACGACCAACATGCAGGAATTCCTTGAGCAGGTGTCGGCGGTTCGCTGTGTGACGATGGCGCCAAGATGGAACAGACCTTATCAGCAGATTTATATATCTTTAAATCTTATTTTTTCATGTGTTTATTCTTTAAATGCATATGAGCGTTATCAAATCCCAGGCGAAAAAAAAGGCCGTCGAAACGGCCTGAAAACCCTTGCTATGTGAGTCGTCGGAACTATTGCTATCGCCGGCAAGCCAGCGCCTACAAATGGAATGCGATCACCTGTAGGAACCGGCTCGCCGGCGATGGCGGTGTCAGCCTTAACGATTAGGCTGAGGGGTAAGGCGCAGATACGGCTTCACCGCCCGGTAACCCTTCGGAAAGCGCTTCTTGATTTCTTCCTCGTCCTTGAGCGAAGGCACGATCACCACTTCATCACCGTCCTGCCAGTTGGCGGGGGTGGCGACCTTGTGGTTGTCGGTCAGCTGCAACGAGTCGATGACCCGCAGGATTTCGTGGAAGTTGCGGCCGGTGCTGGCCGGGTAGGTGATGGTCAGGCGAATCTTTTTGTTCGGATCGATCACGAACAGGGAGCGCACGGTGAGGGTGTCACTGGCGTTCGGGTGGATCAGGTCATAAAGGTCCGACACCTTGCGATCGGCATCCGCCAGGATCGGGAAGTTGACGATGGTGTTCTGGGTTTCGTTGATGTCCTCGATCCACTTGTGGTGCGAGTCCACCGGGTCTACGGACAGGGCGATGGCCTTGACGCCGCGCTTGGCGAACTCATCCTTGAGCTTGGCAGTGAAGCCCAGCTCGGTGGTGCACACCGGGGTGAAGTCCGCCGGGTGGGAAAACAACACACCCCAGCTATCGCCCAGCCATTCGTGGAAACGAATCTTGCCGGCGCTGGAATCCTGTTCGAAGTCGGGGGCGATATCGCCCAGTCTTAGGCTCATGGTGTGGCTCCTGGTGAGTGCTTATGGAGCCCACTGTGCATGGATTGACGATTATTTAAAAAGAATAAATATCGATTTATCTAGACGATAAAGGAATATTAAAAATCTGTTCATTGGACGCCGCAACGGGCGAGGAGCAACATCCGCTTCAAGGTTCGAGAAGGCCTTGAGACGCTGTAAAAAGAGGGGTTCAGGAAGGGCCTGCGGGGGTTTGGCCCGACTTGAAACGCAAGACACCTTGCCCGGCGTAGCGCCGGGCAAGGTTTACAGTCTTACTACAGCTTCACGCTACTAGAACAGTGGCAGCGAGTAGCTGACGATCAGGCGGTTTTCGTCCTGGGAGCGGGTGTTCGCCAGGTCGGTACGCCACATAGCGTTTTTCCAGGCGAAGCCGAGGTTTTTCAACGGGCCTTCTGGAATCACGTAGGCAACGGTGATGTCGCGTTCCCACTCGGACTGGCCGGTGGTTTCAGCGCGACCAGCGTTGTTGGCGATGGTGTCGATGTCGCTGCCTTTGAGGTATACAACACCGGCCGTCAGGCCCGGTACGCCAACCTTGGCGAAGTCGTAGGCGTAACGTGCCTGCCAGGTACGCTCGCCGGCACGGGCGAACTTCTGGATCTGCATGTCAGTAGTGATGTAAGCCGACGAACCGTCACCCTGGTTCAGCCAAGGGAAGTCGCTGCTGCCATTGCTGACCTGGTAACCACCACCGAAGGTGTGACCGCCAACGGTGTACAGGAACAAGCCGCTGTACAGGTTGTTGTCGACCTTGCCTTTACCGGCGTTGAAATTGTTGTAGTTACCGCTGGAGAAGTAGGCAGCGGTGTCACCGTTCTTACCGTCGTCAGAGCTGTTGAAATAACGCAGATCAGACTTCAATACGCCCGGACCGATAGCCCAGTTGTGGGTCAGACCCAGGAAGTGCTGCTTGTAGAAGTCTTCCAGGTTGCCGTAGTAGTACTGGGCAGTCAGGTCTTTGGTGATCTTGTAATCGCCACCGGCGTAGTAGAACTTGTTGCTGAATTTGCCAGCATTGTAGTTGGAGCCGCCGTTGGCACCGGCAATCGACAGGTTCTCGTTGTTGCTGGAGTTACGACCCTTGGCCTTTTCGACCTGACCGGCAACCAGCGTCAAGTCCTTGATGTCGTTGGTGGTGATCTGGCCACCTTGGAAGGTTTGCGGCAGCAGACGACCGTCGTTGGTCACGATCACTGGCAGCTTAGGCTGCAGGGTGCCCAGCTTCAGTTCGGTTTGGGAGATCTTGACCTTACCGGTTACGCCCAGGCTCGCGAAATCGTTGACCGCGCGATTGCCGTCGCTCGGGAACACGGTACCGCCGGACGAAGTACCGGCAATGTTACCGCTGGTGCCACGGCCGGAATCGAGACGCACGCCGTACAGGCCGATTGCGTCAACGCCGAACTGAACGGTGCCTTGGGTATAGCCCGAAATGAAGCGCAGATCGAAGCCTTGGCCCCACTCTTCGTTCTTGGACGGTTTTGCAGCGCCATCACGGTTATCGGTGTTGATGTAGAAGTTACGCAGCCCCAGTGTTGCCTTGCTATCTTCGATGAAACCGGCGGAGTTTGCCTGTTGGGCAATCGCAGCTACAGCCACGGCCAACGCCAATGTTGACTTCTTCATGTACCGCTCCTCTCATTTCTAATTTTTGTATTTCTTTGGTCTCGGGTCTGACGCCCTCGATCCACAGATGCGCGATTAGCGCCAGATAGTGACTACCAAGTCAATCGTAACCTTGTGTGTCTACTACCTTCGTCTAATCGCAGTTAATTTGGTCCCTGCAGGGTAATGAGTTTTTCATACACCCAAAAAGAATTGTTTCATTCTTTTTCATACGATTCGGGAATAAGACTTTCCATGGCGCGAACAGGTCAGCATAGACGAGCCGCTCCATAAGCTAATTCCCAAAGGGTATTTGTTAGCGCTTTTTTAGATCGATTAGTGTGGCCGTACCGTTTCATACGTCACCCACGATCAAAAAGGCGACGCCATCATGGCCAAAGGCACATCCTCCCGTCAATTTGTTACAGTTTTTGTGTCACTAATACTTTCTTTTGGTGTCAAAGCCGCCGATTTAACCGTCGGCTACCAAACGGGTATCGATCCCAGCAAAGTCCCACAGGCCGATGGCCTCTATGAAAAGGCCATTGGCGAGAAAATTGCCTGGCGCCGATTCAACAGCGGGCCGGAAGTCGTCACCGCGATCGCCTCGGGTGATGTGCAAATCGGCAACCTCGGTTCCAGCCCCCTCGCCGCAGCTGCATCGCGCAATCTACCGATCGTCGCGTTTATCGTATCGGCGCAGATCAATACTTCTGAAGCATTGGTGGTGCGCAACGGCAGCGGCATCGACAAACCCGAAGACCTGGTCGGCAAGACCATCGCCACGCCCTTTGTCTCCACCTCTCATTACAGCCTGCTCGGTGCATTGAAGCATTGGGGGCTGGACACCCGGAAAGTCAAAGTGGTGAACCTGCAACCCGCCGAAATTGCCGCCGCGTGGAAACGGGGTGATATCGACGGCGCTTTTGTCTGGTCACCTGCGCTCGGAGAGATCCGCAAGACCGGCAAGACCCTGACAGACGCGGCCCAGGTGGGTCAGTGGGGCGCACCGACGTTTGAGGTGTGGGTAGCACGCAAGGATTTTGCGCAAAAACATCCTGACGTAGTGGTCAGGTTTGCCAAGGTCACACTGGACTCTTTCGCTGACTACGCCGCCCATAAAGATGCCTGGACAGTGGACTCCGCGCCGGTACAGAAAATCGCCAAACTGACAGGTTCAAACGCCGCCGACATTCCAGAGCTGTTGGCCGGTACCACCTTCCCGGACGCCAAGGCGCAGCAGACCGACGCACTGCTCAAAGGCGGCACGCCGAAGGCGATTGGAGAGACGGCGAAGTTCTTGAAGGAACAAGGCAAGGTCGAGACGGTGCTGCCGGACTATTCGGCCTTTGTGACCGACCAGTTCATCAAGCCCTGACCCTGTAGGAGCCGGCTTGCCGGCCCCTACAGAACGGGGGTTACAGCGCCTTTTCGAAGATCTTCGAATTACGCTGGTAGTTGTACAGCGACGCCCGTGCCGACGGCAGACGATCAACACTGCTCGGCACAAAGCCCCGCTCGCGGAACCAGTGGGCAGTGCGCGTGGTAAGCACGAACAAGGTCTTCAAACCCTGGGCCCGCGCACGAGTTTCGATGCGTTCGAGCAGCTCATCACCGCGCCCGCCGTGGCGGTATTCCGGATTCACCGCCAGGCACGCCAGCTCACCTGCGTCCGAATCCGCGATCTGATATAGCGCCGCACAGGCGATGATCATGCCTTCGCGCTCGACCACACTGAATTGCTCGATCTCACGCTCCAGCACTTCGCGTGAACGACGCACCAGGATGCCCTGCTCTTCCAGCGGGCTGATCAGGTCCAGCAAGCCACCGACGTCTTCAATCGCCGCCTCACGGACCAGCTCGAATTGTTCCTGGGCCACCAGCGTACCGCCGCCGTCCCGGGTGAACAGTTCGGTGAGCAGCGCGCCGTCTTCGGCGTAACTGACGATATGGCTGCGCCCGACGCCGCCACGGCAAGCCTCGGCGGCGGCATCCAACAGCTCGGCCTGGTAGTTGCTGCCCAGGCGTTGCAGGTGCGCTGGCACTTGCTGCGGACGCAGCTCGCGGACCAGGCGACCATTTTCATCGATCAGGCCGAGGTCGGCGCCGAACAGCAACAGCTTGTCGGCTCCCAGGTCGATGGCGGCGCGAGTGGCGACGTCTTCGCAGGCCAGGTTGAAGATCTCACCCGTGGGCGAATAGCCCAGCGGCGACAGCAACACGATGGAGCGCTCGTCCAGCAGGCGATTGATGCCCTTGCGGTCGACGCGGCGCACTTCGCCGGTGTGGTGGTAATCCACGCCTTCGAGCACGCCGATAGGTCGCGCGGTCACCAGGTTGCCGCTGGCCACCCGCAGGCGCGAGCCCTGCATCGGCGACGAGGCCATGTCCATGGAAAGGCGCGCTTCGATGGCGATGCGCAGGTGGCCGACCGCGTCGATCACACACTCCAGGGTTGCGGCATCGGTGATGCGCAGGCCTTCGTGGTAAGCCGGGGTCAGGCCGCGCGCCTCAAGGCGCGCTTCGATCTGTGGGCGCGAACCGTGCACCAGCACCAGGCGCACGCCGAGGCTGTGCAGCAGCACTAGGTCGTGGACGATATTGCCGAAGTTCGGATGTTCCACACCGTCGCCAGGCAGCATGACCACGAAGGTGCAGTCCCGGTGAGCATTGATGTAGGGCGAAGCGTGACGAAGCCAATTGACGTATTCGGGCATAAAACCTGGGCCTGTAATAAAAAGCAGCCGAAAAAGGATGAATCGTGAAAACGCACAGCGGGCTGATGGTTATCGTCGGAACAGGCTTGGCGACACGCTCGCTCTCCTTCTAAGTACGAACTGGCAACGGTTAATTTATGCAGGTTTCAGGCAGTAATGTTCGATCAATTCACGCAATAGACGCACTGTAGGCGTCAAGCGTGACATTTCGAGGTACTCGCCCGGCTGGTGGGCGCAGGCGATATCGCCAGGGCCGAGCACCAGGGTTTCACAACCAAGGCGCTGAAGATAAGGCGCTTCCGTGCCGAACGCTACTGCTTCGGCACGATGACCGGTCAATCGTTCCGCAACCCGCACCAACTCGGCGTCTTCGGCTTGCTCGAACGGCGGCACTTCGGGGAACAACGGCGCATAGTCGATCTTGACCTTGTGGCGCTCGGCCAAGGGTTCGAGCTTCTGCCGGATCGCGGCGCGCAGCACCTGCGGGTCCATGCCGGGCAATGGCCGCAGGTCGAATTCCAGGGAGCACTGGCCGCAGATACGGTTGGGGTTGTCGCCGCCATGAATGCAGCCGAAGTTCATGGTCGGTTGCGGTACGCTGAATTGCGGGTTGCGGTACTCGCGCTGCCAGGCCAGGCGCAGGCCGCGCAGTTCGCCGATGGCGTCATGCATGGCCTCCAGGGCACTGTGGCCAAGGCTCGGATCCGACGAATGGCCGCTTTGGCCGAGGATGTCGATGCGTTCCATCATCACGCCTTTGTGCAGGCGGATCGGCTTGAGGCCGGTAGGCTCGCCGATCACCGCCGCACGGCCCAACGGGCGACCTGCCTCGGCCAGCGCGCGGGCGCCGGACATGGAGCTTTCTTCATCACAGGTGGCCAGGATCAGCAACGGCTGCTTGAACGGCTGATCGAGCAACGGCAACACGGCCTCAATCGCCAGCGCGAAAAAACCCTTCATGTCGCAGCTGCCCAGTCCTACCCAGCGGCCGTCGACTTCCGTCAGCTTGAGCGGATCGGTCTTCCACAACGCAGCGTCATACGGAACGGTATCGCTATGACCGGCCAGCACCAGGCCGCCGGGGCCACTGCCGAAGCTGGCGAGCAGGTTGAATTTGCCGGGGCTGACTTGCTGGATGTCGATGGCGAAACCCAGGTCACCCAGCCAACCGGCGAGCAAATCGATGACCGGTCGGTTGGTCTGGTCGAGAGACGCTTGGGTACAACTGACCGAAGGCGCGGCAATCAGCGCGGCGAACTGCTCTTTCATGGACGGTAATGGCATGCGCGGCCTCTCAACTTCCCGGATGAGCCCCACTATAGAGCCATCTGCACGACACAATAAACCGTTGCGGCGCGTTGCCGGGCTCAGTCCTGTACACTGCACGGCCTTGGCAGCCACTCTTTTCCCCGGCTGCGCTCCCGATCCTGGATTTTCCGGCCATGCAGAAAGAAACCGAAATCAAGCTCCGCGTCAGCCGCGAAACACTCGCCGCGCTGCGTGAGCACCCGCTACTGAAAAAACGCAACAAAAGTGGCTGGGAACGCCGTGAGTTGATGAACCAGTACTTCGACACCCCCGAACGCGACCTGGCCCAGGCCAAGGTCGCGCTGCGCCTGCGCAAGGACGGTGACGACGTGATCCAGACCCTCAAGACCCGTGGCCAGAGCGTCGCCGGTTTGTCGGAACGTAACGAGTACAACTGGGAATTGCCCAAAGCCAAGCTCGACGTGAAGAAACTCGACGGCGACTGCTGGCCCGAGCAACTGGCCGAGCTGGATAAAAAGACCCTCAAGCCAATCTTCACCACTGACTTCGTGCGTGAGCGCGCCGAAATCGCCTGGGGCCGAGGCAAGGCCAAAGTCGTGATCGAAGCGGCCCTGGACCTCGGCCATGTGGTGGTCGGCAAGCAGAAAGAAGAAATCTGCGAGCTGGAACTGGAACTGCGCGAAGGCGAACCGGCGGCCCTGTTGGAACTGGCCGCCGAGTTGGCCGCCACCCTCGCACTGATGCCGTGCGACATCAGCAAGGCCGAGCGCGGCTACCGCCTGTACGACGCCAGCAGCTACTCCCTGAGCCTGCCGGCGCCGCAGCTGCACGCCGAAATGCCGTTGGATGACGCGTTCGCCGCGATCATGTGGCACCTGTTGGGCAGCAGCCAGCGCCTGGCCGAGCAATACCGTTTCACTGGCCACTGGCGCCTGTTGCAGGACTGGGTCGACAACCTCGGCGAACTGCGTGCCCTGATCGGCAGCCTCGGCCAGGCCGCACCGCGTCAATCCACCAGCGAACTGCGCAGCGCACTGGATGCCCTGCTGGAAGACTGGCGCCCGCTGGTGCAGGCCGGTGACGACGATGAAGACATTCGCAAAGCCGCGCCGGAGCAGTTCATCGAAGAATTGGACGACGTGCGCTGGGGCCTGTTCTCACTGAACGCTTCGCGCTGGCTGCTGGCGCGTGCCTGGACGGCCGATCGCAATGTGCGTGGCAACCGCCAGGGCGCCGCGCAAATCACCAACTGGCTGCCGCGCCTGCTCGCCGACGATGCCGTCGCCCTGCAACTGCCGCGCTACCAGCAGCAACCGGAAGACCTCGCCGAGCAACTGCCGCGTATCGAACGCATCCAGGCCTGGCTGCATCATGCCCGCCAGGTGGTAGACATTCCGGAACTGGACCGTCTGTACGGTGAGCTGAACAAGCTGGTGCAACTGGCTAACCAGCCGATCACCGATGAATCGCTGGATGCGCGCATGCACCAGGCGATTGCGGTGTATCAGAACCGCGCGTGGAAGACCCTGCTGCGTCTGTAAGCGCTATCGCCAGCAAGCCGGCGCCTGCATTGGCATGCATTCCCCTGTGGGAGCCGGGCTTGGCCGCGATGCGGCCGGCTCGGTCAGCGCAGGACCGGCAGGCTGGTGGTCGACTTGATCTCGGATAACGCGACGATCGAGTTGACCTCCTGGATCCCCGGCACCATCGACAGTTTTTCGAAGAAAAACCGCTCGTACGCCTCAATATCCGCCGTCACGATGCGCAACAGAAAATCCACCGCCCCCATCAGCACATAGCACTCCAGCACTTCCGGAAACCCGCGAATCGCCTCGGTGAACTCGGTGAAGTTGGACCGCCCGTGGGCGTTGAGTTTGATCTCGGCGAAAATCTGCGTGTTGAGGCCGATCTTCTTGCGATCCAGCAGGGTGACCTGGCCACGGATCACGCCCTCCTCCTTGAGCCGCTGAATGCGCCGCCAGCACGGCGACTGGGACAGGCCGACCTGCTCGGCGATCTGCGCGCTGGAAAGCGAGGCATCCTCTTGCAGCAGGGCCAGGATGCGGCGGTCGTAGGCGTCCAATTCGTTGTGCATAAAAATACCTGTTCTGATGCTTATCTTGAATTGATTGAGTTTATTAATCGTCAATTTCGCCCATCTTAGATAAGAAATCTCCGGTGGCGAATGTAAAAATTTCTCCAGTCGAATCTGGAGAGTCCGCATGCACGCCGTCGAAACCACCCACCCTGCCACCCGCGTCGATGCATGGGCCGTCAGCAGCGCCCATTGCCAGGCGCATTATCAGATCGTTGCCGAGGCTGAACCCGATGTGGTGTGCCGGGTACTCAACTATTTCGCCCTGCAGTTCCTCACCCCCGCGCAGGTGTCGGTGAACCGCGAGGCAGACCTGCTGTACATCGAAATCGTGATGGATGGCCTGAGCTGGCACCGCGCCCAAGTGATCGGTGAAAAGATTCGAAACCTGATCAGCGTGTGCTCGCTGCACGTGGACCAAGCCGACTGCGTAGGGGCTCAGGCGCTGGTGGCAGCGATTCGGTAAAAGGCTGCAATACACGCGGGGAGGAAGATATCCAGGCGCTGGCTAGCGTGTAGCTTACATCCGCTGCCAGCCAGGAAACCCGCATGCCCCTTGACCGTCGATTGGAACTGCATCAACTGCTGCCGGCATTGGTCGACGATGGGCTGGTCACACCCGAGGTGGCGCAACGGTTGGCGACCCTGCCGGCCAGTCACAGCCGGCATCCACTGGAATGCATCGCTGCCGAAGGCCCCTGCCTGGAAACCCTGACCCAGTGGCTGGCCGAGCATGTCGGGCAAGCGTATCTGCGCATCGACCCGCTGAAGATCGACGTGGCGACGATTGTGCCGCTGATGTCCTACGCCTTCGCCCAACGCCACGCCATCCTGGCGGTCGCGGTGGATGCGCAGACCGTCACGGTCGCCAGCGCCCAGCCCTATATCACCAGCTGGGAAGCCGGACTTGCCCAAGTACTCAAGCGCTCGATCCAGCGCAGGGTAGCCAACCCGCAAGAGATCCAACGCTGCATCGGCGAGTTTTATCGATTGGCGAAGTCCGTCAGTGGCGCAGAGCAAAAGGTCGCGACGCCCGGCACTGCAGACCTGCTCAACCTCGGTGCCAGTGACCAGGAGGCAGATGCCAATGACGCGCATATCGTCAATATCGTCGACTGGCTGTTGCAGTACGCATTCGGCCAACGGGCCAGTGATATCCATGTCGAACCGTGCCGCGACCAGGGCCGGGTGCGCTTTCGCATCGACGGGATGTTGCACGACGTGTATCAGTTTCCGCCCCAGGTCACGATGGCGGTGGTCAGCCGCTTGAAAAGCCTGGGCCGCATGAACGTCGCGGACAAACGCAAACCCCAGGACGGTCGGATCAAGACCAAGAGCCCGACAGGTGCAGAAGTTGAGCTGCGCCTCTCGACCTTGCCCACCGCGTTTGGCGAGAAACTGGTGATGCGGATTTTCGACCCGCAGGTGCTGCTCAGGGATTTTGACCAATTGGGCCTTTCCAGCGACGACCAGCAACGCTGGCAGGCCATGACCCGGCAGGCGAATGGCATCATCCTGGTGACCGGGCCGACCGGCTCAGGCAAGACCAGCACCCTTTACACCACGCTCAAGCAACTGGCGACCCGCGAGGTCAACCTGTGCACCGTGGAAGACCCGATCGAGATGGTTGAGCCTTCGTTCAACCAGATGCAGGTGCAGCACAGCATCGGCCTGACCTTCGCCAGCGGCATCCGCGCCCTGCTGCGCCAGGACCCGGACATCATCATGATCGGCGAGATTCGCGACCAGGAAACCGCAGAAATGGCGATCCAGGCTGCGCTGACCGGACATCTCGTGCTGTCGACTTTGCATACCAACGATGCACCGGGTGCCATCAGCCGCCTGCAGGAACTTGGAATTGCTCATTATTTGATCAAGGCTACGCTACTGGGAGTCATGGCGCAGCGCCTGGTGCGCCTGTTATGCCCTCACTGCAAGCGCGCCATGGATGACACCCACGAGGCCAGCGGTTGCGTTGAGTGCCGACACAGCGGCTACCGCGGCCGTGCCGGGGTCTACGAGGTGATGGTCATGACTGAACACCTCAAGGCCCTGATCACGCCCGGCGCCGATGTGCACGCCCTGCGTCAGGCGGCCATTGCCCAGGGCATGTGCAGCCTGCGCATGGCCGGCATGCACAAGGTAAAGGCGGGGCTCACCTCGCTCGCGGAAGTATTACGGGTAACGCCTGGGGATTCGGTAACAAATCCTTTGCTGGTTGCGCGGTGAAAGCGTCTTTATCGGTGACAACCCCGTTACAATCGGCCGGCTGTCGCTTTACTGACATTCTTAGATAAGGAATCGCTATGCAGATCGGAACCGTACTGCTTCTTTTCGTGGGGTTGGCCGTCGCCATCCTCTTCATGGGTTTCAAGGTAGTGCCCCAAGGCTACCAGTGGACGGTCGAGCGCTTTGGCCGCTACACCAACACCCTCAAGCCCGGCCTGAACATCATCATCCCGGTCATGGACCGCATCGGTCGCAAGATCAACGTGATGGAAAGCGTGCTGGATATCCCGCCGCAGGAAGTGATCACCGCCGACAACGCCACCGTGCAGATCGACGCCGTGTGCTTCTTCCAGGTGGTCAATACCGCCCAGGCCGCCTACGAGGTCAACAACCTCGAGCACGCCATCCGCAACCTGCTGCAAACCAATATCCGAACGGTGCTCGGCTCGATGGAGCTGGATGCGATGCTCAGCCAGCGTGACGGCATCAACGAAAAACTGCTGAAAACCGTGGATGAAGCCACCGCCCCCTGGGGTATCAAGATCACCCGTATCGAGATCAAGGACATCAGCCCGCCCGCCGACCTGATGGCTGCCATGTCCGGCCAGATGAAAGCCGAGCGGATCAAGCGTGCGCAAATCCTCGAGGCCGAAGGCCTGCGGGCATCGGCGATCCTGACCGCCGAAGGCAAGAAGCAAGCGCAGATCCTCGAAGCCGAAGGTAGCCGTCAGGCGGCCTTCCTTGAGTCCGAGGCCCGCGAGCGCCAGGCCGAAGCCGAAGCGCGCGCCACCCAGGTGGTGTCGGAGGCGATCGCATCGGGCAACGTGCAGGCGGTCAACTACTTCGTCGCGCAAAAATACATCGACGCCCTGGGCAAGCTGGCTTCGGCCAACAACAGCAAGGTCATCCTGATGCCGCTGGAAGCCAGCCAAGTAATCGGCGCGGTCGGCGGTATCGGTGAGATCGTCAAGGCAACGTTCGACAGCAAGAAAGGCTGAGGCCATCGCCATGTGGGATTTCCTGCTGAATTTGTCATTCTGGGATTGGCTGGCGCTCGGCACCGTGCTGTTGATACTCGAAGTGTTCGGCGCTGGTGGCTACCTGCTGTGGATGGGCATCGCAGCAGCCGCAGTCGGCGTGATCAAGTTCCTGGTCCCGCCCTTGGGACTGGAATGGCAACTGCTGCTGTTCGCCGTATTGTCGATCCTCACGGCGGTGTATTGGTGGAAACGCCAGCGCAGCAGCGCCAAGGTCAGTGACCAACCAGGGCTGAACGAACGTGGCTCCGAGCTGGTCGGGCGCACCTTTGTGGTGCATCAGGCAATTGTCGAGGGTCGCGGCAAGGTAAAAGTCGGCGATGGCGTGTGGATGGTCACCGGTCCCGACAGCCCTGTAGGCGCTCACGTACGGGTAATTGGTCGGGAAGGTGCAGTATTGAAGGTTGAAACTGTTTAGTCAGTGATGGAACTCGGCTGGGCTTACTACAATCATAAAGTACAGATAACCCACCCGGAGTCACCCATCATGCGTCTCAAATATGCTGTCGCAACCCTTGCTGTGCTTTCCCTCCCTGTCGGTTCAGCCATGGCCGACAGCTTCTGGCGCAATGTCATCTCGTCGGGCGCCACCACCGGCTCGACGTACCTGACTTTCAAGGACCACAAGCTGGTGGTCGCCGCACAAGACGACGCCGGCAGCTTTGTTGCCAGCGACGGCGGCATCCGTGGCCCATACCTGGAAGCTGCGATGCAGAAAGTCCGCGCCGATAACCCTGGCCTGCAGGCCACGGACATGGAGCTGGCCAACGCCATCCTCGCGAAAAACGCTGTCACCGAGTGATTTTCACTCCCTGAAGAATGCCGCTGATAAAGCGGCATTTTTTTGCCCGTGACACGACGATTCATTCACGGATGACAGGCTATATTCAGTCTAGCCGTGCAACCATGCCGGTACTGATACCTTGCCTACTCATCGCCAATCTGAAACGGATGCCTTCGTCGTCATGAGCCAACAGCCTTTTCTGCCATTTTCCAAACCTACCATTGATGAAGCCACCATCTCGGCGGTGGGCGACGTATTGCGCTCGGGCTGGATCACCAGCGGGCCAAAAGTGCAGGCATTCGAGGCGCAGCTGTCGGAATACTTTGGCGGTCGCCCGGTGCGTACGTTCAACTCTGGCACCTGCACCATGGAGATAGCCCTGCGCATCGCGGGCATCGGCCCAGGTGATGAAGTCATCACCACGCCGATCTCCTGGGTTGCGACGGCCAACGTGATCCTGGAAGTGGGCGCCACGCCGGTGTTCGCCGACATCGACCCGGTCACTCGCAATATCGACCTGGCCCAGGTCGAAGCAGCGATTACCCCGCGTACCAAGGCGATCATCCCGGTGTACCTCGCCGGTCTGCCGCTGGATATGCCGATGCTCTATGCCCTGGCTAACAAGTACAACTTGCGCATCATTGAAGACGCGGCCCAGGCGCTGGGTTCCAGCTGGGATGGCGAGCGCATTGGGGCCACGGGTGACTTCGTGTCGTTCAGCTTCCAGGCCAACAAGAACATCACCTCCTCCGAGGGCGGTTGCCTGGTGCTGAATAACGCTGAAGAAGCGCGCCTGGCAGAAAAATATCGCCTGCAGGGCGTCACCCGCACGGGTTTCGACGGCCTGGATGTGGATGTGCTGGGCGGCAAGTTCAACATGACCGATATCGCCGCCGCCATCGGCTTGGGGCAGTTCGCGCATATCGAGAAGATCACCGCCCATCGCCAGAATCTGGCGCGACACTACTTCAAGTGCTTTGGCAGCGACTTCGAGGAAAAGTATGGCGCGCAATTGCCGCCGGCGGACTTCGAGAACAGTAACTGGCACCTGTTCCAGCTGGTGCTGCCGGAGCGTCAGGACGGCCTGCCCGCCCGCGCGACCTTCATGGAGCAGATGCAAGCCCATGGCGTCGGCATTGGCTATCACTACCCGCCGATCCACCTGCTGAGCCTGTATCGGGCGCAGGGATTCAAGGAAGGCATGTTTCCGGTAGCTGAGCGTGTGGGACGCTTGATCGTGTCGTTGCCGATGTTTACGGCGATGACAGAGGCAGATGTGGAGCGTTCGGTGGCAGCCGTCAAGGCAGTGCTGCAAGCCGGCTAGTCACAATCGACTGTGAGAGCTGGCTTGCCTGCGACTGCATCACCTGGGTATCACTGATACACCGAGGTGCCCGCATCGCAGGCAAGCCAGCGCCTACATGGTTTACTCGCCGATGGCAGCTTTGTAGCCGGCGGCGTCCAGCAGTTTTTCCAGGTCAGCCGGGTTGCTTGGCTTGAGCTTGAAGATCCACGCGCCATACGGGTCAGAGTTCAGCAGCTCAGGGCTACCACTCAGCTCTTCGTTGACGGCAATCACTTCGCCTGCCACCGGAGCGTAGATATCCGAAGCGGCCTTGACCGACTCCACCACACCCGCCTGATCAGTCGCGCCAAACTGGGCGCCAACCTCGGCCAGCTCAACAAACACCACGTCCCCCAGCGCTTCCTGAGCGTGGTCGGAAATACCGACAGTCACCGTGCCGTCAGCTTCCAGACGGGCCCATTCGTGACTTTCAGCAAAACGCAGGTCGGCAGGGATATCGCTCATAATCTGTGTCCTCAAGAAGTAATGTCAGCGGCCTTTGGCCTGCCGGAAATAGTTAGATCAGGGTTTTGCCATGGCGCACGAAGGTCGGCTTGACCACTCGAACCGGGTACCACTTGCCGCGGATTTCCACTTCGGCCCGATCGGCTGTCGCCGTCGGTACACGCGCCAGGGCAATGGATTTGCTCAGCGTAGGAGAGAAACTACCACTGGTGATCTCTCCTTCGCCAACATTGGCGATACGAACCACCTGATGAGCGCGTAAAACCCCGCGTTCTTCAAGCACCAGCCCGACCAGTTTGAACTGCACACCCGCCGCCAGTTCAGCTTCCAGCGCGGCGCGCCCGATGAACTCGCGTTCGGCCGGCTCCCAGGCAATGCTCCAGGCCATGTTGGCCGCCAGCGGCGAAACGTCCTGGTGGATATCCTGGCCGTACAGGTTCATGCCGGCTTCCAGGCGCAGCGTATCGCGGGCGCCAAGGCCGATGGGTGAAATACCGGCACCCACCAGGTCATTGAAGAAACCCGGGGCCTGATCGGCAGGCAGCACAATTTCCAGGCCGTCTTCACCGGTATAACCGGTGCGGGCGATAAACCAGTCGCCATCGGCCTGGCCTTCGAAGGGCTTGAGCTGGTGGATCAGGGTGGCGCGCGCCTGGGTCACCAGTTCGGCGATCTTCTGCCGGGCGTGCGGGCCTTGAATGGCCAGCATGGCCAACTCGGGGCGCTCATGCAGCTGCACCGGGTAGCTGCCCAACTGCGCCTGCATCCAGGCCATGTCCTGGTCGCGGGTGGCAGCATTGACCACCAGGCGATAGCCGGTTTCGGTACGGTAGACGATCATGTCGTCCACCACTCCGCCCTGCTCATTGAGCATGGCGCTGTAGAGCGCACGGCCGCAGCCATGCAAACGATCGACATCATTGGCCAGCAGGTGCTGGAGCCATTCCTTGGCCTGGGGGCCGGTGACATCGATCACGGTCATATGAGATACATCAAACACCCCGCAGTCGCGTCGCACCTGATGGTGTTCTTCAACTTGCGAGCCGTAGTGCAGAGGCATATCCCAACCGCCAAAATCGACCATTTTCGCGCCTAGGGCGAGATGCAGGTCATACAGAGGCGTACGCTGTCCCATGGGTTTCTCCTTCCGGGCGTGGCGAAGGTGCGCAGCGTTGCCGTCCGCGCTGGACACCTTGATTTACAAGGCCTGCAGCCACGCACAGCGACTCGATCCGAAAGACGGACCGCACCGAATGCCGCGCATTGTAGCCTCAAGCCGTAGGACTGGCACCTAACCGATTTGCCGGGCAGAGCGTCGGATCAGCCCGATCACCGGCAGCAAGCCCACCAACACCAGGGTCAAGGCCGGTAATGACGCCCGCGCCCACTCCCCTTCGCTGGTCATTTCGAAAATCCGCACGGCCAGGGTGTCCCAGCCAAAAGGCCGCATCAGCAGGGTTGCCGGCATTTCCTTGAGCACATCGACAAATACCAGCAGCGCCGCGCTCAATGTCCCGGGCAGCAACAGCGGCAGATACACTTTGCAAAACAGTCGTGGGCCACTCACCCCGAGACTGCGCGCCGCCTCCGGCAGGGACGGGCGGATGCGTGCCAGGCTGTTTTCCAGCGGACCATAGGCCACCGCCAGGAAACGCACCAGATACGCCAGCACCAGCGCCGACAGGCTGCCCAACAGCAAGGGCTTGCCTGTGCCGCCGAGCCATGTCGACAGCGGCACCACCAGCTCACGGTCCAGGTAACTGAACGCCAGCATGATCGACACAGCCAGCACCGAGCCCGGCAGGGCGTAGCCGACGTTGGCCAGGCTGATGCCGGAGCGAATCGCCCGGGTCGGCGCCAGGCGGTTGGCGAACGCCAATAGCAACGCCACGCTGACGGTGATCAGCGCCGCGATGCCGCCCAGGTAGAGGGTATGCACGATCAGGCCTGAATAACGTTCATCCAGGTCGAAGCGGCCACGCTGCCAGAACCAGGCGACCAGTTGCAGCATTGGAATCACAAAGGCACAGGCAAACACCAGGCCACACCAACTGCTGGCCGCAACCGCCTTGAACCCTCGCAAGTGATACAGGGCTTTACCCCGTGGTCGTTCATTGCCTGGGCGGCTGGCACCCCGTGCGCGCCGCTCGCCATACAGCACCAGCATCACCACCAGCAGCAACAGGCTGGCCAGCTGCGCCGCGCTGGATAGACTGAAAAAGCCGTACCAGGTCTTGTAGATGGCGGTGGTGAAGGTGTCGAAGTTGAACACCGAGACCGCGCCGAAATCCGCCAGGGTCTCCATCAACGCCAGCGCCACACCCGCGCCAATCGCCGGCCGCGCCATGGGCAAAGCGACACGCCAGAACGCTTGCCAGGGCGACTGCCCCAGCACCCGCGCGGCTTCCATCAGGCCTTTGCCCTGGGCCAGAAACGCGGTGCGCGCCAGCAGGTACACGTAGGGATAGAACACCAGCACCAACACAATGATCACGCCGCTGGTTGATCGAACTCGCGGCAGGCGCAAGCCGGTGCCAAACCATTCGCGCAGCAGGGTTTGCACCGGGCCGGCGAAGTCCAGCAAGCCGACGAACACAAACGCAAGCACATAAGCTGGAATGGCGAAGGGCAACATCAACGCCCAATCCAGCCAGCGCCTGCCGGGGAATTCGCAGAGGCTGGTCAGCCAGGCCAGGCTCACGCCCAACAGGGTGACGCCGACGCCAACCCCCAGCACCAGGGTCAGGGTGTTGCCCAAGAGGCGGGGCATCTGGGTTTCCCACAGATGGGACCAGATTTGCGCATCGATGCTTTGCCAGGACAGCAACAGTACGCTCAGCGGCAGCAGCACCAGGGCAGCGACGGTGAAGACCGGCAGGTACCAGCGGCGTTGGGCGGGGTGGGCCAAGGGTGATTCTCGGTGGAGGAACAGCTTGAAATCGCCGCACATTAGTGTGGGAGCTGGCTTGCCTGCGATGCAGGCACCTTGATGTATCAGTGATACCCAGGTGATGCAATCGCAGGCAAGCCAGCTCCCACATTTGATCTGCGGTGCTTTTAGGTCGGGCTCAGTTCCAACCCGCCCGATCCATCAAACGAATCGCCTCGGCCTGGCGCTTGCCCGCGACTTCAACCGGCAAGGTGTCGGCGACGAACTTGCCCCAGGTCGCCACTTCGGCCGACGGCGGTACCGCCGGGTTGGCCGGGAATTCCTGGTTTACATCGGCAAAGATCTTCTGCGCCTCAGGCGTGGTCATCCACTCCACCAAGGCCTTGGCGGCTTCCGGGTGTGGCGCGTTTTTGGTCAGGCCGATACCCGACAGGTTCACATGCACGCCACGGTCGCCCTGGTTTGGCCAGAACAGCTTCACCGCGAGCGCCGGGTTCTGCTTGTGCAGGCGGCCGTAATAGTAGGTGTTGACGATACCCACGTCGCACTGGCCGGCGTTGATCGCCTCCAGTACCGCGATGTCGTCCGAGAACACATCGGTGGACAGGTTGTTGACCCAGCCCTTGACGATTTCTTCGGTCTTGGCCGCACCATGGGTTTCGATCAGGGTCGCGGTCAGCGACTGGTTGTAGACCTTCTTCGCCGTGCGCAGGCACAGGCGGCCTTCCCATTGCTTGTCGGCCAAGGCCTCATAAGTGGTCAGGTCACCCGGTTTGACCCGGTCGGTTGAATAGGCAATGGTCCGTGCGCGCAGGCTCAAACCGGTCCAGGCGTGGTTTGAGGAGCGGTATTGCAGGGGGATGTTCTTGTCGATTACCGCGGAGGTGAACGGCTGCAGGATGCCCATTTGCTCGGCCTGCCAGAGGTTGCCGGCGTCGACGGTCAGCAACAGGTCGGCGGTGGCGTTCTCGCCCTCGGCCTTGATGCGCTGCATCAGCGGGGCTTCCTTGTCGGTAATGAACTTCACCTTTACACCGGTCTTCTGGGTGTAGGCGTCGAACACCGGCTTGATCAGTTCGTCGATGCGCGAGGAGTAGACCACGACTTCATCGGCGGCCTGCACGGTGGTGCTGCCGACAAGGGTGAGTGCCAGGGCAGTCAGGAGGCGCTTGGGTGCCAACATGGGTGCGGTCTCTCATTTGCAAAAAGAAGGCAAATGATAAGGACTCACATTTGGTGGCGCTTGGCGGAGGCGTTACCAGATGTTGCACGAGGCTCGCCTCGTCGCCGGCAAGCCGGCGCCTACACAGATCGCGTTGAGCTCATGGCTTGGCCAGTTCCGGGAGATCGCCGGTCAGGCCCAACGCCTGGCGCACAAACACCGCCTTGGCTTCCGGCATCTGGTCGACCAGCTTCAAGCCCGCATTGCGCAACCAGCGCAACGGCAGTTGGTCGGCCTGGAACAGGCGCTCAAAGCCCTCCATCGCCGCCATCAGTGCCAGGTTGTGGGGCATGCGCCGACGTTCGTAGCGGCTCAGCACTTTCACATCGGCCAGGCGCTCGCCGCGCTCGGTCGCCGACAACAGCACCTCGGCCAGCACCGCCGCGTCGAGAAAGCCCAGGTTCACGCCCTGCCCCGCCAACGGGTGGATCACGTGGGCCGCATCGCCGATCAGCGCCAGGCCTTCGGCCACATAGCGCTTGGCGTGACGCTGACGCAATGGCACGCAGACGCGCGGGTCGGCGCTGATCACCGTGCCGAGTCGTCCCTCAAAGGCGCGCTCGAGTTCACGGCAAAAGCTTTCGTCATCCAGCGCCATCAAGCGTTCGGATTCTGTCGGTGTGGTCGACCAGACAATCGAGCACCAATCTTCCTGGCCATCGCGCGCCAGCGGCAAGAACGCCAGCGGGCCGGTGTCGGTAAAGCGTTGCCACGCCGTGCGCTGGTGCGGTTGGCTGCTGCGCACGCTGGTGACGATAGCGTTATGCAGGTAATCCCATTCGCGGGTCGCGGTGCCGGTCAGGCGGCGTACCGCGGAGTTGGCGCCATCGGCGGCCACCACCAGCGGCGCGCGCAGCTTGCGACCGTCGGCCAGGGTCAGCAGCCAGTCGTCGCCGGAGCGGCGCATCTGTTCCAGGCGCGCATTGGCCAACAGGCCCAGGTCGCAGTCGTGCAAGCGATCGAGCAAGGCATCCTGCACCACGCGGTTCTCGACGATGTGCCCGAGCACCTCGGCATGCACGCTGGCCGCCGAAAAGTGGATCTGCCCGGTGCCGCTGCCATCCCACACCTGCATCTCGCCGTAAGGGCTGGCACGTCGCGAGACGATGCCGTCCCACACACCCAGGCGCTCAAGGATGCGCTGGCTGGCGGTCGACAAGGCGCTCACCCGTGGCTCGAAGGCCGCTTCGGGGTCATACGGCTTGACGCTCAGCGGGCTGCCATCCAGCAGCAGCACCTGCAGGCCACTGCCTTGCAACGCCAGCGCCAGGGCGCTTCCGACCATTCCGGCCCCGACAATCAGCACATCTGCGCGCATGTCCATGCTTTAAGCCTGTCTCGCTGGCGGCTTGCGCCGCACGTAAAGGGTTTTGCCGACCCGCGCCACGAGGGTGCCGGAGCCGTCATGAATCTGCACTTTGAGATGCGGCAGGTACTTCTCGCCACCCTCGGTCTGTCGACGAATCTCATCGAGCAAGGCGTCGTCGATGGAAAACTCGGCATACACCGGGCCCTTGCCCGGCGAGACAAAGTCGATGCTCGCGGCCTTGTCCCAGAAGATATAGTCGCGGCCCAGGTTTTCCATCAACAGCAGCATGTAGAACGGGTCGACCATCGAATACAGGCTGCCGCCAAACTGCGTGCCCACGTAATTGCGGTTGTACCAGCCCAGGCCCATGCGCACCTTGGCATGCCGAAAGTCGTCACTGAGCACCTGCACGCGCACGCCCGCGCCGAGGTACGGCGGGTACAGGGTCAAGAACCAGCGCAGCAGCCGCGCCTTGCCCACGCGCCGGGTCAGCCAGCTACGCATTGGGACGCGTGCCCAGGCCCATGGCCTGACGGGCGAACCAGCGCTTGGCCGGGGGCAACAGATCCAGCCCCAGCAGCCCCATATTACGGCCCAGCGCGACCAACGGCTGCGCACTGCCAAACAGCCGCGTGACCTGGTCGGAGAAGCCCACGGTAAGTTGCTGGTCGAGGCGCTGGCGCTCGCGATAGCCTTGCAGGGTCGCCAGGTCACCCGGCACCGCCGGCCCGGCCAACAGCGCCTCGGCCAAGGCATTCGCATCACGCAGGGACAGGTTGAACCCCTGCCCGGCAATCGGATGCAGGCTATGGGCGGCGTTGCCGAGGATCGCCAGGTGCGAGCGTACTTGCTCTTCGGCTTCCACCAGGGTCAGCGGATACAGATGCCGCGCGCCCACTTGCTTCAGGGTACCCAGGCGGTAGCCGAACACACCCTGCAGTTCGCTCAGGAAACTGCGCTCATCAAGGTTGGCAAGGCGCTGTGCGTCCATGCCGATGCGGGTCCAGACCAGCGCGCAGCGGTTGTCCGGCAGCGGCAGCAAGGCCATCGGGCCTTCATCGGTAAAGCGCTCGAACGCTTCGCCGTTATGGGCTTCGCTCGGGGTGATGTTGGCGATCAGCGCGCTCTGGTTGTAGGGGCGGGTTTTCACGCCGATGCCCAGTTGCTCGCGCAAGCCGGAGCGGCCGCCATCGGCCAGCACCGCCAGGTCGCACTCAAGCACGGTTTCATCATTGAGCGTCAGGCGATAGCCATCCGGCAGCGGTTCCATGCGCGTGACTTCCGCCGGGCAGCGCCAGCTCACCACGTCTTTGTCCAGGCCCTGCCACAGGCATTGGCCCAGCCAGGCGTTTTCCACCACGTAGCCGAGGGCCGGGACCCCCTCCTCCATGGCGGACAGGCGTGCGGTGGAGAACCGCCCACGGTCCGACACATGAATCTGCTTGATCGGCTCGGCGCGGCGGGAAATGTCCTGCCAGATGCCCAGCCGCTGATAGATCTGCCGGGCCCCGAACGACAGCGCCGAAGAGCGCGCATCGTAGCTTGGCTGATAGCTGTCGCCCGGCGCGAAGGGCTCGATCAGCACGATCTTCCAGCCCCGCGCCTTGGCCCCGGCCTGCAATGCCAGCGCCAGGCTGGCACCCACCAGGCCGCCACCGATAATCGCCAGGTTGACCCGGCTCATCGGGCAGCCGCCATCAGTGCTTCAATCTCGGCGACAGCCTTGGGCACGCCGCCGGTCAGAATTTCACAGCCTTGCTTGGTCACCACCACGTCGTCCTCGATACGTACGCCAATGCCACGCCATTTCTTCGCCACGGCCTGGTTATCCGGTGAAATATAGATGCCCGGTTCCACGGTCAACGCCATGCCAACTTCCAGCACGCGCCATTCGCCGCCCACCTTGTACTCGCCCACGTCATGCACATCCATGCCCAGCCAGTGGCCGGCGCGGTGCATATAGAACGGTTTGTAGGCTTCGCTGGCGATCAATTCGTCGACGTCACCCTGCAGCAGTCCCAGCTTTACCAGCCCCGCGGTGATGACTTGCACCGTTGCCTCGTGGGCCTGGTTCCAGTGTTTGTTCGGCGCGATCTCGGCAAAGGCGGCTTCCTGGGAGGCCAGCACAATCTCGTAGATCGCCCTCTGTTCCGGGGAAAACTTGCCATTGACCGGCCAGGTGCGCGTGATGTCGCTGGCGTAGCAATCGATCTCGCAACCAGCGTCGATCAGCACCAGGTCGCCGTCCTTGAGCACCGCATCATTCTGCTGGTAATGCAGGATGCAGCTGTTGCGTCCGGCGGCGACGATGGAGCCATAGGCCGGCATCTTCGCGCCGCCCTTGCGAAATTCGTAATCCAGCTCGGCTTCCAGGCTGAACTCGTGCAGGCCGGCACGGCTGGCTTGCATCGCCTTCACGTGGGCGGCGCAGGAGATTCGCGCGGCCTCGCGCATCACCTTCACTTCTGCCGCCGATTTATACAGGCGCATGTCGTGAAGCAGATGATCCAGGGCAACAAACTCGTTCGGCGGCTGGGCGCCCAGGTGCGCTTTAGAGCGGATCACGTTGATCCACTCCATCAGGTGCCGGTCGAATTCGGCATTGCTGCCCATGGCCGAATACACCCGGTCGCGACCTTCGATCAGGCCGGGCAGGATGTCGTCGATATCGGTGATGGGGAAGGCATCGTCGGCGCCGAAGTCACGCACCGCGCCTTCGGTGCCGGCGCGCAGGCCGTCCCACAGTTCGCGTTCGGCATTGCGTTCGCGGCAGAACAGCACGTACTCGCCATGCTGGCGACCGGGCATCAGCACGATCACCGCTTCGGGCTCGGGAAAACCGCTGAGGTACTGGAAGTCGCTGTCCTGGCGATAGACATGCTCGACATCGCGATTGCGAATGGCCACGGCGGCGGCCGGCAGGATCGCGATGCTGTTGGGTTCCATCTGCGCCATGAGCGCCTTGCGGCGCCGGGTGTATTCCGCTTTGGGGATATGGATCATGGGCAGAGGGGTGTCCTTTCTTAGTGCAGCGACGGCTTGGGGGCGGCCGGTTCAGCGGACTTCTTGGTCTCGGTGAACAGCAGCAGCGGCGCGACGCGCAGGTATTCCATGACTTCCATGTAGTCGCTTTCGCCGTCTTCGGACTCTTCCAGGGCGTCTTGCACCTGGGAGATGGCCGCCAGGTCCTGCAGCACTTCCTGGGCATCGGTGCTCAGGTCCAGGCCGCCGGCATTCACGCCGAAGCCGTGCAGGAAACCCTGGCACCATTGGCCCAGTGCGGCAGCACGGTCGGCGAGTGGCGCGTCATCGGTCGGCAGCAGCAGGACCACGGTGACGTCATCACCGGTCAATTCGCCCTTGACCATCTCTTGCAGGCCGATCAGCGCGTTACGCACGTTTTCGGTCGGTTCGGTTTCCAGCAGCTCGGCCACGTCGGCCAGCCAGTTGTCGGCATCGAAGCCCACGCCGGTGCAGCTGCGACCGAGCAACACGCCGTGCAGTTCGGCAGGCGAGCAAGGGTGGCCGCTGGAGCTCAGCAGTTTGGAAAAAGCGTCGTACGGGGAGTTCTGAATGGGCATGGTGAGCTAGGCGCCAGACGGCGCAATGTCTAGAATGGAGCGCTGTATCCTAGCACCGGCAGACGTACCAAGACTATCAAGGGCGTCAGATCGTTTATCCTGCAGTTGCCATTCATCAGACAAATCCAGTGGAACCCAATGGAAGACACCGACCTGCAAGCGCTGATGGCCAGACTCGAATTGCTAATTACTCGGGTCGAGCAACTTAAGAGTCAAAACGGACTCCTATTAGCTCAGGAAAAGACCTGGCGCGAGGAACGCGCTCACCTCATTGAAAAAAACGAAATCGCCCGGCGTAAGGTCGAATCGATGATTTCGCGCCTGAAGGCCCTGGAGCAAGACTCATGAGTTCAAGCAATAGCGTCACCGTGCAGATCCTCGACAAAGAGTATTCGATCATCTGCCCGCAGGAAGAGCGCAACAACCTGGTGAGCGCCGCCCGCTACCTGGACGGCAAGATGCGTGAGATCCGCAGCAGCGGCAAAGTCATCGGCGCCGATCGCATCGCCGTGATGGCCGCGCTGAACATCACCCACGATTTGCTGCATAAGCAGGAACGCCCTGACGTGCAGGCCAGCGGCTCGACGCGCGAGCAGGTGCGTGACCTGCTGGAACGTGTTGATCTGGTGCTTTCCAGCGATTCAGACGCACCCAAGGGCTGATTGCCGAGACGGTTTAGGGTATACTCGCCCCACTCCCTGGCGTGTTTGCCAGTCGGCGATGTCCCTGAGCCGATTCGCACTACCCTGGAAGTTGCACGTTGGGCTGGTGTGCATGTCCGCTAGACGGAAAGCCTTAAAGCCTACTGCTTCTTCCACCTTGAACTTTCGGGTTCAAGGGCTAAGTCGACAGCGGCTCTGTCGGGGAGCCTGAATTCCAAAATCAATGCCAGTCCCAGGACTGGCATTGTTTTATGAGCCGAAAAACCATGACCGAACCTGCGCCGCTTTCTCGTCCGCAACTTCGACGCATGTTGCGCAACGCCCGCCGCGCCCTCACGCCGAGCGAGCAGCGCCGGGCCGCCCAAGGCCTGTATCGGCAACTGGCACAGCACCCGCTGTTTCGCCGGGCCAAACATATTTCCTTGTACCTGCCGACGGACGGTGAAATCGATCCGCGCCCGCTGCTGCGTGCCGCACAGCGCCGGGGCAAGGCCACGTACCTGCCGGTGCTCAGCGCCTGGCCACGGACCAAGATGGTGTTCCAGCGCGTGCGGCCTGGGGAGAAACTCTTGCCCAACCGTTTTCGCATCCTTGAGCCCCGGGTCAATCTCAGCCGGCAACGCAAGGTCTGGGCGCTGGACCTGGTGCTGCTGCCGTTGGTGGGATTCGACGACGCGGGCGGACGCCTGGGCATGGGCGGTGGTTTCTACGACCGCAGCCTGGCCTATCTGGCTCGCCGCCAAAGCTGGCGCAAGCCGACGCTGCTGGGCCTGGCCCATGAATGTCAGAAAGTCGAACGACTGGTGCAGGCGAGCTGGGACGTGCCGTTGGCGGGCACTGTCAGTGACAAGGGATGGTATATCGCACAGGCGCCACTGGAGTCAGCGGCGCCTTGAAAGAAGGGTTAACGCTTGAACGGCTGTGGCTGCTGTTGAGCCAGTTCAACGGGAGCATCGGTCTTGTTCGACCACAGGCTTTGCGCATACCCGGTGGTCACGACACCCAGACCAAACAAAATCACCAAAATCCATAGTAAATCCGGTTTACGTTGCATCGATTGCCCCCCTTCAGGCACCTCGTACACGATGACAACAACGTTCCAAAGTAGTCCGTTGCAGCTGCGTCAAGCTTAAAATCCCGGCATTCTGCGTTAACGTGAACCAACACGCAAACCTTGGCGCCAACCGACTGTCGGTTTGTCATGGAATTGCCTGACAACTTTCCCAATGCCTGTTTCAGGAGCCCAAAAATGGCCTACTGGCTGATGAAATCCGAGCCCGACGAACTCTCCATCAAAGGCCTGGAAAAGCTTGGCGAAGCCCGCTGGGACGGGGTGCGCAACTACCAGGCGAGAAATTTCCTGCGCGCCATGGCGGTGGGTGACCAATTCTTCTTCTACCACTCCAGTTGCCCCGAGCCAGGCATCGCCGGCATCGGCAAAATCGTTGCGGCGGCGTACCCGGATCCCACCGCACTGGAACCCGACAGCCACTATTTCGACGCCAAGGCCAGCGCCGAGAAAAATCCGTGGAGTGCGATCAACGTCGCCCATGTCGAAACGTTTGCCAACGTGCTGGGCCTTGGCTACTTGAAGCAACAGGCCGCACTTGCCGAACTGCCGCTGGTGCAAAAAGGCAGCCGCCTCTCGGTGATGCCGGTCACTGCCGAGCAATGGTCGGCGATACTCGCACTGCGCTGATAGAGCAGAACCCTGCGGTCACGTTCCCGGCGCATGCATCTGCACGGTAACCGGGTTAGGCTTGCGCTTCATTTGACCGGTATCAAGGCCCGCTGAGGCAACACCGGTCAAACTAGGACGCTAACGCCGCAGGATGCACCCATGTCGACGAACCACCGCACCTCCCAGCTATTTGCCACGTTGCTGATCCTGTTACTGGTCGCCGCCGGCGGCTTCGGTTACTGGAAGTCCACCCAGGACCGCCTGCCCGAAGGCCTGAGCATGGGTAACGGCCGCCTGGAATCCACTGAAGTGCAGATCGCCGCGAAGATCCCCGGGCGCCTCGCCGAAGTGCGGGTGGATGAAGGCGACAAAGTGCTCAAGGGCCAACTGCTGGCCCGCATGGACACCCGCACTCTGGAGGCCCAGCGCGCCCAGGCTGAAGCCGAGGTGCTGCGCGCCAGGGAAAACTTCGCCGCCGCCGAGGCCAATGTGCAACTGCGCCAGAGCGAGCAATTGCTCGCCAACCAGGAACTCAAGCGGACCCAGGAGTTGTACAAGCGCGGCTTCGCCAGCAGCCAGTTGATCGATCAACAGCAGGCACGCCAGAACACCGGCAATGCTGCCGTGATTGCCGCGCAAGCCCAGGTCAATTCGGTGAAAGCCGCGATTGGCGCCGCCCAGGCCCAGGTCGCCCAGCTCACCAGCGAAATCGATGACAGCAGCCTGCGCGCGCCCATCGACGGGATTATCCAGCTGCGCCTGGCCGAGCCCGGTGAAGTGCTTGGCGCCGGGGGGCGCGTGCTGTTGCTGATCGATCCGCAGGACCAGTACATGAACCTCTACCTGCCCGCCTCCGTCACCGGGCGCCTGACCGTCGGCAGTGAGGCGCGCGTGCTGCTCGACGCCCTGCCCGATCAGCCGCTGCCGGCCAAGATCAGCTTTGTCGCGGCCAAATCCCAGTTCACCCCCAAGGAAGTCGAAACCCGCGACGAACGCCAGAAACTGGTGTTTCGCGTCAAACTGCGCCTGACCGAACCCAGCGCCGTGCCGCAAGCCAAGCCCGGCATGCCCGGCGCTGGCTATGTGCGTACGGCGGATATCGACTGGCCGGCCAACCTGCAATGACCGGCCTGGCGCTGCACGCGACCGGGATCAACCACCGCTACGGCAAACAACAGGCACTGCTGGACATCGCCTTCAGCCTGCCCGCAGGCACTCGCTGCGGGCTGATCGGCCCGGATGGCGCGGGCAAGTCGAGCCTGCTGGGGCTGATCGCCGGGGTCAAGAAACTGCAGGACGGCCAGTTGGAAGTGCTCGGCGGCTCCATCGCCGATCGTCGTCATCGCAACAGCCTCTACCCGCGCATCGCGTTCATGCCCCAGGGCCTGGGCGGCAACCTGTATCCCGAACTGTCGATCAGCGAGAACATTCGCTTCTTCGCGACATTGTTCGGCCTGTCGAAAGCCGATTGCGACCAGCGCATGCACAACCTGCTGCTGGCCACCGACCTCGCCCGTTTCGCCGAGCGCCCTGCCGGCAAGCTTTCCGGTGGGATGAAACAGAAGCTCGGCCTGTGCTGTGCACTGATCCACGACCCGGACCTGTTGATCCTCGACGAACCCACCACCGGCGTCGACCCGCTGTCGCGCCGGCGCTTCTGGGAACTGGTGGAAACCGTGCGCAGAGAGCGCCCGCAACTGACATTGCTGGTGGCCACGGCCTACATGGAAGAGGCCGAGCAGTTCGAACATTGCCTGATGCTCGACCGTGGCAAGCTGATCGCCGATGGCCTGAGCCGGGACCTGGCGGCGACGACACCCAGCGGCAAACTGGATGAAGCCTTTACGCACTTCCAGGGCGACAGCGCCCACAACAACCAGCCACTGGTGATCCCGCCGAGGGAAAACGCCAACACTGATATCGCCATCGAAGCCCACGACCTGACCCTGCGCTTTGGGGATTTCACTGCGGTGAACAAGGTCAGCTTCGCGATTGGGCGGGGAGAGATTTTCGGCTTCCTCGGCTCCAACGGATGTGGCAAGACCACCACCATGAAAGTCCTCACTGGGCTGATGCCAGCCACTGAAGGCAGTGCCATGCTGCTGGGCAATCCGGTGAATGCCAAGGACCTGGCCACCCGCAAGCGTGTGGGCTTCATGTCGCAGAGTTTCTCGCTGTACGGCGAACTCAGCGTGCGCCAGAACCTGGTGTTGCACGCGCAATTGTTCGACCTGCCCAAGGCCGACAGCGGCCCGCGCATCGATGAGCTGATCCAGCGCTTCGACCTCGGTGACGTCGCCGAGCAGCCGTCCGGCGAGCTGCCTCTGGGCCTGCGCCAGCGTTTGTCCTTGGCAGTGGCGGTGCTGCACCGCCCGGAAGTGCTGATCCTCGATGAACCGACCTCGGGCGTCGACCCGGCAGCGCGGGATGATTTCTGGCGGCTGTTGGTCGAGCTGTCGCGCGAACAAGGCGTGACGATTTTCCTGTCCACCCACTTTATGAACGAAGCCCAGCGCTGCGATCGCATCTCCTTGATGCATGCGGGCAAGGTGCTGGCCTGTGATACGCCGGACGCGCTGCAGCGGCAGTTCCACGGCGACACCTTGGAAGCCGCATTCGTCACCTGCCTGGAGCAAGCCCAAGGCGAAGCCGAACCCACCGCGCCCGCGCAAACCGTCAGCGAAACCAGCACGCCGCCGGTCAGCAAGCGCGGTTTCAGCCTCTCGCGTCTGTTGGCGGTGGCGAGTCGTGAAGGCAAGGAGCTGCTGCGCGACAAGGTGCGCATGGCGTTCGCCCTGCTTGGGGCGATGTTCATGATGGTGATCTTCGGCTACGGCATTTCCCTGGACGTGGAAAATCTCGCCTTCGCCGTCTACGACCAGGACCAGACGCCGCAAAGCCGCGCCTACCTGGAAGCCTTTCGCAGCTCGCGCTATTTCGCCGAACAACCCGCCATCCGCGACGCCACCGAGTTGCACCGGCGCCTGCAACGTTCGGAAATCAAACTGGCCCTGGAAATCCCGCCGGGTTTCGGGCGCGACCTCTACGCCGGTCGCCAACCCACGGTGGCTGCATGGCTCGACGGTGGCATGCCGTTTCGGGCGGAAACCAGCCGTAACTACGTGGAAGCGGTGCACCAGGGCAATCTCCAGCAACTGGCCGAACTGAGCAGCCTGCCCCGCAGCAGCCAGGCTGCCGTCAAACTCGAAACACGCTTTCGCTATAACCAGGACGTGGTCAGCGTGAATGCCATCGGTCCTGGAGTGATGGCACTGATCCTGGCGTTTATTCCGGCAATGCTCACCGCCCTGGGCATCGTGCGGGAGAAGGAACTGGGCTCGATCACCAACTTCTACGCCACACCGCTGACCCGCCTGGAATTCCTGCTCGGCAAACAGGCGCCGTACCTTGCGGTGAGCCTGGTCAACCTGGCGCTGTTGGTGGCGATGAACCGCTGGCTGTTCGGCGTGCCATTCAAGGGCAGCGGCCTGACCCTGGCATTCGGCGGCCTGCTGTACGTGCTCGCCACCACCAGCATGGGCCTGCTGATTTCTGCATTCACCCGCACCCAGATCGCCGCGATCCTCGGCACGATGATTATCACCAGCCTGCCGACCATCCAGTTCTCCGGCCTGATCGTGCCGCGCTCGTCCCTGGAAGGTGCGGCCGCCCTGATGGGCACGCTGTTTCCGGCCGGGCACTTCCTGGATATTGCCGTGGGCACCTTCACCAAAGCCCTCGACCTGCGCCAGTTGTGGCCGCAGTGCCTGGCGCTGTTCGGGTTTTTCGTCGGGTTCACCGGGCTGAGCCTGGTCATGCTCAAGAAGCAGGAGGCCTGATGCACACGCTCTCTCACATCCTGCGCCTGGGCCTCAAGGAACTCACCAGCCTGCGTCACGACAGCGTGCTGCTGCTGTTTCTGTTCTACGCCTTTACCGTGGCCATCTACATGCCCGCCGCCGGCTCGGTGATTGGCGTGCACAACGCCAGCGTGGCATTTGTCGATGAAGACCACAGTGCACTTTCACGGCAGATGGCCGAAGCCCTGCAACCACCGGAGTTCCAGACGCCTGCGCCGCTGGCCTACAACCAGTTGGACAAGGTCATGGACAGCGGTGAATACACCTTCGTGATCAACGTGCCGGCAAACTTCCAGGCCGACCTGTTGGCCGGTCGCCAGCCAGGCGTGCAGGTGAATGTCGACGCCACGGCGATGAGCCAGGCATTCATGGGCGCGGGCTACATCGGGCGGATTTTCCAGCGCGAATTGCTCAACTACAGCGGTCAAACCGATGCTGCGAGCAAGACGCCCGCCCTGCTGACCACCCGGGCGCTGTTCAACACCAACCTGGAGGGCGGCTGGTTCCTGGCGGTGATCCAGATCGTCAACAACATCACCATCCTCGCCATCGTCCTGACCGGCACCGCACTGCTGCGCGAGCGCGAGCACGGCACCCTTGATCACCTGCTGGTGCTGCCGCTGACGGCGCTGGAAATCATGCTGGCGAAAATCTGGAGCAACATGCTGGTGGTGGTGCTGTGTACCTGGCTGTCGCTGGAGGTGGTGGTCAAAGGCTTGCTCGGCGTGCCGCTGGCCGGATCCCTGAGTCTGTTTCTGTTAGTGACGGCGCTGTACCTGTTTGCCAGCACCGCGCTGGGTATCTTCCTCGCCACCCTGGCCCGCTCGACACCACAGTTCGGCTTGCTGGCGATCCCGGTGATCATCCCGATGCTGTTGCTCTCCGGCGGTAGCACGCCGCTGGACAGCATGCCGGAATGGTTGCAGTGGGTGATGCAGGGCTCGCCTTCGACACACTTTGTAAGCCTGAGCGCGGCGATTCTGTTTCGGGATGCGGGGGTGAGCGTGGTGTGGCCTGACTTGTTGGCGCTGACGGGGATTGGCTTGCTGTTTTTTGCGGTGGCGTTGGCCAGGTTCCGTAAAAGCCTGGCCTCGTAACGTCTATGAGCCGGTTCTCGTGGCGAGCGGGCTTGTTGTGGCGAGCGGGCTTGCCCCGCGTTGGGCTGCGCAGCAGCCCTGATCGAGTTTCACATTTCTTCAGACAAACCGAGGCGTACGGTTTTGGGGCGGCTTCGCCACCCAACGCGGGGCAAGCCCGCTCGCCACAACAGGCCTGTTCTGCCGCGTTACTGGATGATCAGGTTGTTGAACAACAGGTCTTCCACCACCGGTTTGCCCGTCTCGTCGTTCATCACTTGCTGGGTCTGCTTGAGGGCTTCCTGGCGCAGCTTTTCCTTGCCCTCAATGGTGCTCATGGTCTCGCTGGTCTGCTGGGTGAACAGCGCTACCAGCTGGTTACGGATCAACGCATCGTTGGCTTTGACCGCTGCGGCAGCCTCGGGGCCAGTGACGCGCAGGGCGATGTCGGCCTTGAATACCTTGAGTTTCGCCGTGCCGTCCAGGCCGTAGTTGCCCACGAACGGCGGGCTCAGGCTGATATAGCTGACCTTCGGCGCCTCGCCTTCTTTGGCTTCTTCGGCCTGCGCTGCCATCGGCAAGGTCAGGGCCAGCATCAACAGGATCCACGCTTTCACAGTTCATTCCTCAAATTCGGTTGCCCGGTAGCATAACGCTAGCAAGGCTGAGTACAAGCTTATGGCGGCTTATCAGGCCGGGGCATGCTCGTTGACCCACGGGCGTACCCTCCTACACTTATCGGCCACGATGCCAAAAGGAATAGTCCGATGAAAGCTGTGCTGTGCAAAGCCTTCGGCCCCGCCGAAACCCTGGTGCTGGAAGAGACCGCAAGCCCTACGATCAAGAAGAACGAAATCCTGCTGGACGTGCATGCCGCCGGGGTGAATTTCCCGGACACCCTGATCATCGAGGGCAAGTACCAGTTCAAGCCGCCCTTCCCGTTCTCGCCGGGTGGCGAAGCGGCGGGCGTAGTCAGTGAAGTGGGAGAAAAGGTCAGCCACCTGAAAGTCGGTGACCGGGTCATGGCGCTGACCGGCTGGGGCAGCTTTGCCGAACAGGTCGCGGTGCCCGGCTATAACGTGCTGCCGATCCCGCCGAGCATGGACTTCAATACCGCCGCCGCCTTCAGCATGACCTACGGCACTTCGATGCACGCGCTGAAACAGCGCGCCAACCTGCAACCCGGCGAAACCCTGCTGGTCCTCGGTGCCTCCGGTGGCGTCGGCCTGGCCGCCGTGGAAATCGGCAAGGCCATGGGCGCGCGGGTGATCGCCGCCGCCAGCAGCGCCGACAAGCTGGCCGTGGCCAAGGCTGCGGGCGCCGATGAGTTGATCAACTACAGCGAAGCCAGCCTCAAGGACGAGATCAAGCGCCTGACCGACGGCAACGGCGCCGATGTGATCTACGACCCAGTGGGTGGCGACCTGTTTGACCAGGCCATCCGCGCCATCGCCTGGAACGGCCGCCTGTTGGTGGTGGGCTTTGCCAGCGGACGCATCCCGGAACTGCCGGTCAACCTGGCGCTGCTCAAGGGCGCGGCAGTGGTCGGGGTGTTCTGGGGCTCGTTCGCGCAACGCCAGCCGCAGGACAATGCGGCGAACTTCCAGCAACTGTTCAGTTGGTATGCCGAGGGCAAGCTCAAGCCGCTGGTCTCGCAGGTGTACCCGCTGGAGCAAGCCGCCCAGGCGATCAATGACCTGGGGCAGCGCAAGGCGGTGGGCAAAGTCGTGGTCCAAACCCGCTGACCGATTGAAATGTGGCCGATGTGGGAGCTGGCTTGCCTGCGATAGCGGTGGGTCAGCCAACACAAATGCAGCTGCGAGACCACTCTCGCAGGCAAGCCTGCTCCCACCGTTGATCTCCTTAGGCCTCGAGACCTGATACCGACCATCACTTATCTATTAGCGACATGTTCGTAAGAGAACATGCGATTGCTCCCATTTCCTGTATTTGCGGATAAGAGGCAATGCTATTTTCGGTAACGAAACTGTAACATTCGCATCCGCAGTCAAAACAAGAAATTTGGAGCTCTTGAATGTTTGCTTTCTTTCGTCCTGCCGCACACCAGGCACCCCTGCCTGAAGAAAAAATAGACAGCACTTACCGACGCCTGCGCTGGCAGATCTTCGCCGGTATTTTCTTCGGTTATGCCGGCTACTACCTGCTGCGCAAAAACTTCTCGCTGGCCATGCCCTACCTGATCGACGAGGGTTACACCCGAGGTGAACTGGGCCTGGCGATGTCGGCCATCGCGATTGCGTACGGCCTGTCCAAGTTCCTCATGGGCCTGGTGTCCGACCGCTCCAACCCGCGCTACTTCCTGCCCTTCGGCCTGCTGGTGTCGGCAGGGGTGATGTTCATTTTCGGTTTCGCGCCTTGGGCCACGTCCAGCGTGACGATGATGTTCATTTTGCTGTTCATCAACGGTTGGGCCCAGGGCATGGGCTGGCCGCCCAGCGGGCGGACCATGGTGCACTGGTGGTCGCAGAAAGAACGCGGCGGCGTGGTCTCCGTGTGGAACGTGGCGCACAACGTCGGCGGCGGCCTGATCGGCCCGCTGTTCCTGCTCGGCATGGCGTGGTTCAACGACTGGCACGCAGCGTTCTACGTCCCGGCCACCGTGGCGTTGCTGGTGGCGGCCTTTGCTTTCATCACCATGCGTGACACCCCGCAATCGGTAGGCCTGCCGCCGATCGAGCAATACAAGAATGATTACCCGGAAGGCTACGACGCCAGCCACGAAGACGAATTCAGCGCCAAGGAAATCTTCGTCAAATACGTGCTGCGCAACAAAATGCTGTGGTACATCGCGTTCGCCAACGTGTTCGTCTACCTGCTGCGCTACGGCGTGCTGGACTGGGCGCCGACTTACCTCAAGGAAGCCAAGCACTTCACGGTCGACAAGTCGTCCTGGGCGTACTTCTTCTACGAGTGGGCGGGTATTCCGGGCACGCTGCTATGCGGCTGGATGTCGGACAAGATCTTCCGGGGCAACCGTGGCCTGACCGGCATCGTGTTCATGGCGTTGGTGACCGTGGCGACCCTGGTCTACTGGCTCAACCCGCCAGGCAACCCGGTAATCGACATGATCGCGCTGTTTTCCATCGGCTTCCTGATCTACGGCCCGGTGATGCTGATCGGCCTGCAGGCGCTGGAACTGGCACCGAAGAAAGCCGCCGGTACGGCTGCGGGCTTCACCGGTCTGTTCGGTTACCTGGGCGGTTCGGTAGCGGCGAGTGCGGCCATGGGCTACACCGTGGACCATTTCGGGTGGGACGGTGGTTTTGTGTTGCTGATCGCCGCGTGCCTGCTGGCTATCGCGTTCCTGATCCCCACGCTGTGGCACACCAACAGCGTCAGCGCGGCGCGCTAACCGCCTGAGCAATCCTTGGCACACCGCTTGAGCCGCGCCTCCAGGTTTTTATCTGGCATGGCGTGGCTACGCAGGGCGTTGACGGTCTGCTCGACATAATCGCGAGTCGTGCCGTAACGCCCGCAAGCGCTTTCCAGCACATGATTGAGCACTTCGTCGGGCAAGTTGCCGGCGTAGCTGGGCAAGTGCCGCTCCAACACAAACCCCAACGCCTGCACCTGGCTGCCATCTTCCAGACGGCAACTGAGCCAATGTGGCCGGTACGAGGGATAGGGCATTTCGCGGCGCCACAGGGCGTAGAGCGACGCTTCCAGCTGATCTTCCGGCAGCCGATAGGCAAATCCGCTGCAGGAACCCCCGCGATCCAGCCCGAACACCAGCCCCGGCAACTCCGGCGTACCCCGATGTTCGTGAGACCACAGGTACAGGCCCCGGTGATAACCGTGGACCCGTGCCCGCACCCGCTCGGTGGACGAGCATTCAGGGCGCCAGATCAGCGAACCATACGCAAATAGCCAGACCGGCCCACCCTTGTGCCGACCCATGGTGGCCTGCATCGAGCTCAACAACTGTTCGTGAGTGAGTTGCGGCCCCAGATCGAGCCGCGGAGGGTAAGCCAATTGCAAAAGATCGGATTCAATGGCGGTCATGGCGAAAAGCGGTACGCCTCCTGTGTGTTACCAGTTGTAAGCAACTTTACCGTAATAAAACGCGCCGCTGTAACCGTACGGCGAAAAAGTGCTATAGGCGAGATTGCCACCACTGCTGGCGAAGGCGTTGACCTTTTCCGGGTATTTATCGGTGACGTTGTCGCCGCCCAGGGTGAACGTCCAGTTCTTCAGCTTGTAGTCCGCTGACAAATCCAGCACCCAGGCGGCCTTGAAGGTCTGGTCGTTGACCTTGTCCGCCTGGTAGCTGGTGAATTCACCATAGCGCACCAGGTTGCTGTGCAACGCCCAATTTCCGAAGGTGAAGTCGTTACCCAGGCTCAGCTTGTGCTGCGGCGTGGTATCGCCGAGCAAACCGATGCGCTCGCGACGGTCCACACGCAGCAGGTTCACGCCCAGGCTGTCGAGAATCGCCGGGTTGGCCTTCACGTCCGTCACCTTGGTGTGGTTGTAGTTGTAGCCTACGGTGCTGTTCCAGCGGATGCCGTTATCGAACTGGTAGCGATAGTTGGCTACCAGGTCGACGCCATCGGTGCTGGTGTTGGTGGCATTGGTGAAATAGCGAGCACTGGTGTAGTTGATGTTGCCGACGCCATTGGCTTGCAGGTAGGCAATGGCCGCCGGGTTGAGGTTGAGGTTCGACGACAGGCTGATGCGATCGCGGATGTCGATGCGGTAGACATCGAGCGTCACGGTCAGGTCATCGGCGGGCTCCAGCACCAGGCCGAGGCTGTAGTTGCGCGACTTCTCGGCCTTGAGGTCTTCAGCGCCGAGCAGGCGGGCGACCTGGCTGTTGGCGGGAAAGGTACCCGCTTCCTGGATAGTGCTGCCGATCAACTGCGACGAGGTGTAGGCAAAGTTCTGCTGGGCCAGGGACGGCGCGCGAAAGCCATTCGAGACACTGCCCCGCAAGGCCACCTGCGGCGTGAAGTCATAACGCGCCGACAACGAGCCGCTGACATTGGAGCCGAAGTCGCTGTAGTCCTCATGGCGCACGGCCGCAGAAGCGCTGAGTTTCTCGGTGAAATTGGTTTCCAGGTCCAGGTACTGGGCCCAGTTATGCCGCGAGCTGGTGCCGGCATCGGCATCGCGGAATCCACCCAGGCCGGAGCTGCCGGTCTGGTAGTAGGACGCCGGCTCACCCGCCTCGATCTCGTAGCCCTGGTGCAGGTATTCACCGCCGAACGCTACCGAAACCGGATACGGCAGCCAGCCCACATCGAACTCACGGGACAGGTCCAGGCTGACTTGTTTCTGATCGTTGCTCAGCGTGCCGTTATCGAACTTGCGCGGCGTGGCCAGGCCCAGGGAGGTGTTGATAGTTTCGGTGCTCAGCTCGTATTGGTTCTTGCCATAGTTGGCCGACAAATCGTAATGCCAGTCATAGGCCAGCAGGCCGCGCAGGCCTACTACCAGCGAGGTGTCTTCCAGGTTGCCCTTGATCAGCGGCAGGTAGCCGTTGGGGTTGAGCGCCGGAATGTTGTTGGAGGCATTGCTCGCCCGATAGAACGCCGCCGTCTCGCCCCGCCGCTTGCTATAGCCACCGAAGGTGTAGAACTCCAGCCCATCGTTGAAGGCATATTCGGAGTTGAACGCCAGCTTGCCTTCATTGGTTGCCGGTTCACCCTGGCGAAACACCTGCTGGCCGTAGGTGGTAGAGCCTACGCTGGCGGGTCGGAAGTCTTTACCGGCGCGGTTGGTGTAATCGTTGTCCGCCCCTTCGGCCGAGAGGTTGATGAAACCGTTGTCCCCTACTGCCAGGCCGGTGTTGCCGCTGATATTGCGTTGGATACCATCGCCTTTCTTGTACTCGCCAAACTTGCTGGAGATCGAGCCGCCATGGTCGGCGTGCTTGAGGATCACGTTGATCACCCCGGCAATGGCATCGGAGCCATAGCGCGAGGAAGCACCGTCGCGCAGCACCTCAATGTGGTCCACCGCCGAAAGCGGGATCGCATTGAGGTCTGCCGGTGCCGAACCACGGCCTACCGCCCCGCCCAGGTTGACGAACGCGCTGGTGTGGCGGCGCTTGCCGTTGACCAGCACGAGCACCTGGTCCGGCGACAACCCGCGCAACTGCGCCGGGCGAACCAGCTCGGCGCCGTCCACCAGGCTTGGGCGCGGGAAGTTGATCGACGGAATCAGCCGCGCCAACACTGCCCCCAGCTCATCGGAGCCAGTACTGCGCAAGCTATCGCCGGAAATCACATCGATAGGCGACAGCGACGCACTGGCCGTGCGCTCCTGGGCGCGGGTACCGGTAACGATGACGGTGTCGAGTTTGGGTGCATCGGCGGCGGGCGTTTGCGCCGCCAGGACTGGATTGAATCCCACAGCGGTCAGCAAATTGGCCGACAAAATCGCTGTGTACAACGCGTGTTTCTTGTAGCTCCCCATACCGCTCCCCTAAATCAAAATTCAGAACGTCAGTGTCCTGAGTTCGTACGATCGATCCGGCTGGCGGGCGGTAGCGGTCAGTTGTTGGTCATTGGAAGAAAAATCGGTAGTCCGTTGAGATATAGCTTAAAGATATTTATGTAACAAATTAAATACCTTTAAGGAATAAGCGAATGCATAAGCACGGCGCCCCACTCGTCAGGATTGAGGGTGGCAATCCCGTTACTTTCAGCCCGGGTTCAGCCTTGGGAAGGCTCCTGCCGTCAAAATAGCGCGCGCATCACGACCCACCTAGCCGCCGATCAAACCGACTATCGAGGTCGCACCCATGAAGACATTTCGATTGCCTGGCCTGTTGTTTCTCGCCCAGGCCACCACTGCGCTGGCGGGAGAGACGCCGCCGGCCAACGACGACAAAGGTTTCTGGTACGCGCAGACCAGTGTCTACACCCGACACTTTGCGCCCGACCCGGACCACAACAACCACCAGGACCTGATCGGCCTGGAACGCAATGAGGCGTCAGGCTTTGTGTATGGCGGGGCGACATTTCGCAATTCGTTCCGCCAGCGTTCCTACTACGCCTACGCGGGCAAGCGCTATGACATGTCGGACTATCCGGTGTACTTGAAGCTGACAGGCGGGGCGATCCAGGGTTATCGCGGCGAGTACCGCGACAAGATCCCCTTGAACCGTTTCGGCGTGGCCCCGGTGATCATTCCGTCGGTAGGCACCCATTACGGGCCGGTGGCGGCAGAGTTCGTGCTGTTGGGGTTCAATGCGGCGATGGTGACGACTGGCGTGCGCTTCTGAAGCTCACACGGCGCGAACCAATGTGGGAGCGGGCTTGCGATTGCGGTATGCCAGTCAGCATATATTGCGCTGACCCACCGCTATCGCAGGCAAGCCAGCTCCCACATTTGGACTGTATTTCAAGGTTGGAACCGAGTTGTATCGACCACTCAAATGCCGGTGCCTCGAATCCCAAGCCCGAACAGCAATCAAAACTGTGGGAGCGGGCTTGCCCGCGAAAGCGGTGGGTCAGTCGCTAAAGATGCTGGCTGATCTGGCGCCTTCGCGAGCAAGCCCGCTCCCACATTTGGGATGTATTTCAAGGTTGGAACCGAGTTGTATCGACCGCTCAAAATGCCGGCGCCTCGAATCCCAAGCCCGAACAGCGATCAAAACTGTGGAAGCGGGCTTGCCCGCGAAAGCGGTGGATCAGTCGCTGAAGATGCTGGCTGATCTGGCGCCTTCGCGAGCAAGCCAGCTCCCGCAATTGATCGGCAAATACCCGTGATGTTTGCTCGGCTCAGGGCCGAGGCGCGTAGGCGAACACATCGGCGCGCATCTGGTGTGCATCCATGCCGGCGTCGACCAGCGCGTCCAGGGTGCCGTAGATCATCGCCGGTGAGCCGCTGGCGTAGACATGCACCGTCTTGAGGTCGGCAATGTCTTCGCACACGGCTTCATGCAGCAGGCCGCAGCGCCCTTCCCAGCCGCACAGATCGCTGACAACCTTGTGCAGGAACAGGTTGGGCAGTTGCTGCCACTGGTCCCAATGCTCGATCTGGTAGAAATCTTCCGGTCGACGCACGCCCCAATACAGGTGCACCGGGTGCTTGAAGCCGGATGCGCGGCAGTGCTCGATCAGGCTGTGCATCTGCGCCATGCCGGTGCCGGCGGCGATCAACACCAGCGGCCCGTCCGGCAACTCCGCCAGGTGGGTGTCACCGAACGGCAGTTCGATACGCGCCATCTGGTTGCGCTGCAGTTGCTCCAGCAGGCTGCGCGCGCTGTCTTCGCGGACCAGCACATGCAGCTCCAGCTCGCGCCCGGCGTGAGGCGCCGACGCCAGGGAAAACGCCGACTTCTCACCGTTCTCCCGTTCGATCATCAGGTATTGCCCGGCGTGGTAACGCACGGCCTTGCCGGCCGGAGCCCGCAAGCGCACGCGCCACACATCGCCACCGACATCCACACACTCACTCAATTGGCACGACAACTTGCGCAACGGCAACTCTCCCGGCGCCAGCACGCCATCCCACAATACAATGCAATCTTCCAGCGGCTCGGCGATGCAGGTGTAGAACTCACCGTGGTCACGCACCTCACCGCCTTGTTGCACCCGGCCCTCAACCAGCAACGCGGCACACACGTGGCATACCCCATTGCGGCACGCCTGGGGACACTCGTAGCCCAGGCGACGCGCGCCTTCGAGGATTCGCTCGCCGGGGACCAGCTCCAGCACCGCGCCGGAAGGTTGCAGGGTTACACGCATCAATCTATTCCCAATTCTTTCCAGATCGCATCGACACGCGCCGTCACGGCTTCATCCTTGACGATGACCCGACCCCACTCGCGGGTGGTTTCGCCCGGCCATTTATGCGTGGCATCCAGGCCCATCTTCGAACCCAGGCCCGACACCGGCGAGGCGAAGTCGAGGTAGTCGATCGGCGTGTTGTCGATCATCACCGTGTCGCGCTTGGGGTCCATGCGCGTGGTGATGGCCCAGATCACGTCGTTCCAGTCGCGGGCATTGATGTCGTCGTCGGTAACGATAACGAACTTGGTGTACATGAACTGTCGCAAAAACGACCACACACCCAGCATGACCCGCTTGGCATGGCCCGGGTACGACTTCTTCATGGTCACGATGGCCATGCGATACGAGCAGCCTTCCGGCGGCAGGTAGAAGTCGGTGATTTCCGGGAATTGCTTTTGCAGGATCGGCACGAACACTTCGTTCAGCGCCACACCCAGAATCGCCGGCTCATCTGGCGGACGGCCGGTGTAGGTGCTGTGGTAGATCGGCTTGATCCGATGGGTGATGCGCTCGACGGTGAACACCGGGAAGCTGTCGACTTCGTTGTAATAGCCGGTGTGGTCGCCGTACGGGCCTTCATCGGCCATCTCGCCGGGGTGAATCACGCCTTCGAGGATGATTTCAGCGGTGGCCGGCACTTGCAGGTCGTTGCCGCGGCACTTCACCAGTTCGGTACGGTTACCGCGCAACAGGCCGGCGAAGGCGTACTCGGAAAGGCTGTCCGGCACCGGGGTGACGGCACCGAGGATGGTCGCCGGGTCGGCGCCGAGGGCCACGGACACCGGGAACGGCTTGCCGGGGTGCTTCTCGCACCACTCGCGGAAATCCAGGGCGCCGCCACGGTGGCTCAGCCAACGCATGATCACCTTGTTGCGGCCGATCACTTGCTGGCGATAGATGCCGAGGTTCTGGCGATCCTTGTTCGGGCCCTTGGTGACGGTCAGGCCCCAGGTGATCAGCGGGCCGACGTCGCCGGGCCAGCAGGTTTGCACGGGGAGCATGGCAAGGTCGACGTCATCGCCTTCGATGACCACTTCCTGGCACACCGCGTCCTTGACCACCTTGGGCGCCATGGCAATGATCTTGCGGAAGATCGGCAGCTTCGACCACGCATCCTTGAGGCCCTTGGGTGGCTCAGGCTCCTTGAGGAACGCCAGCAGCTTGCCGATCTCGCGCAGTTCGCTGACCGACTCGGCGCCCATGCCAAACGCCACGCGCTCGGGGGTGCCGAACAGGTTGCCGAGCACCGGGATATCGAAACCGGTCGGCTTCTCGAACAGCAGCGCCGGGCCCTTGTTGCGCAGGGTACGGTCGCAAATCTCAGTCATTTCCAGCACCGGCGAAATCGGCATCTGGATACGTTTCAACTCTCCGCGCTGCTCAAGTTGCTGCACGAAATCCCGAAGATCCTTGAATTTCATTAACCATGCCACCCGTAAAATAGGCGTACATCCTACCTGCTCTGGCGGCGGCTGGCAGCTTATCGCGGTGCATTTGCGTGCCGAAGGTGCTTAAAAAACGCACGAAAAAAAATGGCGCCCCTGAGGGCGCCATTTTTTCGGACCTGAAACGTCGTATTACTTACGCTTCATCGACAGGAAGAACTCGTCGTTGGTCTTGGTGGTTTTCAGCTTGTCGATCAGGAACTCGATGGCGGCAACTTCGTCCATCGGGTGCAGCAGCTTGCGCAGGATCCACATGCGCTGCAGTTCGTCGTCGGCAGTCAGCAACTCTTCGCGGCGGGTACCGGAGCGGTTGATGTTGATGGCCGGGAAGACGCGTTTTTCCGCGATGCGACGGTCCAGGGGCAGTTCCATGTTGCCGGTACCCTTGAACTCTTCGTAGATCACTTCGTCCATCTTCGAGCCGGTTTCAACCAGTGCGGTGGCGATGATGGTGAGCGAACCGCCTTCCTCGATGTTGCGCGCGGCGCCGAAGAAACGCTTCGGTTTCTCCAGGGCGTGGGCGTCGACACCACCGGTCAATACCTTGCCGGAGCTCGGGATCACGGTGTTGTAGGCACGGGCCAGGCGGGTGATGGAGTCGAGCAGGATCACCACGTCTTTCTTGTGCTCGACCAGGCGCTTGGCCTTTTCGATCACCATTTCGGCAACCTGCACGTGGCGGGTTGGCGGCTCATCGAACGTGGAGGCAACCACTTCGCCGCGCACGGTGCGCTGCATTTCGGTCACTTCTTCCGGACGCTCATCGATCAGCAGCACGATCAGGTGAACTTCAGGATTGTTACGCGCGATGTTCGCGGCAATGTTCTGCAGCATGATGGTCTTGCCGGCTTTCGGCGGTGCGACGATCAGGCCACGCTGGCCCTTGCCGATCGGGGCGCACAGGTCGATCACACGACCGGTCAAGTCTTCGGTGGAACCGTTACCGGCTTCCATCTTCATGCGCACGGTCGGGAACAGCGGGGTCAGGTTCTCGAAGAGAATCTTGTTTTTCGCGTTCTCGGGGCGATCGAAGTTGATCGTGTCGACCTTGAGCAGGGCGAAATAACGCTCGCCTTCCTTCGGAGGGCGGATCTTGCCAACGATGGTGTCACCGGTGCGCAAGTTGAAGCGACGGATCTGGCTCGGCGAGACGTAGATATCGTCTGGGCCGGCGAGATAGGAGGCGTCTGCAGAGCGGAGGAAGCCGAAGCCGTCCTGGAGAATCTCCAGCACGCCATCACCGGAGATTTCCTCGCCGCTTTTCGCGTGCTTCTTGAGCAGGGAGAAAATCACGTCCTGCTTGCGCGAACGGGCCATATTTTCTATGCCCATTTCTTCGGCCAATTGGAGCAGGTCGGTAATCGGCTTTTGCTTGAGTTCAGTCAGATTCATATAGGAATGACGTAATCATTTATGGAGGGGGGAAATTAAGCTTTTGGCTTAATGAGGCCGCGCCGCAGAGAAGGCGACAGGATCGCGTACTAATCGAAAAGGAATGCGTCGGCGACGGCTTGCAGGGGGCAGTGGAGAAACCAGTGCGGGGCCGAATGTACCACCTGAGTTTCGGAGCGTCTAGCCCTGTTTCACGAAAAAGCCCCGCAATTTGCGGGGCTTTTTTGACGACGTTTAGATGTTCGCGTCGAGGAAAGCTTGCAGCTGGGACTTCGACAGCGCGCCAACCTTGGTGGCCTCGACGTTGCCGTTCTTGAACAGCATCAACGTAGGGATACCACGCACGCCATGCTTGGCCGGGGTTTCCTGGTTGTCGTCGATGTTCAGCTTGGCAATGGTCAACTTGCCTTCGTAGGTGGTTGCAATGTCGTCCAGGACCGGAGCGATCATTTTGCAAGGGCCACACCATTCAGCCCAGTAGTCAACCAGCACCGGGCCAGCAGCCTTGAGTACTTCGGCCTCAAAGGTCGCGTCGGTGACGTGCTTGATAAGATCGTTGCTCATGGATGTCTCCGGATTGTAAGCAAAAAAAACGTTGCCCATCATAGCCGCCCTTCCCCCGTTCAGGAAGCCGCCTCTGATTGAGTCTTCCTATGATGGCGCATGAGTTTGGGTATGGCCCGACTCAGGGCGTGACGGGCGTCACGAAGGCGATGCCAGTGCGCAATGCCGCATTGCGCACGTGTTCCTGCATGGTTTTTTGTGCCGCCGCACTGGCGCGACGGGCCAGGGCGCGCAGGATCCTGCGGTGCTCCTGCCAGGTCTCCATGGCCCGCTCCGGCCGGATGAACGGTAGTTTCTGGCTCTCCAGGAACACCTCGGCGCTGGCACTCAGGATGCTCACCATCGCCTGATTGCCGCTGGCCAGGAGGATGCGCTGGTGGAATTCGAAGTCCAGCCGGGCCGCCGCTTCAAAGTCACCGGCCTTGAGCACCTTGCGCATCGCCTCGACGTTATCCTCCAGGCTGTCCAGCTCATCGAGGGTCAAGGTCATCGCCGCCAGCCCTGCCGCAAACCCCTCGAGGGCGTAGCGCAACTGGAAGATATCCAACGGCGTGGCCTGCGCCGCGAAGGGCCAGGCAAACCCCGGTGCCTCTTCTGCCGCCTGCACGAACACGCCCTTGCCTGGCTGCACGCTGACCACCCCCAGGGCACTGAGGGACGACAACGCTTCGCGCAGTGACGCCCGACTCACCCCCAACTGCACCGCCAGGTCGCGCTGGGACGGCAGGGCGTCGCCCGGCCCGAAGCCTTGCTCCTTGATCAGTTTACGGATGGCCTGCAGGGCCGCTTCCGGTACGGCTTGGGCGATGGAATTCATAAAAAACTCAAGGTTCTCGTCATCAGAGCGGCTAGTTGTAAAGCTATTCGAAGGCCACGGCAAGCCACGCCCCAAAGGGGCTCGCGGGGTTTTACCGGCGCTCGAAAAAGGTGCGAAAAGCCTTCTGACTGTTCAGACCAGTAAGACCACACAACCTCAACAAATCCCGGCCCTTCAGACGATTCCGAGAGGGCTGGCATGGGCTGTGCACTGAGCAAAATCAGAAAATTCCTTCGCCCTTCTCGGAGAGTTGCCATGACCAAGCGCTACAGCGCCCTGCTCACTGCCCTGTTTGCCAGCCTGATGCTCAGCCAGGCACCTGCCCAGGCCAACGGTCTGGACGATATTGTCGCCCGTGGCACCCTCAAGGTCGCCGTGCCCCAGGACTTCCCGCCCTTCGGCTCGGTCGGCCCGGACATGAAGCCTCGCGGCCTGGACATCGACACCGCCAAGCTGCTGGCCGACCAGCTCAAGGTCAAGCTGGAACTGACCCCGGTCAACAGCACCAACCGCATTCCGTTCCTCACCACTGGCAAGGTCGACCTGGTGATTTCCAGCCTGGGTAAAAACGCCGAGCGCGAAAAAGTCATCGACTTCTCCCGGGCCTATGCACCGTTCTACCTCGCCGTGTTCGGCCCGCCTGACGCGGCGATCAGCACCACCGACGACCTCAAGGGCAAGACCATCAGCGTGACCCGTGGCGCCATTGAAGACATCGAGCTGACCGCCGTGGCGCCCAAAGAGGCCACGATCAAGCGCTTCGAAGACAACAACTCGACCATCGCCGCCTACTTGGCCGGCCAGGTCGACCTCATCGCCAGCGGCAACGTAGTGATGGTGGCGATCAGCGAGCGCAACCCGAAACGCGTGCCGGCGCTGAAAGTGAAACTCAAGGATTCGCCGGTGTACGTCGGCGTGAACAAGAACGAGCCGGCGTTGCTGGAGAAGGTCAACCAGATCCTGGTCGCGGCAAAAGCTGACGGCAGCCTGGAAAAGAATGCAATGCAATGGCTCAAAGAGCCACTGCCTGCCGATCTGTGAAGCGGAGCTGATTGATGGCCTATCAATTCGACTTTGTGCCGGTGCTGGCCAATACCGACCTGCTGTTGCGCGGCGCGCTGTTCACCCTTGAGCTGACCGCCATCGGCGCCATCCTGGGGGTAGCCCTGGGCACCGTCGGCGCGGTGGTGCGGGCGTGGAAGATCCAGCCGTTTGCGTGGTTCTTCGGGGTGTACGTCGAGTTGATCCGCAACACGCCGTTCCTGGTGCAGTTGTTTTTCATCTTCTTCGGCCTGCCGTCCCTGGGGCTGAAGATCACCGAATGGCAAGCCGCCGTGCTGGCGATGGTGATCAACCTGGGGGCCTACTTCACCGAGATCATCCGCGCCGGCATCCAGGCCATCCCGCGTGGGCAACTGGAAGCCGCCGCGGCGCTGGCAATGACGCGCTTCGAGGCGTTCCGCCATGTGGTGCTGCTGCCGGCGCTGGGCAAGGTGTGGCCGGCCCTGAGCAGCCAGATCATCATCGTGATGCTCGGTTCGGCGGTGTGTTCGCAGATCGCCACCGAGGAGTTGAGCTTTGCCGCCAACTTTATCCAGTCGCGCAATTTCCGTGCGTTCGAAACCTATGCCCTGACCACCCTGGTGTACCTGTGCATGGCGCTGATGATTCGCCAGTTGCTGAACTGGATCGGCCGCCGGTTTGTGATGAGGAACAGCCGATGAGTGATTTCTCCTTCTGGGACATCGTGCGCAACCTGGCCATCGGCTTGCAATGGACGTTGCTGCTATCGCTGGTGGCGTTTATCGGCGGCGGCGTGATCGGTTTGTTGGTGATGACGATGCGCATCAGCCGCAAAGCCTTCCCGCGCAATGTCGCCCGCACCTACATTGAACTGTTCCAGGGCACGCCGCTGTTGATGCAGCTGTTCCTGGTGTTTTTTGGCATTGCCCTGCTCGGGGTAGATATTTCGCCGTGGCTGGCAGCCGCGATTGCCCTGACGCTGTTTACCAGCGCCTACCTCGCCGAAATCTGGCGCGGCTGCGTCGACTCCATCGCCCACGGGCAATGGGAAGCCTCGGCCAGCCTGGCGTTGAACCCGCTGGAGCAACTGCGCTACGTGATCCTGCCCCAAGCCCTGCGGATTGCCGTGGCGCCGACCGTGGGTTTCTCGGTGCAAGTCATCAAGGGCACCGCGGTGACCTCGATCATTGGCTTCACCGAGCTGACCAAGACCGGCGGCATGCTCGCCAACGCCACCTTCGAACCATTCATGGTCTACGGCCTGGTCGCGCTCGGTTACTTCCTGCTCTGCTACCCCTTGTCCCTCAGTGCCCGCTACCTGGAAAGGAGACTGCATGCCTCTGCTTAGAATTTCCGCCCTGCATAAGTATTACGGCGATCACCATGTACTCAAGGGCATCGACCTGACCGTCGAAGAAGGCCAGGTGGTGGCGATCATCGGCCGCAGCGGCTCCGGCAAGTCCACCTTGCTGCGCACACTCAATGGCCTGGAATCCATCAACGACGGCGTGATCGAAGTCGATGGCGAGTACCTCGATGCCGCCCGTGCCGATCTGCGCAGCCTGCGACAGAAAGTCGGGATGGTGTTCCAGCAGTTCAACCTGTTTCCGCACCTGACGGTTGGCGAAAACGTAATGCTCGCGCCGCAGGTGGTGCAGAAAGTGCCGAAAGCCAAGGCGGCCCAACTGGCCCGGCAGATGCTGGAGCGCGTCGGGCTGGGCGAGAAATTCGATGCCTTCCCCGATCGCCTGTCCGGCGGCCAGCAACAGCGAGTGGCCATCGCCCGCGCCCTGGCCATGTCACCCAAGGTACTGCTGTGCGATGAAATCACCTCGGCCCTCGATCCGGAGTTGGTCAATGAAGTGCTCAGCGTGGTACGCCAACTGGCCAAGGACGGCATGACCCTGATCATGGTGACCCACGAGATGCGCTTCGCCCGGGAAGTGGGCGACAAACTGGTGTTCATGCACCAGGGCAAGGTGCATGAAGTGGGCGACCCCAAAGTGCTGTTCGCCAACCCGCAAACCCCTGAGTTCGCCAACTTCATCGGCTCAGTGGAGCAGCCGGACTGACCAGTTCGAAACGGCCCTGCCCCTCCAGCACTGTCTGGCTGCGTACCTGCAGGGCGCTGGTGGGCAGGTCGGTATCGATTTCGACCTGAGCCGTCAGTCGCTTGCCGGCCGCCTGAGCCACCAGGACCTGGCCTGGCAACAACTGCCCGTCGGCGGTCTCACCAGGCCGATGTGCCAGCGTCCACTCGACGACGCGCCCATCCACCTGGGCCTGCATGAGAGCCAGGCGAAAGCGCCCCTGCCGGCCAAACAGATACCCTTGCCCGTCTGCTGCGCCGATAAATCTCAAGCCGATAGCCGAGGGCTCCACACACAGCACATTGAGCTGCACCCTGCGCTTACCGAGGGCGAGCGAGGGGCTTTCGGCACGCGCCTCGTTGCGGATGACGCCATAGTCGATACGCGGCTGGCTGACGGACAGCCGGCAGTTTTCAGCCTGTACACCCTCAGCGATCAACACCGTACAGAACAGGGCAAGACACTTGGTGTTGAATTTAAAGGACATGGCACACCGCCGAGGTTGTCTCATAGAATTTGTCATTGTCGGCCTCGGCCTCGGGAACAACGTTGAGCCGGCAAGAGGATGAGTCCGGCAGTGCAACCCTGAGGTCTAGCGAGTCATTGACGTCATTCAGGAAGATCATGCCGTCACCCACCACACTGGTCAGGAAGCGCTTGTTTTTGTCGAACACCGCAGCGCCCTGTGGCAGCGCTTGGCCTTGCTCATCAGTGGCGGTGAGCAGTACACGGCGCACGCTCACCACATCGAATGCCACGGTATTGACCGACCCTCGCCCGGCGGCCAGCACTTGGGTGCCGTTTTTCAGATCAACGCGTTTTGGCAGGGACTGGGTCTGCACTTCAATACGGCTGTCGGTATAGGCGGGCAAGCCCGGGATCACGGCCTGTCCGCTGAAGTCCGTCCATACCGGGCCGTACGGGGTGTCGAGTTTCGCAGCGCCGATGTTGCCCACCGATGCAATGCCAAATGTGTCCTGCACCGCATACGGCGAGAAGGTCACCCCGCCGGCGTGAGCCACCACGCCACCCTGTAACTGCCCGTTGTAAAGAGTGCCCAGCGGGTCCTGGCTGACGCCCAGGCCGACCCGCGTGTAACGTGGCATCAACTCCACATGGCCGCGCATCGACTGCTCGCGGGCACTGAGGTCACGCTCGACGCCCACCTCGTAATTGACGTAATCATTGACCCGCTCACTGAGCGCAGTGCCGGCACGGGATTGATCACCACGCCGACTGATATAGCTGTTCACGCGACGGTCACTGCCCAGCGGCACGCTGACCTGCAGCCGCACGGACAGGTCATTGTCCAGGGCCGCATCGCGACGATTGTCATCGCGTGTGCCGTCACGGCGTGACTGACGGCCGCCCACCTGTGAGTCGGCCACCAACGCGACATCGGCGTGCCGGAACGATTTGTTCCACGACGCAAACACATGGTCGGCCGATTGCCCATCAAACTGGGCACTGCGGGTATAGCCCAGGGAAAATGCTCCCAGGGTGGTGTCGACCCAGCTCACACCTGCCGTGTACTGATTTTTGAAGCGCGCATCCAGGTCATCGGCCCTGGCTGAGCGGCCCGCTTCATGGACTTCGCGATAGCCACGGGTCTGCGTGGTCGCGCTGAGGTTGACGTCCACATTGGCGTAGACCGGGCTGCTCACCGATACGCTGCTGCGAGCCCCGGATACCGCGTCACGGCTATCACGAGACACGTTATGGCGAGCCCCCACGGAAACCCGCTGGAACAGCACACTGCCCAGGGTGCCACCTGCCGACCAATATTCATCGGTGCTCAACAGGCCAAGGCCGGCGGACGAATCGCGTCCCAGGCCCCACGTGCCGCTGCCCATGGCGACCACCGGCGTGGGGCCTTGTTCATGTGCATTCTTGCGCACCTTGCCCAACGAGAAATAATACCCAGGTGCCGCCGGCGTACTCCCTGCGAACGACGCCGCCGGCACCACGAAACTGCGCTTGGCGCCCCGCACATCGATGACACTGACCTCCAGGTCGCTGGTGCTGTTGAGCAACGGCAAACCGGTAAGCCGAAAGGGGCCTTCGGGCACCAGCGTGCTGTGAATCAACACGCCGGACTGGCGCACCTCAATACGCGACTGGCTTTGGGCCAAGCCCTCGACCACGGCATTGTTACTGCCGGCCGGCGCTCGCGATTGCCCATCGGGAGAAAACTGCACGCCGGATAACTGCAGGCCACCAAACAGCGGGTTGTTGCTGGAGAGTTGCCCCACCTGGAAGGTCGATTGCAACGCACTCAGGTCCCGCTGGGCGTAGGCGTACAGGTGCTCGTTGCGGGCCACACCGTTGTCGGATACATAGAATTGGCGGCTGCGAACAATCCAGTCGCCGAGGTTGAAGCCGGCCTCGGTATAGGCCGAAACGAAGCGATTGGGTCCACTGTCCGAATAGCTGTTGAACCCCTGTACGTCATAGTTGAATAACGCCGCCGCACCACCCCGGGCAAATTGCCCCGCCTCCCATTGCGGCTCACGCAGTGATCCGGTGGGCACCACCAACGCGATCTCCTCGTTGCCGGGGCGCAGGCGCACCATCGTCGTCGGGAACGCGCCAAGGAAGTCATGGCAAGACCGGTCCGCGGTCGCGCCTTTGTGAAGCACGCGGCCAGGCTCGATCAACCCGGCTTTTTCCAGCAGCCCCTTGGTAAAACACAATTGCCCCTGGGCGTCGAACCGAGCATCCACCAACCCCAGCGGATTGCCATTGACCTGCAGCCCCACCACCTGCACGCCCTCGCGAAAGCGCGCGGCACTGCGAAAGTAGTCGGAGACCTTCGGGTCGATACCGTGGGTGGTGAGTGCCGCGAGGTCGAACCCCTCCCCCAACTCCAGCGCCGGGGCGAAGCCGGGCAGCCCCCATAGCGTCGCCATCCCCATCAATAGCGTGGGTCGGCGCGGCCACACAAAAGCCACACGCCTGTTATTCGACTGGTTGTTCATCGGTCGATCAACCCTCGTCGGCATTGATCAGGGCCCGATAGCTATCCGCCGAAAACCCGTAGAGCGTGGCCGGCCTGATCTCGACGCCCGTCACGCCCTCCAGCGCGCCGTCGACCTGCACCGCAAGCGCTTCCCCCGGCAACACATAGGTGCGCGGCAAGGTGGCGAGCCCCCCTTGGGGCAGCAACTGCACCTGTGGCTCCAGGCGTACCACGTAGGCGCTGTCGTTGTGGACCGTGAGACTTTTGCCCGCACGTTTCCACTTCAGCAGTTCCCAGGGCGTGTCGTGCACAGGCAGATCCTTTGGGTGCAGGATCAGCGGTAAATTCTGCCGCAAGGTGATACCAATCGTCGCACCGCCTGGGCCGCGTGCCTGGGGGATGCCCTCGAAAGACACCCGCTTCAATCGCTGGGTCTTCAGGGGTTCCTTCAATGTGGCGATAAAACGTACCAACTGGGTTTCACCCGCCTCCACGCGTGTGATGGGCGGCGTCACGATCAACAGAGGCTCGACGTCTTCGGGCACATTTTCCACGACCGAGTGAAGTAGCGCCGGTCCAGGGTCGGTATTCTTGATATTTATCGTTGCTTCGCCCTGTGCTTCATAAAGCACAACGACGGTGGTTTCCGGCAACATGCCATCCGCGAGGGCAACACTGTTAAAACACAACAACAAACCTGCACAAAACAACCGCGTATTATTGATGACTGAAAGACTAAGCACCCAGTATTCCCCACGACATAAGTTGGCGATTGATAATCAGGCCCGGATAAAACAGCCGACAAGAAATACACACATTTCTGATCGGCTATCATTCAGTCGCTTAGATGTAACTCAACTCAAGTGTTGCGCGCCCATCAAGGGTAATGTCACGACTCAGGTCCAGGTCTTGCGCCCTGTTGATCACTGCGCGCACCGCAATGGTCCCGGTCAGTTGAGGAATCGAGGCCGGGGAAATCGCAGTGCCGCTGCGCCACGAGTATTGAGAGGGCGATTGGGCGACCTTACCGTCGCTGCTCTGCCAGCCACCGGAACCGACACGCATGATCGGAAACAGCGTCGCAGTGCTTGTCCTCAGGTCCCTGAGGGTGACCGCAAAGCCGCCGGTGCGGCGACCAGACACCATGCCCAAGCCATAGTTATGCGTTTCGGTATAACCCGAACCCAATGCATTGAGGATCCCCGAGACCTTGCTGGCGGACTGCAGGTCGACAAATCTCAGTCCGAACGTCATGGGTGTGCTGCCACAACTGACGCTCAGGGGCGTGGTTCGTTCGGCCAGGGGGTTGAAGGCGGTCTGCTGCAACGTGCCCGAGGGAATATCGCCGTAGTTGATAATCCCGCCACCGGTCATGCTGAGGTTGCAGGCGGTGGGCTTGATAGTGCCCCTGACAATCAGCTCGGCACTGGTGGACGCATGAACATTGAGGGCGCCAGCCAGGCACGCGATACCAAGAGTCAATCCAACAATTTTTTTCATAATCGACCTGTCATCTAAAGTTAGGAGGCGCCTTTATTTGCGCTTGAATAAACAAGCCATAAATAAATAACACCACGGCAAGATTGCCGAGTGACAGTCTGTCGCTTTGATGCCCGAACAAAGAATAAGACGACACCGTGATTACTGTGGGAGTGATATAAACAAACTGTCGTCTGAGCGCGCCGCAACAGTAGTCCCGAACCACTTAACGAATAGAACCCTGACGTTTAATTTGTAGGCGAAATCATGATCAGCCGTCCAGAAGCACGAAGTTATATATTCCTACAGCTTCCAACGACTGTGCTAACAGTGGTGCGGAAAGTTTGACTACATTTCCTACAGTAATCGCCTACAGACGACCTGAGAGAAATTCCCGCAGCACTACGCGTTGGCGTTGGCGGTCGATCGTGGCACGATGGCAAGGTTATCGACCGAGACCCCCAAACCATGCCGCAATCCCAAGCCAAGAATCTGTCCCTGATCGCCGCCATCGACCTGGGCTCCAACAGCTTTCACATGGTCGTGGCCAAGGCCCAGAACGGCGAAATCCGCATCCTTGAGCGGCTCGGCGAGAAAGTGCAACTGGCCGCCGGGATCGACGACGAGCGCCAGCTCAATGAAGAATCCATGCAGCGCGGGCTCGATTGCCTCAAGCGTTTTGCCCAACTGATCAACGGCATGCCCCTGGGCGCCGTACGAATCGTCGGCACCAACGCCCTGCGCGAAGCACGCAACCGCGGCGAATTCATCCGCCGCGCCGAGGAAATCCTCGGGCATCCGGTGGAGGTCATCTCCGGCCGTGAAGAGGCGCGCCTGATCTACCTGGGTGTCTCGCACACGCTGGCCGACACACCGGGCAAGCGCCTGGTCGCGGACATCGGCGGCGGCAGTACCGAGTTCATCATCGGCCAACGCTTCGAACCACTGCTGCGCGAAAGCCTGCAGATGGGCTGCGTCAGCTTTACCCAACGCTATTTCAAGGACGGCAAGATCACCCCGGCGCGCTACGCCCAGGCCTACACGGCGGCGCGCCTGGAGATCATGAGCATCGAACACGCCCTGCATCGCCTGACCTGGGATGAAGCCATCGGTTCGTCCGGCACCATCCGTGCCATCGGCCTGGCCTTGAAAGCCGGCGGCCATGGCACCGGCGAAGTCAACGCCGAAGGCCTGGCGTGGCTCAAGCGCAAGCTGTTCAAACTGGGCGATGCCGAGAAAATCGACTTTGACGGCATCAAGCCCGACCGTCGCGCCATTTTCCCGGCCGGCCTGGCGATTCTCGAAGCGATCTTCGACGCCCTCGAGCTGCAACGCATGGACCACTGCGACGGCGCCTTGCGCGAAGGCGTGCTCTACGACCTGCTGGGCCGTCACCACCATGAGGACGTGCGTGAGCGTACCCTCAGCTCGCTGATGGAGCGTTATCACGTCGACCTGGAGCAGGCCGCCCGTGTCGAGCGCAAAGCCTTGCACGCATTCGACCAGGTGGCCGAAGACTGGGACCTCGAAGAGGGCGTATGGCGTGAGCTGCTGGGTTGGGCGGCCAAGGTGCATGAAGTGGGCCTGGATATCGCCCACTACCATTACCATAAACATGGCGCCTACCTCATCGAGCACTCGGACCTCGCCGGGTTCTCCCGCGAGGACCAGCAAATGCTCGCGCTGCTGGTACGTGGCCATCGCCGCAACATCCCCAAGGACAAGTTCGCCGAATTCGGCGACGAAGGCATCAAGCTGATCCGCCTGTGCGTGCTGCTGCGCTTTGCGATCCTGTTCCACCACATCCGCGGCACCCAGGAAATGCCCCAGGTGACCCTGCGCGCCAACGGCGAAAGCCTCGACGTGGTGTTCCCGAAAGGCTGGCTGGACGAGAATCAACTGACCCAGGCGGACTTCGCCCAGGAAGCGGAGTGGCTGACGCGGGTGGGGTTCAGCCTGAACCTGCGCTGACCTCGAAGCAGGCAGCTAGCGTGGCATGAGGGCTTGTTGTCTGTGCCGAGCGGGCCTTGTTGGAGTAGGCAGGCGTGTTGTCTTGGCAAGTAGGCCTTATGTGGGTGGCAAGCGAACTTCTTGTGGCGAGCGGGCTTGCCCCGCGTTGGGGCGCGAAGCGGCCCCGACCCATCAAGCCACCGAGGAGCGTCAGTCAGAGCGCATTGGCAGGTTTTGGGGCGGCTGCGCCACCCAACGCGGGGCAAGCCCGCTCACCACAAACAGCCCACTCCCCACAAACAGCCCACTCACCACAAACAGCCCACTCCCCACAAAGAGCCCACTCCCCACAAAAGGCCCGGTCACCACAAAAAAGCCCGCTCGCCACAATAATTGGGCTACACCCAGCACAAAAAAACGGCCCTTAAAGGGCCGTTTTTCATGCTGCCAGGTAAAGCCTCAATTCACCGAGAGGATCGGGCTGCCCAACTTCTCCAGCAACGTCGCCTGCGCGCTGCGCGGGTTCTGGTTGCCGGTTGGCGTGTTGCGCACGTAGCGGCCATCCGATTGCAGGCTCCAGCTGTGGGTGTTGTCGGTGAGGTAGCTTTCCAGCTCCTTCTTGACCCGCATGATCAGCTTCTTGCCTTCTACCGGGAAACACGTCTCCACACGCTTGTCGAGGTTGCGCTCCATCCAGTCGGCGCTGGAGAGGAACATCTGCTCCTCGCCGCCGTTGAGGAAGTAGAACACGCGGGTGTGCTCCAGGAAGCGGCCGATGATCGAGCGCACATGGATGTTGTGCGAGACGCCGGCGATGCCCGGGCGCAGGCAGCACATGCCACGCACCACCAGGTCAATGCGCACGCCGGACTGGCTGGCCTTGTACAGCGCGCGGATGATCTTCGGATCGGTCAGCGAGTTGAACTTGGCAATGATGTGCGCCGGCTTGCCGTCGAGGGCGAACTGGGTCTCGCGGGCAATCATGTCGAGCATGCCCTTCTTGAGGGTGAACGGCGCGTGCAGCAGCTTCTTCATGCGCAACGTCTTGCCCATGCCGATCAACTGGCTGAACAACTTGCCGACGTCTTCGCACAAGGCGTCGTCGGAGGTCAGCAGGCTGTAGTCGGTGTAGAGCTTGGCGTTGCCGGCGTGATAGTTGCCGGTACCCAAGTGGGCGTAGCGCACGATCTCACCGGCTTCACGGCGCAGGATCAGCATCATCTTGGCGTGGGTCTTGAAGCCCACCACGCCGTAGATCACCACCGCGCCGGCGGCCTGCAGGCGGCTGGCCAGTTGCAGGTTGGATTCTTCGTCGAACCGCGCACGCAGCTCGATCACCGCGGTGACTTCCTTGCCGTTACGCGCCGCGTCGACCAACGCATCGACAATCTCCGAGTTGGCGCCGGAGCGGTACAGGGTCTGGCGTACGGCCAAGACATGCGGGTCCTTGGCGGCCTGGCGCAGCAGGTCGACCACCGGGGTGAAGGACTCGAAGGGGTGCAGCAGCAGGATGTCCTGCTTGCTGATCACGCTGAAAATGTTTTCGCTGTTTTGCAGCAGTTTCGGGATCTGCGGGGTGAACGGCGTGTATTGCAGCTCCGGATGGCTGTCCAGGCCGGTGATGCTGAACAGGCGCGTCAGGTTTACCGGACCGTTGACTTGATACAGCTCGGTCTCGCCCAGGTTGAACTGCTTGAGCAGATAGTCCGACAGGTGCTTGGGGCAAGTATCGGCCACTTCCAGGCGCACCGCGTCGCCGTAGCGCCGCGAGAACAGCTCGCCACGCAGGGCACGCGCCAAGTCTTCGACGTCTTCGGAGTCCAGCGCCAGGTCGGCGTTACGGGTCAGGCGGAACTGGTAGCAGCCCTTGACCTTCATGCCCTGGAACAGGTCATCGGCGTGAGCGTGGATCATCGACGAAAGGAATACATAGTTATCGCCAGGCCCACCCACCTCTTCCGGTACCTTGATGATCCGTGGCAGCAAGCGCGGCGCCGGGATAATCGCCAGGCCCGAATCGCGACCGAAGGCGTCGATACCTTCGAGCTCGACGATGAAGTTCAGGCTCTTGTTCACCAGCAACGGGAACGGGTGCGTCGGGTCGAGGCCGATCGGGGTGATGATCGGCGCGATTTCGTCGCGGAAGTAACGGCGCACCCAGGTCTTGATCTTGGTGGTCCAGTGACGACGACGAATGAAGCGGACCTGATGTTTTTCCAGTTCCGGCAGCAGGATGTCGTTGAGGATCGCGTACTGGCGGTCCACATGGCCGTGCACCAGCTCGCTGATGCGCGCCAGCGCCTGGTGCGGCTGCAGGCCGTCGGCGCCGGCTTGTTCACGGGCGAAGGTGATCTGCTTCTTGAGGCCGGCGACGCGAATTTCGAAGAACTCGTCCAGGTTGCTGGAGAAGATCAGCAGGAATTTCAGCCGTTCCAGCAACGGGTAGGACTCATCCAGCGCCTGCTCCAGCACGCGGATATTGAATTGCAGTTGTGACAGCTCGCGGTGGATGTACAGGCTGCTGTCATCCAGGTTGGTCACCGCGACCACCGGCGCCGGCACAGGCGGCTCGGCCACCACGGCAGGCGCGGCCGGCTCCAGCTCCGGCGGGGTCTCGGTGACTTGTTCCACCACCGGGTGAGCGTCTTTTACGGCAACTTCGGAGAGTCCTTCGGTATTCATCGAGTGTTCCTGTGAGGGCTATTGTTGCTCTCTAAGCAATTGGGCAGCGCGGGCGGCGAAGTAGGTCAGGATGCCATCGGCGCCAGCACGTTTAAAGGCAGTCAGGGATTCAAGGATCACCCCTTCACTCAACCAGCCATTCTGGATCGCGGCCATGTGCATGGCGTATTCACCGCTGACCTGATAGACAAAGGTCGGCACTTTGAATTCCTCTTTGACCCGGTAAAGGATGTCCAGGTAAGGCATCCCGGGCTTGACCATCACCATGTCGGCACCTTCGGCCAGGTCAGCGGCCACCTCATGCAGGGCTTCGTGGCTATTGGCCGGGTCCATCTGGTACGAGGCCTTGTCGGCCTTGCCCAGGTTCAGCGCCGAGCCCACCGCATCGCGGAACGGGCCGTAATAGGCACTGGCGTACTTGGCCGAGTAGGCCATGATCCGCACATTGACGTGGCCCGCCAGTTCCAGGGCTTCGCGAATCGCCTGGATGCGACCGTCCATCATGTCTGACGGCGCCACCACCTGGGCGCCCGCTGCGGCGTGGGACAAGGCCTGCTTGACCAGCGCGTCGACGGTAATGTCGTTTTGAACATAGCCGTCTTCGTCCAGAATGCCATCCTGGCCGTGGGTGGTGAACGGGTCCAACGCCACGTCGGTGATCACCCCCAACTCCGGGAAACGCTCGCGCAGGGCGCGGGTGGCACGCTGGGCGATGCCTTGCGGGTTCCAGGCTTCGGCAGCATCCAGCGACTTGAGCCCAGGCGGCGTGACCGGAAACAGCGCCAGCGCCGGAATCCCCAGCTCAACCCAGTTCTGCGCCTCGATCAGCAACTGATCAATGGTCAAGCGCTCTACACCCGGCATCGACGCCACCGCTTCCCGACGATTGTCACCGTCCAGCACAAACACCGGCAGGATCAGATCGTTCGTGGTCAGTACGTTTTCACGAACCAGACGACGAGAAAAATCATCACGGCGATTGCGGCGCAGGCGGGTGGCAGGGAACAGGCGATTGGCAGGGGTAAAGCTCACGACAGACTCCTGAGCCCGTGTTTACGGGCGAGCGTTGCAGTTATAAGCGGCCATTATGACGAAGGAATGACAGTTGTGCTTATCGATGCGACCTGTAGTCGCATTCGTCGTTTATGTAGGAATTGTTCACTTCGTGACACATCTCGATACTTTCATGAATGTTCGCGAAGGCGTAGGCTGCGCGTTCATTTCGCCAGCACCCAGACCATGCTTCAACAATTTCTGCATGACTTCGGCTACTTTGCCCTCTTCCTAGGCACGTTCTTCGAAGGCGAGACCATCCTGGTTCTCGCAGGCTTCCTGGCGTTCCGTGGATACATGGATATCAACCTGGTGGTCGTGGTTGCCTTCTGCGGCAGCTACGCCGGCGACCAGTTGTGGTATTTCCTTGGACGCAAGCACGGCCGCAAACTGTTGGCGCGCAAGCCGCGCTGGCAATTGATGGGCGACAAGGCCCTGGAGCATATCCGCAAGCATCCGGATATCTGGGTGCTGAGCTTCCGTTTTGTCTACGGGTTGCGCACGGTGATGCCGGTGGCGATCGGCCTGTCGGGCTATCCGCCGGCGCGCTACTTGATCCTCAACGGCATCGGCGCCGCGATCTGGGCTGCCGCCCTGGGGGCTGCGGCCTACCACTTCGGCGCAGTGCTGGAAGGCATGCTCGGCAGCGTCAAGAAGTACGAGTTGTGGGTGCTGGGCGCCTTGCTGCTGCTGGGCTTCGGCCTGTGGCTACGCCGCCGCTTCAAGAACGCGCGGATTGCGCGCCAGGCGTGTGAGGATGCCAAGGCCCGGCTCGCCGCCGAGCCGGCCCCCGTCGAGACGCCTAAGACACCAGTCGAGTAAGCCGGCTTCTGCAGCAGTAGAGGCCGATCACGCTGAGCAGGCTGTAACTCGCCAGCCCCAGCCAGCCCAAGCTGCTGGCCGGCCATAGCCCGACCAGCGGCGCCAGCCACACCAGTGGCACATTCAGCGCCAGGCGCACCAGCTCAGCCTTCAGCGCCCACGGGCGATTCTCCAAGGCAACGCCCAGGGTAAAGAGTCCCAACGCCATCGCGCCCCAGCCCAGCACCAGCGCCTGCGTGGGCAGCCCTTCGCCGAAATTCATCAGATAGCTGCCAAAGCCCACATACGCCGCAAACTGCAGGGCGACGTACACCTGTTGGCGCGCGTCCAGCGGCACCTCGAATTTGCGGAACTGGGCGAGGTCCGGCTTGGCCAACGGATATTTCGCTTTCACATCCGCCGGCCGCCAGCCGGTGCGCATGAACCAGATACGCAGCTTGTCCCACACGCTCTCGGTGCGCCGCGCATCACTCCACAACTGTGCATAAAACTGCAGGTTGGCCCACAGCGGATTCCAGCTGGCCAGGGGTGTGGTGACGCCAAAGATCACCGGCTCGTTGTCGTCCTCTTCCTGAAAGCTGCCGAACAGCCGGTCCCAAATAATGAACACCCCGCCGTAGTTGCGATCCATGTAGAGAGCGTTCTGTGCATGGTGGGCCCGATGATTGGACGGCGTGACGAAGAACCATTCGAACCAGCCAAGCTTGGGCACATGGCGGGTGTGCACCCAGAATTGGTACAGCAGGTTGAGCGACGCCACGCTGATAAACACCACCAGCGGCACGCCGAGCACGGCCAGGGGGAGATAGAAGATCCAGCTCAGCAGAAAGCCGGTGCTGGTCTGGCGCAAGGCCGTGGTGAGGTTGTAGTCCTCGCTCTGGTGATGCACCGAATGCGCGGCCCAGAGGATGTTGCGCTCATGGCCGCAGCGGTGCAGCCAGTAGTAGCAGAAGTCGTAGAAGACGAAGGCGAATACCCAGGTCCAGACGCTGTGGGCCGACAGCTCGATCACGGCCAGGTGCTTGAGTGCAAACGCGTAGGTCAACAGCCCTACGCCCTTGGTGAGCAGGCCCGTGGTGGTGGACAGCACGCCGGTGCTGAGGCTGTTGATGGCATCTGCCACACGGTAGTTGCGCTGCCCGCGCCAACGATCGGCGAGCAGCTCCACCACGATCAAGGCAATGAAAAACGGTACCGCGTAAGGCACGAAGTCCATGGTCTGGTCCGGTCTATTTTTGTTACATCAAGATTAGGTGCAGCGGCGCGAGATCCCATTGGCAACAGATGACAAATTAGTAGACATTTAACGCCAAGACCCCAGGAGAAATGCCCATGAGCAAAAAGATTGCAGTGATCCTTTCCGGCTGCGGCGTGTATGACGGCGCAGAGATCCACGAAAGCGTGATCACCCTGCTGCGCCTGGACCAGCGCGGCGCTCAGGTCCAATGTTTTGCCCCGGATATTGCGCAACTGCATGTGATCAACCACCTCACCGGTGAAGAGATGCCCGAATCACGCAATGTACTGGTGGAATCTGCCCGAATAGCCCGGGGCCAGGTGAAGGACATTCGCGACGCCAACGCCGACGAGTTCGACGCGTTGATCGTGCCCGGCGGATTTGGCGCGGCGAAAAACCTGTCGAACTTTGCCGTCGAAGGCGCCGGTTGCAGCGTCAACCCACAGGTGCTGGAGCTGGCCGAAGCCTTTGCCGAAGCGGGCAAGCCGGTGGGGCTGATCTGCATCTCGCCTGCCCTGGCCGCGAAGATCTACGGCCCTGGCGTGACCTGCACCATCGGTAACGACGCCGACACCGCCGCCGCCCTCGACAAGATGGGCGCCACCCATCACGAATGCACGGTGGAAGACATCGTCGAGGACAAGGCGCGCAAGCTGGTGAGCACACCGGCGTACATGCTGGGCAAAAACATCAGCGAAGTGGCGTCAGGCATCAACAAACTGGTGGATCGCGTGCTGGAGCTGACGCACGAGAACGACTGACCGTTGATTGTGGCAAGCAGCTCGTTGTCCGTGGCGAGCGGGCTTGCCCCGCGTTGGGGCGCGCAGCGGCCCCAGTGGGGCACCGCGGTCATTCAGACACAACGGGGTGACTGGTTTCAGGGCGGCTTCGCCACCCAACGCGGGGCAAGCCCGCTCGCCACAGAAAACAAGCCCGCTCCCCACAAGGGAGGTCAGGCCTGGCGCATCAGCCGCGTCAGGAGGCGATCCAGCGCATTGGCAAACGCCTGCTTGTCCTTCTCCCCGTGGGGCGGTGGACCGCCGCCCATCTGGCCTTGCTCGCGCAGATCAGTGAACAGGTTCCGCACCGCCAAGCGTTCACTCATGTTTGCCGGGCTGAACTCCTTGCCGCGCGGGTCCAGAGCCGTGACGCCCTTTTTCACCAACCGGTCGGCCAGGGGCACGTCGCTGCAGATCACCAGTTCACCGGGCACCGCGTGCTCCACCAGGTAGTCATCGGCCGCGTCCGGGCCGCTGGGCACCACGATCAATTTCACGCAAGCAAAGCTTGGCTTGATCTGGCTCTGCCCGGCCACCAGCACCACCTCGAACTGACGCTTTAAAGCGAACTTCACCACCTGGTCCTTGGCCGCCCGCGGGCAGGCATCTGCATCGATCCAGACGCGCATGCCTATGCCACCACTCGGCGCTTTTCGGCCAGGCGGCTGCGGCCGTACAGCACCGCAATCGCCAGGATTGCCACGGCCTGCGCACCCAGCGAGTACGCATCGGCGTGGATGCCCAGCCAGTCAAAGTCAAAGAACGCCACCGGCCGCGTGCCGAAGATGCCCGCTTCCTGCAACGCCTTCACGCCGTGCCCGGCAAACACCACCGACAGCGCGCACAGCAGCGCCGCGTTGATACCGAAGAACAGCGCCAGCGGCAACTTGGCCGAGCCGCGCAGGATCACCCAGGCCAGGCCCACCAACAGCACCAGCGCCGTGGCGCCACCCGCCAGCACGGCGTTGTGCCCAGCCGGGCCGGCCTGCAGCCACAGGGTTTCGTAGAACAGGATCACTTCGAACAGCTCGCGGTACACCGAGAAGAACGCCAGCATCGCGAAGCCGAAACGCCCGCCACCGCCGACCAGGCTGCTCTTGATGTAGTCCTGCCAGGCCGCTGCGTGGCGCCGGTCGTGCATCCACACGCCGAGCCACAGCACCATCACGCTGGCAAACAGCGCCGTGCAGCCTTCAAGCAATTCACGCTGGGCGCCGCTCACGTCAATCACATACGCGGCCAGCGCCCAGGTGGCCAAGCCAGCCAACAGCGCCAGGCCCCAACCGACGTTGACGCTGCGCACCGCCGATTGCTGGCCGGTGTTACGCAGGAACGCGAGGATCGCGGCCAGCACCAGAATCGCTTCCAGCCCTTCACGCAGCAGGATCAGCAAACCGGAGATGTAGCTCAACGACCAACTCAGGCCATCGCTGCCGAGCAGACCGGCAGACTCCGTGAGCTTGCCCTTGGCCACGTCCAGGCGCTGTTGCACCTGCTCGATCGGCAAACCGTCCTGCAGCGACTGCCGATAGGCCATCAGGGCCTTCTCGGTGTCCTTGCGCACGTTGGCGTCGACGTTATCCAGCGAACTCTCCACCAGCTCGAAGCCTTCCAGGTACGCGGCTACCGACAGGTCGTAGGCCTGGTCATGGTCGCCGTTGCGGAAGGCAGCGAGGCTCTTGTCCAGGGTCGCGGCGGTGTAGTCGAGCAACTGCGCCGGGCCCCGCTTGACTTGCGGCGGCTGTGCACGCTGGGCGCGGAAGGTCGCGGCAGCGGCTGGGCCGTTGGCGGCCAGCACTTCATTGGGGGTCTGGCGGGCCAGGTCGGCGAGGTTGAACGGTTGCTCGGTTTTCGCCGCAGCCGGATCGGCGGTGAAGCCGGCGATGTAGGTCGCAAGGTCCCAGCGCTGGCGATCATCCAATTGGTCGGCGAAAGACGGCATATCCGTGCCTTCGACGCCCAGGCCGAGGGTGTTGTAGATCGCGTAGAGGCTCAGGCGATCCAGGCGCGCGGCATCGCGCAGGTTGGCCGGCGGTGGCGTCATGCCCACGCTGGCCGGGCCATCACCGGCGCCGGCCGTGCCATGGCACACCGAGCAATGCTGCGCGTACAGCGGTGCGCCGCGCGTGGGGTCGGGCGTGATCGCCGGCGCCTGGCTGACTTCATACGCCACCGCCAACTGGGCACCGAGCTGGCGCGCCTGGCGTGCAACTGCGCCGCCATCCTGGCGGGCGGTTACCGCGGCCAGGAGTTCATCGACACCCTTTACCAGCGCCGCGCGTTCCGGGCGCTGCGGCAGCTCTGCGACCAGGCCCTGCAACACGCCGAGAAATTCCAGCTGCTCACTGTATTCGGACTCATCGATGACCTTGCCCGCCTCCACCGTCGGTGGGTAGTCGGCGCCAATGTAGTCCAGCAAATGCAGGGCCTGGGGGGCGCCCTCGGCAGTCGCGGCCAACAGGTTGAAGCTGCACGACATCAACGCCGGCAACAGCAGCCAGGCGAGAAAACGGAAGGGGGCAGTCATGAATGAATCTCAAAGGGAAATACGAAGTAACACATTGTTAAGCCTTAAAGGATTTGACTCAAGGCGTTAGTGATTTGTCGTTTGCGAGGGCGGGAAATTTCAGCGGCGCAGTAGTGGCATCCGCGTCGACTCATTCAAAGCAAAAAGCCATTGTTTTGCCAGTAATGGCGCTTATAATGCCGCGCCCTGTTAGTGCGAAAGGGAATTTCGTTCCTCGTTTTTATGAGGAATCATCACATCAGCTGAAGACTTTCAGGGAAGAAGTTGCATGGCATTTCGCGCCTTACCTCCGCTCGCGCTCGTGGCGGTTACCTTGCTGTCCGGTTGTTCGATGTTCCGCAGCTACGACACCGAGCTGCAAGCCACCAACCAGCAATTGGCCACTGGCAACGTCGACGGCGCCCTGACACTGCTGGAAAAGAACAACAGCGGCGACGACAAGGACCTGCTGTATTTCTTCGAGAAAGGCGAGTTGCTGCGGGCCAAGGGCGACATCACCGGCAGCCAGACCGCCTGGCGCAGCGCCGACCTGCAAGTCTACAAGTGGGAAGAGTCGGTCAAGTTCGACAGCGAAAAGTACCTCTCCCAGTTCGGCAGCTTCCTGGTCAACGACAAGGTGCGTCGCTACGAAGGCTATGACTACGAAAAGGTCATGCTGACCACGCAGATGGCTCTGAACCTGCTGGCCCTGAACGACTTCGACGGCGCACGCACCGAAATCAAGAAGACCCACGAGCGCGAAGCCGTGATCGCCGACCTGCGCGACAAGGAATACCTCAAGCGTGAGGACGAAGCCCAGCGCGAAGGCGTGACCACCCAGATGAAAGACCTGCGCGGCTACCCGGTGGAGTCCCTCGACGCGCCGGAAGTGGTCGGCCTGAAAAACAGCTACCAGAGTGCGTTCAGCCATTACCTGGCCGGTTTCGTCTACGAAGCCCTGGGTGAAAAAGACCTGGCCGCGCCCGGCTATCGCAAGGCCGCCGAGCTGCGCCCCAACACCAAGCTGCTGGAACAAGCCCTGCTGGACCTGGACAAATCCAAGGTCGGCGCCGACGAAACCGACGTGCTGATCGTGGTCCAGAGCGGCCTGGCCCCCGCGCGCGACTCGATTCGCTTGCCGCTGCCGATCCCGATCAATGGCAACCTGGTGATCACCCCGCTGTCGTTCCCGGTGATCAAGGCCGACACCTCCACGGCCACCTTCGCCCAGATCGGCATCGACGGCCAGCAGCAGAACCTCACCGCGCTCAACAGCACCACGGCCATGTCCCGCCGTGCGCTGCGCGATGACATGCCCGGCATTATCCTGCGCACCACCGTGCGGGCAGTCACCCGTGGCGTGGCGCAAAACAACCTGAACAAGACCAACCCGATGGCGGGCCTGGTGCTGGGTATCGCCTCGGCCGTGACCGAAGGCGCCGATACCCGCACCTGGCGCACCCTGCCGGACATGACCCAAGTCACTCGCCTGCGCCTCAAGCATGGCGAACACCAGGTCAGCCTGCCCAACGCCCTGGGCGGCACGCTGGTGACGGTCAAGGCCGACCAGCGTTACCAGGTGATCACGCTGCGCGTGGTCGGCAACCAGGTGTTCGCCGGCGGGCTTGCGGCCCATGTGGTGCCGAGCACGCCGCCCCAGGCCATTGCCACCCTCAAACAACCTTAAGGAGCACGCTATGCGTCATTTCATCCTCGGCGCCCTGGCGCTGGTCCTGCTCGCCGGCTGCGCCACCCCGCCGCCGCCGGAGCCTGGCAGCGCCGCGAGCAAAATCGTGGTGATGGGCAAGTTCAAGGGCATCGCCGTCGGCGCCATTCGCGTCGCGCGCGAGAATGGCTTCCTCACCGCCAAGGTGCAGTTGAGCAACATCACCAGCAGCAACCAGATGATGTATTACCGCTTCGCCTGGCTGGGCGCCGATGGCTTCCCGGTGGGCGACGAAGAAACCTGGAAAGTGCTGAACCTGTACGCCAACCAGGCAACCTTCCTGCCGGCCATCGCCAATTTGCCCCAGGCCGCTGACTTCCGTCTCGAAGTCAAAACCCCTTGAGCCGTCCACCCTTTTTGAGAGATTTCCCCATGTTTGCACGCTTCTCGATCCTCGCCGTGGTGGCCGTCCTGGCCAGCGGTTGCGCCAACACCTCGCCGGTACTGGGCGGCAAGAACATCAGCTACGGCGACACCAAGGCCGTGGAACTGGTGACCAACGAGTTCGGCTCCACCGACCTGCAGATGATCGCCGAAAGCATGACTCGCTCCCTGGCCCAGTCCGGCATCCTGCAGGGCCGCCCGGTGGTGCAGGTGTATGACGTGAAGAACAAGACCAGCGAATACATCGACACCCGCGAGATCACCACGTCGATCAAGACCCAGCTGATGAAAACCGGCACCGCGCGCTTCGCCAGCGACAACACCGACATGCAAAGCCAGGTCGACCAGCTCAAGCTGCAGAACCAGAGCGGCCTGTACAAGAAGTCCACCGTGAGCAAGACCGGCAACATGGTCGCCGCCAAGTACCGCCTGGAAGGCTCGATCAGCTCCATCGTCAAGCGCAGCTCGGACTACAAGGACGTGTTCTACAAGTTCAGCCTGCAGCTGATCGACGTCGAGAGCGGCCTGGCCGAATGGATGGACGAAAAAGAAATCCGCAAGACTACGGAGCGCTAAGCAATGCGTGCATGGATCGGCATGATCGGCCTGCTGTGCGCCTTTGGCGCCTCGGCCGCCCCGAAGATCGCGGTGACCGACCTGGCCTATGAGGCGCGGGTCGAGGAATACATTCACCAGGTGTCGGCCAATAACAACTTCCAGGCCAGCGCTTACCACGCCAGCGGGTCCTCGAACTACAGCGAGTACGAAAGCCGTACCAGCTACATCGAGCAGACCGAGCTGCGCAAGTTCAGCGGTGATATCAAGGGCGAGATCCTCAAGTCCCGGCAGTTCCAGTTAGTGCAGGGCACGCCCTACACCGCTGACGCCAAGGGTGACGTCTACGACGTGATCAAGCGCATCAAGGCCGGTCACTTCAAGGGCGCGGACTATGTGCTGTTCGGCACGCTGTCGGACATCGACTTTACCCAGGACATCAACGCCCTGGACCACACCAACAGTTACTCGGCGGTGCTGGGCCTGACGCTGGTGGCGGATTTCAGCCTGATCAACACGCGCACCTACGAGATCACCTCGGCGTTCACCGCCATGGGCGAAGGCCAGGACACCAAGCTGGTCAACAACCGTGACGTACGCGTCAGCCTGAACCGACCACGCGTGGTTAAAGAGGTGTCGAAAGCCTTGGGTGAGGATGTTGCGCGGCAGCTGGCCGAACAACTGGGTAGTGGTTATCAGGAACAACCTGGGCAGCCGGCATTGCGCAATAACCTGCCACGGGATGAAGCGCCGAAGATCCTGCGCTGAATGAAAATCCCGCTACCGACATAAAACCAATGTGGGAGCGGGCTTGCTCGCGAATGCGGTGGATCAGTCAATACATCTGGTGACTGACACTGCGCATTCGCGAGCAAGCCCGCTCCCACATTTTTTAACCGGTTTCGTCAGTTACGCCGTCGCGCGATGCAAGCTGGCGAGGAAACCCGCCGCTCCCACGAACAACCCGGCAAACGTGCGGTTCATGCGTTTCTGCTGCTTCGGTGTACGCAACAGACGCAACACTTTCGAGGCCAACCCGGTGTAGCCCGCCATCACGATCATGTCGACGCTGATCATCGTCGCGCCGAGGATCAGGTACTGGATCAGCAGCGGCGCCTGCGGGTTCACGAACTGCGGCAGCACCGCCAGCATGAACACCAAGGCCTTGGGGTTGCTGGCGTTGACCAGGAAACCACGGAACATCATCGCCATCGGCTTGCCGATCGGGCGTATCGTCGCGTCCTCGCTCATGTCCATGGGCAAGGCACGCCATTGCTTGATGGCCAGGTACACCAGGTAGGCCACGCCGAACCATTTGATCGCATAAAACGCGGTAGACGATGCCGCCAGAATCGCGCCCAGGCCACCCGCTACCACGGCAATCTGCATCGCCAGGCCCAGTTGCAGGCCGATGGCGTTCCAATAGCCGCGCAGGAAACCGTATTGCAGGCCGCTGGACATCGACGCGATGGCACCGGCGCCGGGGGAAAGGGAGATGATCCAACTGGCCACGAAAAAGGCCAGCCATGTGTCGAGTGCCATTACACACCTCAGGGAAGAGTTAGCGGTTATGCCTAAAGCTAACTCCGCCGACCAAAGGCTGGCTATAGATTTTTTTTCAAGATGTGAATACTAGCGATCGCCGGGGAACACGTGAGTCCCTGGCCAACGCCGCACCGAGCGCTGGAAGAACAGGCTGTTGGGGACCTGCACCATCGCGCTGTCAGTGCCGGCTTCTGCCACTTCGACCAGCGTGGTGTAGAGCAGGTTGATCGCCACCACCCGGCCCTTCACGCCGGGTTTGTCGACGGTATCCACCAGCTCGACGATATCACCGAGGCGAAACGGCCCGACGGTGAAGATCAGAATCGCGCACAGCAGGTTGGAGAGCACCGACCACATGGCGAAGAACGCCACCGCCGCCACCGCCACGAACCCCGACAGCGCGGTCCACAACACCGTGGCAGACACTCCCAGGCGGCCCAGCACGAAGATCAGCGCACTGCCCATGATCAGCCAGCGCAAGCCGCCGCGCAGCGGCATCAGCAATTGCGGCGGCAGCGGGTAGCGCTCGCCCAGGCGCGTCAGCCCCTTGGCGACAAAGCGCTGGGCGAGGTAGCCGGCCAGCAGGATCAACAGGATTTGCACACCGATCCACACGGGCTCGACCCATTGCGTCGGTATCGGCAGCTGCAACGCTTCCATCAGGACAGCGCCTCCAGCTCCGCCTGCAGGGTTTCCAGCAACTCGAGGGCTTCCATCCAGGTTTCCTCCAGCTGCCCTTCACGCACCTTGAGCTTGGCCTGTTCGGCAAGCAGGTCGCGCAGCTCATCCTTGCGCGCAGCCTCATACACGGCGCTGTCGCCCAGGCTGGTCTCGATCTTGGCCAGGCGCTCGTGCACCTTGCCCAACTCGGCTTCCAGCTTGTCGGCTTCACGCTTGTGCGGCGCCAACTGTTGGCGCAACGCAGCAGCGGCCTGGCGTTGGGCTTTCTTGTCGGTCTTGTCCGGGTTGACCGGGGTGTTGCTGACCGGCGCGTTGCGCAGGCGGTAATCCGTCAGCCAGCGCGCGTAGTCGTCCAGGTCGCCGTCGAACTCTTCGACTTTGCCATCCGCCACCAGCAGGAAGTTGTCGGTGGTGCTCTTGAGCAAGTGGCGATCGTGAGACACCACCAATACCGCACCGCTGAACTCCTGCAAGGCCATGGTCAGCGCCAGGCGCATTTCCAGGTCCAGGTGGTTGGTCGGTTCGTCGAGCAGCAGCAGGTTCGGGCGATCCCAGGCGATCAAGGCCAGGGCCAGGCGGGCTTTTTCGCCGCCGGAGAAATTCAGCACCGGCTCATCGATGCGCGCGCCACGGAAGTCGAAACCGCCGAGGAAGTCGCGCAGGGTCTGCTCGCGCTCGGTCGGCGCCAGGCGCTGCAGGTGCAGCAACGGGCTGGCCTTGGAGTCGAGGGAGTCCAACTGATGCTGGGCGAAATAGCCCACTACCAGGTTCTCGCCACGGGTCAGGCGCCCGGCCAGGGGTTGCAACTCGCCGGACAGGTTCTTGATCAGCGTCGACTTGCCCGCACCGTTAGGCCCGAGCAAACCGATGCGTGCACCCGGCGTGAGCTGCAGCTTGACCTTCTCCAGGATGGTTTTGTCGCCATAACCCAGGCGTGCATCCGAAAGGTCGAGCAGCGGGCTGGAGATTTTCACCGACTCACGGAACACGAAATCGAACGGCGAATCGACGTGGGCCGCCGACAGCTCTTCCATGCGCTCCAGGGCCTTGATCCGGCTCTGGGCCTGGCGGGCCTTGGTGGCCTGGGCCTTGAACCGGGCGATGTAGCTTTCCATGTGCGCACGTTGCGCCTGTTGCTTCTCGTAGGCCTGTTGCTGCTGGGCCAGGCGCTCGGCACGCGCGCGTTCAAACGCAGTGTAGCCGCCCCGGTAGAGGGTGATTTTCTTCTGTTCGACGTGGGCGATATTGTCGACCACGGCATCGAGGAAATCCCGGTCGTGGGAAATCAGCAGCAAGGTGCCTGGGTAGCTCTTGAGGAAGTCTTCCAGCCACAGGATCGCATCGAGGTCCAAGTGGTTGGTCGGTTCATCGAGCAGCAACAGGTCCGAGGGGCACATCAGCGCCTGGGCCAGGTTCAGGCGCATGCGCCAGCCGCCGGAGAAGTCGGCGACCGGGCGGTCCATCTGTTCGTTGGTGAAACCCAGCCCGGCGAGCATCTTGCGGGCGCGGGCGTCGGCCGTGTAGCCGTCGGCGCTGTCGAGTTCCGAGTGCAGGCGGGCCTGGGCCGCGCCGTCCTGGGCTTTCTCGGCCTCGGCCAGGTCATGTTGCACCTGGCGCAGGCGCAGGTCGCCATCGAGCACGTAGTCGATCGCGATGCGGTCCAGGGTGTCGATCTCCTGGCGCATGTGGGCGATGCGCCAGTCAGCCGGCAGCAGGCAGTCCCCGGAATCCGGGGTCAGCTCACCCAGCAACAAGGCGAACAACGTGGATTTGCCGGCGCCGTTGGCACCGATCAGGCCGGCTTTGTGACCGGCGTGCAGGGTCAGCTCGGCGTCTTCAAGAAGACGTTGCGGGCCACGCTGTAATGTTAGGCTTTGAAGTCGGATCATAATGGCGGCGGAGTCTACCAGCTTCGTTGGCCGCTGGCTTGGGTGTGAATATGTGCGCTGACCTGTGGAGCTTTGCCCTCTCGACTTACGCCCGCCCAGGGTGCGAAGCCGCTTGCCTGCGCATGCAGGCGCAAGGTGCAGATGTGTGCCTGTTGCTCTGCGGCGCGTGGCTGGAACGGCGCGCTGTAGCGCCGACACCCGAACGCATCCTGGCGCTGAAACAGATTGCCGGGCCCTGGCAGGCACAGGTGGTCGGACCGTTAAGGCACGTGCGCACACAATGGCGGGCCATGGCGCGGCAGGATGAGGCAGTGGCGGCGTTACGCGAAAGGGTCAAGGCCCTGGAACTGGATGCCGAACGCACGCTGCTCAAGCGCCTGGAAGCGCTGGCGCAAGCATGGCCGGGTGATGACGTGGCGGGGCAACCGCGATGGCTTGAAGGACTGGCGGCTGAGGATGCCGCCAACCTTGACCACAACGCGCTGCAGCAGCTGCGCGTCGCGGCCACCGGCGCTTAGGAAGCGCTGGTTGGGGTGGTGCTTGGCGCTACCGGTGCAGGAGTGCTGCTGGTCGGTGCGGTTGGAGCGCTGGACGCTGCGGTAGCAGCAGGTGCAGCCGGGGTCGCTGGCTTTGCCGGAGCTGGCTTGGCTGCAGCGGGTTTTGCAACTGGCTTAGCGGCTGGCTTTGCAGCAGCAGGTTTAGCGGCTGGCTTGGCCGCTGGTTTTGCAGCAGCAGGTTTGGCAACTGGCTTGGCGGCCGGTTTTGCAACAGCAGGTTTGGCAGCTGGCTTGGCGGCTGGTTTTGCAGCAGCGGTTTTAGCAGCTGGCTTAGCGGCTGGCTTTGCAGCAGCAGTTTTGGCAGCTGGCTTGGCGGCTGGTTTCGCAGCAGCGGTTTTAGCAGCTGGCTTGGCGGCTGGTTTTGCAGCAGCAGGTTTGGCAGCTGGCTTGGCGGCTGGTTTCGCAGCAGCGGTTTTAGCAGCTGGCTTGGCGGCTGGTTTTGCAGCAGCGGTTTTAGCAGCTGGCTTGGCGGCTGGTTTCGCAGCAGCGGTTTTAGCAGCTGGTTTGGCGGCTGGTTTTGCAGCAGCGGTTTTAGCAGCTGGCTTGGCGGCTGGTTTCGCGGCAGCGGTTTTAGCAGCTGGCTTGGCGGCTGGTTTTGCAGCAGCAGTTTTAGCAGCTGGCTTGGCAGGTGCTTTCGCAGCAACAGCCTTGCTTGCCGGCTTTTTCGCCGAGCTGGCGGCAACGGCTTTTGCAGGGGTACGAGCGCCCAGCACTTTAGCCACGGCTTCCTTCACACGACCAACGCCCTGGGCCAGTTTCAGGCTTTCCTGAGCATCTTTTTTGAGTTGGGAAATGTAAGTGCGGGTTTCAGCTTGGCGATCCTTGAGGGCGTCCAGCAAGTCCTCAAGTTCTTTGACAGCGTCTTTGGCCTTGGCTTGTGCCTTGGCCTTGCCGGCAGTCGCGGCGTCTTGCAGTTTGGTGCGGGATTTGTGCAGCTTTTCTTGCGCTTTACCGCGTTGTTTTTCCAGCTTGGCGAGCAGCTTTTCTGCATCGGCCAACGCTTGGGAACAGGCGCTTTCCAGGTGTTCGAGCAAGCTGCCCGAAAGTTGTTGGAGTAAATGCAACGGGGTATTAACAGGCTTCTGTTTGGCCGACATGGTTTACCTCCTGGCTGACGTGGGTGCGGCTCATACTAGCCCTCTGCTCTTACCGCCGCTAGGGCATGTTGACAGTATCGTTTGCCTTGCGTTGCAACGTACGAAAATTCTTATCGATATAACGAAAATGCGCGGCACTTTTTACGCTCCCACACTGGCATAATCCGTCGCACTTTCGGCGGGAGAAATGCTCATGTCGCGTTACCTTTTTCTTGTGCTTGGCCTGGCAATCTCGATGGCCAATGCGGGCGAGCAATCACCGGCGAAAACCACCGCGCAGGATCAACACGACCTCGCCTACAGCCTGGGTGCCAGCCTCGGCGAACGCCTGCGCCAGGAGGTTCCGGACTTGCAGATCCAGGCCTTGATCGACGGCCTCAAGCAGGCCTATCAAGGCAAACCGCTGGCGCTGGATAACGCGCGCATCGAGCAGCTTCTGGCCCAGCACGAAGCGCAAACCGAAGCCGACGCGCAGGCACCCCAGAGTGAAAAAGCAATGGCCGCCGAACAGCAATTTTTAGCCAAGGAAAAATCCGCAAAAGGTGTGCGCGAACTGGCGGATGGCATCCTGCTTACCGAGCTCACTGCCGGCACGGGCAACAAGCCATTGGCCAGTGATCAGGTGCAAGTGAAATACGTGGGACGCCTTCCCGACGGCACTGTGTTCGATCAGAGCACGCAGCCCCAATGGTTTCGCCTCGACAGCGTGATCAGCGGCTGGAGCAGCGCGCTGCAACAGATGCCAGTGGGCGCGAAATGGCGCCTGGTGATTCCGTCAGCCCAGGCTTATGGCGCCGACGGCGCCGGCGAGTTGATCCCGCCGTATACGCCGCTGGTGTTCGAGATCGAATTGCTCGGTACTCGTCACTGACCCAATAAAAAACGGTGCGCAATGCGCACCGTTTTTTTATCCCGCCAGCAAAGGTCAGGCCTGGGTGGCCGCCTCTTCCTTGTGGGCGTTGTGCAGCACTTCGATCAGGCAATCTTCCAATTCGAAACGCTCATGGAGCAGGCCACCCAGCTCCTTGAATTTTTCGGCGACACAATTACCGGCATCACACAGGTCGGTGAACGCGAGCAATTTTTCGGTGATCACATCGATACGTGGGTAAAGGGTCTCGGCTAATTCCAGACCACGCTGATCATCAAAAGCTTCCGCTTCTTTGGTCAGTTGCTCGTAGACACCGAAATGTCCAGCCGATACGTAGTCCACCAACACAGCGCAGAAATCCTGCAACGGTTCGCGGTTCTCAGCCAGTGCCTCGGGCTTGGCGCCGAGAGCATCAAAGGCCCGAACCAGTTCGTGACGTGCCTTCAACCAGCTGTCGATCAGCTTGTGCACCCCACCCCAGCGTTCCTGAGCATTCTGACAACTTTCCAGCATGATGATCTCTCTTCCCTATAGGGGCGCTGCTGCCTGGTGCCCGCGCAACACTTCAAGGATTAAAGCGGCAGCCGGACAAGGCCACATCTGACAAACGGTTTCATTAACGCGTGCGGGCCAGATTATGCCCGCATGACTGTGGCTTCAAGGTACGCAGGAGAGAAAGTTCATACAAGTGTTTAATCCCCTTCTGCAAAGTGTGACGGCCTTTCAGTGCCGAGCAGGACGCAAACGCTGGCTCGAAATCAGCCGCGAAAACTGCGTAGCGCCCAGGATCAGCATGCCCAGGAAGAACAGCAGGCTCCACTCGGGGAGGCTCAGGTCGAACAACGTCCAGTTGATATCAACGCAATCAACCGTGCCTTTGACGGCCGATTGCAATGCCTGCCACAGCGACAGGTTTTCGATCATGTATTGCAGGCTCGGCCAACAGTCGCCAGCCTGGTCGGGTGCGGCATTTTGCAACAGTACCTGGCGCACGGCAGTGATGGCGCCGAGTAACGCGCAGCCCATGCTCGCCAGACCGTACAGGTAGATGGCAGAACGCTTGGGGCTGTAGAGCGCGGCGGCCAGGTTGATCAGCGTGAAGGCCGCCAGGAAGACCCTTTGCAACTGGCACAGGAAACAAGGCCGCAACGACGCGCCAAATTCCAGGTAGAAGGACGCACCCAACGTCAGCCCACCTGCCAGGAATGCAAGGAAAAACAAGGAACGTGAAGGGGCCAAAGACATGCTTTATCCGCACCGCGAAATATAGGTCAATACGGTAGAGGAAAGGCCCGACCCCTTTCAATACATGCTAGAGCAGACGATTCCGCAAGAGGATAAGGACAACCCGTCAGAGGATGGAAGACTTCAAACTATTGAACGTAGGAGCATGCCTATAAAGGCTCTAGCCAACGCGTTTGCGAGACATTGAAGGGTTGGCTATCAGATTTGTCTGAGCCAACCCTTGGATAACATCCTACTTCAAACTCGCGCAGGTACCGGCAGCGGTGACGCCAGCAACCGGCTATCCAGCAGGCCCAGCCCCTCCTGGAACAGCTGGTTGCTGCGCTCGGTGTCGCCCAGTTGGGCCAGCAACCGCGCCAGTTCGGCACAGGCTTCCGGATTGCGCTGTACCTGCAGGCTGCTCTCCAGGTAGTCACGCGCCTTGCCCCACAGGCTGTTTTGCAGGCACAAGCGGCCCAGTGTCAACAGCAGGCTGGCATCGCCGGGATGGTCCTTGAGCCAACCTTCGGCAAACTTCAACTGGCGGGCGGGATCACTGCCACGCAACAGGCCGTAGAGGCGGATCAGGTGACTGTCGTAGCCGCGCTTGATCGCGCCACGCAGCGCTTCTTCGGCCTTCGCGTCGGCACCCAACTGACGCAACTGCTCGGCATAGGCCAGGACCAATTGCGGCTCCTGCCGCTGCGCAGAGGTGAGTTGTTGCCAGGCCCGCTCAAGTGACTGCAAGCCCGCTTCACCCTGGTCTTCGCGCTGTGCAGCCAGGCTCAGGTTTTCACCCCAGGCGCGGCGCTCGAGTTCGGCCAACTCGCTGGCAGGCAGCACCTTGTCCTTGCGCAGTTCCGGCAGCAGGCGGATCACTGATGACCAGTCGCCCCGCTGCTGATGCAGGCGCTGCAATTGACGCAATACCTGCGCGTTGTGCGGGTGACGTTCGTGCATCGCTTGCAAGGTGGTCAACGCGCCTTCCGTATCGCCTCGGTCCAGCTGCAGCTGCGCGTGGCTCAAGGCAACCGCCAGCTCGGCCTGGGGCTGACGCTCCAGGGCACGTTCGAGCAAGCCGTCAGCCTCTTCGTAGCGGCCTTGCTCATTGGCGGCACGAGCGGCGCCGAGGTAATACAGCAATGGCTGGCGCTCGGCTTCGGCGGCACGGTGCAAATGGCGCTCGGCGCTGGCCCAGCGGCCCTCGGCGAGGTCCATCTGGCCTTGTTCGATGGCAATCTGCACGCGGCGGCTGCGGTTACGCCGCGACCACGGGTTAACCAGACCACCGGAGGTGGTCACCAGGCTCAACAACACGCGGATCAGGTAGATCGCCAGGCCGATGGCAAATACGGCCACCAAGGTGGCCCACAGGCTCGACTCGTAATGCAGCACATGCGGGTAGGTAATCAGCACGTAGCCGGTGTGCTTGGAAATGCCCACGGCCAGTGCCAGGGCGATCGCAATCGCCAGCACCAGGATCACATAGAAACGCTTCATCGGCTCTACTCCTGGGTTGCCGGCGTGCCCGCGGCCGCCTTGGCTTCGTCGGCAGACAGATGACGACGGTCAAGGTACGCCTGCACGGCGGCCAGGCTCGCGGCCAGGTCCGGGGTCACCACCGAGACGGCCTTGGGCTCAAGCTCGGCGATACGTGCCAGCATCGCCTTGCTTTGCGGGTTGTCCTGGTTGAAGTTGTCCTGCAGCACGCTGCGCGCCTCGCCCAGCGAGCGGCTGTAGACCGCCGACTCGCCATTGAGCGCGGCCCACTGTGCTTGCTCCAGGGCCAGGCTCAGGGCCAGGCGTACCTGGTTCAGGCCTTGGCCGGCCAGCAACGGACGGATGTTGTCGTCAGGGTTGAAGTCGATGCGGAAGTACCGCGAAATCTGCTCCCACCACTGGCTCCAACGACTCTCGGTATCGGTGGTCGGGCGTCCTTGGGAAGCGGGATCGGTCAGTTGATATTCAGGGGCGATGGCCGCCAGTTGCACGACCTGGTCACGCAAGGCCGCCAATTGCAGGTACAGCCCGGTGCGGTCCGGCTGCTCAGTGCTGCGCAGCGCGGCCAGGCTCTTGGCCAATTGCTCGCGAGCGGCATACGAGCCCGGATCGCTTTGCTCGCGAAGGATCTCGTCGGCGCCCTGCACCAGCGACTGGGCACTGTTGATGTCCTGCAAGGCCGACAGGCGCAGGCTCGCCAGGCGGATCAAATGCTCGGCCTCAGCCAAACGCCAATCCTGGCGGCTGGCACCCAGCACGGTTTCCAGCCGCTGACTCAAGCGTTGCTGGTCACCCTGCAGTTGCGCGACCAGACGGCGACGCTCCTCCAGCTCATCGGCACCTGGCAACTGGGCCAGGCGCGCCGCCAGTTGCTGCTGGCTTTGCTTGAGGGTCTGGGACTGGTCGTCGAGGGTCTGCACCTGCCCCAGCTGTTGCTGGCTGCTGGCTTGCAAGGCGCGGACCTGCACGATCCCCCAACCGCCTGCGGCAACGCCGGCAGCACCCAGCAGCAGGGCGACGATTGCCAGGCCATTGCCACGGCGCGGCGCGGTGACCGGTGACTCAGCCGGCGCATCGAGTGCGGGCTGGGTTTCATCTTTAGGCAAGGCTGTTTCGCTCACGTATCCGTCCTTTGCGTATCAGAGAGTGGGGGCGGCCGTCACAAGACACAGCTGCCCAACGCCACTAACAAAGCCGCGGCACTCGCGCCGCGACAATCCACCACTTTTTCTGCGCCTGCGGCCCGCGCCATCTCCTGGACTCGCGGACTGGGCACGAACAACGGAAGCCGGGCCACCTGAGACCAATCGGCGCCAGCCAGGGCCTGCAAGTGCAAGAAACCCTGCCCACTGCTGACCACCAGGCCGTTCAGGCGTTCCAACTGGATGCGTTGCATCAGTACTCCCGCCTGATAGTCCGGCAAGAAACGACGATACAACTCCAGATAGTCGACACTAGCACCTTGCTCACGCAAACGCTCAGCCAGCAACTCCCGCCCCCCCTCGCCGCGCAGGATCAACACCCGCGCATCCGGGCGCGCGATAGCCTCGCGCAACGCAGGCAATTGAAGCAAGGCCTCGCTGTCATCGCCAGACTGGGGGTAGTCAACGTTTAGGCCGTGCTCGGCCAACACCTGCGCGGTGGCGCCGCCGACGCTGAACCATGGCAGCTGCGGCCAGGCTTGGGTCAGCTGTTGCACGGCAAGGCGCGCGGCCGGTTTGCTTACCACGATCACTGCGCAGTAACGGTCGAGATGGCGGAACACGGCCTGCTGCTCGGGGGTAACAGCAAAGGGCTCGATGTCCAGCAAGGGTAAGCTGCTGCTGAAGATTCCGGCGTCTGATAATGCCGAAGCCAGGGCTGCTGATTCCTCGGCAGGCCGCGTCAGCAGCAGTCGCCATCCGGTCACTGCGGGCCGGCCTCGCCATAGACTTTTTGCAGGATGGCGCCAGCGCCCTTGTCCAGCAGCTCCTCCGCCACCTGGATCCCCAGGGCCGTGGCATCACGCTGCGGACCACGCACCTCGGCAGTCAGCAGGGTGCCGCCATCCGGATCGCCTACCAGGCCACGCAGCCACAGATTGTCGCCTTCGAGCACGGCGTAGCAGGCAATCGGCACCTGGCAGCCGCCGTTGAGGTGCTTGTTCAGGGCGCGTTCGGCCGTGACGCGCACTTCGGTGTCGTGGTGGTCCAGGGGTTTGAGCAAGGCGTGAATTTCAGCATCGGCGGTGCGGCATTCGATGCCCACTGCGCCTTGCCCACCGGCCGGCAGGCTGTCCTCGACACTGATGGCCGAGGTGATGCGGTCTTCGAAACCCAAGCGGATCAAGCCGGCCGCGGCGAGGATGATAGCGTCATATTCGCCGGCATCCAGCTTGGCCAGGCGGGTGTTGACGTTGCCGCGCAGGAAACGAATCTGCAGGTCCGGGCGGCGAGTGAGCAACTGTGCCTGGCGACGCAGGCTGGACGTGCCGACGATGCTGCCCAGCGGCAGCTCATCCAACGACGCGTAGGTGTTGGAAACAAAGGCGTCGCGCGGGTCTTCACGCTCGCAGATGCAAAACAGGCCCAGGCCTTCAGGGAAATCCATGGGCACATCTTTCATCGAATGCACGGCGATGTCGGCTTCGTTTTCCAGCAGCGCGGTTTCCAGTTCCTTGACGAACAGACCCTTGCCGCCGATCTTCGACAGCGGCGAGTCCAGCAGCTTGTCGCCGCGACTGACCATGGGCACCAGGGTCACCTTGAGGCCGGCATGGGCCTGCTCAAGGCGTGCTTTGACGTATTCGGCCTGCCACAAGGCCAAGGCGCTTTTACGGGTGGCGATGCGGATTTCGCGAGAGGACATGGATCAATCCGTACTGAATAGATACGGCAGATAATAACAGCTCAGGCAAATACGCTTTGATTTGAATCAGCAAGTGCGGGGCCTCCCTGGCCGCGTCGCACCGGGATAAGAGGTACAGGCATCGCCGCAGGCCCCAGGCTAAAGCTGTTGCATCATCTTGCGCACACCGGCGACATGGCGTCGGCTGACGATCAATGCATCGCCATTCAGCCCTTTGAGGAACAACTGGAAATGCCCCAGGGGTGTGCGCTGCAAGCGTTCGATTCGCTCGCGGGCCACCAGCGCGTTGCGGTGGATTCGCACGAAGCGGTCGCCGAATTCATCCTCGAGCGCCTTGAGCGGTTCATCGAGCAGCACTTCGCCGCCCTGGTGGCGCAGGGTCACGTACTTGTGATCGGCAATAAAATAGACCACCTCGCCCAGCGGAATCAGCTCGATGCCTTTGCGTGTACGGGCGCTGATGTGGCTGCGTGGCCCGTTACCACTTTGGGCGGCGGGCTGGGTCAGTGCGGCGAGCTGGACACGATTAGGCCGCTCGGCCTTTTTCAGCGCCTTGAGCAACGCCTCGCCAGCCACGGGTTTGGTGAGAAAGCTGACACCGCTGGCTTCGAGCGTGTCGGCGGAAAACTCTTCCTGGGCCGCGCACAGCACCACGGCAGGTGGCGATTCTCGCTCACTCAGGCGGGCGGCAACTTGCAGGCCATCAAGGCCCGGCAGGCGGATATCGAGCAGCACCACATCGGGCTTGAGGCTGTCGATCAACGCCAACGCCTCCTCCCCGTTGGTGGCGCTCGGCTCAAGGACTGTATAACCCTCGAGTTCACTGACCAAACGGCTCAGTCGCTCGCGGGCTTGGGGTTCGTCATCAACGATCAGGACATTCATATTGCGCTGGATTCCTGCGTGAGTCTCGCACAAGGATAGCGTAGACAGGTGCGGTGACTTGCGTCACAGCGATCCACGCTAAGACTAGCGCGAGCGGCAAAAAGTGCCCCGACAGCGGCACCCATATTTACCCGGACCTGTTCAATAGCGCCCAAGACCTGCTGCCTGCGGGCACTGTCGTAGGGTTTGCTGATACACAATCCGAATACCCCCCTTTTTAATGGTTAGTCTGGGCTATGACCGCATCACCCGACTTTGGTGCATTCACACACTATCAGTCCAACTGTAGACGCTCACTGAGACGACATTGCTCAATCGTCAAATATCGTTTCAATAAAGCCTTGTCCCAGTCTCTTCCCGGACGCGTTCGACGGCAAGGCACTTAGCCAGCTTTGAACAAATAAAAATGCCGACGACCCGCAGCACCGCCTCAACGGGCAACCCTGTTATTATCGCTGGCACACTTCCATGCCTCTTTATTAAGCAGATCACGAGCGAATCCATGAGCACCGACAAGACCAACCAGTCCTGGGGCGGCCGCTTCAGTGAACCCGTCGACGCCTTCGTCGCCCGCTTCACCGCCTCCGTCACCTTCGACCAGCGCCTGTACCGCCACGACATCATGGGCTCCATCGCCCACGCGACGATGCTGGCCAAGGTCGGCGTGCTGACCGACGCCGAGCGCGACAGCATCATCGACGGCCTGACCACGATTCGCGGCGAGATCGAAGCCGGTACGTTCGACTGGCGCGTCGACCTGGAAGACGTGCACATGAACATCGAGGCCCGCCTCACCGACCGCATCGGTGTGACCGGCAAGAAGCTGCACACCGGCCGCAGCCGCAACGATCAGGTGGCTACCGATATTCGCCTGTGGCTGCGTGACGAAATCGACCTGATCCTGTCCGAAATCACCCGCTTGCAAAAAGGTCTGCTGGAGCAGGCCGAGCGTGAATCGGACACCATCATGCCCGGCTTCACCCACCTGCAGACCGCACAGCCCGTGACCTTCGGCCATCACCTGCTGGCCTGGTTCGAGATGCTCAGCCGCGACTACGAGCGCCTGGTGGATTGCCGCAAGCGCGCCAACCGCATGCCGTTGGGCAGCGCCGCACTGGCCGGCACCACCTACCCGATCGACCGCGAATACACCGCGCAACTGCTGGGTTTTGACGCCGTGGGCGGCAACTCCCTGGACGGTGTGTCGGACCGTGACTTCGCCATCGAATTCTGCGCCGCCGCGAGCATCGCGATGATGCACCTGTCGCGCTTCTCCGAAGAGCTGGTGCTGTGGACCAGTGCGCAATTCCAGTTCATCGACCTGCCGGACCGCTTCTGCACCGGCAGCTCGATCATGCCGCAAAAGAAAAACCCCGACGTGCCCGAGCTGGTACGCGGCAAAAGCGGCCGCGTGTTCGGCGCGCTGATGGGCCTGCTGACCCTGATGAAAGGCCAGCCGCTGGCCTACAACAAGGACAACCAGGAAGACAAGGAACCGCTGTTCGACGCCGCCGATACACTGCGCGACTCGTTGCGCGCGTTTGCCGACATGATCCCGGCGATCAAGCCCAAGCACGCGATCATGCGTGAAGCGGCGTTGCGCGGGTTCTCCACCGCGACTGACCTCGCGGACTACCTGGTGCGCCGTGGCCTGCCGTTCCGTGACTGCCACGAAATCGTCGGCCACGCCGTGAAATACGGCGTGGACACCGGCAAGGACCTGGCGGAAATGAGCCTGGAAGAGCTGCGTCAATTCAGCGACCAGATCGAGCAGGACGTGTTCGCGGTACTGACCCTGGAAGGGTCGGTGAATGCCCGTAACCACGTGGGCGGCACTGCACCGGCGCAGGTGAAGGCTGCCGTCGCGCGCGGCCAGGCCCTGCTCGCCAGCCGCTAAGCACTCGCTTGCCGGCGATGAGGTCCTTGAGATCGCAGTTGATCTTGAGGCCGCCATCGCCGGCAAGCCGGCTCCTACAAGTGTGAGAATCGCTATTTCTTCGCCGCCACCATGGCCATGAACGCCGGCATCGCCGCTTCCCTGTCCGCCGCCACCTTCTGCGCGTTGGGCATCCCGTGCAAACGTTCCAGCAACGCTTTAGCTTTCGGCATCTCAGCCAGCAGATCCAGGCCAAACAGCTTCTCGCCCACCGCGCAGGCGAGGTTCACGCTGTACATGAAATACAGATCCGCAATCGTGAAGCTCTCCCCCGCCACAAACGGCGCGAATTTACCGTGCCGGCCTAATGAGCCAACCCCGAGCAACAACTCCGCCTTGGATTTTTCCTTGATCGCCTCCGGCACCGGCATGCCGAAAAAGGCTTCGGCGAAACAGGCGCGAGCCGGCAATTCGATATACAGCTCGATTTCTCGGCACAGCGCCAGCACTTGGGCGCGCTGGAACGGCTCGGCCGGGAGCAGGGAAGGCCCTTCCTGGGTTTGCTCGATGTATTCGAGGATCACGCTGGTTTCGTTGATAAAGCCCTGCTTGACGCCCAGCACCGGGACCTTGCCGCGCGGGCTGACCGCCAGGGCTTCAGGGGTTTGCCCGGCGTAAAAAGGCACCTCTTCGAAAGGCAGCCCCTTCTCCAGCAACGCCAGCTTGACCATGTTGTAGTAGTTGCTGACCGAGAATCCGTAGAGCTTGAGCATTGCGATTGCCTCCAGGCCGGGAATGGGGTTGGCTGCAAGCGTTATAGCTCCCCGGGCCTGGCCTTGCCAGCAGCATCAACCGCTTGAATGGGGGTAGACTGGCGCCCTTTCCTACAGGAGCCTGCCATGAGCGAGCCGACCGATATCGACAGCGACGAAGAAGAGTTCACCGAAAGTACGCTGACCCAGGCCATCGAAAACCAGATCGAAAGCGACAACCCGCCTGCCGCCAAAGCCACCTTCAACAAACTGACGCTGGTGGGCTATGAGCGCGACGACATTCTGAATCTCATGGCCCATGTGCTGGCCGTGGAAATCGACAAGATGCTCGAAGAAGACCGCGCATTCGATACCGAATGGTACGAAACAGCGCTGCGGGCACTCCCAGAGCTGCCTCCGGAAAACAACTAAGTCCACAGACCTGGCAGGAGCCAGCCTGCGCGCGAAAATCGTCAACGCCAACGCGAGCAGCGTGAATACACGCGGCGCTCTCAGGTTTTTCGCGAGCGCGCTTGCTCCTACTGGACAGCCCGGCAAAGTGCGTTCACCTTATGCCCTGCTAGCCTCTAATAAATTTTAGAAAGTCTGGAGTCCTTATGTCGTATACCCCTGAGTTGGTTGCCGAACTGGAAATCCTTGTACTCTTCCCCTTGGACAGCACCAAGGAAGGTCTGAAAGTCCACCAGACCGCCGCTCCCACTGCCATCGCCGCTGCCAAACGCCTTCATGCGAAAGGACTTATCGACCAGCCAGACGGGGGCTACCTGACCAGCCTTGGCCGGGACGCTGCAGAGCAGGCTCAAACGCTGCTGACCATCCTCACCACTGCCACCACCAAAGAAGCTGCCTGATCCCTGAGACCGCCCATGGAGTCCGCGCTCTGCGGATTCCGGGGGCGTTGCTGTGGACGCCACAAAATTCTGGCGCCAAAAACAATTTCCCTCTAAACCTCCTACGCTACTGGCTGTAAACTCCGACACGGCCGCCCACGTTGGGCCCTGCGAGCCAACGAATTCGACATGACCCGCACCCACGAAATCCGCCCCGACCTGGACGAAGGCATTGACCGCAAGGTACTGGCCCAACTGCGCGCGCGTTTCATGGCCCTCAATGAAGGCCGCATGGCCCGCGCCGTCGAGGGGCTGACGCCACGCCAGCAAAGCGTGTTGACCCTGTTGCCGCTGTTCTTTCACGTCAATCACCCGCTGCTGCCAGGCTATGTCTCGGGCAGCACGCCTGCGGGGCTCTCAAATTTCGAACCCGACGCCCAAGCCCTGACCGAAGCCCAGCGTCTGACTCGCTCGTTCTCCTACAAGCCACGCCATGGCAACCCGCCACGGCCGATTCATGGATTGTTCCTGATGGGCAGCCTCGGCACCCTGGCCCAGGCGGATCAGAGCGATATGGACGTGTGGGTGTGCCATGCGCCGGACCTCGGCGAAGCCGAGCTGGCCGAACTGCGCAAAAAATGCCAGCTGCTGGAAGCCTGGGCCCTGAGCATGGGCGCCGAAGCGCACTTCTTCCTGATCGAGCCGACGCGCTTTATGCTCGGCGAGCGCGACACGCAACTGAGCTCCGACGACTGCGGCACCACCCAGCATTACCTGTTGCTGGACGAGTTCTACCGTACCGCCATCTGGCTGGCCGGGCGCACGCCGATCTGGTGGCTGGTGCCGGTGTACGAAGAAACCCGCTATGCCGAGTTCACCCATACGCTGATTTCCAAGCGCTTTATCCGCGCCGATGAAACCCTCGACCTCGGCCACCTGGCGCACATTCCCCCGGGCGAATTCATCGGCGCCGGGCTGTGGCAGCTGTTCAAGGGCATCGAGTCACCCTACAAGTCGGTGCTCAAGCTGCTGCTGACCGAGGTTTACGCCAGCGAGCACCCGAACGTGCAGTGCCTGAGCCTGCGCTTCAAGCGCGCGGTGTTCGCCAACCAGATGGACCTGGATGAGCTCGACCCGTACATCGTGGTCTACCGTCGCATCGAGGAATACCTCAAGGCTCGTCATGAGCCGGAACGCCTGGAACTGGTACGGCGGGCGCTGTACCTGAAGGTCAACCGCAAGCTGACCGTCGGCCAGCGCGCGACCAGTTGGCAGCGGCTGTTGCTGGAGCGCCTGGCGCATGAGTGGGGCTGGGACCAACGCCAGCTGGCGCTGCTGGACAGCCGCAGCCAGTGGAAAGTACGCCAGGTGGCGTCCGAGCGCCGCGCCCTGGTCAACGAGCTGAACTACAGCTATCGCTTCCTGACCCAGTTCGCCCGCACCGAACAGACCGTCAGCCTGATCAACAAGCGCGACCTCAATGTGCTGGGCCGGCGCCTGTATGCCGCCTTCGAACGCAAGGCCGGCAAGGTCGAATTCATCAACCCCGGCATCGCCCCGGACCTGGCCGAAGATACCCTCACCCTGGTGCAATCGCCCAATCGCAAGGAGCCGGGCCAGCACCATTGGGGCTTGTACAACGGCAACCTCACGGCCTTGGAATGGGAACACTTCGCGCCGATCAAGCGCAGCCGTGACCTGCTGGAAATGCTCACCTGGTGTCACCGCAACGGCGTGATCGACAGCAGCACCCGGCTGGCGCTGCATCCAGGCGTCAGCGACATGACCGAGTTCGAGTTGTTCAACCTGCTCGGCAGCCTGCAACAGACCATCGCCCTGCCGCTGGCCAGCGTCGATGAGGAACGCCTGCTGCGCTCGGCGGTGCCCGAGGAGGTGTTGTTGCTGATCAACGTCGGCGTCGACCCGCTCAAGCATCACCGCGACCTGAATATCCTGATGACCACCGAGCGTACCGACTCGCTGAGTTATGCCGGGGTGCGCGACAACCTGGTGCTGACCCTGGACCAGGTCACGCTCAATAGCTGGAACGAGGTGATGGTCAGTCGTTACGACGGCCCCCATGCGCTGCTCGACTGCCTGCGCGACTACCTCAACCAACTGCCGGCCGACCATCTGCCGCGGCTGCGGGTGCGCTGTTTCTGTCACAACCGTGCGCAGTTCATTGCCCAGCGCGTCGAAGAAATCTTCGACACCGCGCAGAACCTGCTGCTCGGCCAGGGCAATCACCGCTACCTGCTCCAGGTACAGCAGCACTATCACGTGATGGAATTGACGCCGGGCCAGGCCACCCATGTGTCGCTGGCGACCCAGGACGCGCTGATTGCCTACCTCAGCGAAGAATTGGCCAGCTACAGCCCGCTGCACCTGGACGCCATGGCCCTGGAAGACCACGACCTGGCCTTGTTGCTGCCGATGGGCATGGCCGATTGCGTGCAGGTGTTCTACCGGGTCAACGAAGGTTTCGCCGAGCTGTATGTGCTGGATGAGTTCAACGCGCTCTGGCAGCAACGCTTGCCGTTCCATGATGAGCAGAGCTTGTTGGCGCCGTTGCAGCGCTTCCTGCAATCGATCATTTATCGCCGGGATGCGCTGTCACCGCTGGACCCGCAACAACCGCTGGGCGAGGTGCAAATCTTTTATTACCAGCTGTTGCCGTCGGGCAGCAGTCGCGCACGCGGCATCGAGCCGCGGCCGGCACCGCAAAACCCGACAAACAAACCGTTTTATGACGTGCAGGCGATTATTGGCAAGGCGGCGCCCGGCCAAGTGGGCATTACCCTGTACTGCAATCAGCGGGAGTTTTGCGAACTGGAGTTTGGCGACCAGCTGTTTGCAGTGGTCGCCCAGGAGATTGTCGGGCAACGTCGGGAAGCCGAACGTTACCGCTGCTACATCACCGACCTGGACCTGTCGGGCCTGCTCGGTGATGTACAGAGCCCGAGCAATTTGTACCTGCGCTACAAGGCCGAGCTGGAGCTGTCGCTCAATGCGGCGCTGAGCCAGATTTAGAGAGGAAAGGCGCCGCCATCCTTGGGCTGGCCTTCAACGCTGAGCAATTCGAGCTTGAGCGTCTTGCCGCCTGGTGCTGGCCAGTCGATATGCTGGCCCACCTGCAGGCCGAGCAACGCGCTGCCGACCGGCGCCAGGATCGAGATCTTGCCTTCGTCGGCGTTGGCGTCCTTGGGGTAGACCAGGGTCAGGTGGTAGTCCTTGCCGCTGCCTTGCTCACGGCAATGCACGCTGGAGTTCATGGTCACGACACCCGCAGGCACTTCATCGTGACCGACCACGTCTTCGGCGCGGTCGAGTTCGGCTTGCAACGCTTCGACGCCGGGAGACTCGTCGCCCAAGCGGTCGATCAGTTGCTCCAGACGCTGCACGTCAAGACGGGTAAGAATGATGGACGGTGCGGTGGTCATGATTCAGGCAGACTCCTTTTTTCTGCACAAAAAAGCAAAACCCCGCCAGGAAAAGGCGGGGTTCTCACGGGCCTCGATGAGTTGAGGCGTACCCGGACACTACCACAGCGTCACAAATAAACAAGACGACCTCAGGCGCGCGCCCTGCGCTGCTCGGCATCCAAGCAGATCACCCGGCGCCGGGCATCATCGGCGGAGCGCCATTCACGGATGTCTTCCACGTGGCGAAAGCAACCAAGGCAGACTTTATGCTCGTCCAGACGACACAAACTGATACAAGGTGACGGCACCGCCGGGCTGACATTACTGAACAGCGGCTTCGGCGGGCGGACAGGTGCAGGCTGGGTCACGGTCAGATCTCGTCGAAATCCAGCTCGGCGCCGGTATATTCGTGGACCAGGCGCGCGACCATCTCGCCCAACAGCTCTTCACTCTTGTCACACTGCCATTTGCCGCTTTCTTCTTCGTAGTCGAAGTGCACGCCACCGGAGCGCGCCGCCAGCCACAGCTGACGCAGCGGCTCCTGGCGGCTGAAGATCAACTGCTGGCCGCTCTCGAACTTGACGGTCAGCACGCCGGCCGAGTTTTCCAGGTCCACGTCCAGGCCGCTGTCGTCGAAAATATCTTCCAGTGCCTGCTGGGTCGAATCCACCAGGTCGTGAAAACGGGCTTCGGTCAAACTCATTGTGGCAACCTCAAAAGTGTCTGGTTTTGCTCAAGCGCCGCACGATACGGGCGAGCCTCGCCGATTGCAAAGGATACCGATTTCATCACGATCGACGGAATGAAATATCCCCATAGAGCGTAGGACGTTTCCCGACTATCTCGGCAAACCCCCGCTGGACGGGTATTCCAGCGCATAGGCAAGCTGGCGGGTGGTCGGTATACTCGGGCGCAATTAATGCATATTCAAGGATTTCGCCATGAAGCGCCTGATCTCTTCCCTTGCTGCGCTCGTCGCGGTCGCCTGCCTCGTTAGTGCCTGTGGTCAAAAAGGCCCGCTGTACCTGCCCGATGACAGCAAAGATCCGAATGAACAGGCGCAATCGTCGCAAAAACCCGCTAAAGCGCATAAGCACGACACCTACTAAGGGAAGATCATGGACGCTTTTAACTACCGGGACGGCGAGCTGTTCGCGGAAGGCGTGGCGTTGTCCGCGATTGCCGAGCGCTTTGGTACCCCGACCTACGTGTACTCGCGCGCGCACATCGAAGCGCAGTACCGCTCGTTCACCGACCCGCTGAACGGCGTGCCGCACCTGGTGTGCTACGCGGTGAAAGCCAACTCCAACCTCGGCGTACTGAATGTCCTGGCGCGCCTGGGTGCTGGTTTCGACATCGTGTCGCGTGGCGAGCTGGAACGAGTACTGGCCGCTGGCGGCCAGGCTGACAAGATCGTGTTCTCCGGCGTCGGCAAGAGCCGCGAAGACATGCGCCGCGCCCTGGAAGTGGGCGTGCACTGCTTCAACGTCGAATCCACCGATGAGCTGGAGCGCCTGCAGACCGTGGCCGCCGAGATGGGCGTTCGCGCGCCGATTTCCCTGCGCGTCAACCCGGACGTCGACGCCGGCACCCACCCGTACATTTCCACCGGTCTCAAAGAGAACAAGTTCGGCATCGCCATTGCCGACGCCGAGGACGTGTACATCCGCGCCGCCCAGCTGCCGAACCTGGAAGTATTGGGTGTCGATTGCCACATCGGTTCGCAACTGACCACCCTGCCACCGTTCCTGGATGCCCTCGACCGCCTGCTGGCGTTGATCGATCGCCTGGGCGAGTGCGGCATCTACCTGCACCACATCGATCTGGGTGGTGGTGTCGGCGTACGTTATCGCGACGAAGAACCGCCGCTGATTGCCGACTACATCCAGGCCGTGCGCGAGCGCACCGAAGGCCGCGACCTGACGCTGATGTTCGAGCCGGGCCGCTACATCGTCGCCAACGCCAGCGTGCTGCTGACCCAGGTCGAGTACCTCAAGCACACCGAGCACAAGGATTTCGCCATCGTCGACGCGGCGATGAACGACCTGATCCGCCCGGCGCTGTACCAGGCCTGGATGGACGTCACTGCCGTGAAACCTCGCGACAGCGCCCCGCGCACCTACGACATCGTCGGCCCGATCTGCGAGACCGGCGACTTCCTGGCCAAGGACCGCCAGCTCGCACTGGAGGAAGGCGACTTGCTGGCCGTGCATTCGGCCGGTGCCTACGGGTTTGTCATGAGTTCCAACTACAACACCCGCGGCCGTGCCGCCGAGGTGCTGGTGGACGGTGATCAAGCGTTCGAAGTGCGTCGCCGCGAGACGGTAGCCGAGTTGTATGCTGGCGAAAGCCTGCTGCCGGAGTAAGCCATGCTGCTGCGTTTTACCAAGATGCACGGGCTGGGCAATGATTTCATGGTCCTCGACCTGGTCAGCCAGCACGCGCACATCCTGCCCAAGCACGCTAAACAGTGGGGCGACCGGCATACCGGGATTGGCTTCGACCAATTGCTGATCGTCGAGGCACCGAGCAACCCGGAGGTGGACTTCCGTTACCGGATCTTCAACTCCGACGGTTCCGAAGTGGAACAGTGCGGCAACGGTGCGCGCTGCTTCGCCCGCTTTGTGCTGGACAAGCGCCTGACCGCCAAGCGGCAGATTCGCGTCGAGACCAAGAGCGGCGTGATCGAGCTGGATATCCGCAGCGACGGCCAGATCAGCGTCAACATGGGCGCCCCTCGCCTGGTGCCGGCGGACATTCCGTTCCAGGCCACCGAGCAGGCCACCAGCTATGCGCTGGACGTGGAAGGCAAGACTGTCGAGATCGCCGCGGTGTCCATGGGCAACCCCCATGCCGTACTGCGGGTCAACGATATCAACAACGCGCCCGTGCATGAATTGGGGCCGAAGATCGAACACCACCCGCGCTTTCCGGCACGGGTCAACGTGGGCTTCCTGCAGGTGATCGACCGTACCCGCGCGCAATTGCGTGTGTGGGAACGCGGCGCCGGCGAAACCCAGGCCTGCGGTACCGGTGCTTGCGCCGCTGCCGTGGCCGCGATCAGCCAGGGGTGGATGGATTCGCCGCTGCTGATCGACCTGCCCGGTGGACGCCTTTCCATCGAATGGGCAGGCCCTGGCCACCCGGTGATGATGACCGGGCCGGCCTCGCGTGTATACGAAGGACAGGTCCGTCTATGAGTGAGCAAAGCTAATGACCGATAAGCCTCAAGTACCCGCACAAGCTACCCCGAGCGAAAGTCTGGAGGCCGCTGCCGTCGCGGCGTACCTTGAGGCGAATCCGCATTTCTTCGTCGAGCACGAAGAGCTGCTGCCGGCCCTGCGTATCCCTCACCAGCGCGGCGATACCGTGTCGCTGGTGGAGCGGCAGATGAAGATCCTGCGCGAGCGTAATATCGAAATGCGCCATCGGCTCTCGCAGTTGATGGACGTGGCCCGCGACAACGACCGCCTTTTCGACAAGACCCGCCGCCTGATTCTGACCCTGATGGACGCCACCAGCCTGGAAGAAACGGTGATCGCCGTCGAAGACAGCCTGCGCCAGGACTTCCAGGTGCCCTTTGTCAGCCTGATCCTGTTCAGCGACAACCCGATGCCGGTGGGTCGCTGGGTCAGCGGTGGCGATGCGCAAACCGCGATCGGCGGCCTGTTGTCCGAAGGCAAGACCATCAGCGGTACCTTGCGCGAGCACGAACTGGACTTCCTGTTTGGCGCCGAACAGCGCAAGCAGATCGGCTCCACCGCCGTGGTCGCGCTCAGCCATCAAGGCCTGCACGGCGTACTGGCCATCGCCAGCCGTGACCCGCAACACTACAAAAGCTCGGTAGGCACGCTGTTCCTGACCTATATCGCCGAAGTGCTGGGCCGGGTATTACCGCGCTTTACCACCGCCCTGCGCGCGGTGCGCTAGCCATGGAACGGCAACTGGACGCTTATTGCGCTCACCTGCGCAACGAGCGCCAGGTGTCGCCCCATACCCTGGAAGCTTATCGACGGGACTTGAACAAGGTCCTGGCGTACTGCGAAAAACACCAGATCAGCAGCTGGAAAGCCCTGGATATCCAGGGCCTGCGCAGCCTGATCGCGCGCCTGCACCAGCAGGGCCAGTCCTCGCGCAGCCTGTCGCGCCTGCTGTCGGCGGTGCGCGGCCTCTATCACTACCTCAACCGCGAAGGCCTGTGCGACCACGACCCGGCCAACGGCCTGTCCCCGCCCAAGGGCGAGCGGCGCCTGCCCAAGACCCTCGACACCGATCGCGCCCTGCAACTGCTGGAGGGTGCGGTAGAGGATGACTTCCTCGCCCACCGCGATCAGGCGATCCTCGAGCTGTTTTATTCCTCTGGCCTGCGCCTGTCGGAGCTGACCGGACTCAACCTGGATCAACTGGACCTGGCGGACGGCCTGGTGCAAGTGCTTGGCAAAGGCAGCAAGACCCGCGTGCTGCCGGTCGGCAGGAAGGCCCGCGAGGCGCTGCAACTGTGGTTGCCGCTACGCGCCCTGGCCAACCCGGTGGACGACGCCGTGTTTATCAGCCAGCAAGGTCGGCGCCTGGGGCCTCGGGCCATTCAGGTGCGGGTCAAGGCTGCCGGCGAGCGCGAGCTGGGCCAGAACCTGCATCCGCATATGCTGCGGCACTCCTTTGCCAGCCATCTGCTGGAATCGTCCCAGGACCTGCGCGCGGTACAAGAGCTGCTCGGCCACTCCGATATCAAGACTACGCAGATCTATACCCACCTCGACTTCCAGCACCTGGCAACGGTGTACGACAGCGCCCATCCACGGGCCAAACGCATCAAGGGCGGCGACTCATGAGTATCAAGCTGATCACCTTCGACCTGGACGACACACTCTGGGACAACGTACCCGTCATCATCAGCGCCGAGGCGTCGATGCGCGAATGGCTGGCGGTGAACGCCGCCAAGGTCGGCGACTTGCCCCTGGAGCATTTCGCCAAGCTGCGCCAACACGTGCTGGAGCGTCATCCCGAGCTGAAATACCGCATCAGCATCCTGCGCCACCGGGTGCTGATGCACGCCTTTGAAGAGGCCGGTTATCCACAGCCCGAGGCCACGGAAATGGCCGATGTATGCTTCGAGGCGTTCATCCACGCACGCCACCAGCTCAGCGTATTCCCGGAAGCCGAGCCGATGCTGCAAGCCTTGCGCCAGCACTTTTTGCTGGGGGTGATCACCAATGGCAATGCTGATGTGCAGCGCGTGGGCCTGGCGGACTACTTTCACTTTGCCCTGCGCGCCGAAGATGTCGGCATCGCCAAGCCGGATGCGCGATTGTTTCAGGAAGCGTTGCAACGCGGTGGCGTGGACGCCAGTAAGGCGGTGCACGTGGGCGACCACCCGGGTGATGACATCGCCGGGGCGCAGCAGGCGGGCCTGCGTGCGGTGTGGTTCAACCCGACAGGCAAGCCGTGGGAAGGTGAAAAGCGCCCGGATGCCGAGATTCGCAGCTTGACCGAACTGCCGCCATTGCTGCGCAGTTGGCATACACACTGAAGCCAGCGCCCACACAGGAATGCGGTGGGCCAGCCAGTTTGCTACAGGCATGAAAAAGCCCGCAGCGACGGCGGGCTCTTTCAGCAAGCAGGTGGCAGACCTCAGATAGGTCGGCTGCCGTACTTGTTATCTGGCTTCTTCGGTGGATCTGCCACCACGTTGGCCTCGACTTCCTGCACTTTGCCGCCTTTCGCGAGGAATTCTTCCATCGCACGGGCCAGCGCATCGCGCTCTTTGTTCTTGGCCTCGACGCTCGGCAGTTCGTCTACCGAAACAGCAGCCTTGGCCTTGCCCTTGGCAGCCGGAACAGGCGCATCATCGCCACCGTCGTCGTCAGCAACGTCTTCAGCCGCCGCTTCAAGACCTTCTTCGGTGTCGTCTTCGTCACCTACTTCCAGTTCGTCGTTTTCCAGATCATCGTCGCTCATGTTCTACCTCATGACTTGCGAAAAGCAGATTAGTTATAGCCCAGCTTCACCCTCTGTCGAGGTCGCCGGAAAAAAATCAACATCCACTGGATAACCAGTGGCTTATGCCCCATCACCGTGCAGAGTGGCGAGGACTTTACGAGCACCGCCATGATCACGGTGCTCGCCCAGATAAACACCTTGCCAGGTCCCCATCGCCAAGCGGCCGTTCTTCACCGGCAAACTCAGCTGGCAGCCCAGGAGACTGGCCTTGAAGTGCGCCGGCAGATCGTCCGGGCCTTCGTCGTTGTGCTCGAATCCTGCCCGGCCTTGCGGCACCAGCGAATTGAAGAAACGCTCGAAGTCACGACGAACCGCCGGGTCGGCATTCTCGTTGACGGTCAACGAGGCCGAGGTGTGCTGCAGCCACAGATGCAAAAGGCCCACGCGACATGCCTTCAATTCAGGCAGGCCGGCAAGTAACTCGTCGGTTACCAGGTGAAAGCCCCGGGGCTTTGCCCGCAGGGTGACCAGGGTCTGTTGCCACATACAGTTCTCCGCCCATCGGCGCGCATTCTAGCGCGCTCTGGGAAAAAACAAAGTGCCGAATACGCCTACATGCCTGTAAGACATTCGCACGCTGGAAAGTGCCGCGTGCGCCCCATCACAAACTGGGCGCAAAAACCGACACAGCTTGTTATGACTGACAAACGCCAGGCAAAAAAATGCCCGGCAAGCCGGGCATCTTTTTTTCGCGTACTTACAAGTTGTAGCCGCGCTCGTTGTGTTGCGCCAGGTCGAGGCCGACCGCCTCTTCTTCTTCGGTCACACGCAGGCCCATCACCACGTCCAGCACCTTGAGGATGATGAAGGTCACGATGGCTGTGTAGATCACAGTGAAGCCGACGCCTTTGCACTGGATCCAGACTTGCGCCGCGATGTCAGTGGTGGCCGCGTTGAAGCCGCCCAGCGAAGGGGCAGCGAACACGCCGGTCAGGATTGCGCCGAGGATACCGCCGATACCGTGCACGCCGAAGGCGTCCAGGGAGTCGTCGTAGCCCAGCTTGCGTTTCAGCGTCGTGGCGCAGAAGAAGCACACCACACCGGCAGCCAGACCGATCACCAGGGCGCCCATCGGGCCCACGGTGCCAGCGGCTGGCGTGATTGCCACCAGGCCAGCGACCACACCCGAGGCAATGCCCAGCGCGCTTGGCTTACCGTGGGTGACCCACTCGGCGAACATCCAGCCCAGCGCTGCAGCAGCGGTAGCGATCTGGGTGACCAGCATCGCCATGCCGGCAGTGCCGTTGGCTGCCGCTGCGGAGCCGGCGTTGAAGCCGAACCAGCCGACCCACAGCATCGCGGCACCCACCAGGGTGTAACCGAGGTTGTGCGGCGCCATTGGGGTGGTCGGGAAGCCTTTGCGCTTGCCGAGTACCAGGCACGCCACCAGGCCAGCCACACCGGCGTTGATGTGCACCACGGTGCCGCCTGCGAAGTCCAGCACGCCCCAGTCGCCCAGCAACGAACCCGGGCCGCCCCAGACCATGTGGGCAATCGGTGCGTAGACCAGGGTGAACCAGACGCCCATGAAGATCAGCATCGCGGAGAATTTCATACGCTCGGCGAAGGCACCGACGATCAGCGCCGGGGTGATGATCGCGAAGGTCATCTGGAAGGTGACGAACACCGCCTCAGGGAACAGCGCCGCAGGGCCGGTGATGCTCGCAGGGGTCACGCCCGACAGGAACAATTTGGACAAGCCGCCGACGAACGAGTTGAAGTTGACGACGCCCGCTTCCATCCCGGTGGTGTCGAACGCCATGCTGTAGCCGTACACGAACCACAGGATGGTGATCAGGCCGGTGATGGCGAAGCACTGCATCATCACGGAAAGAATGTTTTTGGAACGCACCATGCCGCCGTAGAACAGCGCCAGGCCTGGAATGGTCATGAACAGCACCAGCGCAGTGGATGTGAGCATCCATGCAGTGTCGCCGGAATTGAGGACTGGAGCAGCCACTTCGTCTGCCGCCATGGCCAGGCTGGGCATTACGATGGACAACAGGGCTCCGAGCCCTGCGAATTTACGCAGAGTCATATTGTTTTCTCCTGGGGCGTTGGGGTTTGGCGGCTTAGATTGCGTCGGTATCGGTTTCGCCGGTACGGATGCGAATAGCCTGTTCCAGATTGACCACGAAGATCTTGCCGTCACCGATCTTGCCGGTGTTGGCGGCCTTGGTTATCGCCTCGATAACCCGGTCAAGATCCTTGTCGTCAATGGCGACATCAATCTTCACCTTCGGCAGGAAATCGACCACGTATTCCGCGCCGCGATACAGCTCGGTGTGACCCTTCTGCCGACCGAAGCCTTTGACCTCAGTAACGGTAATGCCCTGCACGCCGATCTCGGACAACGACTCGCGTACATCGTCCAACTTGAACGGCTTGATGATGGCAGTGACTAGCTTCATGAAAACTCTCTCCCGAATTGGTGGACTTGCCCCAGGAAAACAAACCCGTCTCAAGTCTAAGCGCAGTGCCTGGCTTTGTAACGCGTCGTCGCAAGGGCAATTGCCGTGGCGACGCCAGCGAACCACTGGTGACGAAACCTGTACCCCTGATCCGTCGGCGCACTGCATTCGTCACAGCGACTGCATCAGTGCATGGGTCATGATCGTCTAAGCAGAAACCTTGCCAGCTCCGTAAAAATCACTGAAATCAGTCCTTTGCTCACTTATGCCCACCTGCGGGGCTTTCTGGCGAACGCAATGCGCACAAAAACAGTGCGTCGCCCTACGGCCAGCTGCGCGAAAAGCGTGCGCGGCAGGCCGTGAAAATCACTATAGACGCTGCGTGATACACTGCCGGCCAACAGTTTTCCGGAATATTTCCCATGCTCGCGCCCAAAGATCTCCTCGATGCCCTGAGCGGCCACGCCTCTCGCCTGTTCAGCGGCGACACCCCGCTGCCCCGCAATGAAATCGAAAGCCAGTTCAAGGCGCTGCTGCAAAGCGGCTTCAGCAAACTCGACCTGGTGAGCCGCGAAGAGTTTGATAGCCAGATGGTCGTGCTGGCCCGCACACGTGCGCGGTTGGAGAGCCTGGAAGCCAAAGTGGCTGAGCTGGAAGCGCGGTTGACACCCCCGGCCGAGTAACTGACGCAACGGGGTCAAAATGTGGCAGCAGGCTTGCCCGCTCCCACATTTGTTCTGCCTCGTTCTCTGGATACGTTCTGTAAAACCTCCACGCCCCGCTCTAATCCAGCTCGTCTACCCTTGAAAAACCGCAGGAAGCGGCCCTCCCTTTCAAGGAACGAGCATGTCCCTCGCCATTGTCCACAGCCGCGCCCAAATTGGCGTCGAAGCCCCTGCCGTCACCGTCGAAGTGCATATGGCCAATGGGTTGCCGTCCCTGACTCTGGTGGGTTTACCGGAAACCGCAGTCAAGGAAAGCAAGGACCGTGTACGCAGTGCCATTCTCAATTCAGCGCTGAAATACCCCGACCGCCGGATCACCCTCAACCTCGCGCCCGCCGACCTGCCCAAGGACGGCGGGCGTTTTGATCTGGCGATTGCCTTGGGGATCCTGGCGGCCAGCGTGCAGGTGCCGGCGCTGACCCTGGATAACGTGGAATGCCTGGGCGAACTGGCACTGTCCGGCGCGGTGCGGGCGGTGAAAGGCGTGCTGCCCGCGGCGCTGGCAGCACGCAAGGCCGGACGCACCGTGATAGTGCCCCGGGCGAATGCCGAGGAAGCGTGTCTGGCGTCCGGGCTGACGGTGATCGCAGTCGACCATTTGCTCCAAGTGGTGGCACACCTGAACGGGCATGCGCCGATTGAGCCCTACAAGTCCGATGGACTGCTGTACCTGAACAAGCCGTACCCGGACCTGAGCGAAGTGCAAGGCCAGTCAATGGCCAAGCGTGCTCTGCTGGTTGCCGCTGCAGGCGCGCACAACCTGTTGCTGAGCGGACCGCCCGGCACCGGCAAGACCTTGCTCGCCAGCCGCCTGCCTGGATTATTGCCCCCATTGAGTGAACAGGAAGCCCTGGAAGTGGCAGCGATTCAGTCAGTGGTCAGCCTCGCGCCGCTGAGCCATTGGCCGCACCGACCGTTTCGTCAGCCGCACCACTCTGCATCAGGCCCGGCCTTGGTGGGCGGCGGCTCGAAGCCGCAGCCGGGGGAAATCACCTTGGCCCATCACGGGGTGTTGTTCCTGGATGAGTTGCCGGAGTTTGATCGCAAGGTCCTGGAGGTGCTGCGCGAGCCCCTTGAATCGGGGCATATCGTGATTTCCCGCGCCCGCGACCGCGTGAGTTTCCCGGCGCGCTTTCAACTGGTGGCGGCGATGAACCCCTGCCCCTGCGGCTACATGGGCGATCCCAGCGGGCGCTGTCGGTGCACGCCGGAGCAGATTCAGCGCTATCGCAACAAACTCTCCGGGCCGCTGCTGGACCGGATCGACTTGCACGTCACCGTCGCCCGGGAGACCACCGCGCTGAACCCGACCCTGCAGGATGGCGATAACACGGCGAAGGCATCGGCGCAGGTTGCCGAATCCCGGGAGCGTCAGCTGAAGCGCCAGGGCTGCGCCAATGCCTTCCTGGATCTACCGGGGCTGCGCAAGCATTGCACGCTGGCAAAGGTCGACGAAAGCTGGCTGGAGACCGCTTGCGAGCGACTGACATTGTCGCTGCGCGCGGCCCACCGGCTGCTCAAGGTAGCGCGCACGCTGGCGGACCTGGAACAAGCAGACACTATCGCTCGCCATCACCTGCAAGAGGCGCTGCAATATCGTCCGGCAGCGATCACCTGAGCCTTTTGAGCATCAGCAGGGCCTGGGCAGGAAGTGTGCGCCAATCCAGTTTCAGCGAAACCGATCCACCTCATGCCGCAAGCTCGCTGCCAGCGTCTCCAGCTCTTTGGCCGTAATCGCCAGGTTCGACACCACTTCACGCTGCTCGCTGTTGGCCAGCGCAATGCTCTGCAAGTTGCTGCTGAGCAAGGTCGCGGTGCTGCTCTGCTCCTGGGTGGCGGTGGTGATCGCGGCAAACTGCTGGCCGGCCGAGCGGCTCTGTTCGTCGATCCGTGCCAGGGCCGAGGCCACGTCGGCGTTGCGCGACAGGCCTTCCTGCATCAACACATTGCCGTGCTCCATGGTGCTGATGGCATTGCCGGTTTCCTGCTGGATACTCTGGATCATCCCGGAAATCTCATCAGTGGCCTGGCGGGTACGCGACGCCAGGTTGCGCACTTCATCGGCGACCACGGCGAACCCACGACCCTGTTCACCGGCCCGCGCGGCTTCGATGGCGGCGTTAAGCGCCAGCAGGTTGGTCTGTTCGGCGATCGAGGTGATCACGCCGACGATCCCGCCGATTTCCTGGGAGCGCTGGCCGAGGGTGTTGATCACCGTGGCGGTGCTGTTCAGCGCAGTGGCGATGTGCTCAAGAGACGACGACGCCTCTTGCATCGAGGTACGGCCAATCCGGGTCTGCTGCGCGTTTTCCTGCGCCAGGCGCTCGGTATTGCCCATGTTGTCGGCGATGTTCAGCGAGGTGGCGCTGAACTCTTCCACCGCGCCGGCCATGCTGGTGATTTCGCCCGACTGTTGCTCCATGCCCTCATAAGCCCCGCCAGACAACCCGGACAAGGCCTGGGCACGGCTATTAACTTCTTCGGCTGCGCTGCGAATGTGCGAAACCATGGTCGACAGCGCCTCGCCCATCTGGTTGAAGCTGCGTGCCAACTGGCCGATTTCGTCATGGCTGGACACGTTCAAGCGGGCACTCAAATCACCGGCGCCCAAGGCCTCGGCCTGACTCACCAGATCACTCAACGGCTGCAGTTTGCTGCGCAACAGCCATACCGCCGCGCCGACCGCGAACAGCATCGCCAGCACGCTGCCGATCACCAGGCGGATACCCACGGCCCAGGTGACTTCGCGGATCTCAGCCTTGGGCATGCTCGCGACCACCGACCACGGGCCGCCTTCGAAGGGCACCGAGACGCTGTAGAAGTCTTCGTTCTTGTCGCTCCAGAAACGGCCCTCGCCCGGCTTCTTCGCCAGGTCGAGCATCACCGGGATTGCCTGATCCAGTGCCTGCACGCCAGCGGGCGGCACCAGCCAGCGCTTCTGTTCGTCCAGCAACGCAAGAGAGCCGGTCTTGCCGATGCGGAAGCGCTTGAGGTTTTCGAATTGGGCATTCTGCGCGTCGGTGTAGTCGAAGCCGACAAACAGCACCGCGATCACCTTGCCGGCCGCGTCGCGCACCGGTGTGTACTGGGTCATGTAGGAACGTTCGAACAGCACCGCACGGCCCACATAACTCTGCCCGGCAAGCAGGCGCTGATACGCCGGGTGCTGATGATCCAGCACCGTGCCGATGGCGCGACTGCCATCCTGCTTGGTCAAGGACGTGCTGACACGGATGAAGTCTTCGCCACTGCGCACAAACACCGTAGCCACGCCGCCGGAGGTGTCCTTGAATTCATCGACCTCATCGAAATCGTTGTTCAACACGTCATTGCCCAGGTACAGGCCTGGCGTCTGCATCCCGGCGACGGTAACCGGTTGATCCGCATGCACGCTCAACCCGGCGCCGAAGCGCTTTTCAAACAGCCCGCTCAAGCGCTGGGTACTTTCGCGCAAGGTGCTGTGGAAGGTGTTGAGTTGATCGGCGAGCAGCCGCGCCTCGCTGGCCAGGTGCTCTTCGCGGGTGTCGAGGTTGGCGGAGTCCAGTGAACGCAAGGCGAATACCGTACTACCGCTGATGACAACAGCCAGTATCACGGCTAATGCGAGGCCTAACTGTGAGGCAATCCGGGCGCGAGGTTGAGACATGACGGCTCCTGGCCGAGGCCAGGATCATCCTGATCTCATAGCGCTGCTCGGCAAATTATCTGATGGGAAACGTTGGTGCACGATGGTTCCAACACACCTACTTCGGCGGACGCGGGAAATACTTGAGCGAATCACAGGGGTATCTCGCAAACGGTTGCGCACCCGTGCCTCGGGCCACTCAATCGAGGCGCTCGACCGGCGGTAAAACCATCGCCCGCACTTCGCCCTGTAGGAAGTCTGCCAGCCGGCGCAAACGCTCGCCGCCGGGGCGGGTCTTCGGCCACACCAGGTAATAATTTTCACCACTGGCCACGGCGGTCGGCCACGGCAGGCTCAACCGCCCTTGGGCCACGTCCTCAGCCACCATCAGCAAGTCGCCCATCGACACGCCGTAGCCTCGCGCGGCAGCGATCATGCCTAGCTCGAGGGTATCGAACACCTGCCCGCCCTTCAGCGACACCTGGGATGACAACCCCATGCGCTCCAGCCAATTGCGCCAATCGCGCCGGTCCGGCGTGGGGTGCAGCAACTCGGCGGTGGCCAGCCGGGCGGCATCCCAGGGCCCATCCGCCAACAGGTTCGGGGCGCCGACGGGGATCAACAGTTCAGGAAACAGGTAGCTGGCCTCCCAGTCCGCCGGGAAATGCCCGTAGCTCAGTAGCACCGCACAGTCGAAGGGCTCCTGGTTGAAGTCCACCTCGTCCACGCTCATCCAGGCGCTGGTCAATTGCACTTCGTTGCCCGGCTGTAACGCCCGAAAACGGCTGAGCCGCGCCAGCAGCCAACGCATGGTCAGGGTCGACGGCGCTTTCATGCGCAGGATGTCATCTTCGGCGTTCAGGGTATGGCAGGCGCGTTCCAGCGCGGCGAAGCCCTCGCGCACCCCAGGCAACAACAGGCGCGCGGCTTCGGTGAGCTGCAGGTTGCGGCCGCTGCGCTGGAACAGCCGGCAGGCGAAGTGCTCTTCGAGGGTGCGGATATGTCGGCTGACCGCACTTTGGGTAATCGACAGCTCCTCGGCCGCACGGGTGAAAGAGTTGTGTCGGGAAGCGGCCTCAAAGGCACGCAACGCGTAAAGCGGAGGAAGACGACGAGACATAGGGAAAGCTCCGACAGCGCAATGCCAAAACCCTACCAGAATCAAACAGGCATGAGTTTTAATCATGCAAGCGATCGCATTTATCCCTTTGTGCAATGCGCTGAGAGCGCCGAGAATCAACCCTCCCCCAACCCTCTGACTTTTTGAGCGTGATGATCATGCAGCATCCGGCACGTACCGAACTCTGGGCCATTCTGCGGCTGTCAGGGCCGTTGATTGCCTCACAGTTGGCGCACATGCTGATGGTGCTGACCGACACCCTGATGATGGCGCGCCTGAGCCCCGAGGCCCTGGCCGGTGGCGGCCTGGGTGCGGCGAGCTATTCATTCGTGTCGATTTTCTGCATCGGCGTGATTGCCGCCGTGGGCACACTGGTCGCCATCCGCCACGGCGCGGGCGATATCGAAGGCGCCACCCGCCTGACCCAGGCCGGGCTATGGCTCGCGTGGCTGATGGCCCTGGCGGCCGGTTTGCTGCTGTGGAACCTCAAGCCGCTGTTGCTGATGTTTGGCCAGACCGAAACCAACGTGCACGCGGCAGGGCAGTTCCTGACGATCCTGCCGTTCGCGTTGCCGGGCTTCTTGAGCTTCATGGCCTTGCGCGGTTTCACCAGCGCGATTGGCAAGGCGAAGCCGGTGATGGTCATCAGCCTCGGCGGCGCGGTGGCCAACTACCTGCTCAACCACGCATTGATCGAAGGCATGTTCGGCCTGCCGAAACTGGGCCTGATGGGCATCGGCCTGGTCACGGCCCTCGTCGCCAATGGCATGGCGTTGGCGTTGATGGTCTACATCCACCGCAATCGCACCTATGCCGCCTACCCGCTGAGCACCGGCCTGCTACGCCTCAACACCCAGTACCTGCGGGAATTGTGGCGCCTCGGCCTGCCGATTGGGGGCACCTATGCGGTGGAAGTCGGGCTGTTTGCCTTCGCCGCACTGTGCATGGGCACGATGGGCAGCACACAGCTGGCCGCGCACCAGGTCGCGTTGCAAATTGTCTCGGTGGCTTTCATGGTGCCGGCGGGGATGTCCTACGCGGTGACCATGCGTATCGGCCAACATTACGGCGCCGGGCAGTTGCTGCATGCACGCCTGGCCGGTCGCGTCGGCATCGGATTTGGCGCAGCGGTGATGTTGGGATTCGCCGCAGTGCTGTGGCTGTTTTCCGTTCCACTGATCGGACTGTTGATCGACCCCAACGACCCGGCGTTCCACGACGTGATCGTCCTGGCCGTCAGCCTGCTGGCCGTGGCCGCGTGGTTTGAACTGTTCGACGGCGTGCAAACCATCGCCATGGGCTGCATTCGCGGGCTGAAAGACGCCAAGACCACTTTTCTGATCGGCGCGGGTTGCTATTGGTTGATCGGCGCTCCGTCGGCCTGGCTGATGGCCTTCACCCTGGGCTGGGGGCCGACCGGTGTGTGGTGGGGGCTGGCGCTGGGCCTCGCATGTGCGGCGCTCAGCCTGACCTGGGCGTTTGAGGCGAAGATGAAGCGCATGATTCGGCAGGAGCCGCAGACCTACAGCTCCCTGCAGGCTGTCCAGGCGGACTGAAGGCTGCATGGATCAATGTAGGAGCAGGCAAGCCAGCTCCTACAGTTTGTGGCGTTCGCAACTCGATTCAGCCCAGCAAGGCCTGCTGGCCTTTGCCGAAGGTCAGGTACTCCACAAGCTCCGGCAACGGCAGCGGTTTGCTGATCAGGTAACCCTGGGCCTGGTCGCAGCCGAACAAGCGCAGCAACGCCAGCTGCTCAGGAGTTTCCACGCCTTCAGCCACCACTTCCAGGTTGAGGTTGTGCGCCAGGTTGATCATCGCGTGTACCAGCTTGCGGTTCTCTTCGCGCTCTTCCATACCGCCGACAAAGCTTTTGTCGATCTTCAGCAAGGCGATCGGCAGGCTGTTGAGGTGCACGAAGGATGAGAAACCGGTGCCGAAATCATCCAGGGAAAACCGCACGCCCAAGCGGCCAAGGGCGTCCATGGTCTGCTTGACCAGGTCACTGCGGCGCATCACGGCGGTTTCGGTGAGTTCGAATTCCAGCCACTGCGCTTCCACTCCGCGCTCACTGATCAGCCGGCTGAGGGTCGAGAGCAACTGACTGTCCTGGAACTGGCGAAATGACAGATTGACCGCCATGTGCAACGGCGGCAGGCCGCGTTCACGCAGGTCCTGCATGTCACGCAGGGCCCGGGAAATCACCCAGTACCCCAGTGGCACAATCAACCCGCTCTGCTCGGCGAGCGGTACGAACTCGCTGGGCGGCAACAGGCCGCGCTCGCCGTGGCGCCAGCGCACCAAGGCTTCGAGGCCGACGATATGGCCGTCGTCCAAGTCCAGGCGTGGCTGGTAATGCAGCTCCAACTCGTCGCGGCGCAAGGCGCGGCGCAGCTCGGTTTCCAGGTCGGCCAGGCTGCGCGCGTTGCGGTTGATGCGTTCGTTGAAGATATGAAAGGTGCAGCCCTGGGTGCTCTTGGCTTGTTGCATGGCGATATGCGCGTGCCACATCAGCGGGTCTGCACCGGCGCGTGCGCGGGCATGCGCGACGCCCAGGCTGCAGCCGATCAGCAGGCTTTCGCCATCCACCCAGTAAGGCTCGGCCATTACTTCGGTGATGCGTTCGGCCATCCACTCGGCACGCTGGGGTGCGCGGCGGGTGTCGATCAGCAGAGCGAATTCATCGCTGCCGAGGCGCGCGAGCTGGTCGCCCGCCTCGAGCTGGCTCTTGAGCCGCGAGACCACTTGCAGGATCAGGCGGTCACCGGCCTGGTGGCCGAGGGCGTCGTTGGCATGGCGAAAGTTATCGAGGTCCAGGTGACCGAGGGCCAGGCCGCGACCTTCATTCTCGGCCAGCCGCGCAGCCAGCAGGGTCTGGAAGCCCTGGCGATTGGCGATACCGGTCAGCGGGTCCTGTTCGGCCAGGCGCTGCAGGGTATTTTCCAGCAGGCCGCGCTCGCGAACGTGGCGCAGGCAGCGGCGCAAGGTGTCAGCGTCCAATACCGCACGAACCAGCCAGTCACTGACGCCCAGGGGCGAAACCAGGGGCTCCTGCTCCAGCAACAACACGCACGGCAGGCTGCAACGGCCAGGGCCGGGTTGCAGGCTGGGCGTGGTCAATAGAACGGCGCTGTGATCGTCATCGAACAGACGACTCACGGACTCCCAGTTTGGTGCGCTGATCAGCACAGCCCCATCGCCCATCGGCGCCAGGCACTCGCGCAACAACGCTGCCCACGCTGGCTCATCGGCCAGTAGCAGCAAACGCAAGGGTTCGACAGGCGTAGACAAGCTAGCTCCCTAGACTCTGCAAAATTTCGTTGGCGGCGGGCATTATGACGTGCGGCCTGATAATCACCAATGATAGGGGTTATCAAATACGCCATCTGTAAAGGTTAGTGGCAGCTAATCACAAAAAGCCTCCGACATCCTGCGGCAAAGTATCAAAACCGGCAAATTTAGATCGAGTGGTACGTCACACTGTCGTTCTGACAGAGCAGAATCCTGCCAGCCTGTTAAAATGCCCGCCCTTTTGAACAACGACTCCCTGAATTCTGTATGTCCCGACTCAATCCCCGGCAGCAAGAAGCCGTGAACTACGTCGGCGGCCCTCTATTGGTGCTCGCCGGCGCAGGCTCCGGCAAGACCAGCGTGATCACCCGCAAGATCGCGCACCTGATCCAGCAGTGCGGCATCCGCGCCCAGTACATCGTCGCCATGACCTTTACCAACAAGGCGGCGCGGGAAATGAAAGAGCGTGTCGGCACCCTGCTCAAGGGTGGCGAAGGCCGTGGCCTCACCGTGTGTACCTTCCACAACCTGGGGCTGAACATCATCCGCAAGGAGCATGTGCGGCTGGGCTACAAGCCGGGCTTCTCGATCTTCGACGAGACCGACGTCAAGGCCTTGATGACCGACATCATGCAGAAGGAATACGCGGGCGACGACGGCGTCGACGAGATCAAGAACATGATCGGCGCCTGGAAAAACGACCTGATCCTGCCCGCCGAAGCCCTCGAAGCCGCACGCAACCCCAAGGAGCAGACCGCCGCCATTGTCTATACCCACTACCAGCGCACGCTCAAGGCGTTCAACGCGGTGGACTTCGACGACCTGATCCTGCTGCCGGTGAAGCTGTTCCAGGAGCACGCCGACATCCTCGAAAAGTGGCAGAACAAGGTGCGCTACCTGCTGGTGGACGAATACCAGGACACCAACGCCAGCCAATACCTGCTGGTGAAGCTGCTGATCGGCACGCGCAACCAGTTCACCGTGGTCGGCGACGATGACCAGTCGATCTACGCCTGGCGCGGCGCCCGCCCGGAAAACCTGATGCTGCTCAAGGACGACTACCCGTCCCTGAAAGTGGTGATGCTGGAGCAGAACTACCGCTCCACCAGCCGCATCCTGCGCTGCGCCAACGTGCTGATCTCGAACAACCCCCACGAGTTTGAAAAACAACTGTGGAGCGAGATGGGTCATGGCGACGAGATCCGCGTGATCCGCTGCCGCAACGAAGACGCCGAAGCCGAGCGAGTGGCCGTCGAGATCCTCAGCCTGCACCTGCGCACCGACCGGCCGTACAGCGACTTCGCGATCCTGTATCGCGGCAACTACCAGGCCAAGCTGATCGAGCTGAAGCTGCAGCACCACCAGGTGCCGTATCGCCTGTCAGGCGGTAACAGCTTCTTCGGACGCCAGGAAGTGAAAGACCTGATGGCCTACTTCCGGCTGATCGTGAACCCGGACGACGACAACGCCTTCCTGCGGGTGATCAACGTCCCACGCCGGGAAATCGGTTCGACTACCCTGGAAAAGCTCGGCAACTACGCCACCGAACGCAAGATTTCGATGTACGCCGCCACCGATGAAATCGGCCTGGGCGAACACCTGGACTCGCGCTTCACCGATCGCCTGTCGCGCTTCAAGCGCTTCATGGACAAGGTCCGCGAGCAGTGCGCCGGCGAAGACCCGATCAGCGCGCTGCGCAGCATGGTCATGGACATCGACTATGAGAACTGGCTGCGCACCAACAGCTCCAGCGACAAGGCCGCGGATTACCGCATGGGCAACGTCTGGTTCCTGATCGAAGCGCTGAAGAACACCCTGGAAAAAGACGAAGACGGCGAGATGACCGTCGAAGACGCCATCGGCAAACTGGTGCTGCGCGACATGCTCGAGCGCCAGCAGGAAGAAGAAGACGGTGCCGAAGGTGTGCAGATGATGACCTTGCATGCATCCAAGGGCCTGGAATTCCCCTACGTGTTCATCATGGGCATGGAAGAGGAAATCCTCCCGCACCGCTCCAGCATCGAAGCCGACACCATCGAGGAAGAACGGCGCCTGGCCTACGTGGGCATTACCCGCGCGCGTCAGACGCTGGCCTTCACCTTTGCCGCCAAGCGCAAGCAATACGGCGAAATCATCGATTGTGCCCCCAGCCGGTTCCTCGATGAGCTGCCACCGGACGACCTGGCCTGGGAAGGCAATGACGACACCCCGACCGAGGTCAAGGCCGTTCGCGGCAACACCGCCCTGGCGGATATACGCGCGATGTTAAAGCGCTAGAATCGACTACTTTTTAATCTACTTTCGGCGCACAACGCGCCATTAGAGGAAGCTTTCCGTGGAAGCACTGCACAAGAAAATTCGCGAAGAAGGCATCGTGCTTTCCGATCAGGTACTCAAGGTCGACGCCTTTCTGAACCACCAGATCGACCCGGCGCTGATGAAACTGATCGGCGACGAATTCGCCGCGCTGTTCAAGGACTCGGGCATCACCAAGATCGTCACCATCGAAGCCTCCGGCATCGCCCCGGCGATCATGACCGGCCTGAACCTCGGCGTACCGGTGATCTTCGCGCGCAAGCAGCAATCGCTGACCTTGACCGAAAACCTGCTGTCGGCGACGGTGTATTCCTTCACCAAGAAAACCGAAAGCACCGTCGCGATCTCGCCGCGTCACCTCACCAGCAGCGACCGCGTGCTGGTGATCGATGACTTCCTGGCCAACGGCAAGGCGTCCCAGGCGCTGATTTCGATCATCAAGCAAGCCGGCGCCACCGTGGCCGGCTTGGGGATTGTGATCGAGAAGTCGTTCCAGGGCGGCCGTGCGGAGCTGGATGCGCAGGGATACCGAGTGGAATCCCTGGCACGGGTCAAATCCCTCGCCGGTGGTGTGGTCACCTTCATCGAATAATCGCAAAACCCTGTAGGAGCCGGCTTGCCGGCTCCTACAGTAGGTTTGTGGCGGGTTTTAATGCGCGGTGGCTTGTAGGCCGGCGAGCAGCAAGCGTTGATACAAATCTTCTTTCAGCCCCTCCGGCTTATCCAGGCGCATCCGCTGCAGATGCTTGGGAAACGCCTCCGGCTCCGGCGCGTCCAACGCCGCCTTGCCCAGCTCCAGGATCTCCGTCAGCTTGAATTTGCTCTTGAGCCAATTCAATGCCCGCAGCAGGTCCCGCTCCTCGTCCGTGAAGTCACTGCCCAGCGGATATTCCGGAAACAGCCGACGATGCCGTGCCTGGATGGCCTTGAGGCGCTCCGGCGTGTTATCGCTGAAACGCGGGTCCAGCTCGAAATCCTTGGGCAACTTGCCGGCCTTTTGCGCCTGCTCGATCAAGTCAGCCTGGAAACGTGAGTCAGTGATGTTGAGCAAGGCCTCGATCACCTTCGCATCGGTCTGACCGCGCAGGTCGGCAATGCCGTACTCCGTAATGACGATATCGCGCAGGTGCCGCGGAATCGTGCAGTGGCCATACTCCCAGACGATATTCGAACTGACCTCCCCCGCCGACTCGCGCCAGCTGCGCAGGATCAGGATCGAACGCGCGCCTTCCAGCGCATGCCCCTGGGCCACGAAGTTGTACTGCCCGCCGACGCCGCTGAGCACGCGGCCATCTTCCAACTGGTCCGCCACCCCGGCGCCGAGCAACGTCACCATGATCGCGCTGTTGATAAACCGCGCGTCCTGGCGCTGCAGGCGCTTGAGGTCTTCCTGGCCATACAGCTCGTTGATGTAGCTGATGCGGGTCATGTTGAATTCCAGGCGCTTGGCGTGGGTCATTTCCTGCAGGCGCTGGTAAAAACTGCGCGGCCCGAGGAAGAACCCGCCATGGATCGACACACCGTCGGGCTGCGCGGCATCATCGATCAGGCCGGCATTGGCCTGCTCCTGGGTCGCCACATCCGGGTACACCTTGCGCCGCACGATCCCCGCGTCTGCCAACACCAGCAAGCCGTTGACGAACATTTCGCTGCAGCCATAAAGGCCACGGGCGAACGGGTCGACGCCGCCTTCGTGGCTGATCAGCGGCGCCCACTGGTACACATCCAGATCCGTCAGCAGCAAGCGGTAGGACTCGTTGTCGGCCTGGCGCGCCAACAGCGCAGCTGTCAGCGCATCGCCCATCGAGCCGATGCCGATCTGCAAGGTGCCACCATCACGTACCAGGGTGCTGGCATGCAGGCCGATAAAGTGATCCTGGAACCCCACCGGCATGTTCGGCGTGGAGAACAGCGTGGTGTTGTCCTTTTCGTCGAGCAGGTAGTCAAATTCATCCATGCCCAGCTCGGCATCACCGGGCATGTAGGGCAAATCGCTGTGCACCTGACCGACCACCAGGATGGTTTCCCCGGCGGCGCGGCGCTTGGCGATCATCGGCAACAGGTCGAGGGTGATATCGGGGTTGCAACTCAGGCTCAGGCGATCAGGGTGTTCGGCGCTGCTCGCCACCAGCTGCGCCACCAGGTTCAGGCCGGCGGCGTTGATGTCGCGGGCCGCATGGCTGTAGTTGCTGCTGACGTAATCCTCCTGGGCCGAGGTGCTGTGAAGCAGGCTGCCGGGCTGCATGAAGAACTGCTGCACGTGGATATTTTTTGGAAGGCTGTCCTTCTGCAGGTCGGCGAGAAAGTCCAACTCGGGGTAATCGCCAAACACGCGTTCGATGAAGGGCTCGAGAAAACGCTTCTGCAGGCCGTCGCCCAAGGTCGGGCGGCCCAGGCTCAACGCGGTGTAGATCGTCAGCGCCCGGTCCGGCAACTTGGCGATGCGCCGGTACAAGGCATTGGCAAACAGGTTCGGCTTGCCCAGCCCAAGGGGCATGCCCATGTGGATATGCGCCGGCAAGCGCGCCAGTACGTCGTCAACTGCTTGCTCGATTGAACACAACTGCACCATCCGACCCTCCTGAACATTCCATGATTAGGGGTTGGACAGAGAGTGGCGGGTCTTTGCTGCAAAGACCAGACTCGAAACACAAATTGCAGGCACAAAAAAGCCGCTCGTAAGCGGCATTTTTGGCGAAGATCGGCGGTTACAGGCCGGACATCTTCTTGATCGCGCCCTTCAGATCGTCATCCGTGCAATCCGCGCAGGTGCCTTTAGGCGGCATGGCATTGATGCCGGTGATGGCCTTGGCCAGGATGCCATCAAGGCCGCCCTGGTGATCGGCACGTTCTTTCCAGGCCGCGGTGTCGCCAATCTTCGGCGCGCCTAACAGGCCGGTGCCGTGGCAGGCGTTGCAGTGCTTGGCGATGATGTCGTCCGGCGTCTTCGCAGCGCCTCCGCCAGCGGTTACCGCCACTTCCATCCCTTTGCATTCCTGGCCCTGGACGCAGACTTGGCCGACCGGCTCCAGGCGTTTGGCAATTTCATCATTGGTCGCAGCTTGAGCGCTGACAGCCCATAGGGCCAGTACGGTTGCTGGTGCAGCCAGCATTTTCATAATTAGGTTCACGCGTTCACCCTCAATGGTGGCTATTCACGCCTGCGGCCACGGTTTCGCAGGCGGCGAAAGTATAACGGTTAGCCCGTCCGGCCGAAACAACCCTATTAAATAAAGGGAGATTCAGCCTCACGGAATACTGCCACGGGAACCTCTGCAACGCTGGCAGGGCGCCTCTATTGTTAAAAGTTCGCGGGTGTGGCTGCGCTGATTAGTCGCGCCGGCACGTCGAACGGGTTGCGAAAACGATGCGGCTTAGTGCTTTCAAAGTAGTAGCTATCGCCGGCTTCGAGCACAAAAGTTTCAAGACCGACCACCAGTTCCAGACGACCTTCCACCAGAATCCCGGTTTCTTCGCCTTCGTGGGTAAGCATTTCTTCGCCCGTGTCGGCGCCCGGCGGGTAGATTTCGTTGAGAAAGGCAATGGCCCGGCTCGGGTGTGCGCGGCCGACCAGTTTCATGGTGACGGCGCCGTCAGAGATGTCGATCAGCTCATTGGCTTTATAGACGATCTGCGTCGGTATTTCCTGGAGGATCTCCTCGGAAAAGAACTCGACCATCGACATGGGGATGCCGCCCAGCACCTTGCGCAAGGAGCTGATCGAGGGGCTGACACTGTTTTTTTCGATCATCGAAATGGTGCTGTTGGTGACACCCGCGCGCTTGGCGAGCTCACGCTGGGAAAGACCCTTCAGTTTACGGATGGATTGCAGTCGTTCGCCGACGTCCAATGCAGGTGCCTCCTAGGATTCAGGCTTTGTTGTAGTTGAGCGTTATCATGGCGACAGCGTTCAGTATTTACAACACTTGGGCCTAAATCCCGGGCAGCGGCGTTCGTAGCGTGCGATCAAGCGCCGGAATAGAGCCTTGGCACCCGACGCAGGTTGCAGAAGATCTGGTAGGGAATGGTCTCGGCGGCGGTCGCGATATCACTCGCGAGGATGTTTTTGCCCCACAGCTCCACCGTGGAACCCAGGCCCGCTTCAGGCACGTCGGTGAGGTCGATGCACAGCATGTCCATGGACACACGCCCCAGCAACTGAGTGCGCTGCCCTGCCACCAGCACCGGCGTACCGGTCGGCGCATGGCGCGGGTAGCCATCGGCGTAACCCATGGCGACCACGCCGATGCGCATCGGTTTTGGCGTGATGAACTTGGCGCCATAGCCCACAGGCTCGCCGGCTGGCAGCTCGCGCACGCAGATGACTTTGGATTCCAGGGTCATCACCGGCTGCAAACGCGCGGCGATGGCCTGGTTTTCGCCAAACGGCGTCGCGCCGTAGAGCATGATGCCCGGGCGCACCCAATCGCTGGAGACATTCGGCCAGCCCATCACCGCCGGCGAATTGCGCAGGCTGACCTCGGCCGACAAGCCTTGGCGCGCCGCCTCGAACACCGCTACCTGTTCATTGCTGCGCACGCAATCGAGTTCATCGGCGCGGGCGAAGTGGCTCATCAATACAATCTTGGCCACTTTGCCGCTGGCCAGCAGGCGCTGGTAGGCCTCGTGGTAATCCTTGGGATGCAGACCGACGCGGTGCATGCCCGAATCCAGCTTGAGCCACACGGTGAGCGGCTTGCTCAACACCGCCTGTTCGATTGCCTCCAATTGCCACAGCGAATGCACCACGCACCAGAAATCGTGCTCGATGATCAGCGGCAACTCGTCGGCTTCAAAAAAACCTTCGAGCAGCAACACCGGCGCACGAATGCCGCCAGCACGCAGCTCCAGCGCCTCCTCGATGCACGCCACGGCGAACCCATCCGCCTCGGCTTCCAACGCCTGGGCAACGCGAACGGCGCCATGGCCATAGGCATCCGCCTTGACCACGGCGAGGGCTTTTGCCCCGGTCACTTCACGGGCCAATTGGTAGTTGTGGCGCAGGGCTTCAAGGTCGATCAGGGCACGGGCAGGACGCATGGCGGCAGGCTTCTAGGCGGCAGAGTGAAGAAAAAACCGGCACCGACCAACCACTTCGGCACCGGGAGAGGGATCGTTGTTTAAGGCAGCGCGGCCACGACGGACAGCTCGACCAGGATTTGCGGCTCGCACAGCTTCGCCTCAACCGTGGCACGGGCCGGAGCGACGCCTTTGGGCAGCCACTTGTCCCATACCGCATTCATGCCGGCGAAATCGGCGTCGATGTCCTTCAGGTAAATCGTCACCGACAGCAGCTTGGTCTTGTCGGTACCGGCCAGGTCGAGCAGCCGCTCGATATTGGCCAGGGTTTCAAGGGTCTGCTGTTCAATCCCGGCATTCATGTCGTCGCCGACTTGCCCGGCCAGATACACGGTACCGCTGTGAACGACGATCTGGCTCATGCGCTCATTGGTGAGCTGGCGCTGGATTGACATGTTTTGCGGACTCCTGGTGGTTGCCATAACGGGAAATATCGAGACCTTCGGCGCTGATTTGCGGTGTTTTCTTCGCCATCAAATCAGCGAGCAAACGACCGGAGCCACAGGCCATGGTCCAGCCGAGGGTGCCGTGGCCGGTATTCAGGAACAGGTTCTTGAACGGGGTGGCACCGACAATCGGCGTGCCGTCGGGGGTGGTCGGGCGCAGGCCGGTCCAGAATGTGGCTTCGGTCAAATCGCCGCCCTGAGGATAAAGGTCGTTGACGATCATCTCCAGGGTTTCGCGCCGACGCGGGTTAAGCGACAGGTCAAAACCGGCTATTTCAGCCATGCCGCCGACGCGAATGCGGTTGTCGAAACGGGTGATCGCGACCTTGTAGGTCTCGTCGAGAATGGTCGACGTCGGGGCCATCGCCGGATTGGTGATCGGCACGGTCAGCGAGTAACCCTTGAGCGGGTACACCGGGGCCTTGATCCCCAACGGCTTGAGCAACTTCGGCGAGTAGCTGCCCAGCGCCAGCACGTAGCGGTCGGCCGTTTCCAGCTTGCCGTCGATCCAGACGCCGTTGATGCGGTCGCCGGCGTAGTCGAGGCGCTGGATGTCCTGTTCAAAACGGAACTCCACACCCAACTGCTTGCACATGTCGGCCAGGCGCGTCGTGAACATCTGGCAGTCGCCAGTCTGGTCGTTCGGCAGCCGCAGGGCACCGGCGAGGATATCGGTGACGCTGGCCAGGGCAGGTTCAACGCGGGCAATGCCGGCGCGATCGAGCAGTTCGAACGGAACGCCAGACTCCTTGAGGACCGCGATGTCCTTGGCAGCCCCATCCAACTGGGCCTGGGTGCGGAACAGCTGGGTAGTCCCCAGGCTGCGGCCTTCGTAGGCAATGCCGGTCTCGGCGCGCAATTCGTCGAGGCAGTCACGGCTGTACTCGGACAGGCGGACCATGCGCTCTTTGTTCACCGCATAACGGCTGGCGGTGCAATTGCGCAGCATCTGCGCCATCCACAGGTATTGATCGATATCGGCGGTGGCCTTGATGGCCAGGGGCGCGTGGCGCTGCAGCAGCCACTTGATGGCCTTGAGCGGCACGCCCGGTGCTGCCCATGGCGACGCATAACCTGGGGACACCTGGCCGGCGTTGGCGAAACTGGTCTCCATGGCCGCGGCGGGCTGGCGGTCGACGACAACCACCTCGAAACCGGCCCGAGCCAAATAGTAGGCACTGGTCACACCAATGACGCCGCTACCCAAGACCAGAACGCGCATTTTTATATCCTCATCACGGGCTTAGCCGCTGACGTGTGTTATTCGAGCAATGATGGGCGCAGTATAAAAAGCAATCGCCAGTGCATTTCACTATATAAATGCCTATATTTGGCGACAATTCTCGGCAAAAACCCTTTTCACAGAGGCGTATCCCCTATGCGTACCAACACCCAGACCAAGCGGGAGCTGGACAAGATCGACCGCAATATCCTGCGCATCCTGCAGACCGATGGGCGTATTTCGTTCACGGAGCTGGGAGAAAAGGTCGGGCTGTCGACCACGCCGTGCACCGAGCGGGTTCGTCGGCTGGAGCGTGAAGGGATCATCATGGGCTACAACGCACGACTCAATCCGCAGCATTTGAAGGGGAGTTTGCTGGTATTTGTCGAGATCAGCCTGGATTACAAGTCCGGCGATACCTTTGAAGAGTTCCGCCGCGCCGTGCTGAAACTGCCCCACGTGCTGGAATGCCACCTGGTGTCAGGCGACTTCGATTACCTGGTGAAGGCGCGGATTTCCGAGATGGCCTCGTACCGCAAATTGCTCGGCGATATCCTGCTCAAGCTGCCCCACGTGCGGGAGTCGAAGAGCTATATCGTGATGGAAGAGGTGAAAGAGAGCCTGAACCTGCCGATCCCGGACTGACCTCACAGCGCAGATCACTGCAGGCGCCGGCTTGCCGGCGCTAGCGATTTTAGCGTCGATATCTTCATCGCCAGGCCTGCGTCTACCGCTTGATCGGGTTACACCAGCACCTGCCGGGTGCTCGCCATGTATTCGTGGATCTGCTTCTCGACCCGCGGGTGAATCAGCTCCACCGGCCGCCGCCCATTCGGGCATGGCAAGGTCTTCGTCGTGCCGAACAGGCGACAGATCAGCGGGCGCTCGTCATACACGGTGCAGCCATTGGGGCCCAGGTGCACACAGTTCAGCTCATCCATCGCCGCGTCCTGCTCGGCGGCGGTCTTGCGTGGCAGGCGCGACATTTCCTCGGGCGAAGTCGTCACCGGCCCACAGCAATCATGGCAACCGGGGACACACTCGAACGAAGGAATCTGTCGACGCAGCGCGCTGATTTTCTGACTGTTGCAACTCATCGAAACACGTACCGAACGGCGAATAGGCGTGGATTCTGACGCAAAACGCCCTGCGCAGACAGCTTCGTCCGACCGCTGTATCCTGCGTCAAATTTTCCAAACAGGGATGCTCCCGATGACTGCCAGCGCCCGGCACACCAATTCCTACTACGCCGCCAGCAGCGTGCCGCAGCCCGATTACCCGGTGTTGACGGGGGATGTGCGCGCCGATGTTTGCGTGGTCGGCGGTGGTTTTTCCGGGCTCAACACCGCCCTGGAGCTGGCCGAGCGCGGCTTCAGCGTGGTGTTGCTGGAAGCGCGCAAGATCGCCTGGGGCGCCAGTGGGCGCAATGGCGGCCAGCTGATTCGCGGCGTCGGCCACGGTTTGGAGCAATTCACCCCGATCATCGGCAGCGACGGCGTGCGCCAGATAAAGCTGATGGGCCTGGAAGCCGTGGAAATCGTGCGTGAACGCGTCGAGCGCTACCAGATCTCCTGCGACCTGACCTGGGGCTACTGCGACCTGGCCAACAAACCCCGGGACCTGCAAGGCCTCGCCGAAGACGCCGAAGAACTGCGCAGCCTGGGCTATCGCCACGAGGTGCGCCTGCTGCAAGCCGGCGAAATGGGCAGTGTGATCGGCTCCGGACGCTACGTGGGCGGCATGATCGACATGGGCTCCGGCCATCTGCACCCGCTGAACCTGGCGCTGGGTGAAGCCGCCGCCGCGCAGCAATTGGGCGTGAAGCTGTTCGAGCAGTCCGAAGTCACGCGGATCGACTACGGCCCTGAAGTCAACGTTCACACCGCCCACGGCAATGTACGCGCCAAGACCCTGGTACTGGCCTGCAATGCCTACCTCAATGGCCTCAACCCCCACTTGAGCGGCAAAGTGTTGCCCGCCGGCAGCTACATCATCGCCACCGAGCCGTTGAGCGAAGCCCAGGCCGCCGAGCTGTTGCCACAGAACATGGCGGTGTGCGACCAGCGCGTGACGGTGGATTACTTCCGCCTGTCCGCCGACCGTCGCCTGCTGTTCGGCGGTGCCTGCCACTATTCCGGACGCGATCCCAAGGATATCGGCGCCTATATGCGACCGAAGATGTTGCAAGTGTTCCCCCAGCTGGCCGAGGCGAACATCGATTACCAGTGGGGCGGCATGATCGGTATCGGCGCCAACCGTCTGCCGCAGATCGGCCGGCTCGCCGATCAACCCAATGTGTATTACGCCCAGGCCTATGCGGGCCACGGCCTCAACGCCACGCACCTGGCGGGCAAGCTATTGGCCGAGGCCATCAGCGGCCAGCAACAGGGGCGTTTCGATCTGTTCGCCCAGGTGCCGCACATCACCTTCCCCGGCGGCAAGCACTTGCGCTCGCCGCTGCTGGCGCTGGGCATGCTCTGGCATCGCTTCAAAGAGCTGCTCTGATCAATCCCGCCAGAACGGTTTCAACCCTTCCTGGCGCGCCTGTTCAGCAGACAATCCGACATCACGCAATTGCTCGCGGGTCAGGTGCAGCAAGGCCTTGCGCGTGTGGCGGCGGTGCCAGAACAGACTCCAGCGGCTGATATCGCGCGGCGCCGTCGCCCGCTCCTGCCCTGCCTGCAATTCCTGACTGTGTAACATCAGTCGCACATCGCTCATGCCGTTCATTGTCTTGCCCCTCAATTGCCCTGTTGCCATGAGTGACTAGAATGGGTGAGCGGGCAAAACCATTACAGATTCAACCAACTTTTATTAAATCCATACAGACACTGCCTATGCGCGGCTGAATCCTGTATTTTCCCCGTATCTGTACTGGTCTCCCGGGAGCGACCGCCATGACGCTTTACATCAATCTCGCCGAATTGCTGGGCACACGCATCGAGCAAGGCTTCTATCGCCCCGGTGATCGACTGCCCTCCGTGCGGGCCTTGAGCGTCGAACATGGGGTCAGCCTGAGCACCGTGCAGCAGGCGTATCGGATGCTCGAAGACAACGGCCTGGCCATGCCCAAGCCCAAGTCCGGCTACTTTGTACCGGTCAGCCGTGAGCTGCCGGCCTTGCCCGAGATCGGTCGCCCGGCCCAACGACCGGTGGAGATTTCCCAGTGGGACCAGGTGCTCGAGCTGATTCGCGCAGTACCGCGCAAAGATGTCATACAGATGGGTCGCGGCATGCCGGATGTATTGTCGCCCACCCTGAAGCCGCTGCTGCGCAGCCTTGCACGCGTCAGCCGGCGCCAGGATCTGCCAGGCCTGTATTACGACAACATCCTTGGCTGTATGGAGCTGCGCGCGCAGATTGCACGGCTGTCATTGGATTCCGGCTGCCAACTCACCGCCGAAGACATCGTGATCACCACCGGCTGCCATGAAGCGCTGTCGGCCAGCATCCACGCGATCTGCGAGCCGGGCGACATCGTCGCAGTGGATTCGCCGAGCTTTCACGGCGCCATGCAGACTCTCAAGGGCCTGGGCATGAAAGCCCTGGAAATCCCCACCGACCCGCTCACCGGGATCAGCCTCGAAGCCCTGGAACTGGCGCTGGAGCAGTGGCCGATCAAGGTCATCCAACTGACCCCCAACTGCAACAACCCGCTCGGCTACATCATGCCCGAGGCGCGCAAACGGGCGTTGCTGACCCTGGCCCAGCGTTTCGACGTGGCCATCATCGAAGACGATGTGTATGGCGAACTGGCCTACAGCTACCCGCGCCCGCGCACCATCAAATCCTTCGACGAAGACGGCCGCGTGCTGCTGTGCAGCTCGTTCTCGAAAACCCTCGCGCCGGGCCTGCGCATTGGCTGGGTCGCGCCGGGACGCTACCTCGAGCGGGTGCTGCACATGAAATACATCAGCACCGGCTCCACCGCCACCCAGCCGCAGATTGCGATTGCAGAGTTTCTCAAGGGCGGCCATTTCGAACCGCATTTGCGGCGGATGCGCACCCAATACCAGCGCAATCGCGACTTGATGCTTGATTGGGTCAGCCGTTATTTCCCGGCGGGTACCCGCGCCAGCCGCCCGCAAGGCAGCTTCATGCTGTGGGTCGAGCTGCCGGAAGGCTTCGATACGCTGAAGCTCAACCGCGTCCTGATGGAACAAGGCGTACAGGTGGCGGTAGGCAGTATCTTTTCTGCGTCCGGCAAGTACCGCAATTGCCTGCGCATGAACTACGCTGCCAAGCCAACCCCGCAGATCGAAGAAGCGGTACGCAAGGTCGGTGCCGCCGCAATCAAGATGCTTGCCGAGGTTGCAGACTGACCTTTCACCGAAAATAGCCGTCATATACCCACAACCGCCCTGACCTGGAAGCAGTGCCCTTGATGATTCGACGGCTTTTACCGTTTTTACTGCTGGGCGCCTTGACGCTGGGCGGCTGCGCAACCATCGATTCCCCGCGCATCCCCAGCGATGCCCTGCCCGCTGCGCAGTCTTCCTTCGGTCGCTCGATCCAGGCCCAGGCGGCGCCCTATCAAGGTCGCTCCGGCTTTCGCCTGCTGCCCAACAGCAGCGAAGCGTTCATGGCCCGCGCCGAGCTGATCCGCAATGCCCAGACCAGCCTCGACCTGCAGTACTACATCGTCCACGACGGCATCAGCACGCGGATGCTCGTGGATGAACTGCTCAAGGCCGCCGACCGTGGCGTACGCGTGCGCATCCTGCTCGACGACACCACCAGCGACGGCCTCGACCAGATCATCGCCACCCTCGCCGCTCATCCCAAGATCGAGATCCGCCTGTTCAACCCCCTGCACCTGGGGCGCAGCACCGGCGTGACGCGGGCCATGGGGCGGCTGTTCAACCTGTCGCTGCAACACCGGCGCATGCATAACAAACTGTGGCTGGCAGATAACAGCGTGGCCATCGTTGGCGGGCGCAACCTGGGCGATGAGTATTTCGATGCCGAGCCCAACCTGAATTTCACCGACATCGACATGCTCAGCGTCGGGCCGGTGGCCGAGCAACTCGGCCACAGCTTCGACCAGTACTGGAACAGCGCGCTGAGCAAGCCCATCGACGACTTTGTCGCCAACACGCCGTCCAAAGGCGACCTGGCCGCTGCCCGTGTACGCCTGCAAGACTCCCTGGCCGAGTCGCGCCAGCAGAATCACGCGCTGTACAACCGCTTGCGCACCTACCAGACCCAGCCGCGCATGGACACCTGGCGCCGCGAGCTGATCTGGGCCTGGAACCAGGCGCTGTGGGACGCACCGAGCAAGGTATTGGCCAAGGCCGATCCGGACCCGCGATTGCTGCTCACCACACAGCTGGCGCCGGAACTTGAGGGCGTCAATCACGAGCTGATGATGATTTCGGCGTACTTCGTGCCGGGGCAACCGGGCCTGGTGTACCTGACCGGGCGCGCCGACGCCGGCGTGTCGGTGAGCCTGCTCACCAACTCCCTGGAAGCCACCGACGTGCCAGCCGTGCATGGCGGCTACGCGCCCTACCGCAAGGCGCTGCTGGAGCATGGGGTGAAACTCTATGAACTGCGCCGCCAACCGGGCGACCCCAGCGCAGGCAGTGGGCCGCACCTGTTCCGACGCGGCACCTTTCGCGGCTCGGACTCCAGCCTGCACAGCAAGGCGATGATCTTCGATCGCGAGAAGTCGTTTATCGGCTCGTTCAATTTCGACCCGCGCTCAGTGCTGTGGAACACCGAAGTCGGCGTGCTGGTCGACAGCCCCGAACTGGCGGAGCACGTGCGCAACCTGGCGCTGCAAGGCATGGCCCCAGCCTTGAGCTATGAGGCGAAACTGCAGGACGGCAACGTGGTGTGGGTGACCGAAGATAACGGCCAGTTACACACAATCACCGAAGAACCCGGCAGTTGGTGGCGTCGCTTCAATGCCTGGTTCGCCACCTCGGTGGGGCTGGAACGCATGCTCTAAAACGACACAGATCAACTGTGGTCGCTGGCAAGCCAGCGCCTACGGTGAATGCATTTCAAGTCAGGCCGGTTGTGCGGCGCCGAATGCGCCTTGACGCAGCAACAGCACGACCAGGCCCAGCGAGCCCGCCGCCATCAGCAACGGCAGTGCATGCCCGCTGATCCACTGGCTGCCGGCACCGGCCACCAGAGGGCCGATCAGGCATCCGATCCCCCACAATTGCGCCACGTGGGCATTGGCGCGCACCAGCGCGTCATCGCGGTAGCGCTCGCCGATCAGGATCAGCGACAGCGTGAACAACCCGCCGGCACTCGCCCCGAACAGCACCCACACCGGCCAGATCAGCGGCGTGTGCATCAACAACGGAATCGCCAGGCTCGAAACCAGCAACAGCAGCGCACAACCCAGGAACAGCGTGCGCCGTGGCAGGTAATCGGCCAACGCGCCGATGGGCAACTGCAGCAACGCATCGCCGACCACCACCGTGCTGACCATTGCCAGGGCAATCTCGGCAGTGAAGCCCTGTTGCAGGCAATATACCGGCAGCAGGGTGAGAATCATCGCCTCGAAGGCGGCGAACAGTGCCACCGCCCAGGCAATCGCCGGCAGGCTCAGGCAGAAGCGCCACAGGTCGCCGAAGGTCACGCTGAACGAATCGGCGGTCGGCGCGCCGGAGCGTCCCAGCAACAGCAACGGCGCGACCATCAACAAGCCGACGCCGACCCAGAAACCGTAGTCATGGTCTGTGCCAATCAGGCCCAGCAGCAACGGCCCCGACAGTTGGCTCAAGGCATAACTGCAGCCATACAGGGCCACCAGGCGACCGCGCCACTGCTCCACCACCAACTGGTTGATCCAGCTTTCACCGAGAATGAACACGATGGTCAGGATCACCCCGATCATCAGGCGCAGCACCAGCCACACCGGATAGCTGGGCAGTATCGCCAGCAAGCCGATAGACACCGCGCCGGCCCACAGGCACAGGCGCATCAGGTTGGCGGTGCCCAGCCACGCGGCCAGCCGGCTGGAGACTTTCGCACCCAGCAGCACGCCGAAGGCCGGCATCGCCGCCATCACGCCGATGGCAAAACTGCCATAGCCCCAGCCCTCCAGGCGCAGGGATACCAACGGCATGCTCACGCCCAGCGCCAGGCCGACGCTGAGCACCGAGGCCAGCACGGCGAAGTAAGTCGCCCAACGCATGTCCACGCTCCTGTGGATAATTTTCGAGTTCACACAGAACAGCGTGGGAGCAGGCTTATGTGGGAGCCGGGCTCGCCCGCGATGCAGACACCTCGGTTTTTCAGTTGCACCGAGGTGATGCTATCGCCGGCAAGCCAGCGCCTACACAAGCCGGCTCCCACATTTGGCCGGCGGTGTTGCCTACAGGCTTACAGCTTGATCCAGGTCGCCTTCAGCTCGGTGTACTTGTCGAACGCGTGCAGCGACTTGTCGCGACCATTGCCCGACTGCTTGAAGCCACCAAATGGCGCAGTCATGTCGCCGCCATCGTACTGGTTGACCCACACGCTACCGGCGCGCAGCGCTTTGGCAGTCAGGTGCGCCTTGGAGATATCCGCCGTCCACACCGCTGCGGCCAGGCCGTATTGGGTGTCGTTGGCGATGGCAATCGCCTCTTCAGCGCTGTCGAAGGTGATCACCGAGAGCACCGGGCCGAAAATTTCTTCCTGGGCGATCTTCATGGCGTTGGTCACACCGTCGAAAATCGTCGGTTCGACGTAGGTGCCGCCGGTTTCTTCCAGGGTGCGCTTGCCGCCCGCCACCAGCTTGGCGCCGTCAGCATGGCCGGCTTCGATGTACGAGAGCACGGTGTTCATCTGCTGGGTGTCCACCAATGCGCCGACGTTGGTCGCCGGGTCCAGCGGATTGCCCGGCTTCCAGCCTTTGAGGGCCTCGATTACCAGCGGCAGGAATTTATCCTTGATGGAGCGCTCGACGAGCAGGCGCGAACCCGCAGTGCAGACTTCGCCCTGGTTGAAGGCGATCGCCCCGGCGGCGGATTCGGCGGCGGCTTGCAGGTCCGGCGCATCGGCAAACACGATGTTCGGGCTCTTGCCACCGGCTTCCAGCCACACGCGCTTCATGTTCGACTCGCCGGAGCGGATCAACAGCTGCTTGGCGATCTTGGTGGAACCGGTGAACACCAGAGTGTCGACGTCCATGTGCAGCGCCAGCGCGTTGCCCACTGTATGGCCGTAGCCCGGCAGCACGTTGAAAACGCCTTTCGGAATACCGGCTTCAACGGCCAGGGCCGCGATGCGAATGGCGGTCAGCGGGGACTTTTCGGACGGCTTGAGGATGACCGAGTTACCGGTGGACAGCGCCGGGCCGAGTTTCCAGCAGGCCATCATCAGCGGGAAGTTCCACGGCACGATGGCACCGACCACGCCCACTGGCTCGCGGGTCACCAGGCCCAGTTGATCGTGCGGGGTGGCGGCGACTTCGTCGTAGATCTTGTCGATCGCCTCGCCGCTCCAGCTCAGCGCGTTGGCAGCGCCGGGCACGTCGATGCCGAGGGAGTCACTGATGGGCTTGCCCATGTCGAGGGTTTCGAGCAGCGCCAGCTCTTCGGCATTGTCCTTGAGCAGCGCGGCGAAACGAATCATCGCGGCTTTGCGCTTGGCCGGTGCAAGGCGCGACCAAACGCCGGAATTGAAGGTGGCGCGGGCATTTTCTACCGCACGCTGGGCGTCGGCGACGTCACAGCTGGCAACGGTGGCCAGCAGGCGGCCATCGACCGGGCTGATGCATTCGAAGGTGTCGCCGGAAGCGGCGGCGGTGTATTCGCCGTTGATGTAGGCGCGACCTTCGATCTTCAGATCCTTGGCGCGTTGTTCCCAGTCGGCACGGGTCAGGGTGGTCATGCGAGTGTCCTCCTCTTATTGAATACAAGGGCCAGGTGATGTCCCCCGGCAGCCTCAAAGAATTCTTGCCCGGCCAGCCTGCTGTTCGGCTCAAGGCGGCTACCACCCTAAACCAGCGGCTGGGGATGTTTCAATATATTTGACATAACGCCGGTAAACGCCCTTGCGATGTTCATTTTAATAAACATAGACTTTGGGCTCTCCAACCGCAGGCCAGACGGGACACGCACATGAGCATCCAGGACATCGTCGACTTCAGCCAGGCCAATACCGCCCCAGACCGCTACCGCCCCGCCGCGGAAAAAATCCTCAAGGGCGACCCCGAACAAACGATCTACAACCACTACAACAGCCCGTGCGGCCAGATGAGTGCCGGGGTCTGGGAAGGTGAAGTCGGGCAATGGAAGGTCAACTACACCGAGCACGAGTACTGCGAGATCGTGCAGGGTGTTTCCGTGCTGCGTGATGCCGAGGGCAACGCCAAGACCTTGCGCGCCGGCGACCGATTCGTGATCCCCGCCGGCTTCAGCGGCACCTGGGAAGTGCTGGAGCCGTGCCGCAAGATCTACGTGGTGTTCGAGCAGAAAGCCTGATCCGGCAAATCCGAGGCAAAAAAAAGCCCGTATCGTGAGATACGGGCTTTTTCACAAGGAGGAAAATCAATTACTTGATTTTGCCTTCTTTGTAGATCACGTGCTTGCGAACGCGCGGGTCGAACATTTTCTTTTCGAGCTTGTCCGGGGTAGTACGCTTGTTCTTGTCGGTAGTGTAGAAGTGACCAGTACCGGCGCTAGAGATCATTCGAATCAATTCACGCATGATAGAGCTCCTTAGATCTTGCCAGCGGCGCGGATTTCGGCCAGCACGACAGTAATGCCACGCTTGTCGATGATGCGCATGCCTTTGGCGGATACGCGCAGGCGTACAAAACGTTTCTCTTCTTCAACCCAGAAGCGGTGATGCTGCAGGTTCGGCAGGAAACGACGACGGGTTTTGTTATTTGCGTGGGAAATGTTATTCCCAGTCACCGGACCCTTACCGGTAACTTGACAGACTCTCGACATGCCTCAGCCCTCTAAAACCACATGCCCAACCCGGCATGGGTTGGCCGCTTAATCTCTCAGTCATTTGGCGCCAGGCGCCGCGTTTCTTTAGGGTCTTACCGGCTACACCTACAAGCGAAGGAACCGGGCCCCTAGAAAAGAGCGCTGCTTTATACCAGAAAGACCCCAGTGCAACAACAGCCCGTGTGTTTTTCCCGGCGTAAATCTCGGCGACAGACGCCCGAACCGTTGCCAGGAGGGGCCGCTGCAACAGCCGACCGCTCGTCGCACAGAATGATTTACAGCGGCATTGCGCGCGGCAAAGCGCACGACGAAACGCGCTGAGGCGCCATCAAAACAGCATTTGAGGCAAAAGCACAGGCAAAAATGGGCTAGTCATTTATCCGGCAGACCACTACGGTAGGACTTTTCCAGACTGCACTCGCAGATGGGCCTTCGATCTGCAAAGGAAACCGAACATGCGCCTCGCTGCCCTACCGCTATTGCTAGCCCCTCTATTTATCGCGCCGCTGGCATCTGCCGCCAGCAACCTGAGCGTCTGCACCGAGGCCAGCCCCGAAGGGTTCGATGTGGTGCAATACAACTCGTTGACCACCACCAACGCCTCGGCCGACGTGCTGATGAACCGCCTGGTGGACTACGACGCCGCCAGCGGCAAACTGGTGCCCAGCCTGGCGGACAGCTGGGAAGTCTCGCCAGACGGCCTGACCTACACGTTCAAGCTGCACCCGGAGGTGAAATTCCATCGCACCGACTACTTCACCCCAAGCCGCACACTGACCGCCGAAGACGTGCGTTTCAGCTTCGAACGCATGCTCGACCCGGCCAACCCATGGCACCAGATCGCTCAGAGCGGTTTCCCGCATGCACAGTCCCTGCAATTGCCCACCCTGGTCAAGAAGATCGACGCCCTCGACCCGCTGACCGTGCGCTTTACCCTGGACCACGCCGACTCCACCTTCCTCGCCGCCCTGAGCATGGGCTTTGCCTCTATCTACCCGGCCGAATACGCCGACAAACTGCTCAAGGCCGGCACCCCGGAAAAACTCAACAGCCAGCCAATCGGTACCGGCCCGTTTATCTTCAGCCGTTTCCAGAAAGACGCCGTGGTGCGCTACAAGGCCAACCCGGACTACTTCGCCGGCAAACCGGCTGTGGATAACTTGATCTTCGCCATTACCCCTGACGCCAACGTGCGCCTGCAGAAATTGCATCGCGATGAATGCCAGATCGCCCTGTCGCCCAAGCCCCTGGATGTCGGCGAGGCCGAGAAGGATCCCGCACTCAAGGTAGAAAAGACTGCCGCCTTCATGACCGCCTTCGTCGCCATCAACAGCCAGCACCCACCGCTGGACAAGCCCGAAGTGCGCCAGGCGATCAACCTGGCCTTCGACAAGGCCAGCTACCTCAAGGCCGTGTTTGAAGGCACCGCCGAAGCCGCCAACGGCCCCTACCCGCCCAACACCTGGAGCTACGCCAAGGATCTGCCGGGTTATCCACAGGACCTCGCCAAGGCCAAGGCACTGCTGGATCGCGCCGGCCTCAAGGACGGCTTCAAGACCACGATCTGGACACGCCCCACCGGCAGCCTGCTGAACCCCAACCCTAACCTCGGGGCGCAATTGCTGCAGGCTGACCTGGCCAAGGTCGGCATCCAGGCCGAGATTCGCGTGATCGAATGGGGCGAACTGATTCGCCGCGCCAAGGCCGGCGAGCACGACCTGCTGTTCATGGGCTGGGCCGGCGACAACGGCGACCCGGATAACTTCCTGACTCCGCAGTTCTCGTGCGCGGCGGTAAAATCCGGCACCAACTTCGCCCGTTACTGCGACCCGGCGCTGGACAAGCTGATCAGCGCCGGCAAGACCACCAACGAGCAAGGCGTGCGCAGCAAGCTGTATCAGCAGGCCCAGGCACAGATCCAGCAGCAGGCACTGTGGCTACCGCTGGCACACCCGACGGCGTTTGCCCTGGCGCGCAAGAACGTCGAGGGATACCAGGTGAGCCCGTTCGGGCGCCAGGACTTTTCCAAGGTCAGCGTGAAACCTTGACCATCCTCTTGTAGAAGCCGAGTTGCCGACGATGGCGTCCGTTAAATCCCTGGTAATTTTGCGGATGTCATTGCCAGCACGCCGGCTCCTGCTGAAAGCACTTACATCCATCCATATTCGGCCATCGACAGTGGGTCACCATCGCCCACGATGATGTGATCCAGCACCCGCACATCCACCACCTCCAGGGCTTTTTGCAGCAGCTTGGTCAATTTTCGATCAGCCGCGCTGGGCTCCACGCTCCCCGATGGATGGTTGTGGCACAAGATCAAGGCCGCAGCGTTGTACGCCAGGGCGCGCTTCACCACCTGCCGGGGATAAACGGTCGCGGCGTCGATAGTGCCCTGGGACAGCGCCTCGAAACCCAGCACCCGGTGCTTTGAATCCAGGAACAGGCAGCCGAAGATCTCGTGGGGTTCATGACGCAACAGGGCCTTGAGGTAATCGCGCACCGCCACCGGATTTTCCAGCACCGAGTCGCTGCGCAGCCGCTCGGCCAGATGCCGTCGGGACATTTCCAGCACGGCCTGCAATTGCGCAAACTTCGCCGGGCCGAGGCCCAGATGCTGGCTGAACAGCGTCTGGCTGGCTTCCAGCAGCGGGCGCAGGCCGCCAAATTGCGCCAACAGATGGCGCGCCAGGTCCACTGCACTCCTGCCAGAAACCCCGGTCCGCAGGAAGATTGCCAGCAACTCGGCGTCGGACAGACTCGCCGCCCCCCACTCCAGAAGTTTCTCCCGCGGCCGTTCTGCCAATGGCCAATCGCGAATACTCATCTCACCTCCCTCTCCCTATGCGCCACATGTACGCCGCTGTTGCACGGCAGGCGCTGTGTTATCGTAGGCCCTCTTTTTTGCATGCGATTTCACCTGGGGAGGGGGCATCGCACGCGTCACTGAACTGGCATCACTGAACTGGAAAGGCAAACCAATGCAGCGTCTGTATCGGAAACGCATCGTTCTCGGCGTCGGCGGCGGCATTGCCGCCTACAAGAGCGCAGAGCTGGTCCGCCGGCTCCTGGACCAGGGCGCCGAAGTGCGCGTGGTCATGACCCGCGGCGGCAGTGAGTTCATCACCCCGCTGACCATGCAGGCCTTGTCCGGGCACCCGGTTCACCTGGACCTGCTGGACCCGGCGGCCGAAGCTGCCATGGGCCATATCGAGCTGGCCAAATGGGCCGACCTGGTATTGATCGCCCCGGCCACTGCCGACCTGATCGCCCGCCTGGCCCAGGGCATCGCCGATGACCTGCTGACCACCCTGGTACTGGCCACCGACGCCACCGTCGCCATCGCTCCGGCCATGAACCAGGCCATGTGGCGCGACCCGGCCACCCAAGCCAATACTCAACTCCTGCAAAGCCGTGGCCTCAAGGTGTTCGGCCCGGCCTCCGGCAGCCAGGCCTGCGGCGACGTCGGCATGGGCCGCATGCTCGAAGCCACTGACCTGGCGCTGTGCGCCGCCGAGTGCTTCCAGCACCTGGCCCTGACCGGCAAGCACGTGCTGATCACCGCCGGCCCGACCCAGGAAAACATCGACCCGGTGCGCTACATCACCAACCATAGCTCAGGAAAAATGGGCTTCGCACTGGCCGAAGCCGCGGTCGAGGCAGGCGCACGCGTCACCCTGATCACCGGTCCGGTGCATTTGCCGACCCCCGATCGCGTCACGCGAATCGACGTAGTCAGCGCGCGGGACATGCTGGCGGCCTGCGAGGCGGCTATTCCCTGTGATTTGTTTATCGCGTCCGCTGCGGTTGCAGACTACCGCCCGGAAGTCGTCGCCCCGCAAAAGCTCAAGAAAGACCCTACGAGCGGCGACGGCCTGCTCCTGCAAATGGTGCGTAACCCGGACATCCTGGCCACCATCGCCACGCGTGCGGACCGTCCGTTCAGCGTCGGCTTTGCCGCCGAGACCGAGCACCTGCTGGACTACGCCGCACGCAAACTGAAAGACAAAAACCTCGACCTGATCGTTGCCAATGATGTCGCCAACCCGAGCATCGGCTTCAACAGCGAGGAAAATGCCATCAGCGTGATCGACCGCGAGTTGCACGCCACCGTTTTCGCCCAGACCAGCAAGGGCAAGATTGCCCGCCAACTGATCTCTTTTATCGCCCAACGGCTGAACCAGGTTTAATTTCCATGCACGCTTTGCAAGCCAAGATCCTCGACCCACGCATCGGCACCGACTTCCCACTGCCGGCCTACGCCACCCCGGGCTCCGCCGGCCTGGACCTGCGCGCCATGCTCAAGGAAGACACCGTCCTCGAGCCGGGCCAGACCATCCTGATTCCCACCGGCCTGTCGATCTATGTCGGCGACCCAGGCCTGGCGGCGCTGATCCTGCCGCGTTCCGGCCTGGGCCACAAACACGGGATCGTGCTGGGTAACCTGGTCGGCCTGATCGACTCCGACTACCAGGGCGAGCTGATGGTGTCGTGCTGGAACCGTGGCCAGACTGCGTTCAACATCGCGGTCGGCGAGCGCATTGCCCAACTGGTGCTGGTGCCCGTGGTGCAGGCGCATTTCGAACTGGTTGAGCAATTCGATGAAACACAACGTGGCGCAGGGGGGTTTGGGCATTCCGGCAGTCACTGACTAAGCTGATTCTGGCCGGGCGTCACTGCCCGGCTCGACGCCCACCGCAAGGCTTTTCAGGACGAAGAATGCGCGGACTTAATCATCAAGATTTCCCCTTTTAAATCAATGCATTACGGCATAGAACAGTCGGATCGCAAGCGCCGATGGCATTTTTGCACCACGAACTCTCTGCCGAAAACACCGTCATACCCTTCAGTTTGAGCCTGCCGGTCCGCCACTTTAAGGCCAGCCTTGCCCCCTTCAGATGGAGTTTCCCCCCGCGATGAGTACCGCAGCCCGAGTAGCCCCGACATTCCCCGACAGCATCTTTCGCGCCTATGACATCCGTGGCGTAGTGCCCAAGACCCTGACCGCCGAAACCGCCTACTGGATCGGCCGCGCCATCGGCTCCCAGAGCCTGGCCCAGGGTGAGCCCAATGTTTCGGTCGGCCGTGACGGTCGCCTGTCCGGCCCGGAGCTGGTGGAGCAACTGATCCAGGGCCTGGCCGACAGCGGCTGCCATGTCAGCGACGTCGGCCTGGTGCCCACGCCTGCGCTGTACTACGCCGCCAACGTGCTGGCCGGCAAGTCCGGCGTGATGCTGACCGGCAGCCATAACCCGTCTGACTACAACGGTTTCAAAATCGTCATCGCGGGCGACACTCTCGCCAACGAACAGATCCAGGCCCTGCATCAGCGCCTGAAGACCAACGACCTGACCAGCGGCAAAGGCAGCATCACCCGGGTCGACATCCTCCAGCGCTACTCCGATGAAATCACCCGTGACGTCAAACTCGCACGCCGCCTGAAAGTCGTGGTGGACTGCGGCAACGGCGCAGCCGGCGTGATCGCCCCGCAACTGCTCGAAGCCCTGAACTGCGAAGTGATCCCGCTGTTCTGCGATGTCGACGGCCACTTCCCCAACCACCATCCGGATCCTGGCAAGCCTGAGAACCTGGTCGACCTGATCGCCAAGGTCAAGGAAACCGGCGCCGACGTCGGCCTGGCCTTCGACGGCGACGGCGACCGCGTGGGCGTGGTGACCGAAACCGGCGAGATCGTGTTCCCGGACCGCCTGCTGATGCTCTTCGCCCGTGACGTGGTGGCGCGCAATCCCAACGCCGAGATCATTTTCGACGTCAAGTGCACCCGCCGTCTCACCCCGCTGATCAAGGAATATGGCGGCCGCCCGCTAATGTGGAAGACCGGTCATTCGTTGATCAAAAAGAAAATGAAGGAAACCGGCGCCCTGTTGGCCGGCGAAATGAGCGGTCACGTATTCTTCAAGGAACGCTGGTTCGGCTTTGACGACGGCATTTACAGTGCTGCGCGCCTGCTGGAGATCCTCAGCAAGGAAAAATCCACCGCGCAAGGGCTGTTTGAGACCTTCCCGAACGATATTTCTACGCCAGAGATCAATATCCATGTGACCGAGGAGAGCAAATTCAGCATCATTGACGCACTGCACGATGCGCAATGGGGTGAAGGCGCCAACCTGACCACCATTGATGGTGTGCGAGTCGATTACGCCAAAGGCTGGGGCCTGGTGCGCGCATCCAACACCACACCGGTGCTGGTGTTGCGCTTCGAGGCGGATACCGAGGCTGAGTTGCAGCGCATCAAGGACGTGTTCCACGCCCAGTTGAAACGTGTTGCCCCTGATCTCCAATTACCGTTCTGATTTTTTACCGGAGCCCTGAATGACCCTCGAACGCGAAGCCGCTGCCAATACTGCCAAGGTCCTGTCCGAAGCGTTGCCTTACATCCGACGCTATGTCGGCAAGACGCTGGTGATCAAGTACGGCGGCAATGCCATGGAAAGCGACGAGCTGAAAACCGGCTTTGCCCGCGACATCGTGTTGATGAAAGCCGTGGGGATCAACCCGGTAGTGGTCCACGGCGGCGGCCCGCAAATCGGCGACCTGCTCAAGCGCTTGTCGATCGAGAGTCACTTCATCGATGGCATGCGTGTCACTGACGCGCAGACCATGGACGTGGTGGAGATGGTCCTCGGTGGCCAGGTCAACAAGGACATCGTCAACCTGATCAACCGCCACGGCGGCAGCGCCATCGGCCTGACCGGCAAGGACGCGGAGCTGATCCGCGCGAAAAAACTGACGGTGACCCGCCAGACGCCGGAAATGACCCAGCCGGAAATCATCGACATCGGCCAAGTGGGCGAAGTGATCGGCATCAACACCGACCTGCTGAACCTGCTGGTCAAGGGCGACTTCATTCCGGTGATCGCACCGATCGGTGTGGGCGCCAATGGCGAGTCCTACAACATCAACGCCGACCTGGTGGCCGGTAAAGTGGCAGAGGCACTCAAGGCTGAAAAGCTGATGCTGCTGACCAACATCGCCGGCCTGCTGGATAAGGAAGGCAAGGTATTGACCGGCCTGACCACCCAACAGGTCGACGACCTGATCGCTGACGGCACCATCTACGGCGGCATGCTGCCGAAGATCCGCTGCGCACTGGAAGCGGTGCAAGGCGGCGTGGGCAGCTCGTTGATCATCGATGGCCGGGTTCCGAACGCGGTATTGCTGGAAATCTTCACCGATACCGGCATGGGCACGCTGATCAGTAACCGCAAGCGTCCTTAAGCAGCAAAAACCAAAAAAGCCCCGCTCAATCGAATTGAGCGGGGCTTTTTTATGCGTGCGATCGCGATCCAACTGCTAAATGCATCCCCCTGTGGGAGCGGGCTTGCTCGCGAAAGCGGTCTGTCAGTGACACATGCGCTAACTGACCCGACGCTTTCGCGAGCAAGTCCGCTCCCACACAAGCCGGTTCCTACAGGTCCGGTATCAGACGCCGTATTGCTCGCGGTACGCACGTACAGCCGGCAGGTGTTGCTTGAGCTGTGGATCATCTTCCAGGAACTGCAGCACCTGGTTCAGCGACACGATGCTGACCACGGGAATGCCGAAGTCACGTTCCACTTCCTGGATTGCCGACAACTCACCGTTGCCGCGTTCCTGGCGGTTCAGCGCGATCAGCACACCCGCGGCCTTGGCGCCGTCCTGGGAAGCAATGATCTGCATCACTTCACGGATCGCGGTACCAGCGGTGATCACGTCGTCGATAATCAACACGTCGCCTTTGAGCGCAGCCCCGACCAGGCTACCGCCTTCGCCATGAGCCTTGGCTTCTTTGCGATTGAAGCACCACGGCAGATCCAGCTCGTGATGTTCAGCCAACGCCACGGCGGTCGCGGCCGCCAGGGGAATGCCCTTATAGGCCGGGCCAAACAGCACGTCGAAGGAAATGCCGCTGTCAACGATCGCTGCCGCGTAGAAACGACCCAGCTGAGCCAGGGCCGAACCCGAGTTGAACAAGCCCGCATTGAAGAAGTATGGGCTGGTGCGCCCGGACTTCAGGGTGAACTCACCGAAGCGCAAAACCCCGCGATCGATGGCAAAACGAATGAAATCGCGTTGATACGCCTGCATGAAAAAAGCCTCAGATACCACGGATTTAGCTAATTAGGTAGACGGCGTGTATCATACACGCACGCGATTTTTGGGGCCATTTATGCGGATCATCAGTGTGAACGTTAATGGTATTCAGGCTGCAGTCGAGCGTGGTTTGCTCAGTTGGCTGCAAGCCCAGAATGCCGACGTCATCTGCCTGCAGGATACCCGCGCCTCCGCCTTTGAACTGGACGACCCAGCCTTCCAACTGGATGGCTACTTCCTTTATGCCTGCGATGCCGAAGTGCCCACCCAAGGTGGCGTGGCTTTGTATTCGCGGTTGCAACCCAAGGCGGTCATCAGCGGCCTCGGCTTCGAGACAGCCGACCGCTACGGGCGCTACCTGCAAGCCGATTTCGACAAGGTCAGCATCGCGACCTTGCTGCTTCCTTCGGGGCAGAACGGCGATGAAGACTTGAACCAGAAGTTCAAGCTAATGGACGATTTCGCCCGTTACCTGGATAAACAGCGACGCAAACGTCGCGAGTACATTTATTGTGGCTCGCTGTACGTGGCGCAACAGAAGCTGGATATCAAGAACTGGCGCGACAGCCAGCAATCCCCGGGCTTCCTGGCGCCGGAACGGGCCTGGATGGACGAGATTGTCGGCAACATGGGCTATGTGGATGCCCTGCGCGAAGTCAGTCGCGAAGGCGACCAGTACAGCTGGTGGCCGGACAACGAACAGGCGGAGATGCTCAACCTGGGTTGGCGTTTCGACTACCAGTTGCTGACCCCGGGCCTGCGTCGGTTCGTGCGCAGTGCACGCTTGCCGCGCCAGCCGCGCTTCTCGCAGCACGCGCCACTGATCGTGGACTACGACTGGACACTGACCATCTGAGGTCTTTTCCCAGGCACAAAAAAACCGACATCACTGTCGGTTTTTTTGTGGGCGCTCATTATTTGATCACACGCCAGGTCAAGGGGTAGCGATAGACGATCCCCTTGTTGGCCTTGATACTGCCAATGATGGTCAGCACCACGGTGGCGATCGCCAGGGCAAACATCAGGAAAAACCCGACCACCGCGAAGGCCAGCACAATGCAGGCTATCCAGGCGATGGCCACGGTGATCTGGAAGTTCAAGGCTTCCTTGCCCTGGTCATCAATGAACGGGTCCACTTCCTTCTTCATCTGCCACAGGATCAGCGGCCCGACGACGCTGCCGAAGGGGAACACAAACCCGAGAAACGCCGCGAGATGGCACAGCATTGCCGCCTGGCGCACTTCGTAGGAAGGCGTGGGCACCAGCATCTGGTTGTCATTCATGGCGCTTCTCCTTGAGGCGGGTTCAGTCAGCCAAGGCGGCGTTCTGCAGTTCGAAGATCTCGGTCATGCCTTTCTGGGCCAGGGCGAGCATGGCGTTCAGGTCGGCCGGCTGGAATGGCGCACCTTCGGCGGTGCCCTGCACTTCGATGAAACCACCGGTGCTGGTCATGACCACGTTCAGGTCGGTCTCGGCGGCCGAGTCTTCCAGGTAGTCCAGGTCCAGCACTGGCTCGCCCTGGTACATGCCCACCGAGACAGCGGCAATCATCTGCTTGAGCGGGTCGCCGGCTTTCAGGCCGCCACGCTTCTTGATCACTTTCAGCGCATCGACCAGGGCCACCATGGCACCGGTGATGGACGCGGTACGGGTACCGCCGTCGGCCTGGATCACGTCGCAATCGACGTACAGGGTCACGTCGCCCAGCTTGGACATGTCCAGGGCGGCGCGCAGCGAACGACCGATCAGGCGCTGGATTTCCAGGGTACGCCCGCCTTGCTTGCCACGGCTGGCTTCACGCTGGTTACGCTCGCCGGTGGCGCGCGGCAGCATGCCGTATTCGGCAGTCAACCAGCCCTGGCCCTGGCCCTTGAGGAAACGTGGTACGCCATTTTCGACGCTGACGGTGCAGATCACCTTGGTATCGCCAAACTCGACCAGTACGGATCCCTCGGCGTGTTTGGTGTAGTTGCGGGTGATGCGGATCGAGCGGAGCTGATCGGCAGCGCGACCACTTGGACGTTTCATAGGGGATACCTGTACTGAGGACGAAAAACTGCCGAGCATTATAGAGCCGCGAGCCGATTCGGGGCACTTCTTAAAATTCGGTTACGAATGGGCGATTTGTCATGCTTTGTTAACGCCAGCGTTTGGGGCCTCCCACGCCGTTGCGCTACACTCCTGCGCCTTCGCAGCCGGTCGGCTGCAACCCATCCACCAGCCCGTTATGCGGGACTGCATCGCGAGGTACCTCCATGGTGCACAGCATGACCGCCTTCGCCCGCGTCGAAAAAGCCGGCGTACAAGGCACCCTGAGCTGGGAACTGCGCTCGGTCAACAGCCGCTACCTGGAACCGCACCTGCGCCTGCCCGAATCATTCCGCGACCTCGAAGGGGCCGTGCGTGAAGCACTGCGCCAGGGCATCTCCCGCGGCAAGCTGGAATGCACACTGCGCTTCACCGAGGAAACCACCGGCAAGCCGCTGCAGGTCGACCGCGAGCGCGCCGCGCAACTGGTTGCCGCCGCCGAAACCATCGCCAGCCTGATCAAGCAGCCGGCCGCGCTCAACCCCCTGGAAGTGCTGGCGTGGCCCGGCGTGCTGGTGGCCGACGCCACCGATCCGCAAGCCCTCAATGCCGAAGCCCTTGCCCTGTTCAACCAGGGCCTGAAGGAGCTCAAGGCTGGCCGCGAACGCGAAGGCGCCGAACTGGCCCGCCTGATCAACGAGCGCCTGACCTCGATCGAAGCAGACGTGGTGACCCTGCGCGAACTGGTGCCACAGATGCTCGCCACCCAGCGCCAGAAGGTCCTCGACCGCTTCACCGACATGAAGGCAGACCTGGACCCGGTTCGCCTGGAACAGGAAATGGTGCTGCTCGCACAAAAAAGCGACGTCGCCGAAGAACTGGACCGCCTGAGCACCCACATCCTCGAAGTGCGCCGCGTCCTCAAGTCCGGCGGTGCCGCCGGTCGGCGCCTGGACTTCCTGATGCAGGAACTCAACCGCGAAGCCAATACACTGGGCTCCAAGGCATTCGATCCGCGCAGCACACAGGCAGCGGTCAACCTCAAGGTGTTGATCGAGCAGATGCGCGAACAAGTACAGAATATTGAGTAAGGCAACCTCCATGACCCACAGCACCGGCACCCTCTACATTATTTCCGCCCCCTCGGGCGCGGGCAAAAGCAGCCTGGTCAAGGCCCTGACCGACGCCGACGAGCAGATCCGCATTTCGGTCTCCCACACCACCCGCGCCATGCGCCCGGGCGAGGTGAACGGCGTGCACTATCACTTCGTCGAGCGCACCGAGTTCGTCAAGATGATCGAGCACGGCGACTTCCTCGAGCGCGCCGAAGTGTTCGGCAACCTCTATGGCACCTCGCAAAGCCACCTGCAGCAGACCCTGGATGAAGGCCACGACCTGATCCTGGAAATCGACTGGCAGGGCGCCGAGCAAGTGCGCCAACTGATGCCCAAGGCGCGCTCGATCTTCATCCTGCCGCCGTCGCTTGAGGCCTTGCACCAGCGCCTGACCAACCGTGGCCAGGACAGCGACGAGATCATCGAAGGCCGCATGCGTGAAGCCGTCAGCGAAATGAGCCACTACGTCGACTACGACTATCTGATCATCAACGACGATTTTGCCCACGCGCTGGATGATTTGAAGGCGATTTTCCGCACCAATCAGCTCCAGCAAAAGCGTCAACAGCAACGTTTCGGCAAATTACTCGCTGAACTGCTCGGCTGATTGGCTCTTCCCAAAACCGCTGCAAGGGCTTTACATTGGCACTTGTAGCGGTTTTGCGAGGACGCGGGAAAAATCAGCGCTTCCCTAAACGCTGGTGATTTTTTAAACTGTTTAGTCCGCTCGCCCAACCGGGCAGCGCGCATCTTGCATTCGCTCCGAGGAATACCATGGCCCGCGTAACCGTTGAAGACTGCCTAGAACACGTGGATAACCGCTTTGAGCTGGTCATGCTCTCTACCAAGCGTGCCCGTCAACTGGCCACTGGCGGCAAAGAGCCCCTGGTCCAGTGGGAAAACGACAAGCCTACCGTTGTAGCGCTGCGTGAAATCGCTGAAGGCCTGATGAGCTACGAGTTCATCGCCAACGCCGAAATCGTTGAAGACGAACCGCTGTTTGCAGCGTTCGAGGACGAGTCCAACGAGGCCGTCTAAGCCTATGCCTGGTCGACGTAGCACGGCGCAGGGTCACAGCCAACGGCAGGAGTCATTCCTATGCCGAGCATAGACGCCCTCGCCGATCGCTTATCGACCTACCTCGGCCCAGACCAGGTCAACCTGGTCCGCCGAGCGTATTTCTACGCCGAACAAGCCCACGACGGCCAACGCCGCCGCAGCGGCGAGGCGTATGTCACCCATCCCCTTGCGGTGGCAAATATTCTTGCCGACATGCACATGGACCATCAGAGCCTGATGGCCGCGATGCTGCATGACGTGATCGAAGACACCGGCATTGCCAAGGAAGCGCTCAGCGCGCAATTTGGCGAAACCGTGGCCGAACTGGTCGACGGGGTCAGCAAACTGACCCAGATGAACTTCGAGACCAAGGCCGAAGCCCAGGCGGAAAACTTCCAGAAGATGGCCATGGCCATGGCCCGGGACATCCGGGTGATCCTGGTCAAGCTGGCCGACCGGCTGCACAACATGCGCACGCTGGAAGTGCTGTCCGGCGAAAAACGCCGGCGCATCGCCAAGGAAACCCTGGAAATCTACGCGCCCATCGCCAACCGGCTGGGCATGCACGCCATTCGTATCGAGTTCGAAGACCTCGGCTTCAAGGCCATGCACCCGATGCGCTCAGCGCGCATCTACCAGGCGGTCAAGCGCGCCCGGGGCAACCGCAAGGAAATCGTCAACAAGATCGAAGAGTCGCTGAGCCATTGCCTGGCGATCGACGAGATCGAGGGCGAAGTCAGCGGCCGGCAGAAACACATCTATGGCATCTACAAGAAGATGCGTGGCAAGCGCCGGGCCTTCAACGAGATCATGGATGTGTACGCGTTCCGGATCATCGTCGACAAGGTCGACACCTGCTACCGCGTGCTCGGCGCTGTACATAATTTGTACAAACCCCTGCCGGGACGCTTCAAGGACTACATCGCGATTCCCAAGGCCAACGGCTACCAGTCGCTGCATACCACGCTGTTCGGTATGCACGGGGTGCCGATCGAGATCCAGATCCGCACCCGCGAAATGGAAGAGATGGCCAACAACGGTATTGCCGCCCATTGGCTGTACAAGTCCACCGGCGACGAGCAGCCAAAAGGCACGCATGCCCGCGCCCGCCAGTGGGTCAAGGGTGTGCTGGAGATGCAGCAACGTGCTGGCAACTCCCTGGAATTCATCGAAAGCGTGAAGATCGACCTGTTCCCGGACGAGGTCTACGTGTTCACGCCAAAAGGCCGGATCATGGAGCTGCCCAAAGGCTCCACGGCTGTCGACTTTGCCTACGCGGTGCATACCGACGTGGGCAACAGCTGCATTGCCTGTCGGATCAATCGTCGTCTCGCGCCGCTGTCCGAACCGCTGCAAAGCGGCTCCACGGTCGAGATCGTCAGCGCTCCAGGCGCTCGCCCAAACCCGGCCTGGCTCAACTTCGTGGTCACCGGCAAGGCGCGTACGCATATTCGCCACGCCCTGAAACTGCAACGCCGTTCCGAATCCATCAGCCTCGGCGAACGCCTGCTGAACAAAGTGCTCAACGGTTTCGACAGCGCCCTGGACAAGATTCCTGCAGAGCGCGTGCAAGCGATGCTGCATGAGTATCGCCAGGAAACCATCGAAGACCTGCTGGAAGATATCGGCCTGGGTAACCGCATGGCCTACGTGGTCGCCCGCCGCCTGCTCGGCGAAGGCGAACAGCTGCCAAGCCCGGAAGGCCCACTGGCGATTCGTGGTACCGAGGGCCTGGTGCTCAGCTACGCCAAGTGCTGTACGCCGATCCCGGGCGACCCGATTGTCGGCCACCTGTCGGCGGGCAAAGGCATGGTGGTGCACCTGGACAACTGCCGCAATATCAGCGAAATCCGCCACAACCCGGAAAAATGCATCCAGCTCTCTTGGGCCAAGGATGTCACCGGCGAATTCAATGTCGAGCTGCGGGTAGAGCTGGAGCACCAGCGTGGCCTGATCGCCCTGCTGGCCAGCAGCGTCAACGCGGCCGACGGCAATATCGAGAAAATCAGCATGGACGAGCGTGATGGTCGCATCAGCGTGGTCCAACTGGTGGTCAGCGTGCACGACCGCGTGCACCTGGCCCGCGTGATCAAGAAACTGCGCGCCTTGACCGGTGTGATCCGCATCACCCGTATGCGTGCATAACCCACCTCTTACAAGGAGTCACTCATGACCAAGACCGTTATCACCAGCGACAAGGCCCCGGCCGCCATCGGCACCTACTCCCAGGCCATCAAGGCGGGCAACACCGTCTACATGTCCGGCCAGATCCCGCTGGACCCAAAGACCATGGAACTGGTTGAAGGCTTCGAAGCACAGACTGTACAGGTCTTCGAAAACCTCAAGTCGGTGGCCGAGGCGGCTGGCGGTTCGTTCAAGGACATCGTCAAGCTGAACATCTTCCTCACCGACCTGAGCCACTTCGCCAAGGTCAACGAGATCATGGGCAAGTACTTCGAACAGCCATACCCAGCCCGCGCCGCCATTGGCGTTGCCGCCCTGCCAAAGGGTGCGCAGGTTGAGATGGACGCGATCCTGGTCATCGAGTAAAACACCCGGCGCAGCTTCCCCAGCTGCGCCGACTTCGTTTCAGAAGGATTTCATGATGCGCAAAGCGCTTGTAGCCCTATCAACGCTGGCCCTGTTGCTCGGCGGCTGCGCCAGCAACCCTGCCGATGTGGATGTGAGCGGTACCTGGATCAACCAGGCCGCCATCGACGCGGCGTCCAAGGGCGGCCCTTTGCGTGAAGCGCTGCAAAGCTACGGCCCGAACCTTGAGTGGGAAATCAACACCAAGGCTTCGCAGGCGCGCTACTACAACGGTTTCGAAGTCGCCGAAGGCAAGTTGCTCGGCGAAAAATCCGGTGCCTGGAGCGTGGACTTCTACGGCAGCTCCGCGACCGAACTCAAGCGCAAAGGCAAGCAATTGCTGCAGGTGGCCAACGATAACGAGCCCGAGCAACTGTTCGCCCGCGCCAAAGACCCGGCCCCGGAGGGGGCGCCCCTGGGCGCCAACTTCGAGCGGGCACTGTACGCGGCCTACATGGGCGGCGACTGGAAGATCACGGACGGCTTCGGCAACGGCGCCATCGTGCAGTTCCAGGCCAACGGCAAGGTCGCGGGCCTGCCCAATGTGGATCAGTACTCACTGTGCCTGGCGGGCGATTGCGCCTCCATGAGCGGCGGCTACGACAGTATCTGGCTGCAGCTCAACGGCCAGGGCAACCCGTGGATCTTCGTGCGCAAGGGCAAGCAGCTGGAAATCTTCCAGGCTATCAACACCGCCCAGACAGACGAAGTGCCCTCGTTCACCCCTGGCCCTCGCCAGTGGTTGCTGGAAAAGCAATAAGCGGCCGAGCGCTGAACTGAATCTAGGAGCGGGGCTTGCTCGCGAAAGCGGTGCATCAGAAACATATTCAGTGACTGACACTGCGCATTCGCGAGCAAGCCCGCTCCCACATTTTCACCGCGTTTCAATCCTCGAGGAGCGCCGCGCGGCCTTCTCGGTAAGTCGGGTAAATTGGATTCCAGCCCAGCGCATTGGCTGGAGCGCTGCGACCTCAATGTGGGAGCTGGCTTGCCTGCGATAGCGGTTTACCAGTCACCCTATTTGCTGGATGTGCCACCGTCATCGCAAGCAAGCCCCACATTCTCTGGCCGTGCTCAGCCTTTGAGAATCGACGCGTAGCCTTCTCGGTAAGTTGGATAAGTCGGCTTCCAGATCAGCGCATTGGCTCGGGCGCTGCGACCTCAATGTGGGAGCTGGCTTGCCTGCGATAGCGGTTTACCAGTCACCCTATTTGCTGGATGTGCCACCGTCATCGCAGGCAAGCCAGCTCCCAGATTCTCTGGCCGTGTTTCAGCCTTTGAGAATCGACGCGTAGCCTTCTCGATAGGTTGGGTACGTCGGCTTCCAGCCCAGCGCCTTGGCGCGGGCATTGCTGCACTGCTTGCTGCCGGCACGACGCACACTGGCGTCGGCGGCCCACTCGGTCACGCCCAGGTATTCACGCAACCAGCCCACCACTTCCGCCAATGGCGCAGGCGCGTCGTCGACGCCGATGTAGACCTTGTCCAGCGAACCGCCCTGCTCCACGTGCCGCAGCAAAAAAGCCAACAGGCCCGCGGCATCGTCCGCGTGAATCCGGTTGCCATATAAAGGTGGGTCGATCGCCACGCGGTAACCCTGCCGGACCTGGCTCAACAGCCACTCACGGCCCGGGCCGTAAATGCCGGTCAGGCGCACGATGCTGGCGGGGATACCGCTGTTGAGCGCGACTTGCTCGGCCTCCAGCATTACCTGGCCGGAATAGCCCTTCGCCTGGGTCTCGGATGTTTCGTCGACCCACTCGCCGTTCTGCTGCCCGTAGACGCTGCTGCTGGACACAAACAGCAGGTGTTTCGGCACCTGGCCGTAGTCGCCCAGCCACTCCAGCACGTGCTGCAAACCTTGTACGTAGGCTGCGCGATAGCCGGCCTCATCGTGATCCGTTGCGGCGGCGCAATACACCAGGTAATCGACCCCGCCGATCGGCCAGGTGTCAGGGCAATCCTTTTTGAACAGGTCGCCGGCGATGCCGATCACCCCGTCGGGCAGGCGTGAAATATCACGCCGCAGGCCATAAACCTCCCATTCCGAGGCAAGCAATTGGCTAGCCAGCCGACTACCCACATCGCCACAACCGGCAATCACAACAGAAGGCGCAGACATCAGAAAACTCCGTACAGAAAGGTCTAGGTTAGCCTTCACACATGACAGGCGGCCACAAAAAGGACAAATAAAGTAACTGTATTACTTCTGTTAACAAGAATTACTTGCAATAATAACCGCCCATTTGTCCTCGGCCCCCAGGCCTGGAAGGACGCTCAACTCATTTTCTTTACTCAGGTCCGGCCAGCATGACACGTAATACAAACCCCGCTTCGCCAACCAAGCTTCACAGCCCATCCCGCGCCTGGCGCGCGATTGCTGCGCTGCTGTTCAGCGTACTGCTGGCACCGACCGCCGCATTCGCTGACGCCACCGCACCCGCCACGACCCCGGCAGCCGAGCACAGCACGGCTGCTCCAGCCGCTGCGCCAGCCGCCACCGACCCGGCCCAGGCTGCAGACCCAGCCGCTCCCGCTGACGATACCGGTGTGGTCCTGGAAGAAGACAACACCCTGGGCATGGCCCACGACCTGTCGCCGTGGGGCATGTACCAGAACGCTGACGTGGTGGTGAAAGCCGTGATGATCGGCCTGGCCATCGCCTCGATCATCACCTGGACCATCTGGATCGCCAAGGGCTTCGAGCTGCTGGGCGCCAAGCGTCGCCTGCGCACCGAGATCGTCCACCTGAAAAAAGCCACCACCCTCAAGGAAGCCAGCGAGACGGCAACCAAGAAGGGCACCCTGGCCAACACCCTGGTGCACGACGCGCTGGAAGAAATGCGCCTGTCGGCCAACACCCGCGAAAAAGAAGGTATCAAGGAACGCGTGGCCTTCCGCCTGGAGCGCCTGGTAGCCGCCTGCGGTCGTAACATGAGCAGCGGCACCGGCGTGCTGGCGACCATCGGTTCCACCGCGCCTTTCGTCGGCCTGTTCGGTACCGTATGGGGCATCATGAACAGCTTCATCGGCATCGCCAAAACCCAGACCACCAACCTCGCCGTCGTTGCCCCGGGCATCGCCGAAGCCCTGCTGGCAACCGCCCTGGGCCTGGTTGCGGCAATTCCTGCGGTGGTGATCTACAACGTCTTCGCCCGTTCGATCGCCGGCTACAAGGCCCAGGTGTCGGACGCGTCGGCAGAAGTCCTGCTGCTGGTCAGCCGCGACCTCGATCACCTGCCTACCGAGCGCAGCTCGCAACCGCACATGGTGAAAGTGGGGTAATCGGCCATGGGCCTGCATTTGAATCAAGGCGACGACGAACTCGTCGAGAACCACGAAATCAACGTCACGCCATTTATCGACGTGATGCTGGTGCTGCTGATCATCTTCATGGTGGCGGCACCGCTGGCGACCGTGGACATCAAGGTTGACCTGCCCGCCTCCAGCGCCAAGCCGGCGCCGCGGCCAGAGAAACCGATCTTCCTCAGCGTCAAGGCGGACCAACGCCTGTTCCTGGGCGAAGAAGAAGTCAAGGCTGAAACTCTGGGGCCGGTGCTCGACGCCAAGACCCAAGGAAAGAAAGACACGACGATCTTCTTCCAGGCTGACAAGGGCGTGGACTACGGCGACCTGATGAGCGTGATGGATGCCCTGCGGGCAGCCGGCTACCTCAAGGTGGGCCTGGTCGGACTCGAGACGGCAGCCAAAAAATGATCACGACGCGCCACAAACTGACGCGTTATGGCACCAGCCTCGCCGTCGTGCTGGGCGTGCATGCCGTCGCGATTGCCATCGCGCTCCACTGGTCGGCGCCGCATACGGTGCAGCTGCCACCGGCCGCCATGGTCATCGACCTGGCACCGATGCCTGCACCGCCGCCGCCGGCTCCGCCCAAAGTCGTAACGCCGCCGCAACCACCGGCGCCGGTGGAAGAGCTGCCGCTGCCGAAACTGGCCGAGGCACCCAAGCCGACGATCCAGGTCCCCAAGCCGGTCAAGCCCAAGCCCAAGCCACAACCGCCCAAGCCGGTGGAGAAAAAGCCCGAGCCGCCTAAGGAGAAACCTTCCGAAGAGCCGCCGAGCGACGCTCCGCCGACTAACGCGCCAGCTGAGAAATCGGCCCAGCCGGTTCCAGGCCCGTCGCCGCAGCAAGTCGCGGCCAAGGCGTCCTGGGAAGGCACCTTGCTGGCTCACTTGCAGAAGTACAAGAAGTACCCGCCAGGTGCCCAGGCGCGTGGCAAGGAAGGCCTGAACCGCTTGCGCTTTGTGGTCGACGCCGACGGCAATGTGCTGTCCTACGAGTTGGTGGGCCGCTCCGGCAACGCCGACCTGGACCGCGCCACCCTGGACATGATCCGTCGTGCCCAGCCGCTGCCCAAGCCTCCGGCCGATATGCTCAAGGGCGGCAGCATCGAGATCGTTGCACCGTTCGTGTACAACATCGAGAAACGCCGCCGCTAAGGATTGCGGGAGTCAACTTGTGTGGGCGCTGGCTTGCCTGCGATAGCATCACCTCGGTGCAACGGATAGACCGAGGGGTGTGCATCGCAGGCAAGCCCAGATTGTTTTTGTCACTTCAGCAAAATCCGCCACACTCCCCGCTCAATCCCCACCAAAGTTCTGATAACGTGCGTCTATCGATTGCAGCCGGTATGCTTGGCTCGCAACCTCATGGACGCCCGCTATGACTCTTACAGAATTACGCTACATCGTTACCCTCGCCCAAGAGCAGCACTTCGGCCATGCGGCCGAGCGTTGCCACGTCAGCCAGCCGACGCTGTCGGTGGGCGTGAAAAAGCTTGAAGACGAACTCGGTGTGCTGATTTTCGAGCGCAGCAAGAGCGCCGTGCGCCTCACCCCGGTGGGCGAAGGCATCGTGGCCCAGGCCCAGAAGGTGCTGGAGCAAGCGCAAAGCATTCGCGAACTGGCCCAGGCCGGCAAGAACCAGCTGACCGCACCGCTGAAAGTCGGCGCCATCTACACGGTCGGCCCGTACCTGTTCCCGCACCTGATCCCGCAACTGCATCGCGTCGCGCCGCAGATGCCGCTGTATATCGAAGAAAACTTCACCCACATCCTGCGCGACAAGCTGCGCAACGGTGAACTGGACGCGATCATCATCGCCCTGCCGTTCAATGAAGCGGATGTGTTGACCCTGCCGCTCTACGACGAGCCGTTCTACGTGCTGATGCCGGCCTCCCACCCGTGGACGAAAAAAGACACCATCGACGCCGGCCTGCTCAACGACAAGAGCCTGCTGCTGCTCGGCGAAGGCCACTGCTTCCGCGACCAGGTCCTGGAAGCCTGCCCGACCCTGACCAAAGGCAACGACGGCGCCAAGCACACCACTGTGGAATCCAGCTCCCTGGAAACCATCCGCCACATGGTCGCCTCCGGCCTGGGCATTTCGATCCTGCCGCTGTCGGCGGTGGACAGCCATCACTACGCCCCCGGCGTGATCGAAGTACGCCCACTGACGCCACCGGTGCCGTTTCGTACCGTGGCGATCGCCTGGCGCGCGAGCTTCCCGCGGCCCAAGGCCATTGAGATCCTCGCGGACTCGATCCGCCTGTGCTCGGTGGCCAAGCCGCCTGCTGCGAGCTGATTAACGGTATGACTGAGCTGTCGCAGGTGTCGGTGACGGCACTCAAGGGTGTCGGTGAGGCCATGGCTGAAAAGCTGGCCAAGGTCGGCCTGGAAAACCTCCAGGACGTGCTGTTCCACCTGCCCCTGCGTTACCAGGATCGTACCCGCGTGGTGCCGATTGGCCATTTGCGCCCTGGGCAGGACGCGGTAGTCGAGGGCACCGTCAGCGGCGCCGACGTGGTGATGGGCAAGCGCCGCAGTCTGGTCGTGCGCCTGCAGGACGGCACCGGCGGCTTGAGCCTGCGCTTCTACCATTTCAGCAACGCCCAGAAAGAAGGCCTCAAGCGCGGCACCCGCGTGCGCTGCTACGGTGAAGCTCGTCCCGGCGCGTCCGGCCTGGAGATCTACCACCCGGAATACCGTGCCATCACCGGCGACGAGCCGCCGCCGGTGGACACCACGCTCACCCCGATCTACCCGCTGACCGAAGGTCTGACCCAACAGCGTCTGCGCCAGCTGTGCATGCAAACCCTGACCCTGCTCGGCCCCAAGAGCCTGCCCGACTGGCTGCCTCTGGAGCTGGCCCGCGACTACCAACTGGCGCCGCTGGACGATGCGATTCGCTACCTGCATCACCCGCCGGCCGACGCCGACGTCGACGAGTTGGCCCTCGGTCATCATTGGGCCCAGCACCGCCTGGCCTTCGAAGAATTGCTGACCCACCAACTGTCCCAGCAGCGCCTGCGCGAAAGCATGCGTTCGTTGCGCGCGCCAGCCATGCCCAAGGCCACGCGCCTGCCTGCGCAATACCTGGCCAACCTCGGCTTTGCGCCGACCGGTGCCCAGCAGCGCGTGGGCAATGAAATCGCCTACGACCTGAGCCAGAAAGAACCCATGCTGCGCCTGATCCAGGGCGACGTGGGCGCAGGCAAGACCGTGGTCGCGGCCCTCGCGGCCCTGCAAGCCCTGGAGGCCGGCTACCAAGTGGCGCTGATGGCGCCCACCGAGATTCTCGCCGAACAGCACTTCATCACGTTCAAGCGCTGGCTCGAACCCCTGGGCCTGGAAGTGGCCTGGCTGGCTGGCAAGCTCAAGGGCAAGAACCGCGCAGCAGCGCTGGAGCAAATCGCCGGCGGCGCGCCCATGGTGGTGGGCACGCACGCGCTGTTCCAGGACGAAGTGCGATTCAAGAACCTGGCCTTGGTGATCATCGACGAACAGCACCGCTTCGGCGTGCAACAACGCCTGGCGCTGCGCCAGAAAGGCGTGGGCGGACGCATGAGCCCGCACCAGTTGATCATGACCGCCACCCCGATCCCGCGCACCCTGGCCATGAGCGCTTACGCCGACCTCGACACGTCGATCCTCGACGAACTGCCCCCCGGCCGTACCCCGGTCAACACCGTGCTGGTCACCGACACCCGCCGCGTCGAAGTCATCGAGCGCGTGCGTGGAGCCTGCGCCGAGGGCCGCCAGGCCTATTGGGTGTGCACGCTGATCGAGGAGTCCGAGGAGCTGACCTGCCAGGCCGCCGAAACCACCTATGAAGACCTCACCAGCGCCTTGGGCGAACTCAAGGTCGGGCTGATCCACGGCCGCATGAAACCCGTGGAAAAGGCCGCGGTGATGGCCGAGTTCAAGGCGGGCAACCTGCAACTGTTGGTCGCCACGACCGTCATTGAAGTCGGCGTGGACGTGCCCAATGCCAGCCTGATGATCATCGAAAACCCCGAACGCCTGGGCCTGGCGCAGCTGCACCAATTGCGCGGCCGCGTCGGCCGGGGCAGCGCGGCCAGCCACTGCGTGCTGCTCTACCACCCACCGCTGTCGCAGATCGGCCGTCAGCGCCTGGGCATCATGCGTGAAACCAACGACGGTTTTGTCATCGCCGAGAAAGACCTCGAACTGCGCGGCCCCGGCGAAATGCTCGGCACGCGCCAGACCGGCCTGCTGCAATTCAAGGTCGCCGACCTGATGCGCGACGCCGATCTGCTGCCCGCCGTACGCGATGCCGCGCAGGCGCTGCTCGAGCGCTGGCCGGACCACGTCAGCCCGCTGCTGGATCGCTGGTTGCGCCACGGCCAACAATACGGCCAGGTCTGACCCTCCCCGCCGGCGATAGCGCCAGAACGCCCGGCCCCTTCGCTAACCGCGTCACAAACCGCAGTTAGTCGACCAACATATGTATCAAGCTGGTTATACTTCGGTGACTGTAGGAAATTGGATCAGGCCATGTCAGAAGTTGCCCTCGCCACAGCCCCACTGACCGCCCCGCCGGTCATTCGGGCTCTGCTCGCTAAGCTCGCCGTCAGCTACACGGAAGTTGCCGACCAACCGGGCCTGAATCCTGCGCGAAAGGTCCAGGCCGTGCTGCTGGAAGATGCGGTGGGCGCACTGATGGTGCTGTTCCCGCAGAACCAGTTGCTCGATCTCAACCGCCTCGCCGAACTCACCGGGCGCCGCCTCACCGCCGTGTCGCCGGACCGCGTTGAACGCATGCTGGGCAAGCATGACCTGAGCCTGCTGCCGGGCCTGCCGCCACTCACCAGTTCGCCGTGCCTGTATGAAGGCAGCCTGCTCGACGAGCCGAGCCTGCTGGTGCATTCGGGCGAAGCCGGGCTGCTGCTGGAAATCACCAGCGACGCATTCAAGACGATGCTCACCAAGGCCAGCGCCGGCCACTTCGGCGAGCCGCTGAGTAATATTCGCCCCAACCTCGATCGCCCCAATGATGACCGCGAGGAAATCACCCAGGCGATGCAGGCGTTCACTGCCCGCCGGATCCAGCAGCGCCTGGAAGCGACCATCGAGATTCCACCGCTGGCCGATACCGCGCAGAAAATCATCAAGCTGCGGGTCGACCCCAACGCCACCATCGACGACATCACCGGTGTGGTGGAAACCGACCCGGCCTTGGCCGCGCAGGTAGTGAGCTGGGCCGCATCGCCGTACTACGCGTCGCCGGGCAAGATCCGTTCGGTGGAAGACGCCATCGTGCGCGTGCTGGGCTTTGACCTGGTGATCAACCTCGCGCTGGGCCTGGCCCTGGGCAAGACCCTGAGCCTGCCCAAGGACCATCCGCACCAGTCGACGCCGTACTGGCACCAGTCGATCTACACCGCCGCCGTGATCGAAGGCCTGACCCGCGCCATGCCGCGCGCCCAGCGCCCGGAAGCGGGCCTGACCTACCTGGCCGGCTTGCTGCACAACTTCGGCTACCTGTTGCTGGCCCACGTGTTCCCGCCGCACTTCTCGCTGATCTGCCGGCACCTGGAGGTCAACCCGCACCTGTGCCACAGCTATGTCGAACAGCACTTGCTGGGCATCAGCCGCGAGCAGATCGGCGCCTGGTTGATGCGCTACTGGGACATGCCGGACGAACTGTCCACCGCCCTGCGCTTCCAGCACGACCCGACCTACGACGGCCAATACGCCGAGTACCCGAACCTGGTGTGCCTGGCCGTGCGCCTGCTGCGTAGCCGTGGGATCGGCTCCGGGCCGGACGAGGCGATTCCGGACGCGCTGCTTGAGCGCCTGGGACTGACGCGCGACAAGGCTGAAGAAGTTGTAGGCAAGGTACTGGATGCCGAGGTGCTGTTGCGTGAGCTGGCTTCGCAGTTCAGCCAGGCCTAACCCTCAAGCGCAATTGTGGCGAGCGGGCTTGTCCCGCGTCGGGCCGCGAAGCGAGCCTAAAACCTGACACCCCACGCTTGATGAAATGACGCGGTGGCCTGAACAGGGGGCTGCTGCGCAGCCCAACGCGGGGCAAGCCCGCTCGCCACAAAAAGGATCGCCTGCCAAAAAGGTAGCTTCAGGTTTTCTTCTTTTTCTTCGGCTTCAAATACTTGGTCAGCCCCTGAAACCAGATCACCAGCGCCGGGTTGCCCTTGATCTGGATCGACTTGTCCTGAATCCCCGTCATGAACGCCAGTTGCTTGTTCTTCGCCTGCATCGTGGCGAAGCCATAGGCGGCATCCTTGAACGCGATGGCAAACGCCGGCGTCGGGTGAACACCCGAGTGGCTGGTAATGCGCTGGTCTTTGACGATGAAGTGACGGGCAACCTTGCCGTCCAGTGTCTGCAACTGGAACGCCAGGTCTTTGTCACCCAGCTGTTGCTGGAAGGCAGGATTGGTGCGGCTGGCTTTGCCCATCAGCAGGCCCAGCACCCACAGCAGAAGACGAAATTTCATGCACACGGCCTCGGTGTAATTATTGAGTGGCCGCAGCAGTGTAACGATTTGATCGAGGAACGCCACCGATCTCGCGCTTTAGACGGAGATCGGCTGGCGTTTAACGCTTATAGCAACATGTTGCTTAAACGTTAGGGCAAGGCACCGGCGCCCAGTCGGCCAGGTTTGGATCGCGGCAGGTGCCTTCGATCTGCGCCTTGCCGGCGCTGGCGACCTGCTTGCTTTCAGCTTGCTTGGCCTGCACGGTCTGGATGCTCTTCTCGGTGGTTACCGCTTCTTTAGGCACCACTGGCAGCGCAGGCTTCTTCGCTGGCTTCACGGCTTTCTTGCCTTTGGCCGGGGCCACGGGCGGCGTGGTGTCGGCGGTGGCCACGGTGACCACGTCGGCGCGCTGCACGCCTACCTGCTGCAGGTCTTGCTCGTAGGCCTGGGTGTAGTTGTTCAGGTCTTCGCTGGCTTTGCCGTTGACCGCGACGATCAGGTCATTGGACTCCTTCAGGCCCGCGACGATTTCTGCCAGGCGCTTGCGGCCTTCGGTGTCGTTGACGGTCTTGGCCTTGCGGTCGGCCACCAGCTTGGTGAACGCGCTCTGGTAGCACTGCTGGGACGCCTTGGCGTAGGCGGTGCTGCGGTCGATGTCGGAGGCGCTTTTGTTGAAGTCGGTGGAGTACGACGCGATGCGCTGGTTGTCATCGGTGATCTGCTTCTGACGCTCGGTGTAGTAACCCGCCGCGCCGCCGGCCAGGGCGCCGCCCGCTGCGCCGATCGCCGCGTTGCGGCCGCGCTTGTCGGAGTCGCCGGTCAAGGCGCCAAGCAGTGCACCGCCGGCCGCGCCGAGGGCGGCACCGGTGACGACCGACTTGGTCATGTCCGAATCGGTGGCGCGCAGGTGCTGCACCGGCTCGTAGCAGTTGGGGTAGTACTCGACCTTGGTGCTCGACGCGACCTTGGACGCCGGCGACGTGGCGCAGCCAGTCAGCACGGTACTGAAACCGGCCGCGATCAGCAGCAAGTGACGCTTGGAAACCGCCTTACGGGAAAAAAGCATAGATGTGTTCTCTTTTAAGTTTGACTTGCCCAGCACGGCCCACCGCCGCCTGAGTCCCTTCCAAGCTCGCCATACAGCCAACGATCAAGACCGCTGACCGCTCGCTGCGAGCAATTCCTTCAAGATCGTCGCCGGGTCGGCCCGCTGTTGCTTGCGGTAGTTGCCGACATGGCGGACGAACAGTGTTGCGCGCGTCACCAGGCTCTTGCCGAGCACGGGTTTGCGATCCAACTCTTCCTTGATTCGTTGAAACTGCGCCTGGATCACCGCATCGGTGTAGCGCGTGCCGGTGGCCAGGTTGTCGATGTAGATCGCCACCGCGCCGTCGAGGGCGCTGCGTCCGTTGTCGATGGCGGTGGCGAACAGCTGCGCGCTGGCCTCGTCCTTGTTGTCCAGGGCCTGCTGGCGACTCTTCTGCAGGTTGGCCAGGCGGATGTTGTAGTTACTGATGGTCTCGGCCACCAACGCGGCCGACTGGATCAGGTTGCCCGCCGCCTCTTCGCGTTGCTGGGCGATCAGCGAGACATTGCGCTTGAGCTCTTCGTTGACCAGCCCCAGCTCGGCCTGCAGCTTGGGGTCGGCGCTGGCGGCGATGATGCTGTCCAGGCGCTTGGTAGGGTCCTGGGCATCGTCGATGGCGTCGGTCAGCGCGGCCAGGCGGCCCTCTTTCTGCCACTGCGCGAACAGTTCCTTGTAGCGCGAGCGCGGCGCCGACAAGGCCCCCATCGCCACGCGAAACCCCGTGGTTTCGTTGCTCTGCTCGGTGCCATCGGCAGCGAACAGCGGGTATTCGCGACGCATGCCGGTAAACAGCGTGCCCTCACCTTCCAGGTAGTTGCCGCCCTTGACCACAAAGCCGCCGTAGGTGCCCTGGCGACGCCCGGCGTGCACCAGTTGGAAAGACTCCTGGACCATTTCCGCGGCGTTGCCGATCACATCGAACATACCGATCGGGTTGGGCAATTTGGTGCCGATGGGCATCAGCCGCGCCGCCTGCCCGGTACCACCGGCGACCTGGTTGAAGACTGCGTAATCACCTAGCGGGCCGTCGCTGTCACTGCCGTCAGTGCGGCGCGGGAACAGGCGCCCTTCCAGGTCCTGGCGGCTCACCGCGTGGCCGCCGCGCGCGGCGAATTCCCATTCCACTTCGGTGGGCAGGCGCACAAACCCCAGGCCGCCGTCATCCGCCGACGAACCGCGCCCGCTGACCGGCAGCAAGTCACGGTGGTATTTCATCAACCAGGCGCTGTACACCGCCGAGAAGCGCTCGGCCTCAAAGCGCGAGAGCTTGACCTTGGGCAAACGCCCGGCCATGCCGCTGGGAACATCGCAGGCCGGCGCCGGCTCGCCGCTGGCCAGCGACTGCGCCTGGGACATCACCTGGGCGTACTGACGGGCAGTCACTTCGTACTTGCCGATGAAGTAGAGCATGGGCTTGAGCGGGGTCTTGGCGTCGGTCTTCGGCATCAGTGGCGCGATGACTTTGTTCCACTCCTTCGGCAGGTCCTTGAGGGTGAACTGGCCGTTGATGAAGTCGCGGCGGTAACCGGAAATAAACGACTGCTGGTAGCCGGCCTCACCTTCGGCAAAGGGGTAGCCGAGGCTGATCTCGCGATCGTCCAGGGTGCCCTGGGCCAGGACGTAGGCGTAGCGAAACAGCATATTGCCTTCGCACGGCAGCGGCAGGCTGACGTCGCCGGGCAACGGTTTGGGGTTGTCGAGCTTGTCGCTTGCCTCATCGGCCCAGGCCATCGAGGCCAGGCTCAGCGCCACACAGGCGCCCAGTAACTTATACATCTCTGATTCCTTCAGAAGCCTGGATACGCGCCACTCGCCAACCGCCACAGGCCGCCGCCACGGCGCTGACGCCAAGGACTGCAACCAGGGCCAGGGCGTAATGACGCGCCAGCAGGTGGCTGGCGTGTTCGCCCGGCACCTGCACGAATAATTGATTCAATCCCGCCTCGGCCAGTGCATACAGCCCGGCACTCAGCACGGCGGCAACACCTGCGCTGTACAGCGCCTGCATCACCACAAACAGCAACAGCGCGCCGGTGGAAAAGCCCAGCAGGCGCAGCACCGACAACTCCCGACGCTTGCGCGCCACCGCAGCCAACGCCCCGGCGAAGATCGCTGCGAACGCCCCCGCCAACGCCAACCCGGCGATGATCCAGAACACAATCGACAGGTTGCGGCTCAACGACTGCACCTGGGCGATGGTGTGCGCCTGGGTCGACACCAGCAGGTTCTGCCCGGCGAAATACACCCGCAGCGGCTCCACGTCGACCAGGCTGCGCGCATACAAGCGAAACGCCGGGTACACGCGCTGCTCGCTCACACCCACGGCTTCACCGTCCCAACCCAATGCCGGTACGGCGCGGCCATCGCGGTAATCCTCGGCCGCTTCCAGCAAACTCAAATCAGCAAACAACCCGTCGCGTGCAAAGGCTTCCAGCGGCACTACCGCCAGCACCTGCAGGCGTGTGCGCCGGGCCTCGACGCGCCCCGCCACTTGCCGTGCAAAGCTGGTTTCCAGCCAATCGCCTGGCCGCGCCGCGAGCTTTTCGGCGGCGGTGTGGCTCAGCACGATCTGATCCAGCCCGTGCGGCATCGGCACGCCCGCCAGCAACGGATCGCCCGACGCTGTCGGCAGCATTTCCAGGGTCAGCGTGCCCACTTGCACGGTGGCTGCAATCTGCCGTGTACGTGGCAGTGCAAACGCCACATCCGGGCGCTGGCCCAGTTGCTCGACAAATGCGCTGCTGAATCGACCACCGCCCAACGGAATAATTTCACGGGTCGCGGGGTCGGTCTCCAAACGTTCGGTCAAACTGCTAACCAGTCCAAATTTCAGGCCGAATAACACCAGCAACGGCGCGATCACGGCGACCAGTGCCAGCACCGAGCAGGCCGACAGCCACGCGTCGTTGCGGTAATCCTGCCAAGCCAGGGAGGCCACCAGAGGGATGCGCATCAGCTCGCCTCCCCGAGCGTCGCGGTGACACCGCCGTCGGTGTCGCGACGACAACTGATGCGCCGCACCTGCAAGCCGCTGGCACGCGCCAGGGCCTCGTCATGGGTGGCAATCACGCAGGCGGCGCGATGCTCGCGAGCCTGGGCCAGCAGCGCGTGCATCACGCGCTCGGCGTTCAGCGGGTCAAGCGAGGCAGTCGGCTCGTCCGCCAGCACCAGCTGCGGCGCATGGGCCAGCGCGCGGGCGCAGCTCACACGCTGGCGTTGCCCCACCGACAGCGCTGCCGGCTTCTTCATCAACTGATCGCTGATTTCCAACTGCGCCGCCAGGCGCGCCACGCTGCCGTCATCCTTCAGGCCCAGCAGTTGCCGCGACAGCGCGATATTGCTGCGCACATCCAGAAACCCCAGCAGCCCGCCGGTTTGCAGCACGTAACCCAGGTGCCTGCTGCGCAGCTCGGCCAGGGTGGATTGCTGATCGGCGCGCCACAACCCGGCAATATCCTGCTGATGGAAGTCAAACTGACCGACTTGATCCGGCGCCAATACCAGCGCGAGCAAATCCAGCAAGGTGCTTTTGCCACAGCCGCTCGGACCGACGATTGCCACTTGCTCACCGGCACGCAGCGCCAGCGCCGGAATCACCAGGCTGTAACGTTGGCTACCGACACCCCGGCTCTTGTGCACCGCGCTCAGGTTCAGCATCAAGGCAGCGTCGACAGCGGCACGCGGTACAACGCATCGCCCGGCTCGGCATCGCCGAAACGGACCCAGTTGGCCACGTCATTGTGGAAGGTTTCGTACAGACGGATTTTCGAGTCCAGCTCGTCGATAAAGTCTTCCTGCTCGGCCACGCTCAACGACAACCACAAGTCCTGGGTCATGTTCAGCGACTTGCTGCGGTACGGCAGGCCTTCCAGGTATTCGCCGAGAATGCCGCCGTCGGCCAGGTTGCCGCCCTTGCGCAGGGCTTGCGGGTCGCGGCTCATATAAGCCGAGGCGCTGGCAATTTCCTGGAAGAAATCCTTGGGCGAGGTCTGGGTCTTGCGCGCCGCGTCGACAATCAGTTTCAGCGACTGCTGCAGGTCATTGAGCTGCAACTTGGTCAGCATCACACACACTTGGAACGCCGGCAGCGCCGGGTTGGTCAGGTCGCGGTCGGCGGTCCAGGCGCTGACCAGCTGCGGCGCCTGGCTCGCGGTTTTGCGCCCGAGGAAATCCATGTGCATCGCGTAGCCGACCGCCGCCGATTTGTCCGCCAGGCTCGGTGCACTGCTCAACTGCGGCACCGGCTGCGGCGTATTGCTGCGCACCTGGTGGACAAGGTTGGCGAACACCGTGCCGATCTCGTCGACACGCTCACCCAACTTGCGCACATCGCCACCCGGCACCGCCGTGTACAGATCGGCGATCTGCGGGTTGGCGTCGGCCGTGAGGATGCGGTACTGGCTCTCGGCACCGGCGTGGGTTTTCTTGCCGGCGTCGGTGCGCAGGTGCAGCGCATAGATCTTGATCTGCTTGCCCAGCGCAGCCTGGCGCACTTCGGCTTCGTTCATCTGGGTGGCCGCAAAAGGGTCGTTCTTGCGCAGCGCGCCGGCATCGGTCACCAGCAGGATGATGCGACCGCCATAGCCGGACCAGTCCATGCCGTCCACGGCCTGCATCACGCCGGCGAACGCGTCCTCGTTGAACGAGTGGCTGGACACGGTGGACGCCTTGACCTGGCGCGCCATGTCGAGAAAACGCTGCGGGTCGCGGCCCTGATCGAGGGTGATCAGGGTCTTGGCCACGTATTCCAGGCCAGGGGTTTTCTTGATGCTGCTGCGAAAACCGACCATGCCGAAGCTGACACTGTCCAACTCGCCACGCTCGGCGATGCGGGTTTGCAGCTCGTGCACCACATCGCGGATCTGGTCGATATAGGGCTGCATGGACACGGTGGTATCGACCACCAGCACCACAGCGGTACGGAAGGCGTCCGCGTTGGCATTCAGCACCGGCGTGGCCGGTTTGGCGGGTTTTGCGGCGGCGGTGCCGGGGTCGATGGAGGCCACGTTGAGCAACTGCACCGGCTGGCCGTTTTCGTCGAAACTCTCTTTGGAATCGAAGATCGGCAGCAGGTAGAACTGGTTCTGCGGCACTGCACTGGCGGTCGGTTCAAGGGCCAGCACCTGGCCGTTGTCGTCGCTGTTTTTCTGCGCCTTGGCCAACGCGCCCTTGGCGGCGGCGGGGTCGGCCAGCAGTTTCTCGACTTCGCTGGACTGGCGCAGGAACATCACCGGCGCCCGGCCCGAGCGCTCGGTGAACTTGAGCACCAGGCTCTGTTTCCAGTCACTCACTTGCGCGGCCGGCAACCAGCCATCGCTGCGGCCATCGGTGGCGGCGCCGACGCGGACCCACGGGCTGCCATCGACGTCCTTGCGCTGATAAACGTAGAGCACGGAAAACGCCGGCAGTCCTTCGCCTGGCGCGCCACCGGCATCATGCGAGAGCTTGGCGCCCGGCTTGCTGAGCACGCGCTGGAACAAGGTCTTCTTGCCGGCCATCAAGAGCGGGCGCTGCCCGCCGTCCACCTCGGCCACTGCCGGTGTCGCCTCGGCCGGCGGCGCCTTGGGCAGCACGGCAGCCGGCGGCTTGGCGGGCTCATCGTTGCCACTCAGCCACCAGTAGCTCGCGCCACCAATGGCCAACGCGACTGCCACGGCCACGGCGGCCAATGCCAACACCGGCCCACGGCGCTGCTCGGACACGGCGTTGTGCTGGGTCGGCGTCACCACCGGCTGACGCACCGGCTGCGGCTGGGGTTTATCGGTCGGGATGTCGATGGTGACCGGTGTCATGCCCGCCAGATCGAAGCTCAGCGGGATCGGCAACGGCCGCACCAGGGTGGCTTCCAACGACTCCGCTGGCAGGTTGTCCAGCGCTGCCAGCAACGCCGCCGCATCCGGGAAACGCTCCGCCGGATCCTTGGCCAACAGCTTGCGCAGCACGTCCTGATAACGCCCGTGGTGCACCGGCAGCTCCGGCAAAGGCTCGGTCAGGTGCGCCAGCGCCGTGGACAGCGCATCGGTGCCGTTGTACGGCAGCTTGCCGACGAGGATTTCGTACAACACCACGCCCAACGCATACAGGTCGGCGCGGCCATCGATCTCCTGGCCCCGCGCCTGCTCCGGGCTCATGTAGCTCGGCGTGCCCACGGCAAACCCGGCCTGGGTGAACTGGGTGCGGTCGTCCAGGGACTTGGCGATGCCGAAGTCCGACAGTACCGCCGTGCCATCGGCGCGAAACAGAATGTTCGCCGGCTTGACGTCGCGGTGCACCAGGCCCTGGGCATGCGCATAGCCAAGTGCCGAGGCGATCTGGCGAATCAGTGTCACGCCCTGCTCCGGCGTCAGGCCGGCGGCGATGCGCTCTTTCAGCGTGCCGTTGGGCAGGTATTCCATGGCCATGTAATACAGCTCACCGACATTGCCGATGTCATGGATGGTCACTGTGTGCGGGTGCGACAAACGCGCCAGGGTCTTGCCCTCGCGCAGGAAGCGTTCGCAGAAGCTCGGGTCGGCCGCCAGTGCCGCCGCCATCACCTTCAACGCGACCTTGCGCTCCAGCGAACGCTGGGTCGCCAGGTACACGCTGGCCATGGCGCCTTCGCCGATTTCGCCTTCGATGTCATAGCCGGGAATCAGGATGTTCATGCCGATACCTTCACGACGATGGCGGTGATGTTGTCCGGCGCACCCCGGTTAAGCCCCAGGTGCACCAGGCTGCGCACGATTTCATCCGGCGCGTCGTGGCTGAGCACTTCGCGGATTTCATGGTCTTCGACGGTTTTGTTCAGGCCGTCGCTGCACAACAGGTAGCTGTCGCCAGGGGCGATCAGCAGGTCGATCACCGCCAGTTCCAACTGGGCTTCCACGCCAATCGCACGGGTGACAATGTTGGCGCGTGGGTGCACACGGGCGTCGGCTTCGCTGAGCAGGCCGCTGTCTTGCAGGTCCTGGACGTAGCTGTGGTCGCGGGAGATGCCTTCGAGCACGCCGTCGCGCAGGCGGTACAGGCGACTGTCGCCCGCCCACAGGCACACGCCGCGCAAGCCGCGCGCGGCCAGCACGACCACGGTGCTGCCCATCATCGTCACGCCACGGTTGGCGGTTTCTTCACGCACGGCCGCGTTGATGCGGATCAGGTCATTGCGCAGCGCCGCCGAGTATTCGTCGAGGGAACGCCCCACAGGGAGACTGCGCAGGCTGTCGACGATCAGGCTGCTGACGTAGTCCCCCGCCGCATGCCCGCCCATGCCATCGGCGACCACCCACAGGCGATTCTCCGGCAGGTCCAGGCACGCGTCTTCGTTGACCTGGCGGACCATGCCCACATGGCTTTTGCTCGCGGATTTGTACGTCGACCCCATCTACACCACACCTTCTTGTCCGAGCAAAAACTGCGCAAAATCGCCGGTGGCAGGCAGGCCCTGACACCGCAATAAACCAGGGGAAATCGTCTGCGAACCACGGCCCCACCACAGGCTCGCACCGTCGCAGGCCTGTTCGGCGAGCGCATTCATGCGCTGCTCGGGCTCGCTGGCCGCCACGCGTTGCAGGCCGGCGAAACGACTGTCCACCGCGCGCAATGTGCTTGCCGGCACGCCCAGGCTGTCGAGGCCAGCATTGAAGCTTTCGAACGAGGCGCCGGCATCCAGGGTGCTGAGCAACAGCTCTTCGGCGTGCTCGAACCAGGTGTCCGGCCCGCCCACCAGCGAGGCAGGATTGGTGTCGTGATCCAGCAAGGCCACCACCGCCAGCGGGAAATAGCGCCCGACCCGGTCGATGCTCGGCATCACCACGCCCGCCGCCGCGTCCGGCCCGCACACGCCCGGCGCCAGTACAAAGCGCCACAGCGGGCTGACCAGGTACACATTGAGCCAGTCGGCGCCGAGGCTGTGCTGGCTGGCGAGCAGACCCGCCGCCAGCCAGCTGTCCCACGGGCCGATAAAGCTCTGCGGCAAGGCGCGGCTGACAAAGTCACCGCGGCTGGCCAGCTTGCCGTAGAAACCCAGGGTCGTCATAGCCGCTCCGGCAGGCTGAAGCCACTGAGCACACGGCTCTTGAACGGGTTGAAAGCGCTGTTGGCGCGCAGTTCGTAGGCAATGCTCGCGCCGTCGACCCGCAGGCGCAGGTTGAAGCGATCCGGCGAGTTGCCGGCGGTCAGGTCCGATTGCTCCAGCAGGCGGAACCATGCCCACGGCCCGTCCAACGTCACCCCGGAACGCCCGCTGGCCGACGGCGGCATGATCGAAATACGCACCACGCCAATGCTGCCGGGGTTCGGCCATTGCATCGCCACCGGCCGGCTCGGGCCATGGTCGTAACTCAATTGCTGGCCGTCGAGGTCAAGCAGGAACTGAGTGATGGTCGGGTCCATCGACACCGGCTTGAGTTCGAACCGCACGATCGGCTGGGTGCCGCCGGCGCGGAAGAACGCATCGCGAATCGTCGCGGCGCGCTGGAAGGTCTGCAGCACGCCCGGCGCAATGCCGAGCTTCTGCGCCGCGCCCGGCTGCCAGCGCCAGGTCTGCGCGGAGGTGTCCACGTACGGCTGCAGGTATTTGCGGAAGTAGTTGTCCATCACCCCGCCCACGCCGAAGAACTGGCCGAAGTCATCCAGGGTGGCATCCCGCACGCTGCCCGGCGCCATCGGGTAGCGCCCGGCCAGGGACTGGCGATACACGTTGACCACTTCGCTGACCCAGGCTGCGTTCAGCTGGTTGCGCACGCCGCCCATCATGCTGTTGGTGGTGGAATTGACCACCGACTTGACCATGCCCTGCACCAGCGGCGGTTGGCGTTCGGCATTCAGGCTGACCCGCGTGGCTGCCGCCGCTGCCTGGTTCTTCGCCTCGCCGAGCAAGGCATCACCGCTGGCGCCGACCATGGCGCTGACCTGCACATACAGCGCGTTCATGTCCGCCAGCAAACCGTCGATAGCTGCCGGCTCGCCTTCGTTCTTGCTGACGATGCTGTTGAGTTCGGCAAAGTGCGCGGTCACCGGATCGTCTGCCGCCTGCGGTGCATTGGCGACAGGTTGCTCCTGGCCGAGCAGGCTGCCGAGACGCTCCTTGAGCTTGTCGACGCCGCCTTCCACCGGTACGCCCTTGGCCGCCAGCTGGCGCTCTTCCGCTTGCAGATCGGTTTCCCTGGCCACCGCCACCAGCAGTTTTTTCAGCGGCGAGGTCGGGCCGGAAATCACCCGCAGCACGTCGGCGGCCTGGGCCACGCTGGTGATCGGCACAAAGTCGATATCGGCGAGCAAGGCATCCCACTGGCGCTGGTAATCCTGGAAATACAGGCGCCGCACATCGGCGGCCAGGCTCACCACGTTTTGCTGGTCGGCCTGCTCATGGCCGAGCACCCATTGCTCCTCGGCCAGGGTGCCGGTCTGATTCAGGCTGCTCAGCAGAAACGCCTGGCGATAGCCCTTGGCGGTGAAGAACCCACTCAACGGCTCGCCCAGCGGCTTGCCGCTCTTGCGGCTGAACACCAGCGCCGCGTCACGCCCAGCGGCTTCGTTGAGGCGAAAGTCCGGGATGCCTTCGGGCAGCTTCTGACGCTTGACCCGGTCGTAGACGCGCTGCGCCACCGGCAGTTGCTGCAGCTGGCGACGCAGGTCGTCGATCAGGCGCGGGTCGAGCCGCGCGCTCGGCGGATGGCGTTCGAACAGGGCCTGCAAGTGCCCGGTCAAGGCCTGGCGCTGGTCGGCCGGCAAGTCGCGCGGCAGGTTGCGATCCCAGTCCAGGGCGATCCAGGCTTTGATGAAGTCCGGGTCGTAGTGCTCGGTGTCGGCGAGCATCAGGTAAGCCTTGAGCCCCTCGTAGAGGAAGTCCGAATTGCCGCCGCCGTGCAGTTGCTCTTCGATGCGCGTCACCAGGCGTGGCGCGAAGACGGCGATCAACAGCTTGCGATAGACGCTGGCGGACTCGGCTTCAAGCATGTCGCCCTGATACAGGCCCAACCCTTCGGACCAGCTCGGCGAGTCGCCCGCCAGGTTTTTAACCGCGTTGAGCAGCGGCAGCACCGCGAGCACATCACGCTGCGCCGGGCTGAGGTTCTGCACGGTCTGGCCGAGCGGCGCGACCTTCTGGTCGACCTGGGCGATATACGCCTGGTTGGCGCGATAGCTCACCCACCACAGGCCGCTGACCACCACCACCAACGCCACGGTGGCCGCGAGCACGCCGCGCGCGATCCACTTGCGTCGGCGCTCGACCTTAGGGTTCACCCCCACCAGCCCGCGCTCGGCGAAGGCCACGGCGGTGAAGAGTTTTTCGATGAAGTAACTGCGCCCGGTGCCACTCTGGCGCGCCAGGTGCTGGCGGTCCAGGTTCATGCTCTGGGCCATGGCGCCGATCAGGCGGTCGATCGGGCTGCCTTCCTGGGTGCCGCTGGTGAAGTACACGCCGCGCAGCAGCACGCGCTCTTCAAAGGCATTGGGCTTGAACACGCCCTCAAGAAAGCTTTGCAGGCAATCCTTCAAGGCGCCGAACTGCTGCGGGAAGCCATAGATCAGGTCGCGCCGCGCCGGGTCGCGTTCCTGTTGCAGGCGTTCGACCAGGCGCTCGTTGAGGCGCTGCTCCAGGCCGGCGAATTCGCTTTGCAAGTGCGCCAGCGGGCTGTCGCTGTTCTTGCCGTCATCGAGGGCAAAGGTCATGCCCCACACCTGGGCGCGCTCTTCCTTGCTCAGGTTGTCGAAGAATTCCATGAAGCCCGGCACCAGGTCGAGCTTGGTCAGCATCAGGTAGATCGGGAAGCGCACGCCCAGTTGGGTGTACAGCTCCTGGATCCGCAGGCGAATCGCGGCGGCGTGGGCAGCGCGTTCCTCGTCACTGCCCAGCAGCAGGTCCGACAGGCTGATGGCGATGAAGGCGCCATCGATCGGGCGGCGCGAACGCTGCTTTTTCAGCAGGTCGAGAAAGCCCAGCCACGCAGCCTTGTCCACCGTGGAGTTGCTGTCCTGGGTGGTGTAGCGGCCGGCGGTGTCGAGCAAAACGGCCTGGTCGGTAAACCACCAGTCACAGTTGCGCGTACCACCGACACCGCGCACCGCTCCGGCGCCCAACTGGGCGGCGAGCGGAAAGTGCAGCCCGGAATTGACCAGCGCAGTGGTCTTGCCCGAACCCGGCGGGCCGATGATCACGTACCACGGCAGCTCGTAAAGGTTGCGCCGCTCATCACCGCCCAGCTTGGCCTTTTTCAGCAGCGCCAGGGCTTCGTCCATGCGCTGGCGCAGGGTGGTGAGTTCTTCGGCGGTGGCCACGCTGTTGGGGTCGGCCGGGGTTTCCGCCGCCAGGCTGCGCATCACTTCGGCGGCCTGGCGCCGGGCCTGGAGGATGCGGAACACGCGGTAGGCGATCCACAGCGCAAACACCAGGATGATCAGCGCCCAGCGTCGTCCTTCGGGCACCAGCACGTCGAGCAATGGCCCGACAAACCAGATGATCAGGCTCAGGGCGATCAGGCCCAGGACGGGGATCACCCAGCGAATCATGAAACTGAAAAACGCCTTCACTCGACGCCCTCCGCCAATACGGTGATTTCAACCCGACGATTGCGGGCACGGCCTTCGGCAGTGGCGTTGGTCGCCACCGGCTCGGTGTCGCTTCTGCCTTCGGCACTGAAGCGATCGGCCTGGCCGGTCTTGGCTGCCAGGATCTCCAGCACCGACTTGGCGCGTGCTTCGGACAGCGCCCAGTTCGATGGGAAGCGCAGCGTGGCAATCGGGCGGTTGTCGCTGTGCCCGGTCACGCGCACCTGGCCCTTGACCTTGCGGATGGCGTCAGCAATGCGCAGCATCAGCGGCTGGTAGTCATCGACAATGCTGGAGCTGGCGGAGGCGAACAGTTCATCGCCGCGGATCGTCACCACGGAACGGTCGACCGCATCCTCCACCGCAACGCGACCGGCCTTGATGTCTTCCACCAGGAAACCCGCCAGGCGCGGCCGTTCGATGACTTTGGGCTGCGCCACCGGACGGTCGATGGCCTGCACCGGGATTTCGCCCAGGGCATGGATATTCTTGAACACCGGCTCGGCGTCCGCGGCCAGCTTCATGCGCAAACCAAACAGCAGCGCCAGCAGCAGCGCCAGGCCGATGGCCACGGCGATCCACGGCGGCATGAACTGCGCCAACCGGTCGCGCGCCACCGTCACGCCGCGCCAATGCGGCGACAGCTCGCGCTCGTGCTCGCCACGCGCACTGCGAATGGCAGCGGCGGTGCGTTCGCGCAGGGCTTCCAACTGGCTGCGACCGTCGTTCATCACGCGGTAGCGACCTTCGAAACCCAGGCACATGCACAGGTACAACAGCTCCAACAGGTACAGGCGTTCCCGTGGGCTTTGCAGGCAGTGGTCGAGCAGCTGGAAGACCTTTTCGCCGCCCCAGGCTTCGTTGTGCACAGTGATCAGCAGGCTCTGCTTGCCCCAGTCGCTGGTGCTGCCCCACGGCGTGCTCAGCACTGCTTCGTCAAGGGCGGTGCACAGCGCGTAGCGCGCCAGCAGCACTTCGTTGCGCGCCACGCCGGCGGCTTCGGCACGTTCTTCGAACTGGCGCAGGTAGGCCAGCAATTGCGCGCGCAGGCTGGCCGGCGCCGGATGGGCGATGGTGCTGCGCAGGCGCGTGAGCAGTGCCAGCAGCGGGCCGGCGGCGCTTTCAAGCGGGTTGAGGCCCTGGCTCTTGCCGGTCAGGATCGGCGCCGCCGGCATCGACAGCGGAGCCGGTTGTGCACGCACCGGCTCCGGCGCCCGGCCACCCGGGCGCGGCATGAACTGGGTGCGGTCATCGTCATTGGGATGCATCGCGGATTATCCTCGGATCGCCCAGAAGGCCAGGTTCAAGCCCGGGAATTGCCCGGCGATATGAAAGGCAAAACCACCGGAGTTGCTCAACTGCTGCCAGTGCTCGCTGCCACGGTCCAGCTCGTAGTAAGTGGAGCCTGCGTGGTACGGGATCTGGCGCGGCGCCACCGGCAGCGGCAGCAGGCCGATGCCCGGCAGTTGCAGGTTGACCAGGTCGCGGATGTGCTCCACCGAGCCGACCTTGCTCTGCTGGCCGAAGCGCCCGCGCAGGGTTTCGCCCGGCACATCGGCGCGCACCACGAGGATGAAACTGGCGCTGTCGAGCAGGGTTTTGTCCGCCAGCATCGCCACGTGGACGCCATAGGCTTTCTCCACAATCGGGATCGGCGTGGCCTTGCTGTCGATCAGCATCGACAGGGCCTCACGCAGGGCCGCCATCAGCGGGGTGAAACTCAGGGCCAGGTCGTCGTGCTGGTACTGCGGGTATTCCTGCGGACGTCGGCCGGCGGTGGAAAAGGTCGAGAACTCACCGGCCAGGCTCACCAGTTCGCTGAAGAAGCGCTCCGGGTGCAGTGGGCTCAATTGGCTGAAATGCTGGAGCAGCGGCTGCGCCCGGTTGACCAGTTGCAGCAGCATGAAATCGGCAATCTCCGAGGCGCCTCCCGCGCCCGAGGCGACCACGCGGCCGGCCAGGGCTTCGCCACGCTGGTGCAGCAGGCCGAGCAGCTCACTGCGAAACGCGGTCAGCGGTTTGCTCGCGGCCACATCGAGGACTGGCGGGATGTAGCTGTCATCGAGCACGAGTGCGCGGTCGGCACGTTTTTCCTTGATGCGCACCAGGCCGATGGCGGCGTAGTCGCTGATGCCATCCTGCGCGGTCAACAGACGCAAGGCGCGCGAACCGACGGCCACCGGTGCGCGGTTCTCGAACGGCGCGTTGTCGTCGCGCACTTCGCGCACCTGGCTCACATAGCGCGCAGCGCCCAAGTCTTCGCCGTCATCAACGGTGTCACGGGCGCCCGCGCGCTTGAGCGGCAAGGCCAGGTACACCAGGCCGTCGCGCAGGGAGTCATCGATATTCAGCGGGCTTGGCGCCAGGTCATCCTGGGGGATGTTGAACGGCGTGCCGTCGGGCAACAGGCCGCGCGCCGAGACGATCGCCAGCTTGCCCTGGGCCAGCAGGCCCTGGTCGATCAGCAGCTCGGAGAACCCCCAGGCGCCCACGGACAACGGGCGGCTGCGGGCGTCGATCAGGTTTTCCAGGTAACGGTCATGCTGCTGGAAGTGCTGCGTTCCGATGAACATGCCTTCCGACCAGACCACGCGATTGTTCCAGGACATGGGGGCTCCGATTGCGTTATTGGGCAGGGCTGGATGGGGCAACCACGACGTCGGCGCGCACCGCGCGCACATCGAGGCTGATCTGGTATTCGGTGTATTGGCGCGCTGGCACGTTGATCACCGTGCGCCACTGCGCGCGGTCCAACTCGCGATAGCCGACCAATAGCCCGATCTGGCGCGTGGACGGGTCGAGGTCGCGCTGGATGCTCAGTTGCTCGCCGGGCTGCACCATGACTTCATCCTGGTCCAGCAGGTCCAGGCCGAGGGTGGATTGCGCGCGGTCAGCCAGGGCGAAGTAATCGGAGCGCGCGAAGGTGGCGGCGTTTTTCAGTTCGAAGATGCGCACCCGTACCGGGGCGGCCTGGCCGTTGGCGCCGGGGTTGAGCCCGGCAATCGCGTGGAAGTGCAGCTCGACGGCGGCGGTGTCCGCTGGCGCCTCGGTGGCGGCGTCGGGTTTGGCGGCATCCTTGGCGCACGCCGTCAGCAGAAGCAGTGTGGCGACTGCGAATAAAAACCTGGGAATCATCCTGCGTCCTCAATGACGTACTTAGCTATCCGTTAATCCATGTGTTGCGGGTCAGCGACGCTGGCGTGCGCTGTGTTCCTCATAGGCTCGGCTGAATTCGCGGCCGAACAGGTCCTGGAAGTCTTCCTGGGCCTCGCGGGAAATGTTGCTGTAGAGCTCGGTGAATTGTTGCCAGTACTGGGCCTGGCGCGAGCCGTTGAAAAGACTCGAGAGACCGCCGGGCTTGCCCATGCGCTCTTCCAGCTGCGCCGGCTCGAAACGCCCGAGCAGGTGTTTGATCGCTGCTTCCACACCGGCCATCACCGCCAACTGGTGGGCGCGCAAGTCGTCGAAACTGTCGCGCACGGCAGCATCGGGCGCCATAAACGCCTGGTTGCCATGGCGAAGCAGCAGCAGTAACGCTTCGTCGGCATTCGGTGCGAATTTCAACGGATTGTTTTCAGCGGGCTGGATCATCGTCTGCTGCATGCGGAACTCGCCCTTGAGGCTGGCGCGGGCGCGCAGCACATCGATCAAGCCTTCGACCATCAGCCGATAGCTGCGGCCGATACTTTCCATCTGCGCGCAGGCATCGGCCCGGTCCAGGCGCAACTGGTCCAGGCCGGCACCGCGCAGGAAGGCTTGCAACAGATCCGGCTGTTGGCTGTCGGCCACCGGGAGCACGGGCTCGACCACGGGCGGCGGCGGGGTAATGGGCGCAGGCGGCGGTGACGGCGGAGGGGGCGGTGCGCTGACGACCGGTGCGGGCGTGTCGCCAAACAGGTCCCAATCTTCGGGAATGACCGAAATCGGCACCACGGGTTTCTCGACGACCACAGGGGTCGGGGGGCGGAAGTCATGCTGCTCGGACGGCACGTGGTCCGGTACCGTCGGGGGGGGTACGGCAGTGGGGCTGAGGAAGTCGAACAAGTCCGGCAGCGTGTCCATCGACGACGCCCCATGGAACTGCGGCGCAATCACCGGCGTCGGCGTGGGAGTGCTCACCACGGCGCCCATCAGCGCTTCAAAACTGTTCGGTGAATCCCCGGCAAACGGCTGGCTGTCGACCGCCTGCACATTGAAGTCGATACGCGCCTGGATCTCGTAATCGCCAATGCGGATCAACTCGCCATTTTGCAGGGGTTCGCTGTTACCCCGGCGCATCCGAATACCGGCGTTGACCAACTCCACGCCATTGGTGCTGTTATCGGTTAAATAATAACGGCCTTCTTTGTATTGAATAACGCAGTGTTGTGAAGACACCAGCCGCTCAGGGTCAGGCAACACCCAGTCATTGTCCGCGCTGCGGCCGATAGCCATCGAGCCCTGATTCATGGACTTTTCCGAGCATTGCCCAGGGGTGATCTTGTGATAACTAGTGATAGTCAAACACAGCGACATCTTGCCTCCTTGCTGATACTTCGCGCGCAGTCGATTCCCGGGCCGAGCGGTTCCCGGGAGATCCCCATCTGGTCGTGCAATCGACCGTCCACAACCTGCCGATACCAGCATGATCGCTGATCTTAACTGGGCTCCATGACAAAAATCCTGTCCCGATACGCCGTTCGACCCACCAGTCGTGCAGGTTGTTAAGCACCGCACATCTGTCACAGAGGGCGAATAGCTTACCTTGACAAGCCCTAAGTACTACACCAAAAATGCACAACTTCTTGAATACCAGTGATGGCACATTAGTGGCATCTTGCTTATATGACCAAGAAAACATGCAAAGTTCCTCGCGCAACTAATGCATGCATTGCCCGCCATCTAACGGGCTGATAGGGAGATCAATTTCAGTGGATGTGCCGTTGCTGCTCACCGCCGTTTCCGCAACTTCGCCGTGTGGCGAAGACATGGAATATGACGCGGACTTTCTCCAACTGGAGCGTGATGCCAAGGGCCAACCCGAGCGCAGCATGGGCGATTCGATTTTGCCCGCTGAACCGCCGGAATGGCGCAGCATCCAGCAGCAAAGCCTCGACTTGTTGCAGCGCAGCAAGGACCTGCGAATCACCCATTTCCTGTTGCAAAGCTCGCTCGCCCTGCAAGGCGTGGCCGGGCTCGCAGAAGTGCTCACGCTGATCAACGCGCTGCTGCGCGAATACTGGGCCGACCTGCACCCACGCCTGGATGCCGACGACGATAACGACCCCACGGTTCGCATCAACGCACTGTCCGGCCTGACCAGCGACGCGACCATTCGCCTGCTGCGCGAAAGCATTCTCACCCGCTCGCGCACCTTCGGCCCGGTCAGCCTGCGGGCCGCGCTGAACGCCAGCGGCCTGATGAATTTCCCCGATGAGCAGCTCGGCGCGCAGCAACTCAACGCCGCGTTCCTGGACAGCGACCCCGAGCAATTACAGGCCACCCGCGATGCCCTGAGCGCCGCGCGCGCCGCTTGCGAAGCCATCGAACAACAGGTCAGCGACCAGGTCGGTTCGGCCCAAGGCGTCGACCTCAGCCTGTTGAAGCAACCGCTCAAGCAGGCCCTGCAAATCCTCAACCAATTCGTACCGAACAGCGACACCCGCAGCGAACCCGAGGCCGTCAGTGACGACAATGCCCCCTCGGTCGACTTCGCTGCAGCCCCCGCAGCACCGCGCCCCACTGGCGATATCGCCAGCCGCGATGACGTGCTGCGCAGCCTCGACAAAATCCTTGCGTACTACACCCGGCACGAGCCTTCGAGCCCGCTGCCGGTGTTGTTGAACCGGGCCAAGAATCTGGTGCACGCCGACTTCGCGGCCATCGTGCGCAACCTGATTCCCGACGGCATGTCCCAATTTGAAAACCTGCGCGGTCCGGACGGCGAGTAAGCCGCCCGAGCGTGCAGTAACAACACCGTCGCTCAAGCGACCAGGAGCAGCAACGTGGCGAAGCAAAGTTCTCAGAAATTCATCGCGCGCAACCGCGCGCCTCGAGTGCAGATCGAGTACGACGTCGAGCTCTACGGCGCCGAGAAAAAGGTCCAGCTGCCCTTCGTGATGGGCGTGATGGCCGACCTCGCCGGCAAGCCTGCCGAGCCTCTGGCGCCCGTGGCCGACCGCAAGTTCCTTGAAGTCGATGTCGACAATTTCGACTCGCGCCTCAAGGCCATGCAGCCGCGCGTGGCATTCCACGTCCCCAACGAGCTGACCGGCGAAGGCAACCTGAGCCTGGACATCACCTTCGAAAGCATGGACGACTTCAGCCCGGCGGCCGTGGCCCGCAAGGTCGATTCGCTGAACCAGCTGCTCGAAGCCCGTACCCAGCTGGCCAACCTGCTGACCTACATGGACGGCAAGACTGGCGCTGAAGAAATCATCATGAAGGCGATCAAGGACCCGGCATTGCTCCAGGCACTTGCCAGCGCACCCAAGCCTGCAGGGGACCAATAATCATGACGGACAATACCGCCCGCGAAGGCTCCCAGATCCTGGGGGCTACCGAAGAAGCCAGCGAGTTCGCGAACCTGCTGCTGCAAGAATTCAAGCCCAAGACCGAGCGTGCCCGCGAAGCCGTGGAAACCGCCGTGCGCACCCTGGCCGAGCAGGCCCTGGCGCAAACCGACCTGGTGTCCAATGACGCGATCAAGTCGATCGAATCGATCATCGCCGCCATCGACGCCAAGCTCACCGCCCAGGTCAACCAGATCATCCACCACCAGGATTTCCAGCAGCTGGAAAGCGCCTGGCGTGGCCTGCACTACCTGGTCAACAACACCGAGAGCGATGAGCAGCTCAAGATCCGCGTGCTCAACATCTCCAAGCCGGACCTGCACAAGACCCTGAAGAAATTCAAGGGCACTGCCTGGGACCAGAGCCCGATCTTCAAGAAGATGTACGAAGAAGAATACGGCCAGTTCGGCGGCGAACCGTACGGTTGCCTGGTCGGCGACTACTACTTCGACCAATCGCCACCCGACGTCGAGCTGCTGGGCGAGCTGTCGAAAGTCTGCGCCGCCATGCACTCGCCGTTCATCGCTGCAGCGTCGCCGACCGTGATGGGCATGGGCTCGTGGCAGGAACTGTCGAACCCGCGCGACCTGACCAAGATCTTCACCACCCCGGAATACGCCGGCTGGCGCTCGCTGCGTGAATCGGAAGACTCGCGCTACATCGGCCTGACCATGCCGCGCTTCCTGGCGCGCCTGCCATATGGCGCCAAGACCGACCCGGTGGAAGCCTTCGCCTTCGAAGAAAACACCGACGGCGCCGACAGCTCCAAATACACCTGGGCCAACGCCGCCTACGCGATGGCCGTGAACATCAACCGCTCGTTCAAGCACTACGGCTGGTGCTCGCGCATCCGTGGCGTGGAGTCCGGCGGTGAAGTGGAAAACCTGCCGGCCCACACGTTCCCGACCGATGACGGTGGCGTGGACATGAAGTGCCCGACCGAAATCGCCATCAGCGACCGCCGCGAAGCGGAACTGGCGAAGAACGGTTTCATGCCGCTGCTGCACAAGAAAAACACCGACTTCGCCGCATTCATTGGCGCGCAGTCGCTGCAGAAACCGGCCGAATACGACGACCCGGACGCCACCGCCAACGCCAACCTGGCCGCACGCCTGCCGTACCTGTTCGCCACCTGCCGTTTCGCCCACTACTTGAAGTGCATCGTGCGCGACAAGATCGGCTCCTTCAAAGAGAAGGACGAGATGCAGCGCTGGTTGCAGGACTGGATCCTCAACTACGTCGACGGCGACCCGGCGCACTCCACCGAGACCACCAAGGCCCAGCACCCGTTGGCGGCAGCCGAAGTGATCGTGGAAGACGTCGAAGGCAACCCGGGGTACTACAACTCCAAGTTCTACCTGCGCCCGCACTACCAGCTTGAAGGGCTGACCGTGTCGCTGCGCCTGGTATCGAAGCTGCCTTCGGCGAAAAGCGCCTAAACATCGGATGAGCTAGCTCTTCTGTGGGAGCCGGGCTTGTGTGGGAGCGGGCTTGCTCGCGAATACGGTGGGTCAGTCGAAACATCTCAGGCTGATACACCGCTTTCGCGAGCAAGCCCGCTCCCACACAAGCGGGCTCCCACACAAACCAAATCGAGTGGCGCACGCCACACAGGGAGAAAACATGGCTGTTGATATTTTCATCAAGATCGGCGACATCAAGGGCGAGTCCATGGACAAGGCCCACAAGGACGAAATCGACGTGCTGAACTGGAGCTGGGGCATGGCCCAGTCCGGCAACATGCACGTGGGCGGTGGCGGCGGTGCGGGCAAGGTGAATATCCAGGACCTGTCGCTGACCAAGTACGTCGACAAGGCGTCGCCGAACCTGATGATGCACTGCGCCAGCGGCAAGCACATCGACAAGGTCAAGCTGACCGTGCGCAAGGCCGGTGGCGAGAGCCAGGTCGAGTACATGGTGATCAACCTGGAAGAAGTGCTGGTCACCTCGCTGAGCACCGGCGGTTCGGGCACCGATGACCGCCTGACCGAAAACGTCACCCTGAACTTCGCCCAAGTGATGGTCGACTACCAGCCGCAGAAAGCCGACGGCACCAAAGACGGCGGCGCGATCAAGTTTGGCTGGAATATCCGTTCCAACACCAAGCGCTGATAACCCTTGCGGCCGTGGCCCGGCGCCACGGCCCAAGGCTTTGTGTTCCTCTCGCAACCCGTCCGTGGAGCTGCTTTGGTGGTAACTGAAATCGCTTCCCGCGACCGTCTGCAACCGTCCCTGCTGGACCGGTTGACCGACGACGACCCGACCAATCCCAAGGAAAGCGCCGACAAACGCGTGCTGTCCCTGACCCAATTGAAAGCCTCGGTTCTACGCGACCTGGCGTGGCTGCTCAACACCACGTCGTTGCTGGATGCCGATGCCACCCTGCACACCCCGGCCGGTACTTCGGTGGTCAACTACGGCCTGCCGGCACTGGCGGGCAACAGTGTATCCAGCGTCGATATCAAGGCCCTGGAAGCCCTGATCTACCAGGCCATCGCCACGTTTGAGCCGCGTATCCTGCGCCACACCTTGCGGGTCAAAGCCCGCGTCGGCCATGGCGAGATGAACCACAACGCGCTGAGTTTCGAGATCGAAGGCGACCTGTGGGCACAACCGGTGCCGTTGCGCCTGCTGCTGCAAACCGACCTCGACCTGGAGTCTGGCCATGTACGCGTGGTGAATGCCGACCAGCGGAGGCGCCCATGAACCCGCGCCTGCTGGAGCTGTACAACCAGGAACTGCACCACGTGCGCGAAAGCGCCGCCGAGTTCGCCAAGGAATACCCGAAGATCGCCAGTCGGCTGACCCTGTCCGGCATGGACTGCGCCGACCCGTACGTCGAACGCCTGCTCGAAGGCTTTGCCTACCTGACGGCCCGCGTACAGCTCAAGCTCGACGCCGAGTACCCGACCTTCACCCACAACCTGCTGGAAATCGCCTACCCGCACTACCTGGCACCGACACCGTCGATGACCGTGGTGCAATTGCAGACCGATCCCGATGAAGGCTCCCTGGCCAGTGGCTTCCCGCTGCCGCGCGACACGGTGTTGCGTGCCGCGCTGGGCCGCGAGACCCAGACCTGCTGCGAGTACCGCACCGCACACCCGGTGACGTTGTGGCCGTTGCAAGTCAGCGGCGCCGAGTACTTCGGCAACCCCGCCGCCGTGCTCGGCCGCCTGGCCGCCAGCGAGCCGAAAGCCAAGGCCGGCCTGCGCCTGACCCTGCGCACCGGCGCCGAATTGCCGTTCAACAGCCTCGACCTCGATAACCTGCCGCTGTACCTGAGCGGCGCCGACGAGCAACCGTTCCGTCTCTACGAGCAATTGCTCGGCAACGCCTGCGCGGTGTTCGCGCGCAAGCCCGGTGGCGACTGGGTCGAACGCCTGCCTCAAGGCGCATTGCGCTCGCGGGGGTTTGACGACGCCGACGCGGCGATGCCCGTGGTCGCGCGGGCATTCCAGGGCTATCGCCTGCTGCAGGAATACTTCGCCCTGCCCCATCGCTTCCTGTTCGTCGAATTCGCCGAGCTGGGCCGCGCGGTCAAACGCTGCGACGGCCAGGAACTGGAGCTGATCGTCCTGTTCGACCGTCACGAGCCGAGCCTGGAAGGCAGTGTCGGCGCCGCGCAGTTCATGCCGTTCTGCACGCCGGCCATCAACCTGTTTGCGAAACGGGTGGACCGCATCCACTTGTCCGACCGGGTCAACGAACACCATGTGATCGCCGACCGCACCCGGCCGATGGACTTCGAGATTCATTCGTTGAGCGGCATCACCGGCCACGGCACGGGGCCGGAACAGCCGTTTTTGCCGTTCTACGCGGTACGCGATCCGTCGCGGTATGGTCGTGACCAGGCCTACTACACCGTGCGCCGCGAGCCGCGTGTGCTGTCCAGCGATCAGCGCCGCAACGGTCCGCGCTCCACGTATGTGGGCAGTGAAACCTTCGTCAGCCTGGTCGACAGTCAGCAGGCGCCGTACCGCCACGACCTGCGCCAACTTGGCGTGACCGCGCTGTGCACCAACCGCGATTTGCCGCTGTTCATGAGTGTGGGCAACGGCAAGACCGACTTCACCCTGGCCGACAGCGCCCCGGTATTGGCCGTGCGTTGCGTTGCCGGCCCGAGCCGCCCGCGCGCCAGCCACGCCCATGATGCCAAGGCCTGGCGCCTGATCAGCCAGTTGTCGCTCAACTACCTGTCGCTGAGCGAACAAGGCCAGGGCGCCGGCGCCTTGCGCGAACTGCTGCGCCTGTACGGCGACAGCAACGATGCCGCCCTGCAATTGCAGATCGAAGGCCTGCGCGAAGTCAGCAGCAAAGCGGTGACCCGACGCTTGCCGATGCCCGGCCCGATCGTGTTTGGTCGCGGCCTGGAAATCACCTTGGAATTCGATGAAAACGCGTTTCGCGGCACTGGCGTGTTCCTGCTCGGTGCAGTGCTGGAGCGCTTCCTGGCACGCTACGTGTCGATCAACAGTTTTACCGAGACGGTGATCCGTACCACCGAACGCGGCGAGATCATGCGATGGAAAGCCAAGCCCGGGCGGCGTCCGACCCTGTGAATACACTGGATGCGATGCATCAGGAGCCCTGGGAATACGATTTTTTCCAGGCATTGCGGCGTATCGAGTGCGAATCGCCGGAGCTGCCACGCCTGGGCCATTCCCTGCGCCTGGCGGATGACCCGCTGCGCCTCGGGCAACAGGCCGACTGCACCTTCGCCCCGGCGACCCTGGCCTCGGTCGATCCGGGTGGCGACGGCAAGCCGGCGCGGCTGGAGCAGTTCTTCTTCGGCCTCGGCGGCCCCAACGGCCCGTTGCCGCTGCACATCACCGAGTACGTGCGCGAGCGTCAGCGCAACAACGCCGACAGCACCAGCAAACAGTTCCTGGATATTTTCCACCACCGCCTGCTGAGCCTGTTCTACCGGGCCTGGGCCGAGGCGCGGCCGACCGTCAGCCACGACCGTCCGGACGACGACTACTGGTCCGCACGCCTGGCGGCCTTGAGTGGCCGCGGCATGCCGAGCCTGCTCAACCAGGGCCTGATTCCGGACACCGCGAAGCTGCACTACAGCGGTCACCTGTCGGCGCAAACCCGCTACCCGGACGGCTTGAAGGCGATCCTCGGCGAGTACTTCGGCCTGCCCGTGGAGATCGAGGAATACGTCGGTCAATGGCTGGAGCTGCCCGAGCGCAGCCGCGTCAGCGTGAGCGCCAATCAACTGGGCGTGGACTTTTGCCTGGGCAGCCACGTGTGGGACCGCCAGCATAAATTTCGCATCCGCCTCGGCCCGCTCAAGCTCGATGACTACATGGGCATGCTGCCCGGCAGCCAGCCGTTCAATGAGCTGGTGGCGTGGGTGGCCGAGTACCTGGGCCATGAATTGGACTGGGACCTGAACCTGGTTTTGCAACAACCCGAAGTGCCGACGCTGCAACTCAACGGCCAGTTCCGCCTGGGCTTCAACACCTGGCTCGGCAAACCTGCACAAGACGCCAACGACCTAATCCTGGCCCGGCACTACGCCGATCACGCCACCACCTCAAGGAATCCAGAGCATGGGTGAAATCAGTCGCGCCGCACTGTTCGGCAAACTCAACAGCGTGGCCTACAAGGCCATCGAAGCCGCCACCGTGTTCTGCAAACTGCGGGGCAACCCGTACGTGGAACTGGCCCACTGGTTTCACCAGTTGCTGCAGCTGCAGGACTCGGACCTGCACCGCATCATTCGCCAGTTCAACGTCGAGCCGGCACGCCTGGCCCGCGACCTGACCGAAGCCCTGGACCGCCTGCCGCGCGGCTCGACCTCGATCACTGACCTGTCATCTCACGTCGAAGAGGCCGTAGAACGCGGCTGGGTCTACGGCAGCCTGATGTTCGGCGAAAGCCAGGTGCGCACCGGTTACCTGGTGCTCGGTATTATCAAGACCCCGAGCCTGCGCCACGCGTTGCTGGGCTTGTCTTCGGAGTTCGACAAGATCAAGGCCGAAGCCCTGAGCGAACGTTTTGACGAATACGTCGGCGACTCGCCCGAACATGCCTTGAGCGCCAGCGACGGTTTCAATGCCGGTGCGGTACCAGGCGAAGCCAGCGGCGCGATGGCGCCGAGTGCGATGGGCAAGCAGGAAGCCCTCAAGCGCTTCACCGTCGACCTCACCGAACAGGCCCGCAGCGGCAAGCTCGACCCGATCGTGGGCCGTGACGAAGAGATCCGCCAGTTGGTGGATATCCTGATGCGTCGGCGCCAGAACAACCCGATCCTCACCGGTGAAGCCGGGGTGGGCAAGACCGCCGTGGTCGAAGGTTTCGCCCTGCGCATCGTCGCCGGCGATGTGCCGCCTGCGCTCAAAGACGTGGAACTGCGCAGCCTCGACGTGGGCCTGCTGCAAGCCGGCGCGAGCATGAAAGGTGAGTTCGAACAGCGCCTGCGCCAGGTCATCGAAGACGTCCAGGCTTCGCCCAAGCCGATCATCCTCTTCATCGACGAAGCCCACACGCTGGTAGGTGCCGGTGGCGCCGCCGGCACCGGTGACGCCGCCAACCTGCTCAAGCCTGCCCTCGCCCGTGGCACCTTGCGTACCGTGGCCGCGACGACGTGGGCCGAGTACAAGAAGCACATCGAGAAGGACCCGGCGCTGACCCGGCGTTTCCAGGTCGTGCAAGTGGCCGAGCCGTCGGAAGACAAGGCACTGCTGATGATGCGCGGCGTGGCCTCGACCATGGAAAAACACCATCAGGTGCAGATTCTCGACGAAGCCCTGGAAGCCTCGGTGAAGTTGTCGCACCGCTACATTCCTGCGCGCCAGCTACCGGACAAATCCGTGAGTTTGCTGGACACCGCCTGCGCCCGTGTCGCCATCAGCCTGCACGCCGTGCCGGCTGAAGTCGACGACAGCCGCCGCCGCATCGAAGCGCTGGAAACCGAGTTGCAGATCATCGCCCGCGAACACGCGATCGGCATCGCCATCGGTACACGCCAGGCCAACAGCGAAGCCTTGCTGAGTGCCGAGCGTGAACGCCTGGCCACCTTGGAAAGCCGCTGGGCCGAAGAGAAAACCTTGGTCGACGAACTGCTGGCGACCCGCGCGACCTTGCGTGAAAAAGCCGGCGTGGTGGACAGCGGCAACGATGAGCTGCGCGCCCAATTGGTCGACCTGCAACAGCGCCTCACGGCCCTGCAAGGCGAAACCCCGCTGATCCTGCCGACCGTGGATTACCAGGCCGTGGCCTCGGTGGTCGCCGACTGGACCGGCATCCCGGTGGGCCGTATGGCGCGCAATGAGCTGGAGACCGTGCTCAACCTCGACCAGCACCTGAAGAAGCGCATCATTGGCCAGGACCACGCGTTGCAGATGATCGCCAAGCGCATCCAGACTTCCCGCGCCGGCCTCGACAACCCGAGCAAGCCGATTGGCGTGTTCATGCTCGCCGGCACGTCGGGCGTGGGCAAGACCGAAACCGCCCTGGCCCTGGCCGAAGCCATGTACGGCGGCGAGCAGAACGTGATCACCATCAACATGAGCGAGTTCCAGGAAGCCCACACGGTGTCGACCCTCAAGGGCGCGCCACCGGGCTACATCGGCTACGGCGAAGGCGGCGTGCTGACCGAGGCGGTGCGGCGCAAACCCTACAGCGTGGTGCTGCTGGACGAGGTGGAAAAAGCCCACCCGGACGTGCACGAGATCTTCTTCCAGGTGTTCGACAAGGGCGTGATGGAAGACGGCGAAGGCCGGGTGATCGACTTCAAGAACACCCTGATCCTGCTGACCACCAACGCCGGCACCGAGCTGATTTCGCATGTCTGCAAAGACCCTGCGAACACGCCCGAGCCGGAAGAAATCGCCAAGGCCCTGCGCCAGCCGTTGCTGGAGATTTTCCCGCCGGCACTGCTCGGCCGCCTGGTGACCATTCCTTACTACCCGCTGAGCGACACGATGCTCAAGGCGATCACTCGCCTGCAACTGGACCGCATCAAGAAGCGCGTGGAGAGCACCCACAAGGTCGCCTTCGACTACGACGATGCGGTGGTCGACCTGATCGTCTCGCGCTGCACCGAAACCGAAAGCGGCGGGCGCATGATCGACACCATTCTGACCAACAGCCTGCTGCCGGACATGAGCCGTGAATTCCTCACGCGCATGCTCGAAGGCAAGGCGCTGGCGGGCGTGCGTATCAGCACGCGGGATAACGAATTGCACTACGACTTCAACGATTGACCTGACGGAATGCGATAAAAACTGTGGGAGCTGGCTTGCCTGCTTCCACACAAGCCAGCTCCCACATTGGATTCGGTTTCTTCAGTTATTAAGTCATTTACGGGTTAACCGATGCTATTCAACCAAGCCACACGCCTGGCCAAGATCACCAGCCCCCTCGGGCCGGATGTGCTGCTGCTCAATGAAATGGGCGGCGGTGAAGAGTTGGGCCGGTTGTTCAACTACGAGCTGCAACTGACCTCGCTGGACGCCAACATCGACCTCAACCAGTTGCTGGGCAAGCCGATGAGCGTCGGCCTGCAGTTGGCGGACGGTGGCGAGCGACACTTTCACGGCATCGTCGCGCGCTGCAGCCAGAATATCGACCAGGGCCAGTTCGCCAGCTACCAGGTGACGTTGCGCCCATGGCTGTGGCTGCTGAGCCGCACTTCGGACTGCCGGATTTTCCAGAACCTGAGCATCCCGCAGATCATCAAGCAGGTGTTTCGCGACCTGGGTTTTTCCGACTTCGAGGACGCCCTGAGCCGGCCGTACCGCGAGTGGGAATACTGCGTGCAGTACCGCGAGACCAGTTTCGATTTCGTCAGCCGCCTGATGGAACAGGAAGGCATCTACTACTTCTTCCGCCACGAACAGGATCGCCACGTGCTGGTGCTGGCCGACGCCTACGGCGCCCACGCCACGGTGCCCGGCTACGCGTCGATCCCGTACTACCCCAAGGACGAGCAGCAGCGCGAACGCGACCATATGCACAACTGGCACCTGGCGCAGGAAGTACAACCGGGCTCGCTGGAACTCAACGACTACGACTTCCAGCGCCCCAGCGCCAGCATCGACGTGCGCTCGGCAATGCCGCGCCCGCACACCGCCGGCGACTACCCGTTGTATGACTATCCCGGCACCTACGTGCAAAGCGCAGACGGCGAACACTACGCCCGCACCCGGATCGAAGCCCTGCAAACCCTGCATGAACAGATCGAGTTCAGCGGCAATGCCCGTGGCCTGGGTTCGGGTCACCTGTTCAGCCTTACCGGCTTCAGCCGCCAGGACCAGAACCGCGAATACCTGATCGTCGGCTGCCGTTACTACATCGTCCAGGAAAGCCTGGAAAGCGGCGGCGGCTCGGGGTCTGCACAGTTCGAAAGCAGCCTGACCTGCATCGACGCGCAACAAAGCTTCCGGCCACTGGCCAACACCCACCGCCCAATCGTCAAGGGCCCGCAAACCGCGCTGGTGGTCGGCCCTAAAGGCGAAGAAATCTGGACCGACCAGTACGGCCGCGTGAAGGTGCACTTCTACTGGGACCGCCACGACCAATCCAACGAAAACAGCTCTTGCTGGATTCGCGTGTCGCAATCCTGGGCCGGCAAGAATTGGGGCTCGATGCAGATCCCAAGGATCGGCCAGGAAGTGATTGTGAGCTTTCTGGAAGGTGACCCGGACCGGCCGATCATTACCGGACGCGTCTACAACGCCGAGCAGACGGTGCCCTACGACCTGCCGGAAAACGCGACCCAGAGCGGCATGAAAAGCCGCTCGAGCAAGGGCGGCACGCCGGCCAACTTCAATGAAATCCGTATGGAGGACAAGAAGGGCCTGGAGCAGCTGTACATCCATGCCGAGCGTAACCAGGACATCGTGGTGGAGGTGGATGAAAGCCACTCGGTGGGGCATGACCGTAACAAAAGTATTGGCCACAACGAGACGGTGACGATTGGCAATAACCGCCTGCGCATCGTCAAGCAGCAAGACATCCTCTCGGTAGGCCAGAGAAAGACCGACAGCATCAGCCAGAGCTACGTGATTGAAGTGGGCGAAAACCTGCGCCTGGTCTGCGGTGAAAGCATCCTGGAGTTGAACGCGAGCGGGCAGATCAACCTGACCGGCGTGCAAATCAGCTTCTACGCCAGCGGTGATGCCGAATTCAACACCGGCGGCGTGCTGCACCTGAACAACGGCGGCGGCCCCGGCGCCACACCCGATGGCCAAGGCCAGAAAAGCGCCATCGACGCCAACATCAAAGCCGCGTTCCCCGCGCCTAAAAGCTCCTGACGAGACCTGTTTTCATGACGTATCGAATTAACGAATTCCAGTTTCAACTGCCCGCCAGCGAGCTGCAGGACGCGACCATCAATATCCTCAAGTTCCCTGAATTGGGGACCTCCCTGATCGTCAGCCGCAGCCTGCTCGCCGAGGGTGAAACCCTGCACAGCAACTTCAATGACCAACTCCAGCGCCTGGAAAAACAGGTGCAGGATCTGCGCTACCAACCGGGGGTCGATGTGCGTTTGGGCGCCGCCCAAGAGGTGCAAGGCATCGAGCTGCGCAGCCAGTTCAACAAGGGCAATGACAAGGTTTTCCAGTATCAGCTGGCATTGGTGATACCGGGCACGCGCAAGATGCTCGCCTTGAGTTATGTGAAGGCAGACACGCTTGGGGATGCCGAGGCGGCGCACTGGGCATTGATCAAAAACTCGCTGTCGTTCGACGCTGTTTCCTGATGAGTTGCCTGCATGTCTGACGCGTTATGGGCGGCCCGGATGGGCGATGCGCTGACCCACACCTCGATGATGGCCGATATCCTGGGTGGGGTGCTGGAGGTGGCGGCCAACGTGGCGATCACGGCACTGGCGACTGCGGCGGTGGCGGCGGCGATTGGCGTCACCGTCGCCACCGCAGGTATCGGTGGCTGCATCCTCGGTGCAGTGGTGGGCATCGTGGTCGGTATGGCCATGAGCAAGACAGGGGCCGACAAGGGCCTCAGTAAGATGTGCGAGAGTTTCGCCAACGCGCTGTTCCCGCCCGTGGTGGAAGCCACGATTGCGGTGGGTTCGACCGACACTTTCGTCAACAGCATTCCGGCTGCGCGTGCTGCAGGGTCGATCGCCTCGCACGTGGCTCCCGCAGGCACGGAGCTTGAGCAGGCACCGCCTGAGCCCGACCCCGAGCCACAACCCGAGCCTGGCTTCCTTGACATGGCCGAGGGTTTCTTCTCCCAGCTATGGCGGCCCACCGTCGCCACGCCTGCACCGGGCGTGGTACCGGCGCTTACCGACATGGTCCTGTGTGCCCGCCACCCACCGATGCCGCCGCAGCTCCTGGCCGAGGGTTCGGACAAGGTCACCATCAATGGGCAACCCGCCGTGCGCAGCGGTGATCGCAGCATGTGCGAGGCGACTGTGGTGTCGTCGGGGCTGATCTCGCCGAATGTCACGATTGGCGGCGGCACGGTGGTGGTGCAGGAGATCCGCAGCGGGAAAACCCCAGGAGTGGGGTTGGCAATTGAAGCATTGATGATGCTTAAAGGAGCCAAGGGCAAGACGCTGAGTAATTTGCCGTGCATGTTGCTCGGCGGTGTCAGTTCCTTTGCCGTAAGCCAGGCCATCGGCGCCATGACTAACGCCGCAATGTCTTCACTTAACCCTGTGCATGCCGCGACAGGCGCCAAAATACTGGGCGGCCAGAATGAACTGGATTTTGTACTGCCAGGTGCGTTACCCATGGCCTGGCAGCGCGTCTATAACAGCCACGATATGCGCAAGACAGGGCTCTTCGGCGCGGGCTGGAGCGTTGCCTATGAGGTGAGCGTCGAAATTTTGATGCACCCTGAAGGCGGCGAGGAGCTGATCTACACAGATGAGCAAGGACGGCGTATCAGCCTGGGCTCGCTTGCGCCAGGCAGCGCAATGTTCAGCCCTGCAGAAGTGCTTAGCTTCAGGCGTCATCACAACGGTCAGTTATTGATCGAGAGCGATGACGGATTGTATCGCCTGTTCGATCTCACGCCAGGTTCGACCACGCACCTTCGGTTGAGTCAGTTGGGGGATCGCAATGACAACCGGATTTTCGTTGGCTACCACGAGGATGGTCGCATTGCGCGCCTCGTGGACACATCAAGTCAGGTCCAGGTTGAGCTGGTTTACGCCCAGAGTCGCCTGGAGCGAATCGAACGCCTGTACACCGACCAGTCGCGCGAGGTCCTCGTCAGCTACCGCTACGACGCGATAGGTGAATTGGTGCAAGTGAGCAACGCGTCCGGCGAGGTTCAGCGCCGCTTTGCCTACGACGCCGGGCGCAGGATGATTGAACACCAGCTGCCTACCGGCCTGCGCTGCTTTTATGAGTGGGGGCTCGTCGACAACACTGAATGGCGAGTGGTACGGCACTGGACTGACGAGGGCGACGCCTACCAATTCGATTATGACTTGCAAAAGGGCATCACACGCGTCACAGACAGCCTGCAACGTATCAGTACTCGTCAGTGGAATGCACAGCATCAGATAATCGCGTTCACCGACAATCTGGATAAAACCTGGCTTTTTGAGTGGAACGACGAGCGTCAGTTACTGAGCGCCACGGACCCTCAAGGGGGGCGCTACCAATACAGCTACGATGAGTCCGGCAACCTCACGGCTGAGACGGATCCACTCGGGCGTAGCGTATCCACGCGTTGGCTGGAGCATTGGTCGCTGCCGCGCACACAAACCGACGCCGCCGGCAACACCTGGCAGTATCGCTATGATCAGCGCGGTAACTGTGTCGCCGAGACCGACCCGCTGGGTCATACGACCCGGTATCGCTACAACGCACAAGGCCTGGTGGTGGAGGTCACTGATGCGACCGGCAAAAGCAAACAGTTGAAATGGAATACGCTCGGGCAACTGACCGACCACTTGGATTGCTCGGGATTCCCGACTCGCTTTGGCTACGACCGACATGGGTACTTGCAGGTGATCACCAATGCAATGGGCGAACGGACGCAGTTCAAGCATGACCGCCAGGGTCGGCTGATCAGCAAGCAATTTCCGGACGGGCGAACCGAATATTTTCAGCGCGACAGTTCCGGCCTACTGTTGGGTCATACAGACCCTGCCGGGCACAGTACCCTTTACCAACACAATCGTAGGGGCCAGGTCTGCCTACGTACTGATGCACAGGGTCGCCAAGTTAGCCTGGGCTACGACACGTTCGGCCGGCTACAGTCGTTGAGCAACGAAAATGGTGAGCGCTATCGGTTCACCTGGGATGCGTGCGATCGGATGATCCAACAACAAGGCCTCGACGGTGGCACAAAATCCTACGCCTACGATGGGCTGGACAACCTGATCCGAGTGACATCCACGCCAGCGCCTTATGGCACCGGGCTCGCAATTGTCGCCCAAGCACCTGAAGCACCGATCATTCACCAATTGGAACGCGACGCTGTTGGCCGGTTAATCGCAAAAGTCACAGATGACGGCCGCACCGAATACCAGTACGACCCACTGAGCCAACTCAGCGCCGTCACGTTCAAGGATGCGTCGGGCGTTGAACAGAGCCTTGGTTTTGCCTACAACGCGCTCGGCCATCTGCTTGAGGAACACAGTGCCTCTGGCAGTCTTCACCATCGCTATGATGAACTCGGCAATCTGATACAAACCCAGTTGCCTGATGGCCGCTGGCTCAACCGCCTCTACTACGGCAGCGGTCATTTGCACCAGATCAATCTTGACGGCGAGTTGATCAGTGACTTCGAGCGTGACCGACTCCATCGTGAAGTATTGCGCACTCAGGGCCAGCTCAGTACGCACAGCGACTACGATCCTGTGGGCCGCTTACGTGCTCGCACACGCCGTCATGACAGCCAGCCCGTCTTGTTGCCACCCGATACGCAAAGACAGTTTGACTACGACCCTGCTGACAATTTGATCGGAAAGCTGGACCAGAGGCCCTCTGTACGCCATCAAAAACTGTTTCATTACGACGCAACTGACCGCCTTATCGCGAGCCAAGACCCTTTGTACGGCACCCGTGAGACCTTTGCCTATGACGCAGCAGCCAACTTGCTCGACAGCGCCCATTCAAGCCAGGAAAAGGTGCTCCACAACAGATTGGTCAGCTTTCAAGACAAGCGTTATCGCTATGACGGCTTCGGCCGAATAATCGAAAAGCGTAGCGGACGATACGGTGTACAAAGATTCAGCTATGACGCCGAAAGCCGCCTGATAGAAGTACGCAATGAAAAGGGCCATGTGGTTCGGATGGCCTACGACCCGCTAGACCGGCGTATTGAAAAAACCGAACAAGATCGCAATGGTTATACCTTGAGCCAAGTCAGCTTCACCTGGGACGGTCTGCGGCTGCTCTCAGAGCGACAAAATGGGCGCAGTAGCCTCTATGTATATCTCAATCAAGGACACGAGCCTTTGGCGCGAGTCGATGGACTGGGCGCGCACAAAAAGATCCGTTATTACCACAACGACCTCAATGGCTTGCCTGAGCAATTGACCGAGAGCGATGGCAGCATCGTCTGGAAAGCGATCTATCAGGTATGGGGCAATACCGTGAGTGAAGAACGCGAGCCCTATTATCTGGAAGATCAGAATATTCGCTTCCAAGGCCAGTATCTCGACCGGGAAACCGGACTGCACTACAACACGTTCCGCTTTTATGACCCCGATGTCGGCAGATTCACCACAGAAGACCCGGTTGGATTACTGGGCGGCATTAACCTCTACCAGTACGCCACCAATCCTCTGGGCTGGAGTGACCCACTAGGCTGGTGCTCGACGAAGCTGGGCAAAAATATGGGGGCTCGCAAAGGTGACGGTATGGCCAACCATCACTTGATACCCGAAGAGCTGATCAAGCACAAAGAGTTCGGCAAAATGTTCTCCAGGCTGAAAAAGATAGGTTGGGACCCAGATGGCGCCTCCAATGGTGTTTTCCTGCCAGGATCAAAGGACCTCGCCGCTAAAACGCAGCTTCCTGGGCATTGGTCGAACCATAACAATTACACCGATGCCGTCAGGGATAGACTCAGGGGTTTGAACAAACAACAAGCCGGGCTATCTGACATGGACCTTGCACTGGAAGTCTCGAACATCCAGAAATGGGCGAGCGGCGGGCTGCAGAATGGCCTCTTCAAAACTGATGCAGTGACAGGACGACTTTTATGACCGGCGCCAGCGCTGATTTCTTCATCGTGAATTACCACACCAACGGGGCGGATGCTCCCAGTTTCTTTGAGTCGGACTGGATCCCTCCCGTTCCGGAGTTTCATTACCCTTCAGAAACACCGGATGAACGTGAGTTTGCTAGCGCTTATAAAGTCAAAGCCAAGATCAAGGAGTTGAAGGCGGACCTCATGATTGAGGAGTTGCTGGCGACAGATGCAGTCTTGAACATCTGCGAAACACTTGAGGTTCCTCATATCACGCGCACGGTCGAGATAGAATTAAAAGGCAAAAAGGCACCCGAAAAGCACTACAACCTGTTTGTTCCGACCACCCGACTCAGCCTGCTTGACCTTGAGCATTCGATATTTACCATCGACCGCGATAAATACACCGGCAAACTCAAGACTCCAGAAGAAAGTGATGTACCCGCAATAGTTTTTGAATCCATCGAATCATTCAAAATAAAACCAGGTATTCATCAACACTTGTTTCTATGCACGGATATTAACGAAACCGTCTGCTCCGCTGAGTTCAAGGCGATGTTCGAATCCAAGGCGCTCTTTGGGCTTGAGTTCATACCGTTGGATGCCAGTTATAAATTCGATCCTTGGGGGGAGCTATAACCGGGGTGCCTACTACTGGACCTTTACATTCTCCAGCCTACAAAAAATGGGCACCCGACGCAGTCGGCGTGCCCATCTTTTTTACCGCCCCGCCTCCCTACGAGACGGTATCGCTATTACGGGTTGACGCTGTCTTTGAGCGACTTGCCCGGCTTGAACGCAGCGGTGTTGCTCGCCTTGATCTTCACCGGCTCACCGGTTTGCGGGTTCTTGCCGGTGCGGGCGCCGCGGTGGCGTTGCAGGAAGGTGCCGAAGCCAACCAGGGTGACGTTGTCCTTGCGATGCAGCGCGCCGGTGATTTCTTCGAGCACGGCGTTGAGTACGCGGTTGGCCTGTTCTTTGGTCAGGTCTGCTTTTTCTGCAATAGCGGCTGCGAGGTCTGGTTTACGCATAAGTGAAGCCTCTTTGACGGGTTTTTCATGTCCGTGCTGCTCTCTTCTGGAGCAGCGCCCAAGGCGCCGCAGGCTCTACTCTGCGGCAGACAGAAGGTGGCAAAGGGGCTAGCGTCAGGTACATCGACCCTAGCGACAACCGAGGCGCAGGCTCCTCGATCGCGCATGCCCTGAGCGGCTATGACGACGGGACCCGAGTAAAAATAGTCGTGAAGTAACCGATTGGAGATTTCCATGCAGATCACAGAAGCACTTGATTCACTCTCTGCTGCCAGCGGCCCATTGGCAGACCGCGTGTCGAAAGTGGCAGCCGAATACAATAAAACCCAGAAGTCACGTATCGAATCGCTGACCCGTCTGGCTTACCTGTTGTACGTCATCAATGAAAAAGACCTGGCCGAGCAGCTCACTGCACCGCTGAGCAAAATCCCTTTTGAAAATAACTATGACTATTGGGTCTGGATCGAGGCGTCACTGGTACTCAACGGCGCCCTGGCGAGGGAGCGCGGTGATGAGCCCGTGTACGCGGATGCGCTTGCTCGTGTATTGGCGGCGCTGAACACCGGAAACGAGCTGCAAGTCACGGTGAAGCGCAACACCCATGAACGCTTTGTAAGAGGCGAGACCTTGAGCCTGGACAAAATCCAGGACGCGGAGAACGAAGGCGACTTTGTGACAGAGGGCAATCAACGTGTCACTTACCTGATGAGCCTGTTAAAAATTCAGTTCTTTGATAAACCCGAACATTACCCGCGCGAAAAGATAAAAGCCGATATCGAAGAAAACGTCGCCAGAATCAATGAAATCATTGGCAAGATCGGATTAGAAAAGCTCACGCCATTCAAATGAAGACTCATCAGAAAGCTCCAGATAAAAAGCTGTCTATGACAAGGCGGACGGGGCAGATTGCATTACCGTCTTGTTTAATCCAATAAAAAATGGGCACCCGACCCAGTCGGCGTGCCCATCTTTTTTACCGCCCCGCCTCCCTACGAGACGGTATCGCTATTACGGGTTGACGCTGTCTTTGAGCGACTTGCCCGGCTTGAACGCAACGGTGTTGCTCGCCTTGATCTTCACCGGCTCACCGGTTTGCGGGTTCTTGCCGGTGCGGGCGCCGCGGTGGCGTTGCAGGAAGGTGCCGAAGCCAACCAGGGTGACGCTGTCCTTGCGATGCAGCGCGCCGGTGATTTCTTCGAGTACGGCGTTGAGTACGCGGTTGGCCTGTTCTTTGGTCAGGTCTGCTTTTTCTGCAATAGCGGCTGCGAGTTCTGGTTTACGCATAAGTGAAGCCTCTTTGACGGTTTTTTGTTGTTATGTCCGTGCTGCTCTCTTCTGGAGCAGCGCCCAAGGCGCCGCAGGCTCTACTCTGCGGCAGACGGGAGTGAGGATGGCATGCCCTCGCACGCTCCGCCAGTCTCGCGGCGACCTTTCTGGGCACAAAAACGTGCTTATTCCGACAGAACGACCGGTATTTACGCCAGCAAAGGCGGAAGTTCTTTGTTGAGGGCCAGTTTGTCCATCACGGCGCTGCCGGTCAGGGCATAACCCAGCAGGCGGCCACTGGCGTCGCGGCACAAGGCCTTGATGTCGGCCCCCTGCCCTTCAACGCTCCACACGCCTTCGGTGCCGCGTGGCGGTGGCGACACCACCAGCGGGCAGACCGGCGTCTTGACGGTGACCGGCATCGGGCCGTAGCTGACCGCCGTGGCGTTGCCGGCCAGGGTCTGGGCCAGGGCACGGGCGCAGCTCATCAGTGGCATCACGTACAGCAGGTTGAGACCGTCGACTTCGGCGCAGTCGCCCAAGGCGTAGATATTGGCGTGGGAGGTCTTGAGGTGGCGGTCGACCATGATCCCGCGATTGATCTGCAAGCCGGCAGCCGCCGCCAGGTCGACGCGCGGGCGCAGGCCGATGGCCGAGACCACCAGGTCGCAGTGGATCACTTCACCGTCGGACAGGTGCGCTTCCAGGCCGTCCGCGCTGCGCTGCAGGCGATTGAGCACCGGGCCGAGATGGAAGCGTGCGCCCAGGCTCTCGAGCCCGGCCTGCACGGCCGCGGCTGCCGCCGGGTGCAGCAAGGTCGGCATGACTTGCTCGCACGGCGCCACCAGGTCGATTTCATAGCCGCCAAGGATCAGGTCGTTGGCGAATTCGCAACCGATCAACCCGGCGCCAAGCAGCAGCACGCGGCGCTTGCCGGCAGCGGCAGCCCGAAAGCGCGCGTAGTCCTCGAGGTCGTTGATCGGGAACACCAGCTCGCCCGCATCGCCTTCGACCGGCACGCGCACGGTTTCGGCGCCCCAGGCCAGGATCAGGTCGCGATAGGCCACGGCTTCCTCGCCGATCCACAGGCGCTTGTGGCCGGGGTCGATGCCGCTGACGCGGGTGTGAGTGCGCACCTCGGCCTTGAGTTGTTCGGCCATGGCACCCGGTTCGGCCATGCTCAGGCCATCGGCTTCCTTGTTCTTGCCAAAGCCGGTGGAGAGCATGGGCTTGGAGTAGGAGCGGCCGTCATCCGCAGTGATCAGCAGCAACGGGGTCTCGCTGTCGAGCTTGCGAAACTCCCGGGCCACGTTGTAACCGGCCAATCCTGTGCCGATGATCACGACAGGTGCGTTCATTCCTTTCTCCTTGTAGTACGTTTCTTAAATGTTCAGATCAGCCGATTTCGATCATTTCGAAATCCATCTTGCCCACGCCGCAGTCCGGGCACAGCCAATCTTCCGGGACGTCTTCCCAACGGGTGCCAGGCAGAATTCCGTCATCCGGCCAGCCGTCTTTCTCGTCATAGATCAGGCCGCAGACTACACATTGCCACTTCTTCATTACTTGCTTCCTCAGGGTCCAGGCATCTTGGCCGACGGTCGATAGACCAACGTTGCCGTGCGGCTCAGGGCGTTTTGTACTGATCGGGGCCGGCAGATGCAAGCATGATCGACGCAAACGGCGGGTTCCGCCCGGCAAAAGCTCAGGATGCCATGGTAAGCTCGCCGCCTCTTTTGCTGCCAATACTGACTCACTGTGCCGCACTCAATCGCCCTTCCCGATGCTTGCCAATGGCTGACCCAGAGCCTTCTGGTCCCAGCGCCTGCACCCTTGACCCTCGATTGGCTGTTCGACGAAGGCTCGCTCACGCGCCGGCTGACGTGGCTGTCCGACGACGGCTTCAGCGTGACGCCGCTGTTCGAAGGCTGGCAGCCGCTGCGCGACGATGAATGTGCCGCATTGGGCCTGGCCCCGGCCACGATCGGCTGGGTACGCGAAGTGTATTTGCGCGGGCACGGCCAGCCGTGGGTGTTCGCCCGCAGCGTCGCGGCCCGCAGCGCACTGCAGGGCGACGGGCTGCACATGGACGAACTCGGCAGCCGTTCGCTCGGCGAACTGTTGTTCTGCGACCATGCGTTCACCCGCCAGGCCATCGAAGTATGCCGCTACCCTCGCCCATGGCTGCCCACCGCGGACCAGGTCGACGGGCTGTGGGCACGTCGCTCGCGCTTTGATCGCGGGCCGCTGAGCGTGTTGGTGGCGGAAATCTTCCTGCCGAGCTTCTGGCAGGCGCTGCATGATCATCCGGAGAACTGCTGATGTACCAACGTCTGCTCAAGTCCCTGAACCGCCTGAACCCCAGGGCCTGGGATTTCATTCAGTTGACGCGCATGGACAAGCCCATCGGCATCTACCTGCTGCTGTGGCCGACACTGTGGGCGCTGTGGATCGCCGGCAAGGGCTCGCCGTCCTTGGGCAATATCGTGATTTTCGTGCTGGGCGTGGTGCTGACCCGGGCCGGCGGCTGCGTGATCAATGACTGGGCCGACCGCAAGGTCGACGGCCATGTGAAGCGCACCGAGCAACGCCCGCTGGTCAGCGGCAAGATCAGCTCGAAAGAGGCGCTGGTGTTTTTCGCGGTGCTGATGGGCATCAGTTTCCTGCTGGTACTGCTGACCAACGCCACCACCATCCTGCTGTCCCTGGGCGGCCTGGCCTTGGCGGCGAGCTACCCGTTCATGAAGCGCTACACCTATTACCCGCAGGTGGTGCTGGGCGCGGCGTTTTCCTGGGGCATGCCGATGGCGTTCACCGCCGAGACCGGCCACCTGCCGGCCACTGCGTGGCTGCTGTATATCGCCAACCTGCTGTGGACGGTGGGTTACGACACCTATTACGCAATGACGGACCGTGACGACGACTTGAAGATCGGCGTGAAATCCACCGCCATTCTGTTTGGCGATGCGGACCGCGTGATCATCCTGACCCTGCAGGGCCTGGCACTGGTGTGCCTGTTGCTCGCCGGCGCAAGGTTTGAGCTGGGTGGCTGGTTCCACTTGGGATTGTTGGCGGCGGCAGGCTGTTTTGCCTGGGAGTTCTGGTACACCCGCGACAGGGACCGCCTCAAATGCTTCAAGGCGTTCTTGCACAACCACTGGGCCGGGTTGGCGATATTTGTCGGGATTGTGGCGGATTACGCATTGCGGTGAGCCGGGCTGTCAGGGCGATGGAGCTTGATGTGGCGAGCGGGCTTGCCCCGCGTTGGGGTGCGAAGCCCCCCCAAAACCTGGCGACGCGTTATTCCTGAAATACCGCAGTAGTTTCTACTGGGGCTGCTGCGCAGCCCAACGCGGGGCAAGCCCGCTCACCACAACAGGCCCGCCCGCGACAGGATTACCTTACGGCTTGATGATGTGCCACGCGCCGCCCTTGCCATCACCGGTCTTGTCACCAGCCTTTTTGTCATCCTTGTAGGTGTAGACCGGCTTGCCTTTGTAGGCCCATTGGCTGGTCTGGTCGTCACGGGTGATGACCGTCCAATCGCCGGTCGACTTGTCGGTGGAATCCGCCTTCAGCGGCGGCCAGTTGGTCGCGCATTGATCCTTGCACACGGATTTGCCGTCGGCATCCTTGTCGAAGGTGTAGAGGGTCAAGCCCTTGTGGTCGACAAGCATCCCGTCTTTAGTCATCGCCGGCTCCGCCGCGAATGCCAGGGTCGGCAGCGTCAACGCCGCCGTGACCAGCAGGGCTTTCCAGGAAATTGTGCTGTAAGTCATCGGAACCTTCCTTTTTTGGTTGTAAGGATTCGGACCCAAAGCGTAGTCCAGAGAGGCGCGAATTGCCCAAGCGACTAAATTACTGTCACACGACTGCAATAATTCCGTTATCTAATGCGGCGCAAGACAGTTAAATGACAAGAGGATTTTAGGCATGGTTGGCAGGAGCATTCTGATCGTTGACGACGAAGCGCCCATTCGCGAGATGATCGCCGTTGCGTTGGAAATGGCCGGCTATGACTGCCTGGAGGCGGAGAACTCCCAGCAGGCCCATGCCATTATCGTCGACCGCAAGCCGGACCTGATCCTGCTGGACTGGATGCTGCCCGGCACCTCCGGTATCGAACTGGCCCGCCGCCTCAAGCGCGATGAGCTGACCGGGGACATCCCGATCATCATGCTCACGGCCAAGGGCGAGGAAGACAACAAGATCCAGGGCCTGGAAGTCGGCGCCGACGACTACATCACCAAGCCGTTTTCCCCCCGCGAACTGGTCGCTCGCCTCAAAGCCGTACTGCGGCGCGCCGGCCCTACCGATGGTGAAGCACCGATCGAAGTCGGCGGCCTGCTGCTGGACCCGATCAGCCACCGCGTGACCATCGACGGCAAGCCAGCCGAGATGGGTCCGACTGAATACCGCCTGCTGCAATTCTTCATGACCCACCAGGAGCGTGCCTACACCCGTGGCCAGTTGCTCGACCAGGTGTGGGGCGGCAACGTGTATGTCGAAGAGCGCACTGTGGACGTGCATATCCGCCGCCTGCGCAAAGCCTTGGGCGATGCCTACGAGAATCTGGTACAAACCGTGCGCGGCACCGGTTATCGGTTTTCCACCAAGGGTTGAAAGCAGCTGCAAGCTCTCAGCTACAAGCGGCAAGTAGAAGCTGATCTGCTCTGACTTGAAGCTTGCAGCTTGAAACTTTTCACTGTGCGAAGGACCGATTGTGAACCAAAACTGGCATGGCACCCTGATCCGTCACATGCTTTTGCTGATCACCGGCTGCCTGTTGGTGGGCCTGGTGAGTGGTTATTACGGCTGGAGCCTGGCAGTCGGCATTGCCTTGTACCTGGGCTGGACCCTCAAGCAATTGCTGCGCCTGCATGAATGGCTGCGCCAGCACAAACCCGACGAAGCGCCACCCGACGGCTACGGCTTGTGGGGCGAGGTGTTCGACAGCATCTACCACCTGCAACGCCGCGACCAACGGGTGCGCGGGCGCCTGCAAGCGGTGATCGACCGGGTGCAGGAGTCCACCGCCGCGCTCAAAGACGCGGTGATCATGCTCGACAGCGACGGCAACCTGGAATGGTGGAACCGCGCCGCCGAAACCCTGCTGGGCCTCAAGACGCCCCAGGACAGCGGCCAGCCGGTGACCAACCTGGTGCGTCACCCGCGCTTCAAGGAGTACTTCGAGCAGGAAAACTACGAAGAAGCCCTGGAAATCCCCTCGCCCACCAATGACCGCGTACGGATCCAGTTGTACCTGACGCGCTACGGCAACAACGAGCACTTGATGCTGGTGCGCGACGTGACGCGTATCCACCAGTTGGAACAGATGCGCAAAGACTTCGTCGCCAACGTCTCCCACGAACTGCGCACGCCCTTGACGGTGATCTGCGGGTACCTGGAGACGCTGCTGGACAATGTCGACGAGATCAACCCGCGCTGGAGCCGTGCCCTGCAGCAGATGCAGCAGCAGGGTTCACGCATGCAGACGCTGCTCAACGACCTGCTGTTGCTGGCCAAGCTCGAAGCCACCGACTACCCCTCGGATAACCATCCGGTGGCCGTGCAGAGCCTGTTGCAGACCATCAAGAATGACGCCCAGGCGCTCTCCGGCCAACGCGGGCAGCAGATCACCCTGGAAGCCGACCCGGCCGTGCTGCTCAAGGGCAGCGAAGGCGAATTGCGCAGCGCGTTTTCCAACCTGGTGTTCAACGCCGTGAAGTACACCCAGGACAAGGGCAATATCCGCATCCGCTGGTGGGCCGACGAGCACGGCGCGCACTTGAGCGTGCAGGACTCCGGCATCGGCATCGACGCCAAGCACCTGCCGCGCCTGACCGAACGTTTCTACCGCGTCGACTCCAGCCGCAACTCCAACACCGGCGGCACCGGGCTTGGCCTGGCGATCGTCAAGCACGTGCTGCTGCGCCACCGTGCGCGCCTGGAAATCAGCAGCGTGCTGGGCCATGGCAGTACGTTCACCTGCCATTTTCCGCCGGCGCAGGTAACCCGTTCGCGGGAGGTTGGAACAGATGAGTAACTTGAAAACGACACCCCCCTAAATGTGGGAGCGGGCTTGCTCGCGAATGCGGTCGGTCAGCTACACATGGGTTGACTGACCCACTGCATTCGCGAGCAAGCCCGCTCCCACGTTGGATTTGTGTTGTTGTGGAAAGGGCATTCCAAGTCCCGCCGGGCAGTGGGCACTAGGCAAGCGCCCCGTCAGCCGCTACATTGGCCGACTTGCGCCTGTCTTTCAGGCCCACCTGCCACCCCTAATTGAACACACGGAACCTGCAAAACCCCATCATGGACCCTTCCCCTGGTATCACCCTCGCTACACTCTTCGCCGACTTCGGCATGATTCTTTTTGCACTGATCCTGGTACTGCTCAACGGTTTCTTCGTTGCGGCGGAGTTTGCCATGGTCAAACTGCGCGCCACCCGGGTCGAGGCCATCGCCCACAAGAACGGCTGGCGCGGGCAGATCCTGCGCACCGTGCACAGCCAGCTCGACGCCTACCTGTCGGCCTGCCAGCTGGGTATCACCCTCGCCTCCCTGGGCCTGGGCTGGGTCGGTGAGCCGGCCTTTGCACATATCCTCGAGCCGCTGCTGGGCGCCGTGGGCGTCGAGTCGCCGGAAGTGATCAAGGGCGTGTCGTTCTTTGCCGCCTTCTTCGTGATTTCCTACCTGCACATCGTGGTCGGTGAGCTGGCGCCCAAGTCCTGGGCGATTCGCAAGCCCGAGCTGCTGTCGCTGTGGACGGCAGTGCCGCTGTACCTGTTCTACTGGGCCATGTACCCGGCCATCTACCTGCTCAACGCCAGCGCCAACGCCATCCTGCGCATCGCCGGCCAAGGCGAGCCCGGCCCGCATCACGAACACCATTACAGCCGCGAAGAACTCAAGCTGATCCTGCACTCCAGCCGTGGCCAGGACCCGAGCGACCAAGGCATGCGCGTGCTGGCCTCGGCCGTCGAAATGGGCGAACTCGAAGTAGTCGACTGGGCCAACTCCCGGGAAGACCTGGTCACCCTGGACTTCAACGCGCCGTTGAAGGAAATCCTCGCGCTGTTCCGTCGCCACAAATTCAGCCGCTACCCGGTGTATGACGCGGTGCGCAATGAGTTCGTGGGCCTGCTGCACATCAAGGACCTGCTGCTCGAGCTGGCAGCCTTGGACCACATTCCCGAATCGTTCAACCTGGCCGAGTTGACTCGTCCGCTGGAGCGTGTGTCGCGGCACATGCCGCTGTCGCAACTGCTGGAGCAGTTCCGCAAAGGCGGCGCGCACTTCGCCCTGGTCGAAGAAGCCGATGGCAAGATCATCGGCTACCTGACCATGGAGGACGTGCTTGAGGTGCTGGTCGGCGATATCCAGGACGAACACCGCAAGGCCGAGCGCGGCATCCTCGCCTACCAGCCCGGCAAACTGCTGGTGCGTGGCGACACGCCGTTGTTCAAGGTCGAGCGCCTGCTGGGTGTCGACCTCGACCACATCGAAGCCGAAACCCTCGCCGGGCTGATCTACGACACCCTCAAGCGGGTGCCGGAAGAGGAAGAAGTGCTGGAGGTTGAAGGCCTGCGGATCATCATCAAGAAGATGAAAGGGCCGAAGATCGTCTTGGCCAAAGTCCTGCTGCTGGACTGAGCCCCCCAAACCCCTGTAGGAGCCCGGCTCCTACAGTCCCGCTGCGAAGTTGGGCAATGTACCGACGGGCTGGTTGAACTCATACGGGATCGACACCAGCCCGGCCTCGGTGCCCTGCTGCACCACGAAGTGCAGATGCGGGCCGCTGCTGTTGCCGGTATTGCCCGACAGCGCCAGCAGGCTTCCCACCGCGACACGCTGCCCCACCCGCACGCTGACCGACCCTTGCTTGAGGTGCAGGTACACGCCCTGGGTGCCGTCATCGTGCTGCACGCGCACGAAATTGCCGGACGCATCGTTACCGCGCCCGATCTGGCTGTTCTCGGTCTTCACTACCGTACCGCTACGCGCCGCAATGATTGGCGTGCCTTCGGGCATGGCGATGTCCATGGCGTAGCGGCTCTTGGCGTCGGTGTGGCTGAAGCCGCCGTTGGGGCCTTGGGTCAGGCGGAACGGACCGCCACGCCAGGGCAAGGGGTAGCGGTAGGCTGGTCGTGGGTAAACTGCGCGTGGCCTTTGCAACAGCGGCCTTCGCACAGGCTCGACCCTGCGTTCCTGGATCACGAACGCCTGGGACCCCGGTGTATGTCGATCGCTGAAAAACACCGCGCCATTGGCATCGGTGGATTGATAGAGGGTCATGGCCAGGGTCGAGGTGGCGACCGTGGCCAGCATGCAGAACAGCAATAGGCGAAGGAGCATGACGCAAACCTGCCAGGATGACTGAACGGCAGGCTAGCAAGGCTTGATGACAGCTTTAGGCTGGCAGTCCGTTGAAACCGATACCCACGTTTATCCGGGCCGCCGCCGACAAAATGACCCGCGCATCCAGAGACAGTTTGTCGATCTTGCCAGTGAGGACGTGGTTAAGACGGGGCTGGCTGATCCGAAGTCTTAGTGCAGCCTGCAAGAGCGCCAACTGAAAACCGGCTGTCCGTCGGGCATCGAGCGCGAATCAGACAACCGATCGACTCCGGCATTCAGGTGGTCACGCACCCGGCACGAAGTGCTTCTGCGCGGTGCCGCGGGCGATCAGGCGGGAGATGTAATCGAGCTTCTGCGCGTCCTGGTCGATAAACCGGAAGGTCAGTTGCAGCCAGTCGCTATCAGGCTTGGGTTCGAAGGCGACGACGGCGTGCAGGTAGCCATTGAGGCGGGCGATTTCAGCGTTGTCGCCTTGCTCAAGGTCGAGCACGGCACTTTCCAACACCTGCGGCAGCACTTCACCGCGACGCACCACCAGCAGCGCTTCCTTGATGCTCAGCGCCTTGATCACACATTGCTGGTTGCCACTGGACAGGCGCAATTGGCCCTGGCCACGACCACCCGCCGGCGAGGCGGCGGGCGCTTGCACCGGTGGGCTGTTGAGCAGGCCTTTGCTGGGCGCCGGGGCAGCCGCTGCAACCGGGGCCGCGCGCACGGCTTCGGGCTTGCCGCCGGTCAGGGCGCTGAGGGAGTCGTTGCCAAAGGCCGAGTTCATCTTGGTCGGCGCACTGGCGATCAGTGCATCGAGACGCCCGATCTTGTGCAGGGCCTGCTTGACCTTGTTCAACAACTGCTCGTTGGTGAACGGTTTGCTGACATAGCCGGAAACCCCGGCCTGGATGGCCTGGACCACGTTTTCCTTGTCGCCGCGGCTGGTCACCATCACGAACGGCATGGCCTTGAGGTGCGCTTGCTCACGGCACCAGGTCAGTAGCTCAAGCCCGGACATCTCGGGCATTTCCCAGTCGCACAGCACCAGGTCGAAGGTCTCGCGCATCAGGATGGCCTGGGCCTTTTTGCCGTTCACCGCATCTTCGATCTTGATCCCGGGGAAGTAGTTGCGCAGGCACTTCTTCACCAGGTCGCGAATAAACGAGGCGTCATCCACCACCAATACACTGACTTTACTCATCGACCCTATTTCCTATAAAAACCGCGGCACGCAGAACGCCTGACTGATGGCATTTTGCCAAAACTCTGTAGTCACGGCGGGACTTTCTTTGACCCGACGCGCAAAAAATCCAGCTGCCACAAACAAAAACGCCCGGCCAAGGGCCGGGCGTTAATTTCTCGGGCAACCTTACTTATCGTCAGTTTCGCCCGGAACATTAGGGATTAGATCGGCTGACCCTTCAACTTCAGCCTTCATGCGCTTGAGGCCCATGTGCCGCACGTCGGTCCCGCGAACCAGGTAAATCACCAGCTCGGAGATATTGCGCGCGTGGTCGCCGATGCGCTCCAGCGAACGCAGGACCCAGATGATGCTCAAGACCCGCGAGATAGAGCGTGGGTCTTCCATCATGTAGGTGGCCAGCTCGCGCAGCGCGGTCTTGTATTCGCGGTCGATGATCTTGTCGTACTGGGCCACCGACAACGCCAGCTCGGCGTCGAAGCGGGCGAATGCGTCGAGGGCATCGCGCACCATGTTGCGCACCTGGTCGCCAATGTGGCGCACTTCCACGTAGCCGCGTGGCGCTTCGCCCTCTTCGCACAGCTGGATAGCACGACGGGCGATCTTGGTGGCTTCGTCGCCGATGCGCTCCAGGTCGATCACCGACTTGGAAATGCTGATGATCAAACGCAGGTCGGACGCCGCCGGCTGGCGACGGGCCAGAATGCGCAGGCATTCTTCGTCGATGTTGCGTTCCATCTGGTTGATCTGGTCGTCGATCTCGCGCACTTGCTGGGCCAGGCCCGAGTCAGCCTCGATCAGCGCGGTGACTGCGTCGTTGACTTGCTTCTCCACCAGCCCGCCCATCGCCAGGAGGTGGCTGCGCACTTCCTCAAGCTCGGCGTTGAACTGCGCGGAGATGTGGTGGGTAAGACCTTCTTTGCTAATCATGCGTTTGCTCCGCAAAAGCTGTAAGCCGCAAGCTACAAGCTGCAAGCTGATGTGTGTCGTTCCATTGAGCTGCTTTTACTTGCCGCTTGAAACCTGCGGCTTGCAACTGCCGCTACTAGCCATAACGACCGGTAATGTAGTCTTCGGTCTGCTTCTTCGCCGGATTGGTGAACAGCGTATCGGTGTCGCCGAATTCCACCAGCTTGCCCATGTACATGAACGCGGTGTAGTCGGAAACCCGCGCCGCCTGTTGCATGTTGTGGGTCACGATGACGATGGTGAACTTGGACTTGAGCTCGTAGATCAGCTCTTCGACTTTCAGCGTCGAAATCGGGTCGAGTGCCGAGCACGGCTCGTCGAGCAGCAGCACTTCCGGTTCCACCGCGATGGTACGGGCGATCACCAGGCGCTGCTGCTGACCACCGGACAAGCCGAGTGCCGAGTCGTGCAGGCGGTCCTTGACCTCGTCCCACAGCGCCGCGCCCTTGAGGGCCCACTCAACCGCTTCGTCGAGGATGCGCTTCTTGTTGATGCCCTGGATGCGCAGGCCGTAGACCACGTTTTCGTAGATGGTCTTGGGGAACGGGTTGGGCTTCTGGAACACCATGCCCACCCGGCGACGCAGCTCGGCCACGTCTTCGCCCTTGCGGTAGATATTGGTGCCGTAGAGGTTGATGGCGCCGTCCACGCGGCAACCGTCGACCAGGTCGTTCATGCGGTTGAAGGTGCGCAGCAACGTCGACTTGCCGCAGCCCGAGGGGCCGATGAAGGCCGTCACGCGCTGCTTGGGGATGTTCATGCTGACGTCGAACAGCGCCTGCTTTTCACCGTAGTACAGGCTCAGGCCCGGCACTTCAATGGCCACGGTTTCCTGGGCCAGGTTCAGGCCCTGCTTGTCGCGACCCAGGGCAGACATGTTGATGCCGTGGGAATGGGTGTCGTGTTGCATGGTCTCACTCCGTTCGTAGCTGCCAGCTTCTAGCTGCAAGCTGCAAGATTTGGGCAAAAGCGGCTCGTAGCTTGCCGCTTGTGGCTAATAGCTTTAGCTGTCCAACGCTTTGTATTTTTCGCGCAGGTGGTTGCGAATCCACACCGCCGACAAGTTGAGCGTGGCAATCACCAGCACCAGCAGCAAGGCGGTGGCGTACACCAGCGGCCGCGCGGCTTCGACGTTGGGGCTCTGGAAGCCGACGTCATAAATATGGAAGCCCAAGTGCATGATCTTCTGGTCCAGGTGCAGGTAGGGGTAGTTGCCATCCAGCGGCAGCGACGGCGCCAGTTTCACCACGCCCACCAGCATCAGCGGCGCCACTTCACCGGCGGCACGGGCCACGGCGAGGATCATGCCGGTCATCATCGCCGGGCTGGCCATCGGCAGTACGATCTTCCACAGCGTTTCCGCCTTGGTCGCGCCGAGAGCCAGGGACCCTTCGCGCACAGTGCGAGGAATCCGCGCCAGGCCTTCTTCGGTGGCCACGATCACCACCGGCACCGCCAGCAGCGCCAGGGTCAGCGAGGCCCACAGCAGGCCCGGCGTACCGAAGGTTGGGGCCGGCAGGGCTTCGGCGAAGAACAGACGGTCAACCGAGCCACCCAGTACATACACGAAGAAGCCCAGGCCGAACACGCCGTAGACGATGGCCGGTACGCCGGCCAGGTTGTTCACGGCGATCCGGATAACGCGGGTCAGGGTGTTCTGCTTGGCGTATTCACGCAGGTACACGGCTGCCAGCACGCCGAACGGGGTAACGATCATCGCCATGATCAGGGTCATCATCACGGTGCCGAAGATAGCCGGGAAAATCCCGCCCTCGGTGTTGGCTTCCCGGGGGTCATCGCTGAGGAATTCCCAGACCTTGCTGAAGTAGAAGCCGATCTTGGTCAGTGTACCCATGGCGTTCGGCTGGTAGGCGTGAACGACTTTGCCGATGCCGATTTCGACTTCCTTGCCGTTCGCATCACGCGCCGTCAGGGCATCGCGATTGAACTGGGCGTGCAGGTCGGCCAGGCGTGCTTCGATGTCCTGGTAACGGGCATTCAGCTCGGCGCGACCGGAGTCCATGTCGGCCTGGGCGGCGGCGTCGAGCTTGCCTTCCAGTTCCAGTTTGCGGCCATGCAGGCGGATGCGTTCAAGCCCGGCGTTGATCGCGCCGATGTCAGATTTTTCGAGTGTCTTGAGCTGGGCAGCGAGCTTGTTGACGCGGTCGACCCGCGCCTGCAGCTCCGGCCACGCGGCGTCGCCTTCGGCGATGACCTTGCCATCCTGCTTGACGTTGACCAGGGTGCCGTAGAAGTTGCCCCACTCACGACGCTCGATGGTCATCAAGTTCGCCGGCGTGGTCTGGTCCTTGAGCCATTCGCCGACAATCCAGGTGAAGTCATTGCCGTTCAGGTCGCGGTTGCCGACCTTGATCAGCTCGCGGGTCATGAATTCCGGACCCGCATCCGGCACCGGCAGGCCCGCGCTTTTCAGGCGCTCGCGCGGCACTTCTTCTTTCTGCACCACTTCGCCGATGACGATATGGTTGGCCTGGCCCGGCACGTCGTAGTTGGCCTGGATCAGGTCGGCCGGCCAGAAGTGGCCCAAGCCACGCACTGCAATCACGGCCAGCAAACCAATGGTCATGATGACCGCGATGGACACTGCGCCACCGCTGATCCAGACGCCGGGGGCGCCGCTCTTGAACCATCCATTCAGGGAGTTCTGTTTCACAGACTTCTACCTTTCTTAAAGCGACGAGTATTTCTTGCGCAGACGCTGACGAATCAGCTCGGCGAGGGTGTTCATGACGAACGTGAACAACAGCAGCACCAGCGCCGAGAGGAACAGCACGCGGTAGTGACTGCCGCCGACTTCCGACTCGGGCATCTCCACCGCGACGTTGGCCGCGAGTGTGCGCAGGCCTTCGAACAGGTTCATCTCCATCACCGGCGTGTTACCGGTGGCCATCAGCACGATCATGGTCTCGCCGACGGCGCGGCCCATGCCGATCATCAGGGCCGAGAAGATGCCTGGGCTGGCGGTCAGGATCACCACGCGGGTCATGGTCTGCCACGGCGTGGCACCCAGGGCCAGCGAGCCCAGGGTCAGGCCGCGTGGCACGCTGAACACGGCGTCTTCGGCGATCGAGTAGATGTTCGGGATTACCGCAAAGCCCATGGCCAGGCCGACCACCAGGGCGTTGCGCTGGTCGTAGGTGATGCCCAGGTCGTGGGAGATCCACATGCGCATGTCGCCGCCGAAGAACCAGGTCTCCAGGTACGGGCTCATGTACAGCGAGAGCCAGCCCACAAACAGGATCACCGGGATCAGGATCGCACTCTCCCAACCGTCCGGCACCCGCAGGCGCAGCGACTCAGGCAGGCGGCTGAAGACAAAACCGGCCACCAGGATGCCAATCGGCAGCAGCATCAGCAGGCTGAAAATCCCCGGCAGGTGGCCTTCCACATACGGCGCCAGGAACAGGCCGGCGAAGAAGCCGAGGATCACCGTCGGCATCGCTTCCATCAGCTCGATCACCGGCTTGACCTTGCGGCGCAGGCTCGGGGCCATGAAGTAGGCGGTGTAGATCGCGGCAGCAACCGCCAGTGGCGCGGCCAGGAGCATCGCGTAGAACGCGGCCTTCAGGGTGCCGAAGGTCAGCGGCGCAAGGCTCATCTTGGGTTCGAAATCGGTGTTGGCGGCGGTCGATTGCCAGACGTATTTAGGCTCGTCGTAGTTTTCGTACCAGACCTTGCTCCACAACGCGCTCCAGGACACTTCCGGGTGCGGGTTGTCCAGCACCAGCGGCTGCAACTTGCCGCCGGCTTCGACGATCACGCGGTTGGCCCGTGGCGACATGCCGAACACGCCCTGGCCGTCGACCACCGGGTCCACCAGCAAGGTGCGGTGCGCGGTGCTGTGGAACACGCCGAATCTGCCGGACGCATCCAGGGCGGTGAAGCCTTTGCGACGTTGTTCGGCGGTAATCTCGACGATAGGCGCCGTGCCCATCTGGAACGTGCGGATCTGCTTGAAGCGCTGCTCGCCATCCGGGTCACGGGCCATGAACCACTGGGCCAGGCCGCCCTTGGAGTTACCGATGATCAGCGAGATGCCGCCCACCAACTGGGTGCTGGCGGTAATTTCGGCAGTGCCATCTTCCGACAATTTGTAGCGCCCGTTGAGGCTGTTGTCGCGCAGGCTGAAGACATCCGCAAGCGCGCGACCGTTGATCACGTACAGCCACTGCTGGCGCGGATCGATGAAAATCGCCTTCACCGGCTCGGTCATCTGCGGCAGCTCGATGCGCTTCTGCTCGCTGGTGACTTCGCCGGTCATCATGTTTTCTTCACGGCTCAGGGTCAGCACGTTCAAGTGCGAACCGGCGGAGCCTGCAACGACCAGGGAGGAGTCGGTGGCGTTGAGGGCCACATGCTCCAGCGCGCGACCGGCGTCGTCGAGCACGATCGGGTTTTCGCCGTAAGGGTATTCAATCGCCGGGGTGATGGTTTTCTTGCCGTCCGGGTAGGACACTTTATAAGTGTGGCGGAACACCAGGGACTGGCCATTGGACAAACCGAGGATCACCAGCGGGCTGCCGGGCTGGTCTTCACCGATGGAGGCAACACGGGTGCCGGCGGGCAGTGGCAAGTCGACACGCTTGAGCTCGGCACCGGTCTCGACGTTGAAGAACAGCGCCTGGCCCTTGTCGGAAACCCGCATGGCGACTTGGTTCTGTTCTTCCAGGGAGATCATCAGCGGCTTGCCGGCGTCCTGGATCCAGGCCGGGGTCAGGGCGTCTTCCTTGGTCAGCGAGGCGCCCTGGAACAGTGGCGCGACGACATAGGCCAGAAAGAAGAAGATCAGGGTAATGGCGCCGAGGACGGCGAGGCCGCCTACCAGCACGTACCAACGGGTCAGGCGATCCTTGAGGGCGCGGATGCGGCGCTTGCGTTGCAGCTCAGGCGTATTGAAATCAATGCGCTTGGGAGGGGAAGTCGTCGTCATGGTGGAATTGGCCAGATCATTCATGCGCACACCCTAGCGATCCTGTATGACAGAAAGATGACAGTGCAGTGACGCAACAAATCCGCCGCGAAGCAAAGCTGGCAGCGGACTAGAAAATTCGGATGCGGAGCCGGCAGGCCGGCCCCGCAGAGGCAATCAGTTGCCTTCTTTCAGACCCAGGTCAGCCAGGGCCTTGGCGGCAACTTTGGCTGGCAGTGGGATGTAGCCGTCTTTCACTACAACTTCCTGGCCCTGTTTGGACAGAACCAGCTTCACGAACTCGGCTTCCAGCGGGGCCAGAGGCTTGTTCGGGGCTTTGTTGACGTAAACGTAGAGGAAACGCGACAGCGGGTATTTGCCGTTCAGGGCGTTTTCTTCGCTGTCTTCGATGTAGTCAGTGCTGCCTTTCTTGGCCAGGGCCACGGTCTTCACGCTGGCGGTCTTGTAGCCGATGCCCGAGTAACCGATGCCGTTCAGCGAGGAGCTGATCGACTGCACGACCGACGCCGAGCCCGGTTGTTCGTTCACGTTTGGCTTGTAGTCGCCTTTGCACAGGGCTTCTTCCTTGAAGTAGCCGTAGGTGCCGGATACCGAGTTACGACCGAACAATTGCACTGGCTTGTTGGCCAGGTCGCCGGTCACACCCAGGTCACCCCAGGTTTTCACGTCGGCTTTGCCACCGCACAGACGCGTCGAGGAGAAAATCGCATCGACTTGTTCCATGGTCAGGTGCTGGATCGGGTTGTCCTTGTGGACGAATACCGCCAGGGCATCCACGGCAACCGGGATTGCGGTTGGCTTGTAGCCGTACTTCTGCTCAAAGGCCGCCAGTTCGGTGTCCTTCATCTTGCGGCTCATCGGGCCCAGGTTGGAGGTGCCTTCAGTCAGCGCAGGTGGCGCAGTAGCGGAGCCGGCAGCTTGAATCTGGATGTTGACGTTCGGGTATTCCTTTTTGTAGGACTCAGCCCACAAAGTCATCAGGTTCGCCAGAGTGTCGGAACCAACGCTGGACAAGTTGCCCGATACGCCAGTGGTCTTGGCGTAAGCCGGAATTGCCGGGTCAACACCAGCGGCCACCGCGTGGGCGGTCGCAACGCCAGCAGCGACAAAAGTCATTGCCGCCATCAAACGCTTCAGTTTCATGCCTTGCTCCTAGCAGATAGGGATAGTTGGATCGGGGCCAAGTATCGAGAGGCCGTGTGAACACTCTATGTCTGCAATGTGACAATTAGATGAAAGGCCACTATCGAGAGGAGCGCAGGCTACGAGGGCAGAAACATTGAATTGTGACGAGGGCGCTGGCTCCCGCGGGACTGCGCAGCACTGCCTTTTTCAGGGCCGCTGCGCGAGCCAGCTTCCTCGCCACACTGGGTGATCGGGCGGGTCTTAGCGCCCGCGCTTCCACAGGAACCCACCCACAACCATCCCCATCACGCACAGGACAGCAACGTAGTAGGCCGGACCCATCGGGCTTTCCTTCATCAGCAGCGACACCGCCAGCGGCGTCAGGCCGCCGAATATGGCGTAGGCGACGTTATAGGAGAACGACAACCCACTGAAACGCACCACCGGCGGGAAAGCCTTGACCATGACATACGGCACCACGCCGATGGTGCCGACGAACAAACCGGTCAAGGCGTACAGCGGGAACAGCCAGTCGGGGTGGGCGATGAGGCTGTGGTACAGCGTCCAGGAGGTCGCCAGCAGCAGGGCACAACCGAAGATCAACACACGCCCGGCGCCGAAACGGTCGGCCAGCGCGCCGGAGGCGATGCAGCCCAGGCTCAATGTGACGATTGCCAGGCTGTTGGCCTGCAGCGCCACGGTCGCGCTGAAGTGATAGACGGTCTGCAACACGGTCGGGGTCATCAGGATAACCACGACGATGCCGGCCGAGAGCAGCCAGGTCAGCAGCATCGACAACACGATGGCACTGCGGTGATCACGCAGCACGGCGCGCAACGGCAGCTCGGCGGCCAGGGTCTTGCGTTGCTGCATCTCGGCGAAGATCGGCGTTTCATGCAGCCAGCGGCGCAGGTACACCGACAGCAGGCCGAACACACCGCCGAGCAGGAACGGGATGCGCCAGGCGTAATCCGAGACCTGCTCCGGGCTATAGATAGTGTTGATTGCGGTGGCCACCAGCGAGCCCAGCAGGATCCCGGCGGTCAGGCCGCTGGTCAGGGTGCCGCAGGCGTAGCCGATATGGCGCGGTGGCACGTGTTCGGAAACGAACACCCAGGCGCCCGGTACTTCGCCGCCAATCGCCGCGCCCTGGATGACGCGCATCAGCAGCAACAGGATCGGCGCCCACAGGCCGATCTGCGCGTACGTCGGCAGCAGGCCCATGATCAGGGTCGGCACGGCCATCATGAAGATGCTCAGGGTGAACATCTTCTTGCGGCCCAGCAGGTCACCGAAGTGCGCCATGATGATGCCGCCCAACGGGCGCGCCAGGTAGCCGGCGGCGAAGATGCCAAAGGTCTGCATCATGCGCAGCCATTCGGGCATGTCCACGGGGAAGAACAGTTTTCCGACCACGGTGGCGAAAAACACGAAAATAATGAAATCATAAAATTCCAGCGCCCCGCCCAAGGCAGACAGCGACAGGGTTTTGTAGTCGTTGCGGGTCAGCGGGCGCGAAGGTTGCGCACTGCTTGCGGGCACGGAGGACATGGCAAGGCTTCTCTTATTAGTCAGGACGGCAGATCCGGGGTGCTGGCTGCGCCAGGGTGGGTTCGGCAAGATAGCAAATCGCTTGGAAAAGCACAGCGGTGAGCTGATAACAGTTCCAGTGGGCAAATTATCCCCGGTGACCGCACATTGACCGCAATCAGAAGCACAGTTGCCGGAAAAAGCCGCGATACAGCCGCGAATTGCCGACCAAATGAGTGCCCAGAGGTCGTCGTGGCGCATGTGTCTCGATATACTCGGCCCTTGCAAGCGCAGAACCCCAGTCTTGAGGGGCTGCTGTGCCAAAACGTCGTTGGGTGCCATCCAGCCGATTTGGCAGAGTTTCCCTTTTAGTACGCCTTACGAGAAACGCATCACGCGGTGTATGTTGGTGCTGAAACGTTTTTCCAGAAGACGGCTATCCACTTGAAATACCCATGAAGCGTCACGGGTCAGAGGCACCCTCGGCATGATCGAACTCGAACAAGAAGATCCTATCCCGCAAGGCGATCTCGCCCTGCAAATCACCGCCCTCCCGCGTGAAACCAACGGTTTCGGCGACATCTTCGGCGGCTGGCTGGTCGCGCAGATGGACCTGGCGGGTACCGCCATGGCCAGCAAGGTCGCGGGTGGCCGCGTGGCCACCGTGGCGATTGATCGCATGGCGTTCCTGGTCCCGGTGGCGGTGGGCGCGCAGCTTTCCTTCTATACCCAGGCCCTGGAAATCGGCCGCAGCTCGATCCAGATGATGGTCGAAGTGTGGAGCGATGACCCGCTGTCCAGCGAATGGCGCAAGGTCACCGAGGCGGTGTTCGTGTTCGTCGCCATCGATGGCAGCGGCCGCACGCGTTCGGTCCCGTCGCGCGCGCGTTAAACCTCATCGGATTTTGACGGTCAATTGCCCCATTGCCTGCCATAAAGAGTGCTGTGTATGCCTACGCCCCACGTTGAAACCGTGAAAATCGACGAGCTGGATTGCTGGCACATTCGCCACAACGGCGCCGAACTGAAAGTCGCCCGACAAGGCGCGCACATCTTCAGTTACCAACGCGCAGGCGAGCAGCCGCTGATCTGGCCGAATCCTGAGGCGGTGTTCAAGCAAGGCAAAGGCATTCGCACCGGCGTTCCGGTGTGCTGGCCATGGTTTGGCGTGTTTGACCGCAATCCGCAAAGCGTCAAGGCAATGCGCCAGAGTGACCAGCCCGCCGGCGCCCACGGTTTTGTGCGCACCGCCCTGTGGGAACTGGCCGCGACGGAACTCGAAGGCGAAACGCTGCGGGTCGACCTGGTGTTGCCGGTGCCTGCGGGAGGCTTCCCCGGCTGGCCGCATCAGGTCGACCTGAAACTGAGCCTGCGGCTGGACGACCAACTGCATATCCACCTGACCAGCCACAACCGCGGCACTGATACCGTGACGCTCAGCCAGGCGCTGCACACCTACTTCGCCGTGAGCGATGTGCGCAACGTGCAGGTCGAGGGCCTGGACGGGCTGGCGTACATCGATACCGCCGACGGCTGGACCGAGAAGACGCAATCGGGCCTGCTGCACTTCACCGCCGAGACGGATCGCATCTACCTCGACACGCCGCCCCAGCTGACTATTGTCGACAAAGACTGGCAGCGCAGAATCCAACTCACCGCCGAGGGCTCGAAGTCGACGGTGATCTGGAACCCCTGGACCGAACGCGCCAAGGCGTTTGATGACATGGCCGATGATGGGTGGACAGGCATGCTGTGCATCGAGACGGCGAATGTGCTGGATGATGTGGTGAGCCTGGCGCCGGGCGAAAGTCATACCCTGGGTGTGAGCATCAAAGCGCTAGCCCTGTAAACCCGAACCCGTAGGAGCTGGCTTGCCAGCGCCTACGGGTTTCGCGGTGTCTAGAGGTCGGATTCCTTCACCACCCGCACCTTCCCCGCATCCAGTGCATAGGCCGCATCGGCCAGGTCATTGTTGACCTTCTCCACCTTCAACGTGCCCGTGACCCACAGCGGCGTGTAGATATCATCCAGCTTCAAACCCTTGGGGTACCGCACCAGCACCAGTTGGTTGGGTGGCGGTGGCGGCACGTGGATGCAGGCGCCTGGGTAGGGCACCAGGAAAAACAGCGTGCTGCGACCCTTGGCGTCGGTCTCCAGCGGCACCGGGTAACCGCCGATGCGGATGTTCTTGCCGTTCATGGCGGCCACGGTCTTGGTCGAATACATCACAGCCGGCAAGCCCTTGCTCTGCTTCAAGCCACCTTTGTCGGTGAACGTGCCTTGGGCTTCGGGGGAGTTGTGATCGATCTCGGGCATCGCTTCGAGGGCTTTCTGGTCCGACAGCGGCATCAGGTCGAGCCAGTCGGTTTCCGGCAGTTCGCCGGCGTGGGCCAGGCCGGAGCCCAGTAATAGAAGAGTGAACAGAAGACGGCGCATGGAGAGGCTCGACAAGGTTAACAGTGTCGGCATTCTAGCCCTCCGCGCCTGCGCAGCGCAGAGGGCCATGAAGCTAAATCATTTTTTTCGCAGCAGGCCGTAGATCACCAGCAACACGATGGCACCGATCAGCGCGCCAATGAAGCCTGCGCCCTGGCCCGCCTGGTAGATGCCCAGGGCCTGACCACCGTAGGTGGCGACCAGCGAACCTGCGATACCCAGCAGGATGGTCATGATCCAGCCCATGCTGTCATCGCCTGGCTTGAGGAAACGCGCCAGCAGGCCGACGATCAAGCCGATGAAGATGGTTCCGATGATACCCATGGCATTTCCCTCTGATTGAATGTGAGTCATGTCAAAGCCTAGTCAGGCTTCGCCATCCTGCAATCAGAGAGACGGCGGCAACCAATGGTTCCCGCCGATCCTTGGGTTATTGCTCGGCGATCAGCGCTTCGACCTTGAGGATCTGCGCTTGCAGCGTCGCACGGTCCTTGCAGCGCAGGTTGGCATGGCCGACCTTGCGCCCAGCCTTGAAGGCCTTGCCGTAGTGATGCAGGTGGCAGTCATCGATGGCGATCACGCGGTCAACCGGCGGCACCACGCCGATGAAGTTGAGCATGGCGCTCTCGCCGACCTTGGCCGTGGAGCCCAGCGGCAAGCCGGCCACTGCCCGCAGATGGTTCTCGAACTGGCTGCACTCGGCGCCTTCGGTGGTCCAGTGCCCGGAGTTGTGCACACGCGGCGCGATTTCGTTGGCCTTGAGGCCACCGTCGACTTCAAAGAACTCGAACGCCATCACGCCGACATAATCCAGCTGCTTGAGCACGCGGCTGGAATAGTCTTCCGCGAGAGCCTGCAACGGGTGGTCGGTGCTGGCCACGGACAGCTTGAGGATGCCGCTGTCGTGGGTGTTGTGCACCAGCGGGTAGAAGCGCGTTTCGCCATCACGGGCACGCACGGCGATCAACGAGACTTCGCCGGTGAACGGCACGAAGCCTTCCAGCAGGCAGGCAACGCTGCCCAACTCGGCGAAGGTACCGACCACATCGGCGGCGGTGCGCAGGACTTTCTGGCCCTTGCCGTCGTAACCCAGGGTGCGGGTTTTCAATACCGCCGGCAGGCCGATGCTGGCCACCGCAGCGTCGAGGTCGGCCTGGGACTGGATATCGGCGAAGGCCGGGGTCGGGATGCCCAGGTCCTTGAACATGCTCTTCTCGAACCAGCGATCGCGAGCGATACGCAAGGCTTCGGCGCTCGGGTACACCGGCACGAACTGCGAGAGGAATGCCACGGTTTCGGCCGGGACGCTTTCGAACTCGAAGGTCACCAGGTCGACTTCGTCGGCCAGTTGGCGCAGATGGTCCGGGTCGCTGTAGTCCGCACGCAGGTGTTCACCCAGTGCAGCCGCGCACGCGTCCGGCGCCGGGTCCAGGAAAGCGAAGTTCATCCCCAGCGGGGTACCCGCCAGGGCCAGCATGCGGCCCAGTTGGCCGCCACCGATTACACCGATTTTCATCGTCAACAACCTCAGGCGATACGTGGGTCTGGATTGTCCAGCACGCTGTCTGTCTGCTCAGCACGGAATTTTTTCAGCACCGCGTGAAACTGCGGGTGCTTGGCGCCCAGGATGCTGGCGGACAACAACGCGGCGTTGATCGCGCCGGCCTTGCCGATCGCCAGGGTCGCCACCGGGATACCGGCCGGCATCTGCACGATGGACAACAGCGAATCCACGCCCGAGAGCATCGACGACTGCACCGGTACGCCAAGCACTGGCAGGTGAGTCTTGGCCGCACACATGCCTGGCAGGTGCGCCGCCCCGCCGGCACCGGCGATGATCACCTCGATGCCACGGGATTCTGCTTCATCGGCATACTGGAACAGCAAATCCGGGGTGCGGTGGGCAGAGACCACTTTCACTTCATACGGAATGCCGAGTTTTTCCAGCATATCGGCGGTGTGGCTAAGGGTGGACCAATCGGACTTGGAGCCCATGATCACGCCAACCAATGCACTCATCGTCGTGCCTCTTCTCTCTGGGCGCCCGCAGGCGCGTCAAAAAACAACAAGCCACGCGGGAAATCCGGCGTGGCTTGTTGTACGAAATTTGGCCGGTTGGACCGGCCGAAGGCCGCGCAGTATACCGTAATAATCCAGATAAACAGCCCCTTGGATGACCATCTGTCTTACACCTCAAACAGGCGGTTTTATTGACTTCCAGGTCAGCGAAAGCACCACAAAATACTGTGGGAGCTAGCTTGCCTGCGATGGCGGAGGGTCAGTGCCTGAAATGTCGGCTGATACACCGCTATCGCAGGCAAGCCAGCTCCCACATTTGATCTGTGTTGGCTCAAGTATTCTGCGCTGCGCCGCCTTCCAACTTACGCCACAACAACCGCACGTTCGCCTTGCGCACCAGCGCGCAGCGATACAGCCGAATCTCCAGCGGCACATGCCATTGCGGCCCGCCGCACACCACCAGTTCGCCCCGTGCCAGTTCAGCGCGCACGCTCAACTGCGGCACCCAGGCAATGCCCAGGCCTTCGAGGGCCATGCTTTTGAGGCTGTCGGCCATGGCGGTTTCGTACACGGTGGTAAAGCGCAATGCGCGCTGGCGCAGCAGCAGATGTACCGAACGCCCCAGGAACGCACCGGCGCTGTACGCCAGCAACGGCACACTGCCCTCGCCTTCCAGGTCGAACAGCGGCTTGCCATCCGCATCGGCGGCGCACACCGGGAGCATTTCGGTGTTGCCCAAGTGCAGTGAGGGGAAGATTTCGGCGTCCATCTGCATCGCCGCATCCGGGTCGTAGAACGCCAGCATCAGGTCGCAGCCGCCTTCGCGCAGGGCATGCACGGCGTCGCCGACGTTGGTGGCCACCAGCCGCGTGGCGATGTTCAGGCCTTCGTTGCGCAGTTGCGCGATCCAGCGCGGAAAGAAACCCAGCGCCAGGGAGTGGGCAGCGGCTACTTGCATAACCTCGCCCTGCCCGCCTTCCAGGTGATGCAAATGGCGCAGCACTTCACCGAGCTGCTCGACCACCGTGCGCGCGGTCACCAGAAACAACTGCCCCGCTGCTGTCAGTTCAACCGGCGTGCGCGAGCGATTGACCAGGGTCAGGCCCAGCGCAGCTTCCAGGCTGCGAATACGCCGACTGAACGCCGGCTGGGTGACAAAGCGCCGCTCCGCCGCCTGGGAAAAGCTGCGGGTTGCCGCCAGGGCGCTGAAGTCTTCCAGCCATTTGCTCTCAAGGTTCATCACTTCCTCCCACGGGTACGCACCATTTTGGCACACACGCCCGCCATGATAACCGGGTCACACCGACATTATGCCGTTTGTGCATAGGCCAGTGTTTAACAGCATTGGCCCAAAAACTTCTACAAGCCTAGCATTCGCAGCGTTCCGGCCTGTTCCGGGTCCATATCGAGATGATTTCCGTCATGTCCTCCGCTGCATCATTCCGCACAGAAAAAGACCTGCTTGGCGTACTCGAAGTACCTGCCCAAGCGTATTACGGCATCCAGACCCTGCGAGCGGTGAATAACTTCCGCCTCTCGGGCGTTCCGATTTCGCATTACCCGAAATTGGTGGTCGGCCTGGCAATGGTCAAGCAAGCAGCCGCTGACGCCAACCGCGAGTTGGGCCAGCTCAGCGAAGCCAAGCACGCAGCTATCAGCGAAGCCTGTGCCCGCCTGATCCGCGGCGATTTCCACGAAGAGTTCGTGGTGGACATGATTCAAGGCGGCGCCGGCACTTCAACCAACATGAATGCCAACGAAGTCATCGCCAACATCGCGTTGGAGGCCATGGGCCACAACAAGGGCGAGTACCAGTACCTGCACCCCAACAACGACGTGAACATGGCGCAGTCGACCAACGACGCCTACCCGACCGCGATCCGCCTGGGTCTGCTGCTGGGCCACGACGCGCTGCTGGCCAGCCTCGACAGCCTGATCCAGGCCTTCGCTGCCAAAGGCGTCGAGTTCGGTCACGTGTTGAAAATGGGCCGCACCCAATTGCAAGACGCCGTGCCGATGACCCTCGGCCAGGAATTCCGCGCCTTCGCCACCACCCTCGGTGAAGACCTGGCCCGCCTGAAAACCCTGGCGCCAGAGCTGCTGACCGAAGTGAACCTGGGCGGCACCGCGATCGGTACCGGCATCAACGCCGACCCGCGTTACCAGGCCCTGGCCGTACAACGCCTGGCCCTGATCAGCGGCCAGCCGCTGGTACCGGCTGCCGACTTGATCGAAGCCACCTCAGACATGGGCGCCTTCGTGCTGTTCTCCGGCATGCTCAAGCGCACCGCGGTGAAGCTGTCGAAGATCTGCAACGACCTGCGCCTGCTGTCCAGCGGCCCACGTACCGGCATCAACGAGATCAACCTGCCGGCGCGTCAGCCAGGCAGCTCGATCATGCCCGGCAAGGTCAACCCGGTCATCCCGGAAGCCGTCAACCAGGTGGCGTTCCAGGTCATCGGCAACGACCTGGCCCTGACCATGGCAGCCGAAGGCGGCCAACTGCAGTTGAACGTGATGGAGCCGCTGATCGCCTTCAAGATCTTCGACTCGATCCGCCTGCTGCAACGCGCCATGGACATGCTGCGCGAGCACTGCATCGTCGGCATCACCGCCAACGAAGCCCGTTGCCGCGAATTGGTGGAGCACTCCATCGGCCTGGTCACCGCGCTGAACCCGTACATCGGCTATGAAAACGCCACCCGCATCGCGCGCATCGCCCTCGAAAGCGGCCGCGGCGTGCTGGAACTGGTGCGTGAAGAAGGCTTGCTCGACGACGCCATGCTCGACGACATCCTGCGCCCCGAAAACATGATTGCCCCACGTTTGGTCCCGTTGAAGGCCTAAGCGTTTGTTGCACCGCTCACCAGGTTGAGGGACTAGACACCTCTCACCTTTTGAGGGCCTGAAGGCTCGTTCTTCAGGCCCTTTTTTTTGCCTCAAGGTTGTGAAATGACGTCCATAAAAACTCCAATATCGCCCTGCAAACCCGCCTTGCCCGACTCCGGCCTGCTGAAACCTTTAATCGCCTCGTGCAGACGGATCACACACTCCTAGGTATAGTGCCGCCCCTCTTCGCGTCAGCGGTCGTCGGTAACGAGACCCTGGAAGCGCGAAACCGCATGAATAACAACACCCGCAAAAGGATTGGGGTCGAACCGTCGTGCACTGCCTGGTGCCATACGACGTGTCGGACCGTCCTGCGTTTGCCATTAGAAAAATCAGCGAGGAACACTCCATGCTAGAAGTCATCAACGACTTCCTCTCAGGGAAAGTATTGATCGTGCTCATTGTCGGGCTCGGTGGCTACTTCACGATCCGCTCGCGTTTCGTTCAATTGCGTCACTTTTTCCACATGTTTTCGGTGTTTCGCGACAGCCTGAAAAGCAGCTCCGGCCAGCTCAGCTCGTTCCAGGCGCTGATGCTCAGCCTCGCCGGTCGCGTCGGCGCCGGTAACATCGCAGGTGTCGGCATCGCCGTGACCCTGGGCGGCCCGGGTGCCGTGTTCTGGATGTGGGTCACCGCACTGGTGGGCATGTCCTCGAGCTTCATCGAATGCTCCCTCGGCCAGCTGTACAAGCGCACCGACGCCGAAGGCACCTACCGTGGCGGCCCGGCCTACTACATCCAGCATGGCTTGAAGAAACGCTGGCTGGGCATGGTCATGGCCTTCCTGCTGCTGGTGACCTTCGGCTTTGCCTTCAACGGCCTGCAAGCCCACGCCGTGACTCACTCGCTGAACAACGCCTTCGGCCTGGACACCACCTACACCGGCCTGGCGCTGGCGGTATTGCTGGGCCTGGTGTTCATCGGCGGGATCAAGCGTATTGCCTCGATCGCCGACCTGCTGGTGCCGGTCAAGACCCTCGTCTACATCGCCGTGACCCTGTACGTGATCGTGCTGCAATTCGACCACGTGCCGGCCATGCTCGCGACCATCGTCAAGAGCGCCTTCGGCCTGGACCAGGCCTTCGGTGGCCTGGTGGGCAGCGCGATCATCATGGGTGTGAAGCGCGGCGTGTTCGCCAACGAAGCCGGCCTGGGCAGTGCGCCTAACGTGGCAGCGGTGGCGTCGGTAGAACACCCGATCGCCCAAGGCGTGGTGCAGGCGTTCAGCGTGTTCCTCGACACCTTCGTGATCTGCACCTGTACGGCGCTGCTGATCCTGCTCTCCGGTTTCTACACCCCGGGCTTTGAAGGCGACGGCATTGCCCTGACCCAGAACTCCCTGGCGGCCGTGGTCGGTGACTGGGGCCGGATGTTCATCTCGGTGGCCCTGGCGTTGTTCGTGTTCACCTCGATCATGTACAACTACTACCTCGGCGAGAGCAACCTGCGCTTCATCGTGGGCGACAACCGCAAAGTGTTGATGGGCTACCGCGCACTGGTGCTGGTGCTGATTTTCTGGGGTTCGATCGAGAACCTGAGCACCGTGTTCGCCTTCGCCGACATCACCATGACCATGCTCGCGTTCGTCAACCTGTTCGCCCTGGCGTTCCTGTTCAAGATCGCCATGCGCATCCTGAATGACTACGACAACCAGCGCGCAGCGGGCATCAAGACCCCGGTGTTCGACTCCAGCCAGTTCCCTGACCTGGACCTGGATCGCAAGGCCTGGCCGGCGAATCCGGTGAAGTCGCAGCCAACGGCTCAAGCATCGGCTGAACTGAACGCTCAAGCGCAACGCTGAGCGTCGTAAGCCTAGATAGATGACACGCCGCCCGGCCTTGGGCATGCTCTGGGCCCGGCGGCGTTTTTCGTTCAGGAGATTCTTCGATGTCCCCAGCTAACAACATCATGGTGCTCTACACCGGCGGCACCATCGGCATGCAGGCCAGCGCCAACGGCCTGGCGCCCGCATCCGGTTTCGAAGCCCGCATGCGCGAACATCTCGCCAACGAGCCCGTGCCCGCCTGGCGCTTCCGGGAAATGGCACCGCTGATCGACAGCGCCAACATGACTCCCGCCTACTGGCAGCGCCTGCGCGTCGCGGTGGTTGAAGCCGTGGACGCAGGCTGCGACGCGGTGCTGGTCCTGCACGGCACCGATACCCTGGCCTACAGCGCGGCGGCCATGAGCTTCCAACTGCTGGGTTTGCCGGTGCCCGTGGTATTTACCGGCTCGATGCTGCCCGCCGGCGTGCCTGACAGCGACGCCTGGGAAAACGTCAGCGGTTCGCTGGCAGCGCTGGGCGCAGGCCTGGCCCCGGGTGTGCACCTGTATTTCCACGGCGCGCTGATGGCCCCGACCCGCTGCGCGAAAATCCGCAGTTTTGGTCGCCATCCGTTTGCTGCGTTGCAGCGTAACGGTGGCGTGGCCAAGGCCGAGACGCTCCCTGCCGCCCTGGACTACCGCCAGCCCAAGGCCCTGGCCAATGTCGGCGTATTGCCGCTGGTGCCGGGCATTGCCGCCGTGCAGGTGGATGCACTGATCGACAGCGGGATCCAGGCACTGGTGCTCGAATGCTTCGGCAGCGGCACCGGGCCCAGCGATAACCCGGCGTTCCTGGCCAGCCTCCAGCGCGCGCAGGATCGGGACGTGGTGGTGGTGGCAATCACTCAATGCCATGAAGGCGGCGTAGAACTGGACGTGTATGAAGCCGGTAGCCGCTTGCGCGGTGTCGGTGTGTTGTCCGGGGGCGGCATGACCCGCGAAGCGGCATTCGGCAAGCTGCAAGCGTTGCTCGGTGCCGGCCTCGCCACCGCAGACGTCCGCCGCCTGGTGGAACTCGACCTGTGTGGCGAACTGAGCTGACCGGCATATAACTTGCTCCACTTCCAGCCATCACCTGGCTGGAAGTCCGCATGCTGCACTCCCACCTCACCACCCTCAATGCTGTCTCCCTGGTGCTCAGCACCTTCAAGGCCGAAGGCCTGCCCGCCGAGGCGCTGCTGGCCGGCAGCGGTATCTGCGCGGCGGACTTGAGCCGCGCCGACACGCGCATTGCCACCCACCAGGAGATGCAGGTGTGCGCCAATGCCGTGGCGTTGCAGCGCGATATCGGCCTGATCGTGGGGCGGCGCATGCACGTTTCGTCCTACGGCATGCTCGGTTATGCCCTGCTCACCAGTGCCACTTTCGGTGACGCTTTGCGCCTGGCCCTGCGGTATCCGGCGCTATTGGGAACACTGTTCGAACTGAGCCTGGAGGAGGACGGCGAGCGTATCTGGTTCACCGCCGGCGATTATCGCGAGAACCCGGCGCTGACCGCCTTCAACGTCGAGCTGTGCCTGGGATCGCTGAAGGTCATCTGCGACGACCTGCTCGGCCATCCGCTGCCCTTGCTGGGCGCGCGCTTTGAGCATGATGCGCCGGATTATCAGGCGCGCTACACCGAGTCTTTCGACTGCCCGTTGCAGTTCCAGGCCACCGCCAATGCGTTCGCCTTCGACCAACGCTGGCTCTCCCAGCCTTTGCCCCTCGCCGATACCGTGACCCATCAGGCCATGGCCGAGCGCTGCCGTAAACAGAACACCGAATTCACCGGGCGCGAAGCCTGGCTGGGACGGATCCGCCAGCTGCTCGCGGCACAACTGCACGCCGCACCTGGCCTCGAAGGCCTGGCCGAGCAGATGAAGTGCTCGGCGCGCACCCTGCGCCGACACCTGCATGACCTGGGCTGCAGCTACCAGGAACTGCTCGACGAGCTGCGCTTTGAACGCGCCAAACAGTTGCTGGCTGAAGATCAGTGGCCGATCTATAGGATCGCCGAGGCCCTGGGGTTCAGCGAGACCGCCAGTTTTCGCCATGCGTTCGTGCGCTGGAGCGGTGTGACGCCGAGCCAATTTCGACCATGACGCCCCATTGAGGGGCGAATTTCGGACAGACAATCTGGCCACATTTATCCCCTTTTGGCCGCTCCTGCCGTTCTCATAATCGCCGTCGCCCGCAAGACTGCACGCACCGATACCGCCTGCGGAGAACAACAATATGCTGACGATCTACTCGGACGATCACCACCTGCACCATGGCCGTTGCGAACTGATGGACGGGCAACTGATGCCCTGCTTCGAAATGCCCTCGCGCGCCGACCACGTGCTGCAGCGGGTCAAGGACCGCGAACTGGGCCCCGTGCAAGCGCCGCAGGACTTTGGCCTGGCACCGCTGCAACGCGCTCACAGCCACGACTACCTCGACTTTTTCAAAGGCGCCTGGGCACTCTGGACAGAATTCAACCAGGACGGCGACCTGCTGCCCTACACCTGGCCCGCACGCACCTTGCGCCGCGTGTTGCCCACCAGCCTGCACGGCCAGCTCGGTTATTACAGCTTCGACGGCGGCGCGCCGATTACCGCCGGCACCTGGCAAGCGGCCTACAGCGCGGCGCAGGTCGCGCTCACCGCGCAACAGGCGATCCAACACGGCGCCCGCAGCGCCTTCGCCCTGTGCCGGCCACCGGGACACCACGCCGCCAGCGACTTGATGGGCGGCTATTGCTACCTCAACAACGCCGCCATCGCCGCCCAGGCCTTTCTCGATCAGGGCCATAAGAAAGTCGCGATCCTCGACGTGGATTACCACCACGGCAACGGCACCCAGTCGATTTTCTATGCACGCAGCGATGTGCTGTTCACCTCGATCCACGGGCATCCGGAAGCGGAGTTTCCGTTCTTCCTCGGCTACGCCGATGAGCTGGGCGAGGGCGCCGGGGAAGGCTTCAACTTCAATTACCCGCTGCCAGCCGGTTCCGGCTGGGACACCTGGAGCGCGGCCCTGGAGCAGGCCTGCGGGGAAATCGAGCGCTACGGCGCCGACATCATTGTGGTCTCCCTGGGTGTGGACACGTTCAAGGACGATCCCATCTCGCAGTTCAAGCTCGACAGCCCGGACTACCTGGCCATGGGCAAACGCATCGCGCAGCTCGGCACGCCCACGCTGTTCGTGATGGAAGGCGGCTACGCCGTGGAAGAAATCGGCATCAATGCCGTCAACGTTCTCGAAGGTTTTGAGGGGTCAGCCGAATGAACATGCTCAAGTCGCTTGTACTCTGCGCGGCGGTGCTCAGCACTGCCGCCCACGCCGAAGAAAAAACCCTGCGCGTCTACAACTGGTTCGACTACATCACGCCCAAGGCCCTGGATGACTTCAAGGCGCAGAACCCGGCGATCAAACTGGTCTACGACATCTTCGACACCAACGAAGCCCTGGAGGCCAAGTTGCTCACCGGCAACTCCGGCTATGACGTGGTGGTGCCTTCCAATGTGTTCCTGGCCAAGCAGATCGAGGCCGGCGTGTTCCAGCCCCTGGACCGCAGCCAGTTGCCGAACTGGAACCACCTTGATCCCAAGCTGATGAAGCTGATCGAGGCCAACGATCCCGGCAATAAATTCGCCGTGCCCTACATGTACGGCACCATCCTGATCGGCTTCAACCCGGCCAAGGTCAAGGCGGCGCTGGGCGACAACGCGCCGGTGGACAGCTGGGACCTGATCTTCAAGGAAGAAAACATCAGCAAACTCAAGCAGTGCGGCGTCGCCCTGCTGGACTCGCCGTCGGAGATCCTGCCCCTGGCCCTGCAGCACCTGGGCCTGGACCCCAACAGCAGCAACCCCAAGGATTATGAAAAAGCCGAAGCGCTGCTGATGAAGATCCGTCCGTACATCACCTACTTTCACTCCTCCAAGTACATGGCCGACATTGCCAACGGAGACATCTGCGTCGCCGTCGGCTATTCCGGCAGCTTTTCCCAGGCCGCCAACCGCGCCAAGGAAGCCAAGAACGGCGTGACAGTGGACATGCGCCTGCCCAAGGAAGGCGCGCCGATCTGGTTCGACATGCTTGCCATCCCCAAAGGCGCGAAGAACCCGCAGGACGCCTACACCTTTATCAACTACCTGCTGCAACCCGGTGTGATCGCGCCGATCAGTGACTTCGTCGGCTACCCCAATCCCAACAAGGACGCGACTGAACAGGTTGACCCGGCGATCCGCAACAACCCCAACCTGTACCCCACCGAAGCGGCAATGGCCACGCTTTACACCTTGAAACCCCTGGGCCGAGACGCCGAACGCGCCAGGACCCGCGCCTGGACCAAGATCAAGTCCGGGACCTGATCGGCCACGGCCGGGGCGTGCAGGCCCCGGCCGTTACTACTTATCTACCGTCTCGCCCGCCTTGCCAGACTCTACCTTGGAGCTCTTCACGCCTGATACCGGCCAAGGAGCTGCAAATGCCCACCGACTCGATCCCCACCAGTAACCGCCCGCCCAGCACCTACGATCTGCTGACGCAACTGAGTACCGGCCCGTCCATCCGCGAAGTCGCCGCCAACCTGTTGCGCGCCGCCCTCAAGGAGCAATACCCGACACTGAATATCGACCCGGACCTGGCCACCGTCGTCACGCCACACTGGCGCATCGCCGACGACCTCATTCAGTCAACGCCCCCCGCCATGGAGTCGCTGACCTCGGTCCTGGCCAACCAGGCCCTGTCGCCGGAGCCGGTGATTTATATCGACGGCGAGCATTTCCTCACGGCGCAGCCACAGGCACCGCGCGCCGAACACCTGCCGGTGAAGATCGATGCCATCGCGCGGTTGATCAATGAGCTGGCAGCCCTGATTTTCACCGCCTACCAGGAGCAGCAACTCGACTACTGGAATACCTCCAACGGTATGTCTGGCCCGCGCTGGCAGCTGCTCTCACATTCCTTGCGCAACGTGTGGAACGTCACCACGCAGGAGGGCTGGGACGAACACGACTGCGCCATGGCCAGGTTGCTGTTCCACTTTCCGGAGCAGGCCAAGCGCAAGGCCTTCGATACGTTCCAGACCCACGCCTACCTGATCGACATGGATGGCCATCACAACAACCAATCCACGCATATCGGCCTGTCGGACATGGCGGTGTTGATCGGCAAACACGAGCAGAGCGAGCGGATTCTGGCCTACTCGCTGCTCAACGGTTATGAGAAGTTCGAGTCGCTGGAAAAGCTCGGTGAGTCGCTGCCCGCCAGCCTGGTCCAATATCAACTGGATGTCGGCGTGCAATGGCGGCTGTACGAGCCCAGTGCAGATTTCTTCGACAGCCTGGCGTGCAACCTGATCGCCCTGCAACTGCAGGCGATCGGTTCGATTGGCCCGGCCGGCTTCGAGGTCGCTCCCGTGGCGGTCACCACCGGCCAGGCTGTCGCGCGGATCCTGCCGGTGATCGAGGACCTGAGCGAGCACTCGTTGTCGAGCATCCGCCAGATTCATGAGCAGCTCCCCGACTGGCTCGCCAACGCCTCGGACCTCGACGTATCGATCTACAGCCGGTACGTGATCGAACTGGCCGAGGTGCATACCCACAACCTCGGTCGAACGTTCCAGGACGGCATTCCTCCGATCCGCGATTACGCACGCGAGCAACTGCAAAAACAGATCAATCGGCAGAGGAATGGCGCGAGCCTGAGCCTGGACAAGGTCGAGATCAGCATCGAAAGCCCTGTGGTCTGGGGCACGTTTGTGCTGCCCGGCGCCAGCGACATCACCCGGCGCAGCCTGATCGACCTGGCCCTGGAGAACCTCACCGGCCTGCCCACCGGCACGCCCAGCGTGCACTACAACGGCGGCACAGGTCCCGCGTGGCTGACGTACGACTACCTCAAGGGCGTGATCGAAACCCTCGACATCGGCCAACACTACCCCGCGCTGATCAAGACAACCCTGCTCGATGACCCGGAGCAATCCCGTAGCCGGCAAACCCTCTACACCTCGCACCTGCGGGCGCAACTGCCGCTGCTGGCCCTGCAGTGGAAAATCCAGGGCGAGCATGGCATTGATGATCGCGGTTACCGTTATGTCGCCGCCGCCGTGCAGGCGCAAGCGCACGACCGACAGGTCGAGGGGCAAGAGATTGTCATCCGTCGCCTGGCATTTATCCCCACCCTGCGGCCCGGCCGGGAACCGGATGCGGTGGCGAATATGTTCGTGATCGGCCCCCGCGATCACACCCAAGGCCCCTGCCTGCTGTATCGCCCCCTGTTGGACCCGGTGCTGGTGCAGTTCCCATCACGCGAAAACCTGTTGTATGCCATCAAGCATCACCGCAGCTTGCGCGATTCGGTGCTGGCCTGGTTACCCAACGACAGCCGCTTCAATTACGAGCAGTACGTCTTCCCTGCCGCCCTGCCCTCGCCATGGACCGTGGTGCGCGGGTTGGTGGAAACGCAGGTAGTGGTGCAAATGAGCGGCCCCATTGCCTTGAGTGATGAGGTGCTGGGCAACGATCACCTGGCGACCCTGTTCAAGGACAACGCCAATGCGATGGTTGAACTGGCCAACCGGCAATCGGTATCCAACGTGAAGAAACGCTGGGCCACCTACCGGCAGGCCGGCTGGCTGATTTTCAGCGCGGCGTTGCCATTTCTGGGGCGCACGGTCGGGATTGCCGCCTGGATCTGGCAAATCATGGACGACCTGCAGGAAGCCACCCAAGCCGAGCCCGGGCCTGACGGCAAGACCTCCTGGACGGCGCAGGTCGACCTGTTGCTCAACCTGGGCATGGCCCTGGTGCTGCATGTTGCCCTGCGCCATCCACCGCAGCCCCGCCCGCTCAAGGCACAGCCGCCAAGGCTTGAACCGCCAGCGAGCGCCCATCGCCCCACGCCGCTGCCGCGCAAGATCGTGGTGACGCAGCAACCCAACTTGCCCGATGCCGAACTGCCGGCACGCCATCTGGGGCCGCTGCACAACAGTGGCGCACTCAATCGCTTACCCGCGAGCCTCGCGGCAACACTGGATCGCTTCAAAGTCGATAAACCCGCAGGGCTTAGGGAGCCAAGCCAAGAACCCGGTCCCCACCTGAACCTCTCTGCCCTGGGTGATAAATGGTACGCACCGGTCAAGGAGCGCTGGTTCGAGGTCATGCTGGATGAGAACGACAACGTCATGATTGTCGATCCGCAGCGCCCCTCCCACGTCGGCCCGTTGCTGGTCAGTAACCTGGCCGGCCAATGGTTTGTCGACACGCGACTACGCCTGCGTGGCGCCGGGTTCAGGAATCGGCGCAAGGCCGCCCAGGCCAAAAAACCATCGCGGATCGCCGAGCTCAGGGGCCAGCTCACCACCTTCAATGCAGGCCAGAAGCGCGGGCAAGCCGAGGTTGCCATGGCACACGCGGCAATAGACCCGCAACCGGGCCCCTCCACCAACCAACAACGCCGGGCATTCATCGAAAAACTGGACACGCGCCTGGCCGAGTATGACGTGCCCATCCGCCAGCTGCGGGCATTGAACGTCATCGATACGGTGCCCAACTACCAGGGCGACATGATCGACTACTTGAACCAGCAACTGCTGCTCACCCGCTTCGCCGTCTCTGAAACCCTGCCGACGTTCCGGACAGAACTGTTGTCGACGCTGGATGAGATGGAGGCCCTCGCGCCGATGCAAACCGAGAGACAGACCGCACTTGCCGAGAAAATGTCGCAGCTGAATCTGGACATGATCAGCCGCCTCGAATACGCGCAAACCCGTTACCTGCACCTGCAGGAACTGGGCATCGACGGCATGAAAGTCATCCAGAACACCCTCCATGCCTTGCCTGACTTCAAGCTTCACGACCTCAAGGCCCTGCAAATCACTTTGAATCGCTACCTGTGCATCAGGGAAGGCAGCGGTGAAGCCTTCGTCGATGCCCACACCCAGCTCAATGAAATCGTGAACATCGCCGACCTCAACATACAAACATGGATCGAGGCCATGCCCGACGCCAGTGTCAGCGACCCGGGCGAGCGGATCGAGGTGCTCAACAGCCTGGTCGAACAATTCTCCCTGGTCGACCAACGCCTGCTGGACCTGCACGCCGAACACCCTGACTACGTGCAGAGGGAACCGCTGGAGAGCCTTCGCCAGCGCATCGACGATTTCAACAGGCAAGCCGTGCATGAACTGGCCCGACTGTTGAAAGAACGCAAGCCGCGGGAGACCAAGGCCGGCCCGTCGAAAACGCAGCAGGCGCCGAAGAAGAAGGTCATCAAGACCCGCTTCAACGCGGTGGTAGTAGGCGAGCCACGCCCCTCTGACGAGGGGCTCCTGGACGTAAAGGCGCCGGTCACGGGCAAGGTCATTGCGACCTTCCACGAAAAAAGCCCCGGGGTGTGGGTCGAGCGCACGACGCCGACCCCAAGGCCACAACGGCCGGTGGCGGTGGACCTCAATATCAGCATGAGCAACGCGCAGAACCTGCTGGATGAAGAGCCCTCCGCGACCCAGCGCCTCCTGGTGCAGTCAAGGAAAGCCGGGCGAATCCCGGTGGAAATCGAAGAGATGCTGCACCAGCACGCCGCCCGCATGGAGCTGGCAGCGAGCAACATCGAAGAGGCGCTGACCCAACGCAACCTCACGGAGAGCGATCGCCCGTCTGCCGCCACCCTCAACCGCCAACTCAACGAGGCCACGCAACGGCTCTATGCGCTGGGCACCAGTACCCGCATCAGCATGACCAAACAGCAACTGCCGACTGCCGCGCGGGTGCAGTGGCTGCACAGCCAGGGGGCGGTGAACATCGCCAAGGTGATCACCCGCCGGCGCCTCAAGGGCCCCGGCAAGGACTACCTGGATGAGTACGCGATCAGCGATCACAACACCCAGGAAGTGCTGTGGTATGCGCACTTTCATTACGATTCGCCGCACGCCGAGCTCGACCATTTCACCGCCGGCCACCTCAAGACCCGCGAACAACAGCGACTCGGCGGCGCGATCCATCGCACCGGCCTGAGCGACGGCGATCAGATTGCGATTTATCGCAGCGAAATCAGCCCGCAGCTGGCTCGTTCACTGTTCTTCCAGAGCTGAGCTCAACCGCCCTGCCAGGCCCTGCGCAGCTTAGCCAGGGCCTCGGCGATGGCCGCTTCGGGCACGGCGGCAAAGCCCAGCACCAGGCCGGCGCGCTGGTCCGCCGGCGTGGTGGAGTGCGCCAGCCAATAACTGCTCAGCCCATTCACCTCGACCCCCACGCCCTGGGCCTGCTCAACCAATTGCTGCTCGCGGGCCAGGCTATCCACGCGTACCGTCATGTGCAGCCCCGCCGCCACACTGGGCAGTTCGCCGACGCCCGGCAAGCCGCCCGGCCAACCGGCCAGCACCGCATTGCGGCGACTCAACGCCGCCCGCCGCATGCGGCGAATATGGCGCTGGAAGTGCCCGGCCGCCATGAACTCGGCCATCACCGCCTGGGTGCTGACTTCCGAGTGGCGCATGTCCACCGCACGGCGCCGCGAGAACGCATCCACCAGCCCCGGCGGCAATACCAGATACCCCAGGCGCAGGGCCGGGAACGCGACTTTGCCGAAGGTGCCGACGTAGAGCACGCGGCCACTGCGGTCCAGCGCGGCCAGGGGCGCCAGCGGTGCGCCGCTGTAGCGGTACTCGCCGTCATAGTCGTCCTCGATGATCCAGCCGCCGGTGCGCTCGGCCCAGGCCAGCAGTTCCAGGCGCCGCGCCAGGCTCATGACCACGCCCAACGGGTATTGGTGGGACGGCGTGACATAGGCCAGGCGGCAATCTTTCAGGCTGTTGAGGGTGTGGCAGTCGATGCCTTCGTGGTCCACCGGCACGCCCTGCAGGTTCGCACCGGCCAGGGCGAATGCATGGCCGGCAGCGCGGTAACCCGGGTTTTCCACCGCAACGCCGTCGCCCGGCTCCACCAGCAACTGTGCACAAAGGCTGATTGCCTGCTGTGCGCCACAGGTGATCACTATTTGCTCAGCCGCGCACTGCATGCCCCGCGAGCTGCGCAGGTAAGCGGCAATCAGGCCACGCAGGCGAGCATCGCCCGCCGGGTCGCCGTAGCACAACTGCTCCAGGTCCGGCTTGCGCCAGAATGCCCCGTTCAGCTTGGCCCATACCTCAAACGGAAACAGATCAAAGGCCGGCACACCCACGCGAAACGCCCTGGGCGGGCCCGCAGGTGGCTGTGAAAGATGGTTGTTTTTCACCCGGGCCAGGCCCGGTCTGTGGATAACTTCGTTATCGAGATCTTCGGGCAAATCCGTCCATTTTGTGGATAAGGCTGGGGATAAGCCTGTGGGTAACCCTGTGGACACTTTTGTGGATAGTTTTTTCGGCTGGGGCAGTTGGGCCACATAGGTGCCATCACCGACTCGGCCTTCGATAAACCCTTCGGCGTACAGTTGATCGTAGGCACGCACCACGCTGTTGCGCGAAATCGCCAGGGCCGCCGCCAAGTCACGACTGGCGGGTAAGCGCGTGCCGCTGGCCAGGCGTCCGTCCAGCACCCGCTGGCGCAGGGCCTCATACAGCTGGCGCGTCAGGCCTTGGCGCCGGTCCAGCTCGATGCCGGCAGGATTGAATGACAGAGGCGGCGAAAGGGGCGGCATATTGGACCTATGAAATTGGCCTGAGATGGCTCTTACAACAGACCATTAGCCTGCCTACGATGCAGGCATTCGCCAAGGAAAATATTCATGTACACACCTCGCGCCTTTGCCCTCGAAGACTTGCCCGAATTGCAGCAACTGATTCAGCACACGCGCCTGGCGCAGTTGGTGACCGTTGGCGAGCAAGGCCTGCAAGCCAGCCACCTGCCGCTGCTGCTCAACCCCGATGAAGGCCCCAATGGCACCCTCTACGGGCACCTGGCCAAGGCCAATCCGCAATGGCGCGACCTGCAAAACGGCAGCGAGGCCCTGGTGATCTTCGCCGGCGCCGAGGCCTACATCAGCCCGGCGTTCTACCCGGCCAAGGCCGAGCACGGCAAGGTGGTCCCGACCTGGAACTACCTGGCGGTGCATGCCTACGGCAAGGCTGAAGTGTTTACCGACGCCGAGCGCCTGCTGGCGCTGGTCAGTGCCCTGACTGATCGCCATGAAGGCAACCGTACCCAGCCGTGGAAGGTCAGCGACGCCCCGGCCGATTACATCGACGGCATGCTCAAGGCCATCGTCGGCTTCGCCCTGCCGATCGAGCGCCTGATCGGCAAGCGCAAGCTCAGCCAGAACCGCAGCCAGGCCGACATCGACGGTGTTCGTAAAGGGCTGGCCGCCAGCGCCGATGTGCGCGACCAGACCCTCGCCCGCTTTATTCCCCAAGGAGTTCCAGAATGAGCCAGATCGACATCCGCCCGGTCACTGCCGCCGACCACGCCGCCTGGCTGCCGCTGTGGCAGGCGTACCTGAAGTTCTACAACACCGAGCTGCCGGACGCCGTGACCCAGAGCACCTGGCAACGCCTGCTCGATGCACAGGAGCCGACCCATTCCGCGCTGGCCTGGCAGGATGGCAAGGCCGTGGGCATGGTCAACTTCATCTACCACCGTTCCAACTGGAGCATCGAGAACTCGTGCTACCTGCAGGACCTGTTGGTGGACCCGGCCCAGCGCGGCACCGGCGTTGGCCGCAAACTGATCGAGTTCGTCTATGCCACCGCCAAGGCTGATGGCTGTGCCAAGGTGCACTGGTTGACCCACGAGACCAACGCCACGGCGATCCAACTATACGAGCGCATCGCCGAACGTCCGGGTTTCATTCAATTTCGCAAAGGTCTTTAAGGAGCGCAGCATGCCTATCTCACCCGCCGACTGGAAAGGCGTCCCGGCGCCTACGGTCCAACTGCTCGAAGGGCGCTTTATCCGCCTGGAAAAACTCGACCCGGCACGCCATGGCGACGACCTGTTCCAAGCCCTGCAAGGCCCCGGCGCCGACCCGAAACTGTGGGATTACCTGCCTTATGGCCCGTTCCCCGAGCGCGGTGCCTTCAATGACTGGCTCAACAACCATGCGCAACACAGCGATCCGTATTTCTTCAGCGTGATCGACCGGGCGAGCGGCCAGGTGCAAGGCATCCTCAGCCTGATGTCCATCGTCCCGGCCCAGGGCCGCATCGAAATCGGCCACGTGACCTTCGGCGCTCCGATGCAACGCTCGCCGAAAAGCACCGAAGCGGTGTACCTGCTCGCCAAGCATGCGTTCGAACAGGGCTATCGCCGCCTGGAATGGAAGTGCAACAACGGCAACGCCCGCTCCAAATACGCGGCCGAGCGGCTGGGGTTCAGTTTTGAAGGGGTGTTCCGCCAGCACATGGTGGTAAAGGGGCAAAACCGCGATACCGCGTGGTACTCGATCCTGGATTCGGAATGGCCCGCGATTGGCGCGGGTTTCGAGGCCTGGTTGTCAGCGGCCAACCAGTCGGGCTCTGGGCAGTTGAAGAGCCTCGCGGAGTGTCGCCAGCAGGCGCTCTGACACGTGGTTCAACCGCTGGGCCGGCGACGCAATGCGCGTCGGCCCAATGCATTGGCGATAGCCGCAATTATCGCTGCAGACTAGCGACATCTCCCGCAAGCAAGGGTCGCCCGGCCTGACATTTATCCCCCCGCAGCCTCGCTAAATTCCCCGCCTCATACATCAAGAGGTGGGATTACATGCCGCGCATACACAAACAACTCGCGCTCGCCATCACCCTGGCGCTGGGTGCCCTCGGCGCTCAATACGCACAGGCCAGGGGCGATATGGAGCCAGACAGTGAATGGTTCGAACAGCCCGGCAACAAGGGTCATTCCGCGCCGGCGCTGCCGGCGCCTGAAGACTTCTACTTTGCCGACCGGGCGACCAGCCGAAACGCCCTGAGCGTCGCTCGGGTGCTGGACGCCGCCGTGGATGGATTGCTCGCGTCTGACGAGTTCAACGAGTGGGAAAAAAGCCGGCTCGAACGTTACGGCCTGTACCTGAGCACCCTGGAGCCGAGCCGAATAGGTGCAGTGCTCGAGCAACTGGCGGGAAGCCAGAACGCCAACCTCGGCACTGCCACCCAGAACGGCCAGAAAGCCTTGAACGCCAACCTGTTGGCAGCCATACGCCAGCTGGATAAAGACACCGGCGACACCGGTCGCGTATGGCTGCAAGGCCTGGGCAATGGCGGCAGCCTTGATGCGCAACACGGCAGTGCCGGCTTGAAACAGAGCAGCCAAGGCCTGTTACTGGGGGCTGACGGCGCAATCGACGATGCATGGCGGGTGGGTGTGGTGGGCGGCAAATCCGGCAGCGACCTGAGCGCCAGGCGCTTCAAGGGCGAAGTGGACAGCTGGCACCTCGGCGCCTACGCCGTCCGCCTGGACGGGCCACTCGCGCTACGCTTCGGCGCGCTGTACAGCAGCCATACCGGGCAAAACAAACGCACGGTCGACTTCGACTTCATCAATCACCGCGATCACCTCTCGGGCAAGTACAAGGCGCGGAGCCAAAACGCATTTGCCGAGCTGGGCTATCAGCTGCAGACCGCTGACTGGCGCGCCGAGCCCTTTGCCGGCGTGGGTTTCCAGCGTTATCACCGCGAACGCTTCCAGGAGAAAGGCGGCTACAGCGCCTTGAACGTGGGTACGCAGACCCAGCAGAACCTCAGCAGCACCTTCGGCCTGCGCGTGACCCATGACGTGACGCTGGGCAACCAGATGATCCTCAAGCCGCACCTGAGCACAAGCTGGAAGCATCTCTATGGCGACACCAGCAGCCGCGTACGTCAGTCCTTCGCCTGGGAAAAACGTGAGGACTTCAACAGCGCGTTCACCGTCGGCGGCACGTCCCTGGACCGTGACAGCCTGGCGCTGCGCACCGGCGTGGAGCTGGCGCTGTCGGACGAGCACAGCGTAGGCCTGGCCTACAGCGCCGAGTTTGGCAGCCACAGTCGCAACCAGGGGTTGATGGGCCAATGGGCGATGGCGTTCTAAGTCACCGGGAAGCCCGATCGACAGGCAAAAAAAAGGGGAGCACCTGCTCCCCCGAGGATTAAACGGTTATGTCGAAGGCTGTATCAGCCTTCGATCTCAATCAGGATCTCGCCCGGGTTGACCCGGTCGCCCTTGGCCACATGCACAGCGGTGACCTTGCCGGCGATCGACGCCTGCACTTCGGTTTCCATCTTCATGGCCTCGGTGATCAGCACGGCCTGGCCAGCCTTGACCACATCACCTTCCTTGACCAGCACGTCGACGATGTTGCCCGGCATTGCCGTGCTGACGTGGCCCGGCTCAGTGGCGTGCTTGCGCTTGCTGCCGCCGCTGCTGACAAATTCGTTGAGCGGTTCGAACACCACTTCTTCCGGCATGCCGTCGATGGACAGGTAGAAATGGCGCTTGCCTTCGGCCTTCACGCCGACGCCGGTGATGTCCACGCGGTAGCTTTCGCCGTGCACGTCGATGACGAACTCGGTCGGCACGCCTTCGCCGCCAGCACGCGCCACACCGCCGGCTTCAGGGATCGGGAGCAGCACTTCAGGGGCCAGGGTGCCGGCGTCACGTTCCTCGAGGAACTTGCGCCCGATGTCCGGGAACATCGCGTAGGTCAGCACGTCTTCTTCAGACTTGGCCAACGCACCGATCTCGCCGCGCAGCTTGGTCATTTCCGGCTTGAGCAAATCGGCCGGACGCACGTCGATCACCTCTTCGCTGCCGATGGCCTGACGGCGCAGTTTCTCGTTCACGGTACCCGGCGCCTTGCCGTAGCCGCCTTGCAGGTAGAGCTTCACTTCGTTGGTGATGGTCTTGTAGCGCTCCCCGGCCAGCACGTTGAAGAACGCCTGGGTGCCGACGATCTGCGAGGTCGGCGTGACCAGCGGCGGGAAGCCAAGGTCTTCACGCACCCGCGGGATTTCGGCCAGCACTTCGCCCATGCGGTTGAGTGCGCCCTGCTCTTTCAGCTGGTTGGCGAGGTTGGAGATCATCCCGCCCGGCACCTGGTTGACTTGCACGCGGGTGTCGACGGCGGTGAATTCGCTTTCGAACTGGTGGTACTTCTTGCGCACGGCGTAGAAGTACAGGCCGATTTCCTGCAGCAGCTCCAGGCTCAGGCCGGTGTCGAATTCACTGCCTTTGAGCGCGGCAACCATCGACTCGGTCCCCGGGTGGCTGGTGCCCCAGGCGAAGCTGGAAATCGCGGTGTCGATATGGTCGGCACCGTTCTCGATGGCTTTGAGTTGGCACATCGCGGCCAGGCCGGCGGTGTCATGCGAGTGGATGAACACGGGCAGGCTCTGCTCGGCCTTCAGCGCCTTGACCAGTTCGCCGGTGGCGTACGGGGTCAGCAGGCCGGCCATGTCCTTGATTGCCACCGAGTCGCAGCCCATGGATTCCATTTGCTTGGCCTGGGCCACAAACGCTTCGATGGTGTGCACCGGGCTGGTGGTGTAGGCGATGGTGCCCTGGGCATGTTTGCCGGCAGCTTTCACCGCTTCGATGGCCACGCGCAGGTTACGCACATCGTTCATGGCGTCGAAGATGCGGAACACGTCGATGCCATTCACGGCGGCCTTGGCGACGAAGGCTTTGACCACGTCGTCGCTGTAGTGGCGGTAGCCCAGCAGGTTCTGGCCGCGCAGGAGCATTTGCAGGCGCGTGTTAGGCAACGCGGCGCGCAGCTTGCGCAGGCGCTCCCATGGGTCTTCTTTCAAAAAGCGTACGCAGGCGTCGAAGGTCGCGCCGCCCCAGACTTCCAGCGACCAGTAGCCGACTTTGTCGAGCTTGTCGCAGATCGGCAGCATGTCGTCGGTGCGCATGCGGGTCGCCAGCAACGATTGGTGGGCGTCGCGCAGGATGGTGTCGGTTACGAAGATTTTCTTAGTCATATTCGGATCTCCTCATAGCGGCAAGTTTCAAGCTACAAGCTGCAAGTAAACGCTGATCCGCTTTAACTTGTAGCTTGCCGCTTGCAACTTGCAGCTGCTTATTTATAAGCCTGCGTGGGCGGCGATGGCGGCGGCGATGGCCAGGGCCAGCTCTTCGGGTTTGCGCTTGATCGAGTAGTTGGTCAGTTCAGGATGGCTTTCGACAAAACTGGTGTTGAACTGGCCGCTGCGGAATTCCGGGTTGCGCAGGATTTCCTGGTAGTAGGCGGCGGTGGTCTTCACGCCTTGCAGGCGCATGTCGTCCAAGGCGCGCAGGCCGCGGTCCATGGCTTCTTCCCAGGTCAACGCCCAGACCACCAGTTTCAGGCACATGGAGTCGTAGAACGGTGGAATGGTGTAGCCGGTATAGATCGCCGTGTCGGTGCGCACGCCGGGACCGCCGGGCGCGTAGTAACGGGTGATCTTGCCGAAGCTGGGGAGGAAGTTGTTCTTCGGGTCTTCGGCGTTGATGCGGAACTGCAACGCGAAGCCACGGTGCTGGATGTCTTCCTGCTTGACCGACAGCGGCAGGCCCGAGGCGATGCGGATCTGCTCGCGGACAATGTCGATCCCGGTGATTTCTTCGGTGATGGTGTGTTCCACCTGCACCCGGGTGTTCATCTCCATGAAGTACACCTCGCCCTCGGCGAGCAGGAACTCCACGGTACCGGCATTCTCGTAGCCCACCGCCTTGGCCGCGCGCACCGACAGGTCGCCGATGTAGGCGCGCTGTTCCGGGGTCAGTTGGGGGCTGGGGGCAATTTCGATCAGCTTCTGGTTGCGGCGCTGGATCGAGCAGTCACGCTCGAACAGGTGCACCACGTTGCCGAAGCTGTCACCGAGGATCTGCGCCTCGATGTGCTTGGGATTGACGATGCATTTTTCCAGGAACACTTCCGCCGAACCGAAGGCCTTGGTGGCCTCGGAAATCACGCGGGGGAAGGCTTGTTCGAGTTCTTCACGGCTGTTGCAGCGGCGGATACCACGACCACCACCACCGGACGTGGCCTTGAGCATCACCGGGTAGCCGATGCGGTCGCCTTCGGTCAGGGCTTCATGGATGTCGGCAACGTTGCCTTCAGTCCCCGGCGTGACCGGCACGCCGGCCTTGATCATGCTGCGGCGCGCTTCAGTCTTGTCGCCCATGCGACGGATCACTTCAGCCGACGGGCCGATGAACTTGATCCCGCGTTCAGCGCAAATGTCTGCCAGTTCGGCGTTTTCCGAGAGGAAACCGTAGCCGGGGTGCAGCGCATCACAGCCGGTTTCCACGGCCAGGTTCACCAGCTTGCGCGGGTTCAGGTAGCCGGCCAGGGGCTCGGCCCCGATGCTGTGGGCTTCGTCGGCACGCTTGACGTGCAACGCGTGACGGTCGGCGTCGGAATAGACCGCGACCGAGCGAATGCCCATCTCGGCGCAGGCACGCACGATTCGTACGGCAATTTCACCACGGTTGGCGATCAGGATCTTTTTTATCACTTGGAAATTCCCTTGAGCCGATTGCTGCGTCTTCAACCCACTGGATCCGGGTCGGCGCGTGACCAAATGTTTCATGACAGTCGCGAGACACACACTAAGCCCCAACAGGGATTAACAAAAATCAATAATTATTGGGCTGTGTATAAGTAAAGACTTATAGTCGATGCATCAGGGGCAGGCCGGGATCACTAAATAATGCGTAAGTCATTGATGCGTATGACATTGCGTCAATTGCAGATCTTCAATGAAGTGTGCGATTTGCGTTCCTACAGCCGTGCAGCCGAGGAAATGTCGCTTACGCAACCGGCCGTTAGCCTACAGATTCGTCAGCTGGAAGAGCTGATCGGCCAGCCGCTGTTCGATTACGTCGGCAAGAAGCTCTACATGACCGAAGCCGCCGAAGCCCTGCAACGTGCCAGCCGGGATATTTTCGGGCGCCTGGAAAACCTCGATATGCAGCTGTCGGACATGCAGGGCTCGCTGCAGGGCCAGTTGAAACTGGCGGTGGAATCCAGCGCCAAATACTTCGTGCCGCACCTGTTTGCGGCTTTCAAGCGCCAGCACCCGGAGGTGCAGTTGCACCTGACGGTGGTCAACCGCGCCCAGGTGATTCGCCGGCTTTCGGACAACCGCGACGACCTGGTGATCATGTCCATGGTGCCCCAGGACATGGGCCTGGAATTCCTGCCGTTCCTCAACAACCCGATCGTGGCCGTGGCCCCACCTGAACATCCGTTGAGCCTGCAAGGCCCGCTGCGCCTGCAGGACCTGGAGCCCTATACACTGCTGCTGCGCGAACCGGGTTCAGGTACGCGGCTGGCGTGCGAGGAATACTTCAAGGAGAAACGCGTGCACTTCACCCAGACGGTGGAAGTGGCCTCGGCCGAGGCGCAGCGTGAATGCGTGAACGCCGGGTTGGGCGTGGCCTTGCTGACGCGCCACGCGGTCAACCTGGAGCTGGCCACCGGCGGGCTCAAGGAGCTGCCGGTGGAAGAACTGCCGCTGTACCGCAGTTGGTGCCTGGTGCAGGCCAAGGCCAAGCGCCTGTCACCGGTGGCCCATGCGTTCCTGGGCTTTATCCGCAGCGAACGGGTGCAGATCAGCGCGTTGGCTGAGCGTTTCGCTGGGCAGCCAAGGGTGCCTGCCAGTGGAGTTCCGGGTAGTCAGTGATGCTCTGCTGCAGTTGACGCTCGTCGCAGCGGTCTTCGATTGCACGACGGAACGCCATGCGGCGCTGGTCTTCCTGCTGACGACGGGTTTTGACGGAGCTGTTGCTGTCTTCGTAGTGCCGGGCCATTTTCAGTCTCCCAATGCGAGTACGGGGAGTTCAGGATGGCCCTGGGGGATGACGGTTTGGCGGCGCGGGGGTTACAGGACGATGAATCTTCAGGCGCTGTGCACATCCTGTGTGGCAGCTCAGTCAATGAATGTGCGAGCTGACAGATCGCCATCGCAGGCAAGCCAGCCCCCACATCGATCTGTGTACACCCGATTAATCGTCGAGGGCTTTGACTGATTTGGGCGAGAGACGCAGGCTGCGCAAGCTGCGCTTCACACTCTTGAGGTGGTTGACCAGGCTCGGGCCGCGCGCCATTGCCACGCCCATCGCCAGCACGTCGATCACCACCAGGTGGGCGATGCGCGAGGTCAGCGGGGTGTAGATCTCGGTGTCTTCGTGCACATCGATCGCCAGGTTGACCGTGGACAGCTCCGCCAACGGCGTCTGGCTCGGGCACAACGTGATCAGGGTCGCGCCGCTTTCACGCACCAGGTTGGCGGTGATCAGCAGGTCCTTGGAACGGCCCGACTGGGAAATGCAGATCGCCACGTCGGTGGGCTTCAAGGTCACCGCCGACATGGCCTGCATGTGCGGATCACTGTAGGCCGCAGCGGTGAGCAGCAGCCGGAAGAATTTGTGCTGGGCATCGGCGGCCACCGCACCAGACGCACCGAAGCCGTAGAACTCGACGCGCTGGGCCTGGGACATGGCGGTCACGGCCTTTTGCAGCTCCACCGGGTCGAGCTTCTCGCGCACTTCCATCAGGGTGTGCAGGGTGGTGTCGAAGATTTTCAGGCTGTAGTCGGCGACGGAATCGTCTTCATGAATCGCAAACTGGCCGAAGCTCGCACCGGCGGCCAGGCTTTGCGCCAGCTTGAGTTTCAAGTCCTGGAACCCGGAGCAACCGATGGCGCGGCAGAAGCGCACGATGGTCGGCTCGCTGATGCCCACGCTGTGGGCCAGGTCGGCCATGGAACTGTGCATCACTGCCGCAGGGTCAAGCAGCACGTGATCGGCAACCTTGAGTTCCGATTTGCGTAACAGGTGGCGCGACTGGGCGATATGTTGCAACAGGTTCAAAGGGCAGGACTCTTGTTATTGGCAGGTGCCAGGGATGTAGCAAGCTTGTAGTTATACTACAAGAATTGTCGTTTTGCCCGTCCGATGCATCACTAAATCGCCCTGTCCGCCTTTGAATCTAAGGGCGGCCGAGTTGTAGCCGCTGGGGTTGAAGCCGTGCGGCTAAGGAAAAACTGCATTTTTCCGCAACAAATCGGCCAGCCCTTCGGCCGCCATCGGCCGACTGATCAGGTAGCCCTGCACCTCGTCGCAACGCTCGCCGCGCAGGAAATCCAGCTGCTGCTGATCTTCCACGCCTTCGGCCACCACCTTGAGCGCCAGCCCATGCGCCATGGCGATGATCGCCCGGGTAATCGCTGCGTCCTCCCGACCCTGCCCGAGGCCCCGGATGAAGGTCTGGTCGATCTTCACGTAGTCCACGGGGATGCGCTTGAGGTAACTGAGGGATGAATAACCGGTGCCAAAGTCGTCGATGGCCAGCTTCACACCCAGGTCGCGCAGCTGCTGGAAGGTCGCGATGATGTGTTCGACGCTGTCGAGCAGTTGGCTCTCGGTCAGCTCCAGCTCGAGGTATTGCGGGTCCAGCCCGGTCTCTTCCAACACCTGGCGTACCAGGCTGACCAGCTTGCCCTGGCGCAACTGATGCACCGACAGGTTCACCGACACCCGGATCGGCGCCAGCCCCTGGCGCTGCCACTCGCACGCCTGCCAACAGGCCTGGCGCAGCACGAATTCGCCCAGCGGCACGATCAGGCCGGTCTCTTCGGCGAGGCCGATAAAGTCCCCCGGCGGCACCATGCCCCATTGCGGATGCTCCCAGCGAATCAGCGCTTCGGCGGCATTCAGCTTGCCGGTGGCCAGGCACAGTTTCGGCTGGTAGAACACCGTCAGCTGGCGCTCCTCGATGGCCTTGCGCAGGTGGTTTTCCAGCTGCAGGCGCTCCAGGGTGCTGGCTTGCAGGCTGTCGGTGTAGAACTGGAAATTGTTGCCGCCCAAATGCTTGGCATGTTGCATGGCCATGTTCGACTGGCTGACCAGCGCGGAAATTTCCCGCGCGTTGTCCGGCAACAGGCTGACCCCCATCGAAGCACTGACCACCAGCTCATGCCCTTCCACCGTCACCGGCACCCGCAACTTGGCGAGCAGCCGCGTCGCCACCCGCGCCAGGCTCGAGAGGTTGCCATAGGCATCGAACAGCACGGCAAATTCATCACCGGACAGCCGCGCAATGGTGTCGGCTTCCGGCAAGGCGTTGATCAAGCGCCGCGCCATTTTCTGCAACAGCTGGTCGGCGACTTCATGGCCGAGGCTGTCATTGAGCAACTTGAAACGGTCGAGGTTGATGTGCAGCAGCGCCAGGCTCCGCCCGCCCAGGCGCACGCGCTGGTGGGCTTCGCGCAACCGTTCGCGGAACAGCGAACGATTGGCCAGGCCGGTCAATTCATCGTAATGCGTGAGGTAGCGCATGCGCTCCTCGGATTCGCGCCGCGCGGACAAATCGGCGAAGAATCCCACGATATGGCTGACTTTTCCGCGAACATCGCGCACCACGTTCAGCTGCAGCCACTGCGGGTACAGCTCGCCGTTCTTGCGCGTCTCCACCAGTTCGCCCTGCCAGGTGCCATGGCTGAGCAGCGCCTGGCGGATCACCGGGAAGTGGCGCCGCGCATCGCGGCTGCTGGGCAGCTCCACCACATTGCGGCCGAGCATGTCGTCGATGTCGAAGCCGGTGACGCGGCTGAAGGCCTGGTTGACCGCAATCAACGCGTAATCCGGGTCGAGGATCACGATGCCTTCGCTGGCGGCCTCGAATACCGTCGAAGCCAGGCGCTGCTGTTCTTCCAGGGCCTTGCCGGCGCTGATGTCGCGGCGCGTACCGAGCATGCGCGTGACGCGCCCGCTGGGCGTGCGCTCGACGGCGCGGCCACGGTCTTCGATCCACACCCAATGGCCATCGCCATGGCGCACGCGGTATTCGACCTGATAGTCCTCGCTGCGCCCCTTGAGGTGCTCCACCAGCGCGCGCTTGAGCAACGGCAGGTCCTCGGGGTGCAGGCGCGGCTTGAGGTGGCTGAGCATCGCCGTGACGTACTCAGGTTCCAGGCCGAACAACTCTTTGAGCTGGGTGTGGTGGACCTCGTCGGTCTGCAGGTTCCAGTCCCACAGGCCCAGTTCGCTGGCTTGCAGGGCCATGGCCAGGCGCGCCTCGCTTTTATTCAGGGCCAGGCTGGCAGCGTCGAGTTCCTGGCTGCGCTGCGCCACGCGGTCCTGCAGGCCGATCTGCGCTTCACGCAGTTCCTGTTCGACCTGGCGACGCTGCTCGACTTCGCGCACCAGTTCCTGATTCAACTGCTCGCTGCGCTGCTGCGCCTGTTGCAGATGCTCGATCAGCGCCTGGTTCTGGAAGCGTCGCAGCAGCCCGCGCTGGATCAAGCGATTGACCTGCCACGCCACCACACTCAAGGACGCCAGCAGGATCAGGCCGAGGACACCCCAGCCTTGTTGCTGCGGGGCGCCGTTCCAGAACAGGTACGCGATGGCCGGCACCAGGCACGGCAGGGAAAAGGACAGGAACGCCGGCAGACTCACGGCATAGGCCACGCTGGCCGACAGCGTCGCGGCGCCGATCAGGCCAAAGACCCAGGCCTGCTGCATAAAGCTGTCCACCGGTACCAGCGCGATGGCGGCGACGGCCAGGGTCAGCCCGCTGACCGCTGAACCCAGCATGAACATGCGGCGCCAGATCGGCTGGGCCTGGCGGCTGGGCATGGCCGAGTCAAACGCCGCCACCTGGATCACGCGCATCGCCACCAACGCCAGCAGCCAGACCAGCCAGATGCTGTCCAGCAAGTATTGCTTGGGGTTCCACAGCAGCCAGGCGCAGACCAGGCCGTTGACCAGCATTAATAAGGTAGGCAGCAACGAGCCCTGGTAGAGCAGGCGCGTGCGCTCGACCGCCATCTCGGTGGCGTAATGTTTGTGGATGACCTGCGCGGGCGCCATCGTGGGGCCGAACAGGTCGGTGCTGAGGGTCATAGGCAGTGTTCTTATAATGGTGAGCCCGAAACGTCGACGGAGCATACACAAGCACGCGCTTGGGCCAAACTGCTCCACGTCATAAAAACCTCACGTTTATCCAGCGCAAACCTAGGCGCCAGACGGCTTGAGCGAGACACGGCGGGGGCTGCGGCCATTGACCGACCAGTCATCACCCGATGCAGAATGTTTGCCCGGCGCGGATCAGCCTGGATGTTTTCCGTCGCCCGCCCGGCATTGGGATTTGCCCGAGCCCCCCCGGCACCCTAGAATGCGCCGATGCGCGATGATCTCTCCCTTTTGCTGAACTCCCTCAACGATGCCCAACGCCAGGCCGTAGCCGCCCCCGTTGGCCGTCAGTTGGTCCTGGCCGGTGCTGGCTCCGGTAAAACCCGAGTGCTGGTGCACCGTATCGCCTGGTTGATCCAGGTCGAGAACGCGTCGCCGCACTCCATCCTGTCGGTGACGTTCACCAACAAGGCCGCTGCCGAGATGCGCCATCGCATCGAGCAGTTGATGGGCATCAGCCCGGCCGGCATGTGGGTGGGCACCTTCCACGGCCTGGCGCACCGCCTGTTGCGGGCGCACTGGCAGGAAGCGGGCCTGGTCCAGACCTTCCAGATCCTCGACAGCGATGACCAGCAACGCCTGGTCAAGCGCGTGATCCGCGAGCTGGGCCTCGACGAACAGCGTTGGCCAGCGCGGCAAGCGCAGTGGTTCATCAACGGCCAGAAAGACGAAGGCCTGCGCCCGCAACATATCCAGGCCAGCGGCGACCTGTTCCTGGCCACCATGCGCAGCATCTATGAAGCCTACGAGGCCGCCTGCGCGCGGGCCGGCGTCATCGACTTCTCCGAACTGCTGCTGCGCGCCCTCGACCTGTGGCGCGACAACCCGGGCTTGCTGGCCCATTACCAGAAACGCTTCCGGCATATCCTGGTGGACGAGTTCCAGGACACCAACGCCGTGCAGTACGCCTGGTTGCGCCTGCTGGCCAAGGGCGGCGACAGCTTGATGGTGGTGGGCGATGACGACCAGTCGATCTATGGCTGGCGTGGCGCGAAAATCGAGAACATCTACCAGTATTCCGAAGACTTCCCGGACGCGGTCACCATCCGCCTGGAGCAGAACTACCGCTCCACCGCCGGCATCCTCAAGGCCGCCAACGCCCTGATCGCCAATAACACCGGGCGCCTGGGCAAAGAGCTGTGGACCGACGGCGGCGAAGGCGAGGCGATCAACCTGTACGCCGCGTTCAACGAGCACGATGAAGCGCGCTACGTGGTGGAAACCATCGAAAGCGCACTGAAGACCGGCCTGGCGCGCAGCGATATCGCGATTCTGTACCGCTCCAACGCCCAGTCGCGGGTGCTGGAAGAAGCCTTGCTGCGCGAGCGCATCCCGTACCGCATCTATGGCGGCCAGCGCTTCTTCGAGCGAGCCGAAATCAAGAACGCCATGGCCTACCTGCGCCTGCTCGAAGGCCGTGGCAACGACGCGGCGCTGGAGCGGGTGATCAACATCCCGGCCCGCGGCATCGGCGAGAAAACCGTGGAAGCGATCCGCGACCACGCCCGCCACGCCGATGTGTCGATGTGGGAAGCCATGCGCCTGCTCATCGCCAATAAAGGCCTGACCGGCCGCGCTGCCGGGGCACTGGGCGTGTTTGTCGAACTGATCGAGAACCTCGCCGCCAAGTGCTCGGAAATGCCCCTGCACTTGATGACCCAGACTGTAATCGAGCAATCCGGGCTGATCGCCTACCACGAAGCGGAAAAAGGCGAGAAAGGCCAGGCCCGGGTAGAAAACCTTGAGGAACTGGTCAGCGCCGCGCGTGCGTTCGAGAACACCGAGGAAGACGAAGAGCTGACCCCGCTCGCGGCCTTCCTCGGCCATGCCTCGCTGGAAGCCGGCGATACCCAGGCCGATGAGCATGAAGACAGCATCCAGCTGATGACCCTGCACAGCGCCAAGGGCCTGGAATTCCCCTACGTGTTCCTGGTGGGCATGGAAGAAGGCCTGTTCCCGCACAAGATGAGCCTGGAAGAGCCTGGCCGCCTTGAGGAAGAACGCCGCCTGGCCTACGTGGGCATTACCCGGGCGATGCAGAACCTGGTGATGACCTACGCCGAGACCCGACGCCTGTACGGCAGCGAGACCTACAACAAGGTGTCGCGTTTCGTCCGTGAGGTGCCGAAGGGGCTGATCCAGGAAGTGCGCCTGTCCAACAGCGTCAGCCGCCCGTTCGGTGGTGGCCAGCAGCAGAACTCCAGCAGCCTGTTTGCCGGTTCCGAAATTCCGGAAACCCCGTTCAGCCTGGGCCAACAGGTCAAGCATGCGATTTTCGGCGAAGGCGTGATCCTCAACTTCGAAGGCGCCGGCGCCCAGGCACGGGTGCAGGTGAATTTCGCTGAAGGCAGCAAATGGCTGATGATGGGCTACGCGAAGCTCGAAGCCATCTGACACCCTCCCCTTTGTAGGAGCCGGCTTGCTGGCGATGGCGGTCCTAAGACCGCCATCGCTGCGGGGCGACGACTCGACAAGCCGGCTCCTGCAATGTGAAGAATTGTGACCCTCCCTTGTTTTTCACCTGCACGGGCCAATATCTGTATTAAGTCCTACAGACCATTCTGATTCGGTCTTACGCAAAAGCCCGAAACATTATGTCGCTAGCCACTGTCACTACACCTGTGCAACATGGCGCGCGTGCAATCCACAAATGGGAATTCCCTTTATGAAACGTTTTCTTAGCATCGCCATGGCGTTGTGCATCGGCCTGACGATGAGCCTCGACGCCAACGCCAAGCGCTTCGGTGGCGGCAAAAGCATGGGCTCGGCACCGACTCACCAGACCAGCCAAATGGCTCCTTCCGCCGGCGGCATGGGCGGTGCAGCCGCCACCGCAGGCGCAGCCGGTGCTGCTGGCGCCGCGGCCAAGGCCGGCGGTGCTTCGCGCTGGTTGGGCCCTCTGGCCGGTATCGCGGCCGGTGGCCTGCTCGCTTCCATGTTCATGGGCGGCGGCTTCCAGGGCATGCAGATCTTCGACATCCTGATCTTGGCGGTCATCGCTTTTGTGATCTTCCGCTTCATCGCCGCCCGTCGACGCAAGCAGCAGGAGCACCTGGCTCCAGCCGGCGCGCCGATGCAGCGTGAAGTGTTCGAGCAGAAGCCAGCCATGGGTTCGATCTTCGGTGGTTCGGCCGCGCCTGCCGCCGCCCGCCCGGTGATCAACGCCCCGGCGTGGTTCAACGAAGAGCGTTTCGTCGAAGCAGCCCGCAGCCACTTCCAGTCCCTGCAGCAGCACTGGGACGCCAACGAAATGGACAAGATCTCCGAGTTCGTGACCCCACAACTGCTGGAGTTCCTCAAGCGCGAACGCGCCGACCTGGGCGACGCTTTCCAGTCGACCTACATCGACGACCTGCGCGTACAGCTGGAAGGTGTGGATGACCGCGCCGACAAGACCATCGCCACCCTGACCTTCAGCGGTGTGTCGAAGACCTCGCGTTTCGACCAGGGCGAAGTGTTCAGCGAAAGCTGGAACATGGAACGCGCCCAAGGCGACAACCAGCCTTGGCTGGTCGCCGGTATCCGCCAGAACGGCTGATACCCGCACGCTTGAGCAAGCCGTAACAAAAAACCCCGGACCTGTCCGGGGTTTTCTATTTCACGGTTGCACTTATAGCGAGCTACTGTATAAAACGCCCCTATAAACCGCGCCATCTAGCAAGAGGATCCCGGCCGTGGAAGAAATCATCGAACAATTGCGTGAAGCCAACGAACCGGTCCCGGTTCCTCTGGAACTGCCTGACGAAGACCAACTGGTGGAAATCGAGGAACAACTGTTCATCGACATCCCGTTTGTGTTCCGCGAATTCCTGCTGACCGTCAGCGACGTGGTCTACGGCAGCCTGGAGCCGGTGACCGTCACCGACCCGCAATCCCACACCTACCTGCCCGACGTGGCCGCCAACGCCTGGGATGCCGGCGTTGATCGCAGCATGATCCCGATCTGCCAGGACGGTGACGACTACTACTGCGTCGAAGAAGACGGCACCGTGGTGCTGTGGTCCGGCGAAGAAGAACTCGTCACCGAAGAAACCTGGGAATCGGTGTGGCACTGGGCGCGGGACGTCTGGCTGGAAAGCTGATCCCACAAGGCTTGTGTGGCGAGATTACTATTCAGGGCTGCTGCGCAGCCCAGCGCAAGCAAGCTCGCCACAGTTGCTCTCAATGCTCCGGCGTGTCCTTGTGGTTATCCAGGGTCTCCAGCAAGGCGACCTGCATGCGCGTATGCACGCGGATGAACCACCGCCAGAGCACGGCCGCCACTGCGGCCGTGACGACGGCGATCAGCACCAGCAACTTGTTGGTCGGCAGAATGCTGGCCGACAAGGCCGCCAATAGCAGGAAGATCCCCAGCAGCGACAACAGCGGGATCAGCTCGGCGATCACGCGTCGTACACGCTGGGTGTGCCGCCCGGCCATTTCCGGCTTCACGCTCATCTCTGCCAGCAACATCGACAACGCCTTGAGCTTGCGGTAAGCCGCAATCAGGAACGGCAGCGACAACAGCAGCGCCCCACCCCAGATCAATGCCTTCTGCCAGCTTGGATCACTGATCCACCCCTCCAGATACCCGCCAATGCGCGCCGCGAAGTAACTGCCGGCGAAGAAGATCGCCACCACCAGCGCCAGGTTCACCCCCACTTGCAGGATAATCTTGCGAATCATCGACGCCAGCATCGCGCCCTCACCCTGCGGCTGGATACTGCGCAGCCACTCGCCATACAGGCCAAACACCCGGCTCAGGCGCTTGGGCATCACGGCGGCAATCTTCAACGACAACGGGTCGGCACCCCGAATCAAGTACGGCGTGAGCAACGTGGTGATCGCCGAAACGGCAACCGCCACCGGGTACAGGAAGTCGCTGGTCACCTGCAAGGTCATCCCAAGCGCGGCGATGATGAAGGAAAACTCGCCAATCTGTGACAGGCCCATGCCTACGCGCAGTGAGGTCCGGCCATCATTGCCGGCGATAAACGCGCCCAGGCCGCAGGACAGCATCTTGCCCAGCACCACCGCCACGGTGATTACCGCAATCGGCCAGGCGTATTGCAGCAGGATCTGCGGGTCGATCATCAAGCCAATGGCGACGAAGAAGATGGCGCTGAACATGTCGCGAACCGGCTCGATCAGGCGTTCGATCTTAATCAACTGGCGCGATTCGGCCATGATCGCGCCAATCAGGAACGCGCCCAGCACCATGCTGTACTCCAGCTTGACCACCAGCAGGCAGAAACCGAAACACAGGCCGAGCACGGTGATCAGCAGCATTTCGTTGCTTTCAAACTTGGCCACGTAGGCCAGCAGGCGCGGCACCAGCAAAATGCCGATGACCAGCGCGACGATCATGAACAGCGAGAGCTTGCCGACCGTGGAGAACACCTCGCCGGAGCTGACCGTGCCACTGACGGCGATGCTCGACAGCAAGGCAATGATGCCGATCCCGAGGATGTCTTCCACGATCAGCACGCCAAAAATCAGCTGGGCGAAGCGCTGGTTCTTCATCTTCAGGTCATTGAGCGCCTTGACGATGATGGTGGTCGAGGAGATCGCCAGGATTGCGCCGAGGAACAGCGAGTCCATGGTATTCCAGTCGAACCAGCGGCCGATCTCGTAGCCGATCCAGATCATCAGGATGATTTCCAGGAACGCCGCGATAAACGCCGTGGCACCGACCTTGAACAGCTTGCGCAGACTGAATTCCAGGCCCAGGCAGAACATCAGGAAGATCACCCCCAGCTCGGCGAGGGTCTTGATGGTGTCTTCGTCGTGGATCAGGCCGAAGGGCGGCGTATGAGGGCCGATGATGAAGCCGGCGACGATGTACCCCAGCACCACGGGTTGCTTGAGGCGGTGAAACAGGATGGTGACAACCCCGGCCACCAACATGATCACGGCCAGGTCCTGGATAAAGCTGATGGCGTGCATGGCGAGGGGCTCCTTGAGGGTACTGGCGCTCTTCCTGCATCCGTCCGCGCCTTTGAACGGTCGCAAAGAGCGAGAGGAAGAGTCTGCCTTGATCGTAAGAAATGCCCTGAGATGGGCTTTTGAAGGTTAACACCGCGACTTCCGCCGGAAAGCCGGTGCAATATATGGAAACAGATCGGTGCACGCGTGACGGCAAGCCGCCCAGCGGCGTCCCGTAAAGGATGGCGCTGCAAAGATTCCAGCACCCGCAGAGGTGCCCCCCAACCAATGCCTACAACCCGTGAGTGTGCTATGGAACCCGGAAACGCCCAGCTGTCGATGACGGTATTGATGACCCCTGACATGGCCAACTTCTCAGGCAATGTCCACGGCGGCACCCTGCTCAAGTACCTCGACGAAGTGGCCTACGCCTGCGCGAGCCGTTATGCCGGTCGCTATGTGGTCACGTTGTCGGTCGACCAGGTGATTTTTCGCGAGCCGATCCATGTCGGCGAATTGGTGACCTTCCTCGCCTCGGTCAACTACACCGGCAACACGTCGATGGAAGTGGGCATCAAGGTGGTCACCGAGAACATCCGCGAACGCTCGGTGCGCCATACCAACAGCTGCTTCTTCACCATGGTGGCCGTGGACGACCAGCGCAAACCCGCCGCCGTGCCACCACTGCAGCCCCACAACAGCGAAGACAAGCGCCGGTTCGTGCAGGCCCAGCAGCGTCGGCAGATTCGCCAGGAGCTGGAGAAGCGCTACCAGGAGATCAAGGCAGACGCCTAGTAAGCGCGAGCGCGCCCACGCCTACAGGTGCCAGCACTTGTCGTAGTGGGCACAGACATCAAAGCGCTGGTCCAACTGGCTCATGCGCTCCATGTGATGGTTGAGCACCTCGATCATCACTGACGTGCGTGTATTGGTGTAGTACGTGGTCATCATCTTGTCGTTGGCCTTGACCCGCTCGCGCGTGGCGAGGTCCGTCGGGTTCAGCCACTGTTGCAGCACAGCGTCCTCGATAAGCGTGAGCCGGAAGCGATAAACCTCCTTGTAGAACCCCAGCGTGCGTGTCTGCTGGGCTGCAGCCTCTTCATTCAACAGTGCGTAGTTCTGGCGATATTGAGCCCAGTAATCCTGCGGCAACGTAAACGATCCCATCGCCACCTTGCGCTTGGCAATCTGCTCCTCAAGGGCTTTGGCGGTCGTCGGTGCTTCGGCCGGGGTATCAGGGTTCATCATTTTGAACAGCTGCACGTTGGTGTCGACGATGGTGTTGATCAACGCTGTGCGCTGGGCGGTTTCGGGCAGCTGCCTGGGGAACATCGGCGTGCTGCCGGCGCATGCCAGCAACGGCGTTTCGAACATTGGCAGTGGCGTACGCGCGTCTTTGCCATTGAACCGTGACAGGCGCCGGAACGTGGTAATGCAGTTGCTCCCGTCGACGTCGAAGGTCACTTCATATTCCTTGCCGGCTTCGGGCGTGAAATTGAACGCCTTGGCGCATACGTAAGAGCCGCCGTTGGTATTGAGTCGCACGAAAAGCGGCTGGCCGGCGGGCAACTTCACTTCCAGCAGGCCACGGGTTTTCGCTGGCGGCGGCACGCTCATGTCGGCGCGGCGCCGGGTATCGGCCATCATGAAGTTGTTGAGCATGCCGGTGGTACGGCCTTCGCAGTGCTGCGCATCGAAGAGGTCGAGCGTGGAGTTCTGTGTGTTGGAGATAAAGCGCAGTTTCGCCGCATCAGGTTCGGTGGCATCCGGGTAGCTGCCGTTGACACTGCAGGCACTGAGCAGCGAGGCCAGGCTGAGCGCGGAGAAAACCCTAAGGGATGGCGACATGGATCTTCCTTGAAAAGCACAGGGGGACAAGAAGCGCCCGATAGTACCGGACGCGCTTGGCCTGACTCAATCCGGCGGAGGCCTACAACCCGATGGGCGTGGCCTCGAAGCGTACACGCGGATGGGCGATGCGGTCCTGGGCGCGCACCAGTTCCAATTCGTAACTGGCGCAGGCCTGGGTTTCGAGCAGCACTTCATGCACTGCTGCCGCCGTGAACTCGAAGGCCGCCAGCAGGCTGTCGCCGAGCAGCACACGCGCCAGGAACAGCCCGGAGGTCAGGTCGCCGACGCCCACCGGCTGGCGCGGAAACGCCAGCAGCGGCCGGCGCAGGTGCCAGCTGCCATCAGCGGTCACCAGCAGCATCTCGAAGCCATCCGGCAACTTGCCGGGGTAATCCAGGTGCTTGACCAGTACCGCCTTCGGCCCGCGCGCCAGCAACGCCTTGGCCATGGCCAGGCAATCGAACAGTGATTGCGGCTTGCGCCCGGCAAAACTGTCCAGTTCCAGCTGGTTGGGGCACAGGAAGTCGGCCATCGCCGCGGCCTCTTCCAGCAGGAAATCGCTGACTTCCTGCGGCACGATGCAGCCTTTTTCCGGATGCCCCATCACCGGGTCGCACAGGTACAGGGCCTTGGGATTGATGGCCTTGATGCGCGCCACACCGGTGAGGATCGCGCGCCCCTGGTCCGCACTGCCCAGATAACCGGACAATACCGCGTCGCAGTTGCCCAGCTCGCCGATCGCGGCAATGCCTTCCACCAGCGCCGGAATCTGCTGCGGCGCCAACACTTCTCCCGCCCATTGGCCATACTGGGTGTGGTTGGAGAACTGGACGGTGTTCAGCGGCCAGACATTCACCCCGACCCGTTGCATGGGGAACACGGCAGCGCTGTTTCCGGCGTGGCCAAAGACCACATGAGACTGGATCGCAAGCAGATGAGGTGTGCGTTTCATGCGGGAGATTTCCGTAAAGCCATTGAAATTCTGGCCGCGCAGTATGCGACTAAACGCAGCCTGTACGACAGACCGGCGACACAGTTAAGCTGCTCTCACTTTGTTGGAGTTCTTTGCATGCTGACCCTGGGAAACATCTTCGTGTTGATGCTGCTGGCGACCGCTGCCGCCTGGGTGTGGCACAACCACGGCCTGCGCGAGCGGGCGCTGGAACGGGTCAAGCAGCATTGCGCCAAGCTCGATATCGAGCTGCTCGACGGTGCGGTGGCGCTCAAGCGCATCGGTTTTGTGAAGGATGCCAGTGGTCGGCGACGCCTGGCGCGCATCTACAATTTCGAATTCACCGTGACCGGCGAGACCCGCCATCCGGGGACGATCACCCAGTTCGGCGCCCACAGCGCGCAGATCGAACTGGCGCCCTACCCGTTCGAGATCAAGACGCCATTGCCCAGTGCCAATGTGATCGAGCTGAGCCAGTGGCGCGAGGACCACGCGGCCAAGAATCGTCACTGACGGCAGGCCGCGAGCGCCATCTGCAACGCGGCCACGTCCTGTGGTGCGCTGAAAATCAATTCGATCCGCGAGTCGCGGCGCCATTCACTGGGTTGCCAGGCAAGCGAAGCGTTATCCACGGCGTTGGCGCAAATCCAGCCTTCGGCGCTGTGGATAACCAGCTTGGCGCGGCGCCATTCCAGGCTTTCCAGCCATCCGGATACCCGCACGGCATCGAATTGCTGACTCGGGTGCCAGCGCCAGCCAATACTCCAACCGCCTTCCTGGGCCTGGCTCAAGCAAATCGGCAGCGTGGGATCGTTCCAGATCGCCGGCAGTTGCGCGAGCCCCTCGGGCACGGCGAAGTTATCCACCGCGGCGGCGGCCTGTGCGCTTAATCCGGGTAGCTGCTGCAGTGGCAACTGGGCCTGGCGGGTCCAGTACACCGGGCAATCCGGCAACTGCCGTTCGACAGCCTGGCGCTGCGCGGCATCCAGCGTCTCATCCTTGTTCAATACCAATAGCCCGGCACTGGCCAGTGCTTCCTGCTGCGCCGGTGGCAACGGTTTACCCGCCGCCAGGGCTTGGGCATCGAGTACCAGTACGCAGGGCTGAACCGCCAGCACGTTCTGCCACGGCGCCTGGCGCAACTGCTTGAGCAACTGCGCCGGGTGCCCCAGGCCCGAGGGCTCGATAAACAGCCGATCCGGCTTGGCCTTCCGCAGCAGACGGCCAAGGCCTACCTGGAACGGTGCACCATTCACACAGCACAAGCAGCCACCGGCGACTTCGCCCAAGGCAATGCCGTCGTCATCCTGGGTCAGCAGCGCAGCGTCCAGGCCGATCTGCCCGAACTCGTTGATCAATACCGCCCAACGCTCGTTGGCCGGGCGTTGCGCGAGCAGGTGCTTGATCAGGCTGGTCTTGCCGGCGCCCAAAGGTCCGGCAATCACGTGGGTGGGAATGTTCTGCAGCATGAGACGCTTCATTCAGACCGTGTAGAACGCTAGATCCTACGCGGTTATGCCAGCCAATCCAGCGTCAGGATCAAGCGGCGTTCATCCATCTTCAGGGCGGGCGAGCGATGGATCAGGCCATGACCTTCATTGCCATGCCATTTCGTGCCCTTGAGCAAGGCCACCTCGCCGCAGTGAATCTGCTCGATTCGCTCGGTAGGCTCGGCCTCCGGTCGGCTCAGCAGGCGACGGTCCATCACACCTTCGCGCAACCATTGGCTGCCGATCCCGGCATAGGTGGTGATCAGCCGCACCGGCACGTGGTCCACGTGAAAGCGCGGACACATGGCCTTGTCCAACAGGCGCAGGCGTACACCGATTCGCTTGGCACCCAGCAGGCAGGCAAAGGCGCTGACCAGCCACGCTACATCAGCGATAAAACCTTCATAGCCTTCAAGATCGCGACAACTGGACGCCAGGCCCTGCAAGTTCGGCGCGGCGTCTTCGCGGCTCAACTCCACGACCAGCGAATCGGCCAACGGCTCATTGAGCGCCACCAGCAACGCGCCGAACTCGGCAATGTGCAGCGGCAACTGGCGCTGCCACAGCGCCAGGTTGACGCCGTCTTCGAGGATGTCGGACAGCGCCAGCGGGGTTTCGCCGCGGGTCTGGCGGATCACGGGGCGCAGGGGAATAACCGGGGCCAGCATCAGGCGGCCGCCTCGTCATACCAAGGGCCAAAGGGATCGTCCAGCAAGCGCCAACCGTCGACGCCCAAGGCCATTTCTTCGTCGGTGAGCAAGCAGGCATCAAGCTCGGCACGCAGGCGCGCGAAGTCGATGTTCTGCCCGATAAACACCAGTTCCTGACGGCAATCGCCAGTGCTCAATTGCCAGTTACCCATGATCGCCGCGACGCTCTCTTCGTCCTGGGGCCACTGGCTTTTTGGCACGAAGCGCCACCAGCGACCGGCAAAGCCGTGCCGCATCAGGCCGCCGGCCTGGGACCAGCTGCCCGCGTCCTGGTGCTTGCTGGCCAGCCAGAAGAAGCCCTTGGAGCGCAGCAGTTTGCCGTTGACCCATGGGCGGTCGATAAAGTCGAAAAAGCGCTGCGGATGCAACGGACGGCGCGCGCGATAGGCGGTGGAGGCGATGCCGTACTCTTCGGTTTCCGGCACATGCTCACCGCGCAGTTCCTGCAGCCACCCCGGGGCCTGCGCTGCACGTTCGAAGTCGAAACGGCCGGTATTGAGGATCTTGTGCAGCGGCACTTCGCCCATGACCATCGGGATGATTTCCGCCTGGGCGTTCAGGCGCTCGAGAATCGCCATCAGCTCCTCGCGCTCACGGCTGCTGATCAGGTCGATCTTGCTGATCAGGATCACGTCGGCGAATTCGATCTGCTCGATCAGCAGGTCGGTGATCGAGCGCTCGTCTTCCTCGCCAAGGGATTCGCCGCGTGAAGCCAGGCTTTCGGCGGCCTGGTAGTCGAGCAGGAAATTCATGCCATCAACCACGGTGACCATGGTGTCCAGGCGCGCGATGTCGGCCAGGCTTTGCTCGTTTTCGTCGCGGAAGGTAAACGTTTCGGCCACGGGCAACGGCTCGGAAATGCCGGTGGATTCGATCAGCAGGTAATCGAAGCGACCTTCCTTGGCGAGTTTTCCGACCTCCTCGAGCAAGTCTTCCCTCAAGGTGCAGCAGATGCAGCCGTTGCTCATCTCCACCAGTTTTTCTTCGGACCGGTTGAGAGTGACGTCGCGCTGCACCTCGCTGCCGTCGATATTGATTTCGCTCATGTCATTGACGATCACCGCCACACGCAGGTTGTCGCGGTTGCGCAGGACGTAGTTGAGCAGCGTGCTTTTACCGGCGCCGAGAAAGCCGGACAACACGGTAACGGGGAGACGATTGGGCATCAGGTAGTCCTCATCAGGGTGGCCGGTCAAATCGCCCGTTTATGGCGTTCGCGCAGCTCTTCACGTTCTTTGGCTTCGATACACAGCGTGGCGGTAGGACGCAGCAGCAGGCGTTGCAGGCCGATGGGCTCGCCCGTTTCGCGGCACCAGCCGTATTCGCCACGGGCCAGCAGTTCGAGGGCGTCGTCGATCTTGTCCAGGAGCTTTTTTTCCCGCTCCAGCAGGCGCAGTTGCCACTGGCGCTGCTCTTCGGCGCTGCCCACATCGGCGGGATCGCTGTTGGTTTCCTGCTCGCGCAGCTGCTGGAACTCGGCGTCGATACGCACTTGCAGTTCATTGCGCTGGGCCAGCAACAGCGCACGGAAGAAGCCTTGCTGGGCTTCATTCATGTAGTCGGCGGGTGGCTGGGCCAGGAGGTCTTGTTCAGTCATGGGGAGCGGTTCACGGGTCAGGCTGTGGTTTAATGTTATAGTATAACAATGCAAATAAGCCAATCCCCCTTGCTCGTCACGACGAAGGGCGCAATGCTGGAACCCTCCCTGCCCCGAGAAGCCCTATGAAATATCTGTGGTGCGCCCTGTTATTGGCAGCGGCAGGCTCGGCCTGCGCGCAGACACCGAGCCTGCTGGCCAACTGCACGCGCAGCGCCAACCTGCTGGCGTGTGTCGACCCGCTGGGCAATGCCTACAGCGTGGCAACGGTCGGCAGCACCACCTACCTGCGCGGCTTCGAGGTGATCGGCAAACGCTATTGGGCACAGACCAACAGCCGCTATGGGCAGCTGACGTTCTTTACCGGATTGGCCTCGGACGGTGAGGCATGGGTGGGCTACACACGGCGCGTGGGCTGGACCACCCTCAACCGGTTCTCCAGTTCGGGTGGCGCCAGCGCCAAGTTCACCTGCAGCCGGATAACCGGCTGCTAGGCCTGGGCATCCTTCTGTTCCTGCACCCAGGCCATGTAGCTGTTCATCGGCGGGTTCTTCTGGAAGTACTTCTTCAAACCTTCGAACAGGCCATCGGCAACCGCCTGTTGATGACGCGCGGTTACCAGTCGAGCACTGTCCCGCGCATTCGAGATGAACCCGGTTTCCACCAGGATCGACGGCACGTCCGGTGACTTGAGCACCGCGAAGCCGGCCTGCTCTACGCGTTTCTGATGCAACGAGGTGATGCCTTCCAGGCTGCCCAGGATCGAGTTGCCCAGTTGCAGGCTGGAAGCGATGGTGGCGTTCATCGACATGTCCAGGATCACCCCGGCCAGCATCGGGTCCTTGTCCTTGAGGTTCAGCAGGCTGGTGGCGCCGAGCAGGTCGGCGCCGTTTTCACGTTGCGCCATGAACCGCGCGGTCGCGGACGTGGCGCCGCCTTCGGACAAGGCATACACCGAAGCGCCCGACGCGGTAATCCGTGGTGCGGCATCCGCGTGCACCGAGATGAACATGTCGGCGTTGTGCTTGTGGGCAATTTCCACGCGCTTGCGCAGCGGCACGAAAAAGTCGTCATTGCGCACCAGCTTCACATCGAAGCCCTTCTCGCGCTTCAGCCGCTTGGCCAACAGCTGGGCGATGGACAGCACCACGTCTTTCTCACGCTGGCCTTTGGAGCCGACGGCGCCGGGGTCCTTGCCGCCGTGGCCGGGGTCGACCACCACGATGATGTCGCGCTTGGGATGAGCCTTGTCCACCGGTGCCACCAACGGCGCAGGCTGCGCCGCGATCTGGCGCGGCGCATGGGTGGCGCCGGTCAGGTCCAGCACCAGCCGGTGCCCTTGGCCGTCCTGGGGCGGCAACAAAAAGCTGTTGAGCTGCATCGGCGCGGCCAGGTCGAGCACGATCCGCGTATCGCCCTTGCCGAAATGTCCGGAGCGAATCGACGTGATCCCGCTGCCCTTGAGCATCAACTGGGAGAAATCCCCACTGAGCCCCGCGCCGCTGAGGTCAATGATCAGGCGCTCGGGTGCGCTCAGCGAAAAGGTCTTGTATTGCACCGGCCCGCTGAGGTCGAACACCAGCCGTAGCTTGTCGTCCGAGCGCCACAGGCGCGCATTGCGAATCTGCGTGGCCGACGCGGTGAAAGGCAAGGTGAACAGCGGGCTGGCCAGAAGCAGGTTTAGGAGCTGACGTCTGTGCATGACAAATACCGCAAATAAAGGAGCGTCCCTGCTCGACATGACTGAAAAAAGGCTGGAGCAGAAAAATCATCGTCGACTCAATAGTTATAATATAACATGTCTTTTTATTTCCAACGATGGACCTGCTCATGAATGCGCTGACTCTGCCGGATATCGCCGCGCAGGCTTCACGCCAAGCCTTGCCACTCGACTGGGTCGGCATGTGCGGTATCGCCTTGCCGATCCTCATCGACGGCCATCGCCTGGCCGCCACCGCCGATGCCGGCGTCAGCCTGGACGATGGCGCCGCCCGTGGCATTCATATGTCACGCCTGTACCTGGCACTGGAGATGCTCGACCAGCAGCCCCTTACGCCGGCACTTCTGCGTAATGTACTGCAGCGTTTTCTCGACAGTCATGAAGGTTTATCTAAGAACGCCTACCTGCGGATCCACACCGATTTGCTGCTCAAACGCCCGGCGTTGGTCAGCCCGCTGGCCGGCTGGAAAAGCTACCCGGTGAGCATCGAAGCGCGTCTGCAAAACCAGATGTTCCACGTGGAACTAAAAATTGACGTTACTTATTCCTCGACTTGCCCTTGCTCGGCTGCCCTCGCCAGGCAATTGATTCAGCAGCAATTTGTTGAAGATTTCGGCAACACGCCTTTGCAACATGAAGACGTCCTCACCTGGCTCGGCAGCGCCAACGGCATTGTTGCCACGCCCCACAGCCAGCGCAGCAGTGCGCAGTTGTTGATCGAGCTGGACGGCCAACAGCCCGAACTGCCCATCACCGCGCTGATCGACGACGTCGAGGCGGCCCTCGGCACCGCCGTACAAACCGCTGTAAAACGCGCGGACGAACAAGCCTTCGCCCTGGCCAACGGGCAGAACCTGATGTTCTGCGAAGACGCTGCCCGCCGCCTGAACCTCGCCTTGAAGCGCTCGGATGCCATCAACGCCTTCCACCTGAAAGTGATCCACGCCGAAAGCCTGCACGCGCACGATGCCGTGGCTGAAAGCCGCTGGACGAGACCCTCTGCATGATCACCTGCACCGCTTTGCGCTGGGGCGCCCCCGGCCAACCGCTGACGCCGGCGGTGGATTTCACCTTGGAAAAAGGCAGCCTCACCGGCATCATCGGCGCCAACGGCACCGGCAAGAGCAGCTTGCTCAAAGTCATCGCCGGCCTGCAGAAACCGCTGGCCGGTAAAGTGACCGTGGATGTTCCACGCCGCGGCGGCCTGTCGTTTCTGCCTCAGCAACAGCACCTCGACCGCCAGTTCCCCATCAGCCTGCAAGAGTTGGTTGCCGCCGGTTTCTGGGGCACCCGGCTCACGCCGCCGCAACGCAGCGAACGCCTGCAAGCAGTACTCGAAGACTGGTGCCTCAGCGGCCTTGAACATCGCCCGTTGATGGCCTTGTCCGGCGGCGAACTGCAACGCGCCCTGCTCGCCCGCATGAGCCTGGCCGAAGCGCCAGTGTTGCTGCTCGACGAACCCCACGCTGCCCTCGACGAAGAAGGCCAGGCGCTGTGCTGGAAACATGTGCACGCCTGGCACGATGAAGGCCGCACCGTGGTGATCGTTTGTCACGACCTCGCGTCCGTGCGCCACCACACCCAGCAAGTGGTGCAGATCAAGAGCACCGGCTGCGTGTTCGGGGCCAGTAAAGAGCTGATCCGCCCGCAACCGCACATGCAGGTGGCTTGATGCACTTCGCCGCCCACCTGTGGATGCCCTTCCTCGACTTCGTGTTCATGCGTCGCGCCTTGATCGGCGGCCTGGTACTGGCTTGCAGCACCGCGCCGCTGGGGGTGTTTCTGATCCTGCGGCGCATGAGCCTGATCGGTGACGCCGTCGCCCACGGCATCCTGCCCGGCGCCGCGCTGGGCTTCTGGTTCGCTGGCCTGAGCCTGCCCGCGCTGACCATCGGCGGCCTCGGCGCAGGCCTGGGCATGGCCGGCCTGTCGGCGTGGATCACCCGCCGCACCGGCCTGCGCGAAGACGCCAGCCTCGCCGCCATCTACCCGATCTCGCTCGCCGCCGGGGTGCTGATCCTGGGCATCGCCGGCAAGCGCCTGGACCTTTTGCACCTGCTGTTCGGTTCCGCCCTGGCGGTGGATGAAACCACCCTGACCGGCATGCTCTGGGTCTCCGGTTTCAGCCTGCTCGCCATGGCGCTGATCTACAAACCGCTGCTGCTGGACACCCTCGACCCGCTGTTCCTGCAAACCGTCAGCCGCCTCGGCCCGCTCGCCCATGGGTTGTTCCTGACCCTGGTGGTACTGAACCTGGTGATCGGCTTCCAGGCTATCGGCGCGTTGATGGTGGTGGGTTTGATGATGTTGCCGGCCATCGCTTCACGTTTCTGGAGCCGGCGCCTGCCGGTGCTGATCGCGGTATCGGCGGTGCTGGGATGCCTGTCGGTGTGGTTTGGCTTGCTGCTGTCGTTCTACTACTCGCTACCCAGCGGCCCGGCGATCGTGCTGGTGGCTGGCGTCGGGTATTTGCTGTCCGTGGTCTTCGGTCCGGTGCACGGCTTGCTGCGCCGCCCGCCCTTGCTGTCATCCCAATGAGGTGTTTCCCGATGCGCGCTCTACTCGTGCTGTTCAGTCTGGTGCTGTCGTTATCGACGGCCCAGGCCGCTGACAAACTCCAGGTGGTTACCAGTTTCAGTATTCTCGATGACATCACCCACCAGATCGGTGGCGATCACATCCAGATCAGCAACATGGTCGGCCCGGATTCCGACGCCCACACCTACGAGCCCACTCCGGACGACGCCAAGGCGCTGCTCAAGGCCAGGCTGATCATCAAGAACGGCCTGGGCTTCGAACCCTGGCTGGACCGCCTGGTGACCAGCACCGAAACCAAGGCCACCGTGGTCACCGCCAGCAAGGGCGTGATTTCCCACACCATGGAAGAGGACGGCGAAACCATCCCCGACCCGCACGCCTGGCACAACCTGGCCAACGCCGAAATCTACGTGAACAACATCACCAAGGCCTTGGTCGCCGCCGACCCGGCCAACAAGGCCGACTACCTGCGCAACAGCCAGGCCTACCTGAAAGAAATCTACCGTCTGCTGGCCGAAGCCAAGACCAAGTTCGGCGCACTGCCGCCGGGCAACCGCCGCATCGTCACCTCCCATGACGCCTTCGGTTACCTGGGCCAGGCCTATGGCATCGAGTTCCTCGCGCCCCAAGGCTTGTCCACCGAGCGTGAACCGTCGGCTGCCGAAGTCGCTGCGCTGATTACCCAGATCCGCAAAGACAAGGTCAAGGCGGTGTTCATGGAAAACATCAAGGACTCGCGCCTGCTCAAGCAGATCGCTGACGAAAGCGGCGCGCAGATCGGCGGCACGCTGTACTCCGATGCCCTGGCCGCCGAAGGCCCGGCCAGCACCTTCACCGGGCTGTTCGAATACAACCTCAACACCCTGTGCGCCGCCCTGGGCAAGCCATGACCGTGAGCATGCTCGAACTGGAAGAGGCTGCCCTCGGCAGCCGCTTTCCACTCGATCCGGTGCTCGATGCCTTGGCGTGGAACAGCGATGGACTGATTGCCGCCATTGCCCAGCAACACGGCAGCGGCGAGGTATTGATGCTGGCCTGGATGAACCGCCAGGCCCTCACCGAAACCCTGGCCACCGGGCAGGTCTGCTACTGGTCGCGCTCGCGTCGGCAACTGTGGCGCAAAGGCGAGTCGTCCGGCCACTGGCAGCAACTGGTGGAAGCGCGACTCGATTGCGACGGCGACGCGGTGCTGCTGATCGTCGACCAGCAAGGCCCGGCCTGCCACACCGGCCGCCCGACCTGTTTCTACAACGCCATCGACGGTCATTACGTTCACATCATTACGGAGCCCGCCGCATGATCCGCAAGAACCCTTCCGGCGATCTGCCGGTGATCGCCGAATCGGCCTACGTCGACAAGACCGCGATCATCTGCGGCAAGGTCATCATCGGTGAGAACGTGTTCGTCGGCCCCTACGCCGTGATCCGCGCCGACGAAGTCGACGCCAGCGGCGCGATGGATCCGATCACCATCGGCGCCAACTCGAACATCCAGGACGGCGTGGTCATCCACTCCAAGTCCGGCGCGGCGGTGACCATCGGCGAGTTCACCTCGATCGCACACCGCTCCATCGTCCACGGCCCCTGCTCCGTCGGCGACCGTGTGTTCATCGGCTTCAACAGCGTGCTGTTCAATTGCGCCGTGGGCGACGGCTGCGTAGTGCGCCACAACTCGGTGGTCGACGGCCGCGACTTGCCCGCCGCGTTTTACGTGCCCTCCACCACGCGCATCGGGCCCAACACCGACCTGTCGCAATTCCCGCCGGTCAGCGTCAGCGCCTCGGAGTTTTCCGAAGACGTGGCGCGTACCAACGTCGACCTGGTGCGCGGCTATAAAGCCTTGCAAAACGAGTTCTGAACCATGAGCCGCCTGCTGATCCGCAACGCCCGCCTGGTGAATGAGGGCCAGGAGTTCGACGCCGACGTACTGCTTGCCAACGGCCGCATCGAGAAGATCGCCGCCAGCATCGAGGGCTGCAATGCGCCGGTGGCCATTGACGCCCAAGGCCAGTGGCTGCTGCCGGGCATGATCGATGACCAAGTGCATTTCCGCGAGCCTGGCGCACCGGACAAAGGCAGTTTCTACAGCGAGTCCCGGGCGGCCGTGGCCGGTGGCATCACCAGTTTCATGGACATGCCCAACACCAACCCGGCCACGCTGACCCTGGAAGCCCTGGCCGATAAAAAGCGCCGCGCGGCCCTGCACTCGGTGGCCAACTACGGCTTTCACTTCGGCGTGAGCAACGACAACCTCGACACCGTTGCCGCGCTCGATCCGCGCGAAGTGGCCGGGGTCAAAGTGTTCATGGGCGCCTCCACCGGCAACATGCTGGTAGACGACCCGAAGGTCCTGGAGCGACTGTTTGCCGAGGTGCCCACCCTGCTCCTTGCCCACTGCGAACACACGCCGAGCATCCAGGCCAATGAACAGCGCCTGCGCGAGCGCTTCGGGGACAAGATCCCGGCGGTTGCCCACCCGCTGATCCGCGATGCCGAGGCGTGTTATCGCTCGTCTTCTTTTGCCGTGGAGTTGGCCAGGCGCTTGGGTACGCGCTTGCACGTACTGCACCTGACCAGCGCCCGAGAGTTGGAACTGTTTGAAGACCTGCCCCTCGCGCAAAAGCACATCACGGCGGAAGTCTGCGTGCACCACCTGCTGTTCGATGACCGCGACTATCACCGCCTTGGCCACCAGATCAAATGCAACCCGGCGATCAAGACCCGCGCCGACCGCGACGCCCTGCGCCGGGCCTTGTTGAGTGATCGCCTGGATGTGATTGGCACTGATCATGCGCCGCATACCTGGACGCAAAAGCAGCTGGGGTACCGGGACGCGCCAGCGGGTCTGCCGCTGGTGCAGCACGCGCTGCCGGCGCTGCTGGAATTGGTCGCCGACGGGCTGCTGCCGTTGACCACCCTGGTGGCGAAAACCAGCCACCGCGTCGCCGACTTGTTCGCCATCCCGGATCGGGGTTATTTACGTGAAGGGTATTGGGCCGACCTGGTGCTGATCAAACCCGAACCTGCAGGCAAGCCGGTCAGCGACGAGCCGATCCTGGCCCGCTGCGGCTGGACGCCGTTTGCCGAGCGGCGCTTTCGCCACAGCGTCAGCACCACGTTGGTGTCCGGCCACCTGGCCTGGCACAAAGGCCAGGTGGTCGACAGCTGCCAGGGCTTGCCGCTGCATTTCCTGCGTTAAGCGCGGGGCTTGACCGTACCGCAATCGTTGCCGAGCCACTGCGCATGACTGTCCAGGCTGCCCTTCTGCTGGATGCCGGTGGCATTGAAGGTACCGTTGACGGTGGTGGTGAATTCTTTCTGGCTCTGGAAGGTTGCGACGCCAGTGCCCTGGGCTTTGGGGCAGCTGAAGCGGAATTTCCACTGGTTGCCGGTCTTGTCGGTCACTTCCTGTTTGCAGCCCGATTGCGGGTCGGTCAGGGGGATCGAGTCCGAGGCGACTTGCGCCGGCGTGAGGCACACCTGCACGCCTTTGCCGGCCATGGTGATGCCTTGTTTTTCCAGCATCGCACGCTGTTCGGGGGTCATCTGTTGCTTGAGCTGACCGAGGATCAAGGACAGGTCCGGCAGGTCCTGGTTATCGACTTTCATGTTGCTGGTGGTCAATTCCCACAAGCCCGGCGCCAGCATCTGCGCCTGCGCCGCCACGGGCAGCGACACACCAATAACCATGGCCAAACCAAGCAGACGAGCATTCATCGGGTAACTCCTGGGCAATTGTGGGCGTTAGACGCCGCAAAAGTGCCAGTGTTGCACGGCAAATAAAATAGCGACATTCGCAGCCGTTCATGGTCTGTTAGGCACTGGATTGTCTGGAGTCATGTCGTCCATGGATTTTTTTGGCCCGCACCTGCTCGCCTACTTCATCGCCACGCTGCACTTTCTCGGGACTCTCGCCGCGATCCACGCGGTGCTGACCGTCAGGACCGCCCAAGGCTCGATCGCCTGGGCCTTGTCGCTGATGTTCATGCCCTACCTGACGCTGATTCCCTACCTGATTTTCGGCCGCAGCACCTTCGACGCCTACATCCAGGCGCGGCGCCAGGCCAACCAGGAAATGCACACCGCGATCACCGAGCTGAACTGGCGCCCGTGGGTCGAGGAAGCCCTGGCCGCGCGCAACTCCAGCGCCTACGCCTCGCTGCGCGCCATGCCCAAGTTGGGCCGCATGCCGTGCCTGGCAAACAACGAGGTGCGCTTGCTGATCAATGGCGAGGCTACGTTCAGCGCGATCTTCGACGCCATCCGCCGCGCGAAGACGGCCGTGCTGTTCCAGTTCTTCATCATTCACGACGATGAGTTGGGCCGCCAACTGCACACCTTGCTGACAGCCAAGGCCGCCGAGGGCGTGGATATTCACGTGCTCTACGACCGCATCGGCAGCCACGCCCTGCCCCATCACTATGTGCAATCGCTGCGCGACGCCGGGGTCAAGGTCAAGGCCTTCGCCACCCGCAGCGGCTGGCTCAATCGCTTTCAGGTCAACTTCCGCAACCACCGCAAGATCGTCGTGGTGGATGGCGTCACTGGATTTGTCGGCGGGCATAACGTCGGCGATGAATACCTCGGCAAAAAGCCGCCGCTGGCGCCGTGGCGCGATACCCATGTGCAGGTCACCGGGCCGGTGGTTGCATGCCTGCAGGAGTCGTTTGCCGAAGACTGGTTCTGGGCCGCACGCGAGTTGCCGCCGCTGATCCTGCCGGACGCCTACCCGGAAGACGGTGTGCTCTGCCAATTGCTCGCCAGCGGCCCGGCCGACCCGTATGAAACCTGCTCGCTGTTTTTCGTCGAGGCCATCCATGCGGCGACCGAGCGCGTGTGGATCACCAGCCCGTATTTCATCCCCGACGAAGCCGTGTTTGCCGCGCTGCGCCTGGCGGTGCTGCGTGGGGTGGATGTGCGCCTGCTGCTGCCGTCGCGCCCCGACCACCGCATCGTCTACGCCGCGTCCAGCCTGTATGCGATCGAAGCGGTACGCGCCGGGGTTCGTGTATTCCGCTACACGCCGGGCTTTTTGCATCAGAAGGTGGTGTTGGTCGATAGCGAGATCAGCGCCATCGGCAGTGCGAACATGGACAACCGCTCATTCCGGTTGAATTTCGAAGTGATGTTGCTCACGGTCGACGAAGCCTTCGCCCAGCAAGTGGAACAGATGCTGCTCGACGACTTCGCCCTGGCCCATGAAGTCAGCCAGGAAGAAAGCCGCGAAACCCGCCGCCTGCAACAACTGGGCATGCGGGTGGCGCGGCTTATTTCACCCATTCTCTAGCGATCAATACGCGATCCATGTGAGAGCAGGCTTTCCCGCGAAGGCGTTACATCAGTACTCGATGAGTCACTGATAAAGCGCTTTCGCGAGCAAGCCCGCTCCCACATCTAGATCACCGCAGTTGTCGTGATTGTGTTTCAGCGGTAGATATCTTCCCGCGTCCACGGCAGTTCATGGCTGCCATCGGCGTGCGGCTTGACCGCGAGGATCTGGTGCAGGTTGATCCAGCCGCGTGCGAACGCATAGGCGCAACCGGCCAGGTACAGCCGCCAGATACGCAGCGCCTGGTCCGGCACCATCTTCGCCGCCGCTTCCAGGTTGTCTTCCAACCGCTCGCTCCAGTGGTCCAGCGTGCGCGCGTAATGCAGGCGCAGGCTTTCGACATCGACCACTTCCAGCCCGACCTCACTGATTTCGGCGGTCATCATCGCCAGGTGCGGCAACTCGCCGTTGGGGAAGACATAACGTTCGATAAAATCACCGGCACCACGGCCCACAGGTCGACCGTCGGTGTGCTTGGCGGTAATGCCGTGGTTCATCACCAGGCCGCCTTCGCGTACCGCACCGAACAGTGTCTTGCAGTATTCCGCCAGGTTGGCATGACCGACGTGTTCAAACATCCCCACGCTGACCACTTTGTCGAAACGGCCATCCTGGGGCAGGTCGCGGTAATCCAGCAGTTGCAGGTCGACCTGGTCTTCCAGGCCCTCGGCCTTGACCCGTTCCCGGGCCAGCGCCAACTGCTCCTTGCTCAGGGTAATGCCAAATACTTTGACGCCGAACTCCCGCGCGGCATACCGCGCCAACCCGCCCCAACCGCAGCCGACGTCGAGCAGATACTCGCCCGGCTGCAGGCGCAGCTTGCGGCACAGATGGCGGAATTTGTCTTGTTGGGCCTGGTCGATGGACTCGCTGCCGGTTTCGAAATAACCGCAGGAATACGCCATGTCCTGGTCCAGCCACAGCTGGTAGAACTCGTTGGACAGGTCGTAGTGGTAGGAAATCGCCGCTGCGTCAGTGGCCTTATCGTGGATCGAGCGCACCGGACGACTCCCCTCGTCGTCATCGATCAGGGCGTGACTCAATTCATCACACACCCGGATCACTTCGCTGATGGAGCCTTCCAGCTCCAGTTTGCCCTCGACAAAGGCTGCGCCCAATGAATCGAGCGTGGGATGGGTGAGCTTGGAGACAACCGTGGGGTCCTTCACCACGATGGTCACACTGGGATCGGGTCCCAGGTTGAATTCATGGCCATCCCAGAGTCGAAGACGCAGCGGTAGCTGAAGATTCTGTAAGGCCGGTGGAAGTTGCGCGAGCATGAGTAGTCCCCCCTTGTTTCAGACGTCTGGTGTGAGGGTAGACCATCCGAAGACAAAGTAGGAGGCTATCGATTTGATAGCGTTCTTCTATGGGGCTCGGCGCTCGAGCAAACCGTCCTGGATCCACTGTTTAAGCCACGTGACCGCTTGCAATGGGGCTCCCTCTGCATAAGTGACCTGCAGCTGCTCGCACAGTTCTGAAAAATTCCAGCCGGTGGTCACCATACCGGCCAGCGCGCAGGCTTCTGCCGGCTCCAGGCTGCGGTAATGGCACACATTCTGATGACGCCACACCAGGCAGATGTGCGCCAACGCCAACGCCTGGCTGGGCGGGAAGGCGGACTCCTCCTTGCTGGCCCGCCAGAGCGCCAGCGTATTGAAGTGGCAGAGCAACTGCTGCACCGAGGGCGCCAGACTGACCTGCAGCGCCGGCCAGGCTTCAGGCGGCAACGATGCCATGTCGTCCAGGGTCAGTGGCTGCCCTGATGGCGCATCGAATGCGAGGGTGAAGGCCCATTCCAAGCGCGCCAGCTCGGCCAGCGGCGCACTCTGTTCGGCCACCAGGTGTTCGAGGATAAACGCCGGGAACCGCTCGCCCAGCCAACGCAAACTGTAATGGGCCGACGGATAACGCCGCACGTAGGCCTCGGTCAGCGCGGCGAACTCATCGTCCCCAAGCCAATATCGGATGGCGCTGAAGTCATGCCGCAACACGTCCTGCAGCCGTGACAGGTAGGCGTTGTGGTAAATCGCCAGGCCCGTGTCCACGTCCAGCGTCGGCCCACCCAGCAAAGTGGCGGCAAAGCTGCTGTTGGCCAGCGGGGCTTCAGATAACACATGCTGTTCAAACGCCAGCTGCCAATCGGTCAGGCGCATAACGATCTCCGGGCCAGGGCGCTAGCACCCAACGCGCGAGCCTTGTCCAACTCGGTGAGCAACACGTCGAACGGCGGGAAATGATCATCGCGCTCCAACAGCGTCGAGACCGGCCCCAGGTGCTCCAACGTCTGCTGGTACAGCGCCCACACCGGATCACATACCGGTTGGTCATGGGTATCGACGACATAATCGCCGTAGTCCATATGCCCGGCCAGGTGCAGTTGGCGAATGCTCGCAGGCGGCAGGTTGCGGATGAAGGTCCAGGCGTCGAACCCGTGGTTGCGCGAGCTGACGTAGACGTTATTGACGTCCAGCAGCAATTGGCACCCCGACAAGTGCGTCAGCGCGTTGAGGAATTCCCACTCGGTAAATTCATCGGCCTTCGAGCGCACATAGCTGGAGACGTTTTCCAGCACCAGCGGGCGCTGCAGAACGTCCTGCACCTGCCGCACGCGTGCGGCCACGTGGTAAAGGCTTTCTTCGGTGTAGGGCAACGGCAGCAGGTCGTGCAACTGGTGCGCGCTGCCGCGGCTCCAGCACAGATGATCGGAAATCCACGCCGGCTGGATGCGTTCGGCGAGGGCGTGGAGCTGCTTCAGGTAATCGGTATCAAGGGCATGCGGCCCGCCGATGGACAGGGACACACCGTGCATCACCAGCGGATAACGCTCGGCGATTGCGTCCAGGTAGTACAGGGCTTTGCCGCCCTGCACCAGGTAATTTTCGGAGATCACTTCGAACCAATCCACCGGCGGCGATTGTTCGAGGATCTGCTGGTAGTACTCGCTGCGTAAGCCCAGGCCGTAACCGAGGCTCGCAAGAGAAGTGGGCATAGGACACTCCAAGGTAAAAGTGTCCGCAGCGGTGGGAGGCAGCCGCTGCGGTTGCACTCGGTTGCCGGTTACTCGCCGACGGTGCCGCCTTTCTGGTCGCACATGGCCTTGCTCATGGAGAGGAAGCCCTGGCCTTTGCAAGAACCCTGGCCTTTGCACGCATGGTCCTTGGTTTTGCAGTCGTTCTGGCCTTTGCAGGCGTTGACGCCATAGCAATGAACCGAGGCGTCTGCGGCTTGGACCTGGGTAGCAACACCGGCAAACATCGTAGCGGCGGCCATGGCGAGAGCGGCACCGGCAGCAGCGGATTTAATGTTCATTTTGTAGTCCTCATGATCGGTAGTGGAGTCGGTCTGAACGGATTGTTCAGTCTCGACACACCACTAGAGTGAGGCCCCCTGCCGGCGTTACAGCGCTACGAAAATAATTCGAAAATTATTCCTCAAGCTTCAGCAGCGGCTCCTGAAACCGCAGCAAACGCCCGGCATTGCCCAGTACCAGCAAGGTGCTGAGGTTGTGCAGCACCGCCGCAATCATGGCCCCGGCGGCGCCCAGCCAGCCGAAGGCGGCAAACACCACGATGGCCAGCGTCCAGCCCAGGCCGATGATCACGTTGACCTGCAACGTGTGCCGGCACTGGCGACTCAAGCGCACGCAGGTGCCCAGCCGGCGCAGGTCGCTGCCGATCAACACCACATCCGCCGAGGCCAGCGCGATATCCGCGCCGCCCGCGCCCATGGCCACGCCGACCACACCGGCCTTGAGCGCCAGGGAATCGTTGATGCCGTCGCCCACCACCATGGGCCGAAAGCCGCTGTCGATCTCGCCGAGCACGCGGTTGAGCTTGTCTTCCGGCAGGGCCTGGGCTTCGACATCACTGATGCCCACGTCCAGCGCCAGGCTGTCGGCCACACTCTGACGGTCGCCGGTCAGCAGCAATTGGCGGCCCAGGCCGAGGTCGCGCAGTTCCTGCAGCGCCTGGCGGGCTTCGGGCTTGACGCTGTCGGCGAGCAATAGCCAGGCGACGAATTGCCCCTTCAGCGCCAGCCCGGCAATCGGGCCGTCGTGGTCAGGAACAGGCGTCGCGGCGATACCCAATTGCTCGAACAACTCCGGACGCCCCAGCGCCGCCTCGCCCTGTTCGGTCTGTGCCACCACGCCCAGGCCCTGGCGCTCGCGGATATCGCTGAGCGCCAGCCGTTGTTCCGGCGCCGCCAGTTCCGCCAACGCGCGGCTGACCGGGTGGCTGCTGGCCGAGCCGAGGCTGGCCGCCAGGTTGAGCAGCGCCTGGCGATCCATCGATGCGCTCTCGATGGACTGCAAGCGCAAGGTGCCAAAGGTCAGGGTGCCGGTCTTGTCGACCACCAGCGAGGTCAGGTCCGCCAACTCTTCGAGGAAGGCCGAGCTGCGAATCAGAATCCCATGCCGTGCCGCCACGGCAATTCCGGCAATCGCCGTGGCCGGGGCCGACAACACCAACGCACACGGGCACGCCGCCACCAGCACAGCCAACATCGCCTGGGCGTCATTGGTCACAAACCAGGTCACCGCCGCCAGCAATAGCACCAGCACCATGTAGCTGCCGGCGTAACGCTCCAGCAGCCGCGTGATCGGTGGCTTGGAACGCTCGGCGTTCTGCATCAGCGCAATCACCTTGCCCAGCGTCGACTCATTGCCGGTGCGGGTCACTTGCAAACGCAACAGGCCGTCGAGGTTGATCGCGCCACCAAACACTTGGACGCCGACATGGGCCTCCAGCGGCACCGACTCGCCAGTGATCGGCGCCGTGTCCAGGCTGGCCTGGCCCGACAGCACCACGCCATCCGCCGGCACGCGGTCACCGGCGCGCACTTCAACGATATCGCCGGGGTTCAGCGTGCCGTTATCCACCTCATGGATGCTGCCATCGGCGTGCACCCGACGGGCATGGCTGCGCGTCAATTTACCCAGGGCGTGGATCGCCTCCTGGGAGCCGATGACACTGCGCTCCTCCAGCACATGCCCGAAAATCATGATGATCGGCAGCAGTGCGGCGGTCAGCAGGTCACCGGTGGCCCACGCCCCCATCATCGCGAGGGCGATCAACTGGTCGGTGATGCCATGCAGGCTGGGGAAGCGCAGGCTGTACCAGGCCGAGCGCATTACCGGCACCGCGACCAGCAAGGACGCCGCGCCGAGCAGCAATTGACTGACGCCACCCTGGTCCGGCGCCAGCCAGCGCCAGACCAGGCCCAGCACCAGCAAACCCAGGGCGAGCATCGCCAGGGTCAATTGCCGGGCGGCGCTGCGCTGCTCGGCGGAGGTCAACATGGGTGCGCTCATTGTTCGGCTCCCTGGATGATCAAGCGGGAGTCGTCTTTGGGATCGACGGTGGTCACAGCGCCGGCCTGGCCGAGAATCTTCGGTAGCCGCTCGCGGTACAAACGCAGCAGCAAGCCGGGATCTTTCACCTGGGCCAGGCTCGCGACGGTAGCAGTCTGCGCCTGCGCATTGGCCAGGCGTTCGCTGGCCTGGGCATGGGCAACCTGCACCAGGCGGTCGGCCTCCTGATTGGCGGTCTGGGTGAGTTTTTCCGCGTCGGTACGCGCATTGGCCACCGCTTTGTCGGCCTGCTGGCTGGCGGTGAGCACGGCGTTGAAGGCATTTACCGCCGGGCCCGGCAAGCTTGATTGCACGTCGACGCGGGTGACCTGGATGCCCAATCCCAGGCCAGTGGAAGTCAACTCCGCGAGGCGCTTGTTGATGCCTTGCACCAGGTCTCCACGCAGCCTTTCGCGCCGTTGCGCGGCGCCGTTGTCGGTGCCGATCAGTTCCGGTCGCGCCACCAGGATCGTGTCCAAGTCCCGCGCGGCAGTCAGGGCCACCGCGCTGCGGGTCACCAGGCGGTCCAGCGCCGGCAGCACATGCTCGCCCTGCAACACAAACGCATAGGGCTCGGTGACTTTGTAGAACACCCGCACATCCAGCTGCACCACGCCGGCATCGCCGGTCAGCAGGTAGCCGGAGCCGGCCAGTGCGTCGCTCAACGGGGTGGCGAAACTGGCCACGCGGTCGGCCTGGATCGCCGCATCGGAACGCAGCAGGTTCTCCACGCGCCGCTCGATCACGCGATCCGCCGCCGGCAACAGCACCACTTGCTCGAACGGCTGCGGCCAGGCCAGCAACAAGCCGGCATTCTGGATGCGATCCAGCGCGCCGAAGTGCAACACCACGGCACGGTTCTGCGGGTCGATCTGCCGCACATTGGAAAACGCCCAGGCCAATGCCGCCAAAACCGTCACCGCGTAAAGCGCCAGAAAGGTCAGGCGCCCAGCCTGGATCCACGGGCTGTCCGGGCTGCCACGCTCGATCATGGCTGGACGTCCTTCGGCCCGTCCACCAATGCACGGAACGGCGCCGCGTCGGTGCGCAGGATGATCCTGGTACCCGGCGTCACGACGGTGCCCAAGGTATCCAGCGAGCGCAGCAAGTTGTACAGCTGCGGGTTGCCGGCGTAGGCACGCCCATAGATCTGCGCCGCTTCGACACGCGACTGTGCTTCGATGTCAGCCGCTTTCACCGTGGCATCGGCCTGCACGATGCGCGCATCACGCTCGGCGGCGGAACGGATCTGCGCCGCTTCACGCTTGCCCACGGCGGTGCGTTCGGTCGCGATGGTTTCGCGTTCGGCACGCATGCGGTCGACCGTCGCGGTGAGGGTGACCGACGGCAACGTCAGCCGCTCGATGCCGACCTGGGCCACGCGCACGCCATAAGTAGTGAGCAATTGTTGATCAATCTGCTGGCGCAACTGAGCCTCGAAATCGGCAATGCGCACCTGGCTGGCATCCGTATTGATCAGGCTCGACAAGTCAAAACTGGCGGCCGTGGTCTCCAGCGCCGAGCCGACAAAGGTGCGAATCTGCCGCGCCGCTTCATCCGGCTGGTTCTGCACCGCGCGCATGAAGCGCTGCACATTGTCGGCATCGCCCTGCACCTGCCACGCCACATAGGCCTGCACGATGATGCGCAGGCCGTCGCGGGTGCCTACATCCTGCAAGCCACTGGACGTGGTGCGCAGGCGCAGGTCCACCGGGATCGCCGCTTCGAACGGCGCCGGCCAGCGCCAGCCCAGGCCCGGCTCCAGCAATACCCGCGACGGGTTGCCGAAGCGGGTAATCACTGTGGCTTCACCGGAACGCACCTGCACCAGGCTCGCCGCCGCTACGGCAAACAGCACCAGCAGCACCGCCCAGGCCATGCGCCGCCAGGGGAACGGGCCTGCCGCGTGTTCATCACCATGATGAGCGTGGTGGTGATGGCCATGATGATGATCGTGAGAATGAGCGCTCAACAGACAGACTCCTTATTGAACGGCTTTACGCGGCACCGAAGGATCGGCCGGTAAGGTAAAAGAACGCAGATCGATCGTCGGCGCGCCATCGGCACCCAGGCGGTGATCCAGAATAAGCAGCTTGGCGTGGGCCAGGCCCTGGCTGAGTTGGCCGAGGTACTGCTCGAGCACAAAGGCCTGGCCGGCCGTGGCGTAGGCCTTTTGTTCGGCAGCAAAGCGCAGGTCGGCCGCCTGGGCCCCGGCCTTCACTTCACGCGCGCTGGCCAGCGCCTGGTCGCGCGCAGTACTGGCTTGCAGCAAGGCCTGGTTGGTCTGCTCGCTGGCGGCACCGCGCTCGCGAGAGATCAGGGCCTGGGCGCCAATCTGCGCGGCTTGCACGCCGTGGTAGGCATTGGCGGCACCGGCCGGTGGGTGGATGGCTTCCACGACCGTGGCGAGGATTTCCACGCCGCTGTCGAGTTTTTGCAGGTCCGCCTGCACCGCGCTGCCAATTTCGTCAGCGAGGCGAGTGCGTTGCTCGCCGAGCAATTCGTCGAGAGTGCGCGAGGCAAAGTCGTGGACCAGGATACGGCTGGCGGTGCTGCGAATCAGGGTCGGCACGTCCGCGCTGTGGTAGGTGGCGGCCAGCGCGGCCTGGTCGGTGAGGCCGATGCGATAGACAAACCGCACATCCATATTGACGATCTGGAAGCTCTGTTTGTCGCCGCTGCTGCTGGCGATCACCTGGGATTTGTCATTCACATGGCTGGCGTCCCACAACCGATTGGCGATCAACGGCGCCGGGCCCTCGGCAGGCGCCAATTCCGGCGCAGCCGCTTCGCTGACGCTGGTGGCCAACTCATGCACCACGCCATTTTCCACGTTGATGACACGGCCTAACGGCCAGGGTAGACCGGCATGCAAGCCGGGCCCGAACACCTCGACGGGCTTGCCAAAGCGTTCATAAATCCCACGCCCTTGCAGCGGTACTTCATGCACGCCGGTCAGTGTCCAGCCGACAGCCAGCACCACCAGCAGCACCGGGAAGAATGCACGGCGCATGTAGGTAAACGCCCAGATCTGGCGCAGGTCGATGCCGAAGCGGTTGTGCAGTTCATGCTGCAAGGCGAGCAACGGTTGCGGCGGCCAGCGCAGCAGGTCGGCAATAAAGCTCTGCGCCATCAAGCGCGGTTCAAGGCGTGGCTGGCGCGGGCTGAACAGCGACAGCACGGCCCGAAGCAGAAACTCCAGCGCCACCAGGGCGGGCAACAGGCCGATCAGTGTGGCGAGGCGTAGCGGCCAGACAGACGCTGCGCCGGCAAACAGCAGGCAGATCGCGCTGACCACCAGGCAAACAATCGCCACCCGGCTCAACTGTGCCAATTGCGCGGCTTCCGGCCATTGCGTGGTGGTTTCCTGAGCCAGGCGCCGCTCGAACACCAGCAAACCAAAAGCCAGTGCCAAGCCGAGCGCGGCACCGACACTGGCCGACTGCCCCACCGCCGCGGTGGGCAGCGCCAGGTTCCAGAACTCGATAACACTCACCAGCGCCAGCAGCGCCCAACCGCACAGCCACAACACCGGCGCACCGATCTGGGCCAGCAGGCCACTGCCCAGGCGGTTGGCCAGGCTTCGATGCCAGGTGACGGGGTCATCGGGCTGTTCGGTCAACACCGCCACCGGTTCTTCCAGCGCCTGGGCACGCCAATCGGCGACCCACCACGCCGACTGCAACCCGGCCACCACCACCAGCAGCGCCGAGGCACAGTTGATCAACACCACCGGCCAGATCGACAGCGGCGCAAACAGCGCGACAAACAGCGCCAGCACCCAACCGGCAACGGCCAGGGCCGTCAGGCTGATGCCGGCCTGGCGCAATCGACGGGCATGGAACAGCCCTTGCTGAAAACGCGGCAGGCCTTCCACCGAAGCGCCGTCAGCCTCTAGATCCACTTGCATCTACTTAACGCCCAGTTGTACACAATTCGTTACGATATAACACGCAGCGTGAAATTTTTGTTCGAAACCCGTGTAAAACCCCTGCGGGAGTGGGCTTGCCCACGATGGCGGTCTGTCAGTTATCGCTGTTCACCCTTACCCACCGCATTCGCGAGCCGGCCCGCTCGCTGATTTGTCCGGCGACGCCTTCTATAGCGTGACAAAACCCCCATAAACACGCGCCATCACTGGTGCAGGCCATGAATAATCGGCACACTCCAAACCAGTTTTTCGCGGGCTCACGGACAAGGAAGCGTCACTCCCCATGATTTCGATCTATCAGCTCAAGCCGCGTTTTCAAAACCTGCTGCGCCCCCTCGTGCAGCGCCTCTACGACAACGGCACCACCGCCAACCAGATCACCGTCCTGGCCGGCGTGATTTCCCTGTTGGTCGGCCTGCTGATCGCCAGCTTCGCTCAACACCTGTGGCTGTTTGCGCTGATCCCGTTGTGGATGATCCTGCGCATGGCCCTCAACGCCATCGACGGCATGCTCGCGCGTGAATTTGGCCAGCAGTCGCGCCTGGGCGCCTACCTCAATGAACTGTGCGACGTCATCGCCGACAGCGCGCTGATCCTGCCTTTCGCGCTGATCCCCGGTGTGAGCCTGGCGCCGGTGCTGCTGGTGGCGCTGCTGGCGGTATTCAGCGAATACGCCGGCGTGCTCGGGCCCATGGTCGGTGCGTCGCGCCGCTACGACGGGCCGATGGGCAAGAGTGACCGGGCCTTCGTCCTCGGCGTACTGGCCACCGGTGTTGCACTGGGTTGGCTCGGCGCGGGCTGGGTCGACACCGTGATGTGGCTGGTCGCCGCCCTGCTCGCCTACACCCTGGTCAACCGGGTGCGCCAGGGCCTCAAGGAACACTCAGATACTCCACCGATTGCATAAGGATTTTTGCGATGCGCGAACAGCAAGAGCACACCTTCAGTACCCATGATGGCGTCGAGCTTTTCTATCGGCACTGGCCGGCTACTGCGCCTGCGGGCGATGAGCCGCGCAAGGCGATCCTGCTGTTCCATCGCGGCCATGAGCATTCGGGGCGCATCGCGCACCTGGTGGATGAACTCGACCTGCCGCAATTCGACTTCTTCGCCTGGGACGCCCGCGGCCACGGTCAATCACCGGGCGCGCGCGGCGACAGCCCGAGCTTCGCCACCAGCGCCCGCGACGTGCAGACCTTCTGCGAGCATATCGGCGCGGCTTACAGCATCGAGGAAGAAAACTTCGCGGTGGTCGCGCAAAGCGTCGGCGCGGTGATCGCAGCCACTTGGGTGCATGACTACGCGCCGAAAATCCGCGCGCTGGTACTCGCCTCGCCGGCGTTCAAGGTCAAGCTGTACGTGCCGTTCGCACGGCCAGGGCTGGCGCTGATGCGCAAGTTTCGCGGCAACTTTTTCGTCAACAGTTACGTCAAGGCCAAGTTCCTCAGCCATGACCCTGAGCGCGTGGCTTCCTACGACAGCGACCCGCTGATCACCAAGGCCATCTCGGTCAATGTGCTGCTTGGCCTGTACGAAGCGGCCGACCGCGTCGTGGCCGATGCCCAGGCGATCCAGGTGCCGACCCAACTGCTGATCTCCGGCTCCGACTTTGTGGTGCACCGCAAACCCCAGCAGCAGTTTTTCGACCGCCTTGGCAGCCTGAAAAAAGAGCTGCATATCCTCCCCGGTTTCTTCCACGACACCCTTGGCGAACGCGACCGCGCGGTGGCCGTGAGCAGTGCCCGGCGCTTTATCCTGCAGAATTTCACCCAGCCGCTGGACCGCGCTTGCCTGCTGGACGCCGACAAGCTGGGTGCCACCTGCGCCGAGTCCGAAGCCCTCGCCGCGCCGCTGCCGCGCAATTCCCTGCGCGACCTGTACTGGCGCCTGACCCGCGCCAGCATGGGTCTGGGCAAGAACCTGTCGGACGGGGTGAAACTCGGTTTCGACACCGGCTTCGACTCCGGCAGTACCCTGGATTACGTGTACCGCAACAAGCCCACCGGCAAGGGCGGGCTGGGGCGGATGATCGACACCAACTACCTCAACTCCATCGGCTGGCGTGGCATTCGCCAGCGCAAGTTGAATGTCGAAGAACTGCTGCGCCTGGCCATGACCCGGCTGCGCGATCAGCAGCGCGAAGTGCGCATCGTCGACATCGCCGCCGGCCACGGCCGCTACATCCTGGAAGCCTTGCAGGGTGTGTCGCCGCTGCCGGAGTCGATCCTGCTGCGCGACTACAGCGACATCAACGTGCGCGACGGTGGCGCCCTGATCCGCGAGAAGGGCCTGGGAGATATCGCGCAGTTCGTCAAAGGCGATGCATTCGACCGACTGGACCTGGCCGCACTGGAGCCCAAGCCGACGCTGGCGGTGGTGTCCGGGCTGTATGAATTGTTTGCCGACAACGGCATGGTCGGCGGCTCACTGGCGGGCCTCGCCGAGGCCGTGGAGCCTGGCGGTTATCTGGTCTACACCGGCCAGCCGTGGCACCCGCAGCTGGAACTGATCGCCCGTGCGCTGACCAGCCATCGCCAGGGCCAGGCCTGGGTGATGCGCCGCCGCAGCCAGGCGGAAATGGACCAATTGGTGGAAGCCGCCGGTTTCCGCAAGATCACCCAGCGTGTGGACGAGTGGGGCATCTTTACCGTGTCCCTGGCACAGAAGATCTGAACATGCGCGAACCCGGCCTGTTAAAGCCAGCGGTGCTATGGCTGCTGCTGTTGGCGCCGCTGTTTTTCAGTACCTATGGCTTCGCCACCTGGGTCACCAGCCAGCGCAGCGACGTCGGCACGCTGGTGTTCGACTGGGAAACCCATATGCCCTTCTGGGCCTGGACCATCGTGCCCTACTGGTCCATCGACCTGCTCTACGGTTTCTCGCTGTTGCTGCCCAATAGCCGTCACGAGCTCAAGCAACATGCCCTGCGCCTGTTGACGGCGCAGGTCATCGCAGTGAGTTGCTTCCTGATCTGGCCGCTGCGCTTCACCTTCGAACGCCCGGAACTGGACGGCGTGTTTGGCTGGCTGTTCGCCGTGCTGGCGGGGTTCGACAAGCCGTTCAACCAGGCGCCCTCGCTGCACATCGCGCTGCTGGTGATCCTGTGGGTCATGTACCAACGCCATACGCAGGGCTTCTGGCGCTGGGTGGTGCATGGCTGGTTCGCGTTGATCGGGATTTCAGTGCTGACCACTTATCAACACCACTTTATCGACTTACCCACAGGCGCCCTCGCCGGCTGGCTGTGCGTGTGGTTGTGGCCGCTGGAGCACCCCAGCCCGCTATTGAATGCGCGGCTGACGCGAGACCCGAAGCGCTGGCGGTTGGGCGCGCGCTACGGCCTCGGCGCCCTGGTGTTGGTCATCCTGGCCTTTGGGCTGGGCGGCGGGTGGTTGTGGCTGCTGTGGCCAGCGGTTTCATTGGGTCTGATCAAGGCCAATTACTTCGTGCTCGGTGCTGCAGGCTTCCAGAAACGCGCCGATGGCCGGCTCACACCCGCCGCCCGCTGGCTGTACGCGCCTTACCTCGCGGGCGCGTGGGTCAATTCACGGCTGTGGACACGCAAACATCCACAGCCGGATCTGATTGTGGATAACGTCTGGCTCGGCAGGATTCCCAGCGCCCGCGAGCAGGAGCCGTTCAAGGCTATCGTCGACCTGTGCGCCGAATTGCCGATTAATCCACAGGGCCGCGCTTATCAGAATGTGCCGGTGCTGGACCTGATCGCACCGACACCCGAACAATGCCTGCAAGCCGCACACGCCATCGAACGTCTGCGCCAGAGCGGGCCGCTGCTGGTGTGCTGCGCCCTCGGCTATTCACGCAGCGCCACCGCCGTCGCTGCCTGGCTGCTGCACAGCGGCCGTGCGGCCACAGTAGATGACGCGCTGGCTATTATTCGTGCAGCGCGTACCCGTGTAGTCCTGCACCCCGCTCACCGTAAAGCTCTGGAGGGTTTGCCCCATGCCCGCTGATATGGAACTGCAGGTCGTCGCCAGCCTGCTACGCCGTGGTCGTTCACTGGATCAGTTATCCACAGGCCTGACCGTGGTCGGTGTGTTATTCGGCTTGGCCCAGTTGCTGATGGCGAGTATTTCGACCATCTGCCTGCTGCTCAGCCTGTGGATGATTATCCTCGGGCTGCTGCAAAAGTACTGGGCACTGCGCGTGGCCTTTGATGCCGACCTCTTCGCGCTGCTCGCCCGCGACACCGATCGTACCGCAGACCTCGACCAGGCCCTGCAATCCCTTGGCCTGCAGTCGGCCAAGCGCGCGGGCCGCCCCTGGACCGAGCGCCGTCGCGGCGCCCTCAAACTGCTGCGCAAACAAGCCTGGCTGCTGGGCGCGCAAGCGCTGCTGACCCTCGCCGTGATCCTCGCCAGCCCCTGGCTGCCCTTCGCCGGATAAGGAATCCCCATGTTCGAACCCGTGGTCGCCACGCTGATTACCTCCATGGCCCGCACCGTCACCGGCGCCCGCAGCCTGTGGCTGGGCTGCGCGCCGGTGCCGGTGCAGCGCATCTATTTCGCCAACCACAGCAGCCACGGCGATTTCGTGCTGCTGTGGGCGTCGTTGCCGCAAAACCTGCGCAAATTCACGCGCCCGGTAGCCGGCAGCGATTACTGGAACAAAAGCGCAGTGCGCCGCTACATCATCAACCGCGTGTTCAATGGCGTGCTGATCGACCGCGAGCGCAAGGACCCTGTGGATAACCCCTTGCAGCCCATGCTCGATGCGCTGGAGGGTGGAGACTCGCTGATCATCTTCCCCGAAGGCACACGCAATCTGGAAGACGGCCTGCTGCCGTTCAAAAGCGGCCTGTATCACCTGGCGAAAAGTTACCCACAGGCCGAGTTGATCCCGGTGTGGATCGCCAACCTCAACCGCGTCATGCCCAAGGGCCGCGTGCTGCCGCTGCCTCTGCTGTGCACCACCAGCTTCGGCGCCCCGCTGCAATTGGCCGAAGGCGAAGACAAAGCCGCGTTCCTCGCCCGTACCCGCGATGCTTTGCTCGCCCTTGCCCCGGAGCATTCCTGAGATGGATAGCCAAACCCTGATGTTGTTCGGCGGGATCGGCGCGATCCTGGTACTCGCCTCGCTGATCGGCCTGGTCCTCAAACTGCGCACGCGTGGCACGCCGAATGCGGTGATCGAGAACCTCAACGCGCGCATCAACGCCTGGTGGGTGATGGTAGTCGTGATCGGCATCGCCTTCTGGCTCGGTACCGGCGCGGTGATCCTGCTGTTCTACGCGGTCTCGTTCTACGCCCTGCGCGAATTCCTCACCCTCACGCCTACCCGCCGCAGCGACTACCCGGCCCTGGTGGCCGCGTTCTACCTGGCCCTGCCGCTGCAATACCTGTTGATCTACTCGGACTGGTACGGGCTGTTCTCGATCTTCATCCCGGTGTACGTGTTCCTGCTGCTGCCGATCCTCGCCTCGCTTGGCGGCGACACTACGCACTTCCTGGAGCGTGCCTCGAAGGTGCAGTGGGGCCTGATGATCGCGGTGTTCTGCGTGTCGTTCGTCCCGGCCCTGCTGACCCTCGACATCCCTGGCTATGAGGGCCGCAACCTCTTGCTGATCGCCTACCTGGTGATCGTGGTGCAACTCTCGGACGTGCTGCAGTACGTGTGCGGCAAGCTGTTCGGCAAGCACAAGATCGCGCCCAACCTGTCGCCGTCCAAGACCGTTGAAGGGTTTATCGGCGGGGTTTTGCTCTCCTCGCTGATCGGCGCCGCGCTGTGGTGGACCACGCCGTTCAACCCGTGGCAGTCGTTTTTGATCGCATTGCTGATCAACCTGCTGGGCTTTGCCGGCGGCATCGTGATGTCGGCGATCAAGCGCGACCGCGGCGTGAAAGACTGGGGGCACATGATCGAAGGGCACGGCGGCATGCTGGATCGACTGGATTCGGTATGTTTTGCCGCGCCGATCTTCTTCCACCTCGTGCGCTACTGGTGGACCTGAAAAATCCTAAGGAGCCGGCTTGCCGGCGATGACGGTCTTGAACACTGCATGAAATTCGCAGGCCTCATCGCTGGCACCCCGACGCCTACGGATCATTAGCCTGGCAAATGCCCGAGCGGCAACGCCCCCGGGGTTTTCACGGTCTGGATCGCGAAGTTGCTGCGGATATCCCTCACGCCCGGCAGCTTCAACAGGCTGCCGGTGACGAACCGCTCATAGCCACGCAAGTCCGGCACCACCACCTGCAGCAGAAAGTCCGACTCGCCCGAGACCAGGAATGCCGAGATCACCTCGGGCAGCGCAGTGACCGCCTCGCGAAAGGCGTTGGCCTCGGTGTCGTTATGCCGTTCCACTTTCACCCCGACAAATACCATCATGCCCAGCCCCACTTCATCGCGGTCGAGCGTGGCCTGGTAGCCGCGAATCACGCCGGCCTCTTCCAGCAGGCGCACACGCCGCAGACACGGTGAGGCAGACAGGCCGATTTCGTCGGCCAGTTGCACGTTGCTCAAGCGGCCGTCGCGTTGCAGGGCCTCGAGAATCTTGCGATCAAACGTATCGAGTTTGAGAGTTGGCATAAGTGAATGGCTGTTAGCTTATTCAGTGGCAGAGAATGCCAAGACTAGACGCTTTTCTGGCTTATTACGCAAGCACCTGCCCCGCCCTCGCGCCCTAGAATCAGTCGACCAAATACGGGGGTGGAACATGGCGGAACTCTGGTTGTTTTTGATGGCCCTGTCGGTGGCGTATCTGTTGCCGGGGCCGGACATGATCCTGTTGCTGCAGACCGGCGCACGCCAGGGCAAGGCCCTCGCGCTGACCACGGCGATCGGGCTGGGGATTGCCCGGGCGTGCCATGTGGCGCTGGCAGGCATGGGCCTGGCGACCTTGTTCAAAGTGGCGCCGTGGACATTCGATGTGGTGCGCCTGGGCGGCGCGGCCTATCTGCTATGGCTGGGGGTTCAATGCTTGCGCGCGAATATGCTGCCGTCCCTCGCCAACGCGAACACGCCGCCAACGCTGCATGCCTGGCGCACGGCGTTTCAACGCGGCCTGCTCACCAACCTGCTCAACCCCAAGGCGCTGTTGTTCTGCTCGGTATTGCTGCCGCAATTCATCAACCCGCAGGCTGGGCCAGTGGCAATGCAGTTTGCGTGGTTGGGGGTGATGCTGGTGAGCGTCGGTTTCGCCTTCGACTGTTGTTATGCCCTGACGGGTGCGCGCATCGGCCATTGGCTGGCGCGTAATCGCTCGGCGCAGCGTATGCAGCAGTGGTTGTTCGGCAGTCTTCTGATCGGTTTTGCGGTGCGCCTCACTTTTGTGCAACACGCCTAGCGGTACGGCGTATCGGCGTCATCTTTTGTATCAAAGACGCGTGTAAGATACGCCGCACTTAGCCAGGGATGCTCACCATGTTCGATTCGTTCAAAGCGATCAGCCGCCGTATCAGCGCTGTGTTGTTGACTGTGGTGGGGGCCGTTTTCGGCCAATGGCATCCGCCGCTCTGGCTCCGTGCGATCGGCCGTGGCGTGGCGAACCTGGGGCACAAGGCGCGTGCCTATCCGCGTCAGGCCGGCGCCGGCCTAGTGGGCCTGGTGTTGCTGGCGGCCGCAGGGTTCTACGGCTGGCACTGGTATTCCAACCTGCCGCAGCCCCACACCGTGGGGTATTCGCTGCACAAGCCCAACCTGACCGACTACACCCTACAGCCGCCGGTTGTGGATAACCTGCAAGTACGCTTCGCCGAATCCGTGGCCCCGCTGGCCGCCATTGGCAAGCCGGTGACCGAAGGCATCACCCTGAACCCCTCCGTGGCCGGTGCCTGGCGCTGGTCCGATGACCGCACCTTGCTGTTCGTGCCGGAAAAGGACTGGCCGGTAGACGCCCATTACACCCTCGGCCTGGCCAAGAAAAACCTGCTGGCCGATGGCGTGCTCCTCAGCCAATACAGCAGCCAGTTTTCCACCCAACCGTTCCGCGCCACCCTGGCGCAAAACGAGCTGTACCAGGACCCGTCCAACCCGACGCTGAAACAGCTGGTGGCAACCTTCCATTTTTCCCACCCTGTTGACGAAGACAGCCTGCGCAAGCGTGTCTCGGTGACCCTCGGCAAAGGCCTGGCCTACCGCGACGCCCAATTGCCCAACCGCCCGGAAATCACCTTCGACGAGAAAAAACTCAACGCCTACATACGCTCTGCCGCCCTGGCCACACCGCTGGAAAGCACGCCGGTCAGCGCCAAGCTCGACGAAGGCATCAAGGCGCGCGACGGCGGTAACGCCAGCGCCGCAGCGCTGGTGGCGGAAGTCACCGTGCCCGGCCGCTACCGCCTGACCTTTACCGGCGCCGACGTCAGCTTTGTGGATAACGCGCGCGGCGAGCCCGAGCCGGTGCTGATGTTCAGCAGCTCCAGCGCCGTAGCCGATGACACCATCGCCGGTAAGGTGCAGGCCTGGCTGTTGCCGGAAAAAGCCCAGGACGACACGCGCCCCTACAACAGCAACGACATCGACGACGCCCTGCTCGCCCGCAGCAGCAAAATCACCTTGACCCACGTGCCCAGCGTCGAACCGTTGAACACCCTGCACGCCTTCAAATTCAAGGCCCCGGCCGGTCGCGCCGTGTATGTACGCGTGCCCGCCAACCTCGAAGCCATCGGTGGCTATCTGGCGAAAAATCCGACAGCGTCGCTGCTCAGCATGCCCGCGTATCCGCGCACCTTGCAGTTCCTGTCCGACGGCGCGCTGCTCAGCCTCAATGGCGAAAAACGCCTGGGCTTCATGGCTCGCGGCGTGCCCGGCGCGCATGTGGAAATCGCCCGCCTGCTGCCCAACCAATTGCAACACCTGGTGGACCAGAGCAGCGGCAGCTTTGCGCGGCCTAACTTCGGCAACGAATACTTCGACCGTATGGTCGAGCGTCAGGCACTGGATATTCCGCTGTCGTCCTCGGATCCTGCGAAAACTGTCTACGACAACGTCGATCTCAGTCACTACCTCACCGCCAATGGCGGCCGTCGCGGCATTTTCGTACTCAAGCTCAGCCCGCAGGATGATCCCGCAACACGCACATTCGAGTACGAGCGCAGCAGCACCAGCGATCTGCGTTTTATCGTGGTGACCGACCTTGGCATCATCGCCAAGCGCTCCAGCGACGGCAGCCATGATGTGTACGTGCAGTCCATCGGCAGCGGTTCGCCGGTGACGGATGCGCAAGTCGACATCATTGGCCGCAACGGTTTGCCGGTGAGCAGCGGCCATACCGACGCCGAAGGCCACGTGCATTTCGCCAAGCTGGATGAACTGCGCCGTGAGAAAACGCCGCTGATGTATGTGGTCACTCGCGGCAATGACCAGTCGTTCCTGCCGATTGCCCGTCAGTCCCAACAACTGGATTTATCGCGCTTCGACGTAGGTGGTCTGGAAGAAGACGGTGCGGTTGATCGTCTCAGCGCCTACCTGTTCACCGACCGTGGGCTGTACCGGCCCGGCGAAACCGCGCACCTGGGCATGATCGTGCGCAGCGGCAACTGGAAAGGCGCCCTGCAAGGCTTGCCGGTGGAGCTGCAAATCACCGACCCGCGGGGCCTTGAAGTGATTCGCCAGCCGCTGAAGCTATCCGCCAGCGGTTTTGAAACCTTTGATTTCCCCAGCAGCGAAGTGGCCCCCGCCGGCGACTACACCGCGACCTTGCAGCTGATCGGCGAGAAGCAGACCCGCACCGACCTGGGCAGTGTCAGCTTCAAAGTCCGCGACTTCGAGCCGGACCGCATGAAGGTCAGCCTGAGCCTGCACGACACCCCGGTGCAGGGCTGGATCCCACCTGACCAGGTGGTGGCCAAAGTCACTGCGATGCACTTGTTCGGTGCCCCGGCATCCGGCCGGCGTGTCACCGCGAAAATGTCCCTGAGCCCCACGCTCGCGGCCTTCGACCGTTACCCCGATTACCGCTTCCGCCTCAACGATGCCCTAGAGGAGGCCAGCACCGAAGACCTGGCCGAGACCACCGTCGACGACAACGGCCAGGCCGTGCTCGACCTCAACCTGCAACGCTTCGCCAACAGCACCTATCGCCTGCAGGTGATGACCCAGGTGTTCGAGGCTGAAGGCGGCCGCAACGTGGCCGCGCAAAGTGCCGTGCTGGTGTCATCCGCGCCCTACCTGGTGGGTGTGAAAAGTCAGGATTCGCTGTCGTACGTCGCCAAGGACGCCCCACGCCAGGTGCAATGGCTGGCCGTCGCGCCGGACCTCACGCCACTGGCAGTGGACGGCCTGACCAGCGAAGTGGTCGAGCACCGCTACGTGTCGGTACTGGTGAAACAGTCCAACGGCACCTACAAATACGAGTCGCGCATCAAGAACATCAGCCAACCCGCCTCACCGCTGGTGATGACCCAGGAAGGTGCCAAGCAGACGCTGAACACCGGCACGCCGGGTGATTTCACCCTGCAACTCAAAGACGCCAACGGCAACCTGCTCAACCAGATCGACTACAGCGTGGCCGGCCGTGGCAACACTTCGCGCTCGCTGGAACGCAACGCCGAGCTGCAATTGCGCCTGGATAAACGCAGCTACGCCACCGGCGATGAGATCGCGATCAGCATCCGCGCGCCGTACACCGGCGCCGGCTTGATCACCATCGAGCGCGACAAGGTCTACACCCAGCAGTGGTTCAAGGCCGACAGCACCAACAGCGTGCAACATATCCGCGTTCCGGCAGGGCTTGAGGGCAATGCCTACGTCAACGTGCAGTTCGTGCGGGACATCGGTTCGTCCGAGGTCTATATGAGCCCGCTGTCCTACGGCGTGGTGCCCTTCAGCATCAACCTGGATGCGCGGCGCATGGCACTGAAGGTCGAAGGCCCGGCGAAGATCGAACCGGGGCAGACCCTGGACATCAAGGTCAACGCCGACCGTCCGGGCCGCGCGGTGGTGTACGCGGTGGACGAAGGCATCCTGCAAGTGGCGCGCTACCAGACGCCGGACCCGCTGGGCTTCTTCTTCCAGAAGCGGGCGCTGGAGGTCGGCACCAGTCAGATCCTTGACCTGATCCTGCCGGAATTCAGCCGCCTGCTCAGTGGGGCAGCGCCGGGTGGCGATACCGAAGGCGCCCTGGCCAACCACCTCAACCCGTTCAAGCGTAAACACCAGCCGCCAGTGGCCTGGTGGTCGGGCCTGGTGGACCTGCCGGCGGGTGAAACCGTGCTGCATTACCAGGTGCCGGACAGCTTCAACGGCAAGTTGCACCTGTTTGCGGTGGCGGTGGATGCCGACAGCGTCGGCGTCAGCGAGGCCAACACCGAGGTGCGCGGGCCGATTGTGATCACCCCGAACGTGCCGGCCTTCGTGGCGCCGGGCGATGTGTTCAACGTCAGTGCCGGGGTGTTCAGTAACCTCGACGCGGCGGCGGACGTGAAGTTTGAAGTGCAGACCAGTGCCGGCCTGGTGGTGCAGGGTGACAAGGGCAGCACCTTGTCCCTGCAACCGCGCAAGGAAGGCACCGCCGAGTTCAAGATCAAGGTCGGCGACACCCTCGGTTCGGCGGACCTGCGTTTTGTCGCGGTGCTGCCGGATGGCAAACGTATCCAGGTCGCCGAAACCACCTCGATCCGCCCACTGAGCGAGCATCGCGTGGCCCTGAGCCTGGGCCGCTTCGACAGCGCCAGCAAAGAGCTCAAGCCGACCCGCGAACTGTTCAGTCAATTGCGCGACGTGCAATTGGGTGTGGCGGCCTCGCCATTGGTGTGGGCCAACGGCCTCAAGCATTACCTGGATGACTACGGCTATGCCTGCACCGAGCAACTGGTGTCCAAGGCCATGCCGGCATTGATCTGGGGCGGCAATGCACCAGAGGCCGAACAGGCCTTCGGCAGCGCGGTACGCATGCTGCGCCAGCGCCAGAACCAGGCCGGCGGCTTCGGTTTGTGGGCGGCCAACCCGGACGTGGCGCCGTATGCCAGCCTGTACGCCACCGACTTCCTGATCGAAGCCCGGGAACGTGGGCTGCCGGTTCCCGAAGACCTGCTGGTGCGCTCGAATGCGTATCTGACAGACCTGGCCAACGGCCCGAGCGAAGGCCTGTCGGAATTGCGCAACCGTGCCTACGCCAGTTACCTGCTGAGCCGTCAGGGGATTCTCGTCAGCGGCGCCTTGAGCGATATCCGCGAACGCTACGAAAGCTACTTCAAGGACACCTGGCAGAACGACCTCGGCGCCGCTTACCTGGCCGCCAGTTACAAACTGCTCAAGCAGGATCGCCAGGCCGATACGTTGTTCCGCAAGATCCCATGGCGTTCGCTTGTGGATAAGTGGGAAAGCGATGGCCTGTACTACGACCCGCTGGTGCATGACGCGGAGCATCTGCATCTGCTGGCGCGGCACTTCCCCGAACTGCTGGACGATGTGCCGGTGGCGTTGCTGGATAAACTCGGCAAACGCCTCAACGAGCAACGTTACAACTCGCTGTCGGCCGCCCTGTTGCTGCGCGCTCTGGACAACTATGGCCAGCGCGCGCAAAGCGACATGATCCTGAAGGCCACCGCCTGGCTGGGCGACAAACAGCAACAATTGCTGGAAATGGCCGGCCAGCCGCCACGCGCTGCCGTGCCGGGTGCCACGCAAAAGCTGGTAATGGAAAAATCCGACGGCCCAGCGGCGTTCTACATGCTCAGCGAGGCCGGTTTCGACAAGGGCGCCAAGCTCAAGCCAATCACCAATGGCCTGGAGATCATCCACGAATACCTCGACCTCAAGGGCGAGCCGGTGAGTAAAGTGGCGGTGGGCGACGAGTTCCTGGTGCGCTTGCGCCTGCGCGCCACTGACCGTGACCAAGTGCAGCAAGTCGCCGTGGTCGACTTGCTGCCGGGTGGCGTCGAGCCTGTGTATAACTTGCCGCCGGAGCCGGAAGCCGCCAGTGCCGAGGAAAGTGAAGGAGAGGAATCCGAGTACGTGGAAGCCAGCGACGAAGAGGCCGACACCTGGCAGGCGCCGATCGGCGAAACAGATCTGAGTAACTGGCAGCCGGAGTATGTGGATGTCCGCGATGATCGGGTGGTGTTGTACGGCACTGCGCTGCGCGACGTAGGCACTTTCGTTTACCGCGTGCGCGCCACTAACGCAGGCACCTTCAATACACCTCCGGCCTACGCCGAAGGCATGTACGAAACCACCCTGCAAGGGCGCGGCAAAGTAGGCCAGCTTGAAATTACCAAGCCTTAAACGCCTGACGCCGCTGCTGGCAGCGGCGGTGGTGCTGGCGGGGTTGCGGCTGTGGCCCCATGCCCCGCTGGAGCAGGCCGTGACCTCGTCACGGGTGGTATTGGCCGACGACGGCTCGCTGTTGCGCATGACCCTCGCGCAAGACGGCCAATACCGTTTATGGCTGCCGCTGGAGCGCATGTCGCCATCACTGGTCGAGGCCCTGCTGCTCAAGGAAGACCGTAATTTCTACTGGCACCCGGGGGTCAATCCTCCGGCGTTGCTGCGCGCAGCCATGGCGACCTACACCGGTGGCCAGCGCCAGGGCGGCTCGACCCTGAGCATGCAACTGGCGCGGCGCCTGTGGGATCTCAACACCCGGCAAGTACCGGGCAAACTGCAGCAGATCGCCCTGGCCCTGTGGCTGGAAGCACGCTACAGCAAGCACGACATCCTCGAGGCGTACCTGAACCTGGCACCGATGGGCGGCAATATTGAAGGCGCCGAGGCGGCCAGCCGCATCTATTTCGGCAAGTCGGCGGCGCAGTTGTCGCTGTCCGAAGCCCTGGCGTTGGCGGTGATCCCCCAGCAACCGGGGCGGCGTGCGCGCTTTGGGCCGTCGCTGCAAAACGCGCGGCTGCGGCTGATGGCCGACTGGCGCGAAACTTATCCACAGGACGCGCGCAACGCCAGTCTGCTCGACCTGCCCCTGGAAGCCCGCAATCGCCAGCAGATCCCGTTTCTGGCACCGCACCTGAGCGAGCAACTGCTGGCATCCCAGACCGGTAATGAGCTGAACAGCACCCTTAACCTGCCACTTCAGCAATTGCTGGAGCGCTTGATCAGCGGCTTTATCGCCGAGCGCCGCAGCACCGGGGTGGAAAACGCCACCGCGATCCTGATCGACAGCCGCGACCAGAGCGTCAAGGCCCTGGTGGGCTCGGCGGATTACTTATCCACAAGCCTGCATGGCCAGGTCAACGGCGTGCTGGCGCGGCGCTCGCCGGGCTCGACCCTCAAGCCGTTCCTGTATGGGCTGGCGCTGGATCAGGGGGTGATTCATCCGATGAGCATCCTCAAAGACCTGCCGAGTAATTTTGGCTACTTCCAGCCGGAAAATTTCGACGGCAGTTTTGTCGGGCCGCTGACGGCGCGGGATGCCTTGATCCGTAGTCGCAATATCCCGGCGGTGTGGCTGGCCAGCCAGGTGAGGTCACCTTCGCTGTATGGCTTGTTGCAACGGGCCGGTATCAAGGGCCTGCGGGGTGAAAGCCATTACGGCCTGGCCTTGGCCCTCGGCGGTGGTGAGATGACCCCGGAAGAACTCGCGGGGCTGTATGTAATGCTCGCCGGCGATGGGCATCTACGGCCATTGCGCTATCTGCAGGAGCAACCGCAGACCACCGGCGCGCAACTGCTTACCCCCCAGGCCGCGTTTATGGTGCGCGACATGCTGCGCCGCAATCCGCGTCCGGATGGCTTGCCCGGCCGCCATTGGCGCACTGCCTGGAAAACCGGCACCTCCTGGGGCTTTCACGATGCCTGGAGTGCCGGTTTGATCGGCCCGTATGTGCTGGTGGTGTGGGTGGGCAACTTCGATGGGCGGCCGAACCCGGCGTTCATCGGCGCCAAAACCGCCGCGCCATTGTTCTTCCGTATCGCCGACGCCCTGCCCCTGGCCTTGCCCAATGTGCTGATCAAGCCTGACAAGCCGCCCGCCGGACTGGTGCGCATCGACGTGTGCGCAGCCTCCGGCGAGCTGCCCAACCGCTGGTGCCCGCAAACCCGCAAGACCTGGTACATCCCCGGCGTCTCGCCGATACGCGTCTCCAACCTGCACCGCCCGGTGCTGATCGACACCCGCACCGGCAAGGCCGCGTGCCCGCCATTCGAGGCGCAGTACACCCGCGAGGAAGTCTTCGAGTTCTGGCCCAGCGACATACAACGCCTGTACCGCGCCGCCGGCCTGCCGCGCCGCACGCCGCCCACGGTGATGAAAAACTGCCAGCCCAACCGCCTCAGCGACCAGAGCGAAGCGCCGCAGATTCGCTCGCCCCTGACCCAGGTGAGCTACCAGTTACGCCTGTCCCAGCCCCAGGAAAGCATCCCACTGAACGCCAACGCCGCCAGCGATGCGGCGACCCTGTACTGGTTCGCCGACCAGACCCTGATCGGCCAGGGCCCGCCGCAATCCACGCTGAATTGGCGACCGGGCAAGTCGGGGGAATACCGGCTGCGGGTCAGTGATGATCAGGGGCGCAGCGCGAGTCGCGGGCTAAAAGTGGAGTTTGTGCCCTGATCAGGCGTCTTCGTCGCCGAAACTGGCTTTGCCCACGCGTTTGGCAAAATGGTTGTACGCCGCGCCCAGCTTGCGCTGCTCGAAGATCGAGAACACCAGGGTGCCGACCAAGATCAGCATCCACACCAGAAACAACTTCAGCGTATCCACCTGGGCCACGAACAGCAGCAAGGTGACCACGCCGCCAATCACCATGCCCAGCCCGGTCCACGCACCCAACACCCGGCCCACGGCCATGCGGATGCCCTTGGGCAGCACCAGGCGGGTCGCCATCAGCACCACGATCATCGCCAGGAAGAAGCCAAACGCCGCCATGAACGGAATCTGGAAACCGCCCTCGCGATATAACCAGGCCAGCAATTTATACACAGGGCCAAGCTCGGCCATCTGTTGATAAGTGTCCGGCCCCGGCAAATGCAGTTGGGCAATGTGTTCGGGCGTGAGGGCCATGATGCCCACGCCGATCAGCCCCACGCAGGCCGCGTAGAAGCCAGCGGCGCGCCACAGCGGCGCGAGGACCCGACGGTTTTCCACATCCTGAGTCAGCGCTACACCGAACACCGCCTTGGCCTGTTTGCCCTGGGCAATCACGCGCAGGCCGTCGCGTTCGCAGGCATCGCCGATAAGCATCACATCAAGGTCCTGGCTCAGCAGGATTTCACCCTGGCGGCGGGAGCTGCCCATCGGCTCGTAATCGTCAGGCGACTTGTTGCCGAACAGATCAATACCCTCGGCAATCACCCGGATTTCGCCGCTGGCGTCCTGCAGGCTGAAGTCATTGCAGCGCGCCTCGCCCGAAGCCCGGCTCCAGCTCCAATGCCCGTCGTCGTCCTTCTTGCCGTCTTCGATGATCAACACGTAGCCCGCGCAGGGCTTGCCATACACCGGCGACAGCAGCGGCTTATCCACAACCACCTTGCCGCGCAGTTCCACCAACCCCATCGCCAGCGAGCGGATCTGGCTGGTGGCCAGCCGCTGTTCAGTCTTGTAGAAATTGGGCCCGAAGCTGGCCAACAGGCCGAGCAGGATCAACGTCGGGAAAAACAACGCGATCAGGATGTTCGGCGCATAGACCATCAAGCCAATAAAGCCTGCGAGTATCAGCAGCGCCAGCAGGGTTTTCCATGCCTGCTTTTTCTTGATGGCGCCAGCCTGGGTGGTCTTCATGTGCCGGGCACTTCGAGCTTGACGCCTTCGTAGCGGGTTTCTTCAGCACTGATGGCCAGCAACGGAATACGCTGGTAACTGAGCATTCGCGCAAAGAACAGGTCGGGAAACACCGCAATCGCGATGTTGTAGAGGTTGACCGACTCATTGAAGAACTCACGCCGGTCGGCAATCCGCTCCTCCACCGCCGAGATCGCCTGCTGCAACGCGACCATGTTGGGCCCCGAGATCAGCGCGGGGTAATTCTCCGCCACCGCAATCACCGACTTCAGCGCAGCATTGAGCTGGTTGGAGGCGTCGACCTTGTCGTTGAGGCTGCTGGCGTTAAGGTATTGTGTACGCGCGTCGCTCAGGCGGGTGAACAGCGCGTTCTCATGGTTCATGGCGGTCTGGACCACGCGCATCAGGTCCGGGATCTGATCGGCCCGCTGCTTGAGCAATACGTCGATGTTGGCGAAAGCCTTGTCCACATCGTTACGCCGCATCACCAGCCCGTTGTAGACCCCCACCATCCAGCCCACGACGCCCACGACAATGATCAGCGCAACGATGCCGGCGATTAGCAGTTCGATATTCATGGTGAAGGCGTTCCCTGGCTGAGTTATCCACAGGGTCGCATTCTAGGGGGAAAACGGTGTCACGCGACGGGCACTGGCCCACAGAACCGACAAGAGGTGCTTAACCCGAGGAAAGCTCCACGTAGCTCGACTCGCCACCGCCAGCGGCACCTGACAACCAACCCCACTCGAAGCTCAGCGTAGTGCGTCCGACAGGGTCTACAGCGACCGTCCCACGCGACCAACCGGACAGCAGCTGACCGTCCAGCGTCAGGCACTGATACAGCAACTCGATGGTATCCGGGCCTGTCACACGTCCTACTTGCGTACCCAGCCGGATGCGACCGCCTTGGTAGGTGCCGGAGATGGCATCACCTTCGACAAGGTAATGAAACACCGTACCCGTACCCGACAGCCCTTGGGCGTTGTTGGCGACAGTGAATCGGCGATTGTGCAGAAGTGGATGGATCTGGGAGGGCGTGTGCATCGAGGTCGCGTCCTTTCGCGGGGATCTGGAGACCCGGGCGGGTCTCCAGGGCATGGCGGGTTACTCCACGGTCACCGATTTCGCCAGGTTGCGCGGCTGGTCGACGTCGGTGCCCTTGAGCACGGCGACGTAGTACGACAGCAGCTGCAACGGGATGGTGTAGAGAATCGGCGACAGGGTGTCGTGGATGTGCGGCATGTTGATGACGTGAGTGCCTTCACCGTTGACCATGCCGGCTTTCTCATCGGCGAACACGATCAACTGGCCGCCACGGGCGCGCACTTCCTGCAGGTTGGATTTGAGCTTTTCCAACAGCTCGTTGTTCGGCGCGACGGTCACCACCGGCATGTCGTCATCCACCAGGGCCAGTGGGCCGTGCTTCAATTCGCCGGCCGGGTAGGCTTCGGCGTGGATGTAGGAGATTTCCTTGAGCTTCAACGAGCCTTCCATCGCCACCGGGTATTGCGCGCCACGGCCGAGGAACAGGGTGTGGTTTTTGTCGGCGAACAGTTCGGCGACTTTTTCCACTGTGCTGTCCATGGCCAGGGCTTCACCCAGGCGGGTCGGCAGGCGACGCAGTTCTTCTACCAGGGTGGCTTCGACACCGGCGGCCAATGTGCCGCGAACCTGGCCCAGGGACAGGGTGAGCAGCAACAAGCCGACCAGTTGGGTGGTGAAGGCTTTGGTGGAGGCTACGCCGATTTCGCGACCAGCCTGGGTCAGCAGGGTCAGGTCGGATTCGCGCACCAGCGAGCTGATGCTGACGTTGCAGATCGCCAGGCTTGCGAGGAAGCCCAATTCCTTGGCGTTGCGCAGGGCGGCCAGGGTGTCGGCGGTTTCGCCGGACTGGGAGATGGTCACGAACAGGGTGTCAGGCTGCACCACCACCTTGCGGTAGCGGAACTCGCTGGCGACTTCGACCTGGCACGGGATGCCGGCCAGCTCTTCGAGCCAGTAACGCGCAACCATGCCGGCGTGGTAGCTGGTGCCGCAGGCGACGATCTGCACATTGCGCACTTTGGCGAACAGCTCGGCGGCTTGCGGGCCGAACGCGTTGACCAGCACCTGGTTCTGGCTCAGGCGACCTTCCAGGGTGCGCTGCACCACCGAAGGCTGCTCGTGGATTTCCTTGAGCATGAAGTGGCGGAACTCGCCCTTGTCGGCGGCTTCGGCGCCATCACGGTATTGCACGGCTTCGCGCTCGACGGGATTGCCGTCGACGTCCCAGATCGACACGCTTTCACGGCGGATGTCGGCGATATCGCCTTCTTCCAGGTACATGAAGCGGTCGGTGACCTGGCGCAGGGCCAGTTGGTCGGACGCGAGGAAGTTCTCACCCAGGCCCAGGCCGATCACCAGCGGGCTACCACTGCGAGCGGCCACCACACGGTCCGGTTGGCTGGCGCTGATCACCGCCAGGCCGTAGGCGCCATGCAGTTCCTTGACCGTGGCCTTGAGGGCGGTGGTCAGGTCGCTGTGGTCCTTGAGCTTGTGGTTGAGCAGGTGGGCGATGACTTCGGTATCGGTGTCCGAGGTGAACACGTAGCCGAGGCCCTTGAGTTGTTCGCGCAGTACTTCGTGGTTTTCGATGATGCCGTTGTGCACCACGGCCAGGTCACCGGAGAAGTGCGGGTGGGCATTGCGTTCGCACGGCGCACCGTGGGTGGCCCAGCGGGTGTGGGCAATCCCCAGGCGACCGACCAGCGGCTCGCCGAGCAGGGCTTGCTCCAGCTCGGCGACCTTGCCCGGGCGGCGCATGCGCTCAAGCTTGCCGGCGTTGGTGAAGACCGCCACACCGGCGCTGTCATAGCCGCGGTATTCCAGGCGCTTGAGACCTTCAAGCAGGATGGCGGTGACGTTGCGTTCAGCGACTGCGCCTACAATTCCACACATGGTATTTCTCCTAGATGATTGCCGCGCATATCAGCGTAATGCCGCGGGCTTGGATCTGGTCGCGGGCCTCAAGCGGCAGGCGATCATCGGTAATAAGGGTATGGACGCTGCTCCAGGGCAGTTCCAGGTTGGGAATCTTGCGGCCGATCTTGTCGGATTCGACCATCACCACCACTTCACGGGCGACCTCGGCCATCACGCGGCTAAGGCCCAACAATTCGTTGAAGGTAGTGGTACCGCGTTCCAGGTCGATGCCATCGGCGCCAATGAACAACTGGTCAAAGTCGTAGGACCGCAGCACCTGCTCGGCAACCTGGCCCTGGAATGAGTCCGAATGCGGGTCCCAGGTGCCACCGGTCATCAACAGCACCGGCTCGTGTTCCAGTTCGCTCAAGGCGCGGGCCACGTGCAGGGAGTTGGTCATCACCACCAGGCCGGGCTGGTGGCCCAGTTCGGGGATCATGGCCGCCGTCGTGCTGCCGCTATCGATGATGATGCGGGCATGCTCACGCAAACGCATCACGGCGGCCCGCGCGATGGCGCGCTTGTAAACCGAGATGGGTTGGGCGGCGTCGCCGACCAGTTCCTGCGGCATGGTGATCGCGCCACCGTAGCGGCGCAGCAGCAGGCCGTTGCTTTCGAGGGCAGCGAGGTCCTTGCGGATGGTCACTTCCGACGTTTCGAAACGCTTCGCCAATTCGTCCACGCTGACTTCGCCCTGTTCATTGAGCAAGGTCAGGATGTTGTGGCGTCGTTGGGGTGTATTTCGTTTCGACATGGTGATGATAAGTTTCGCTTCGAAAGATAACGAAGGCAATCAAAACCTATTGGCGAAAGATCGTCAAGCGCGGGAATGAGCTTTTTGAATACTCGGAGCAAAAAATGTGGGAGCTGGCTTGCCTGCGATCGCGGCGTGTCAGGCGACATTCATGGTGAATGCCAGACCGCTATCGCAGGCAAGCCAGCTCCCACAGGAGATAGCGTTAGCCGATGAGCGTGTGGATAACTCAGGTCTTGTTGATTTTGACCGGGCGTTTCCAACCGTCGATGTTGCGCTGGCGGGCGCGGGCGACGGCCAGTTGAGACTTATCCACATCCTGGTTGATGGTTGAGCCGGCTGCTGTGGTGGCGCCATCGTCGAGGGTGACCGGAGCAACCAAGGAGTTATTGGAACCGATAAACACGTCCGCCCCAATGGTGGTCTGGTGCTTGTTGGCGCCATCGTAGTTACACGTGATGGTGCCGGCGCCAATGTTGGTTCGCGCGCCTACATTGGCGTCACCCAGGTAGGTCAAGTGGCCGACTTTAGCTTCCGCGTCCAACCTGGCATTCTTCAATTCAACAAAGTTACCCACATGGGCCTTGGCTCCCAGCACGCTACCTGGACGCAACCGCGCGAACGGGCCAGCGTCACTGCCCTCGCCCATCACGGCACCATCGATATGGCTGTTGGCCTTGACCACCACACCTTTGCGCAGGGTGCTGTCCTTGATCACGCAGTTCGGGCCAATCACTACGTCGTCTTCGATGACCACACGGCCTTCGAGGATCACGTTGATGTCGATCAGCACGTCGCGGCCAACGGTGATCTCACCGCGTACATCGAAGCGCGCCGGGTCGCGCAAGGTAACGCCCTGGGCCATCAGGCGACGGCCTTCGCGCAGTTGATAGTGACGTTCCAGTTCGGCCAGTTGCTTGCGGTCGTTGGCGCCCTGCACTTCCATCGGGTCGTGGGGTTGCTCGGTGGCGACCAGCAAGCCATCACTCACGGCCATCTCGATCACGTCGGTGAGGTAATACTCGCCTTGGGCGTTGTTGTTGGACAGACGACTCATCCAGTCGGCGAGCTTATTGGCTGGCACCGCAAGAATGCCGGTGTTGCCCTCGGTGATCGCGCGTTGGGCTTCACTGGCATCCTTGTGTTCAACAATGGCTGCGACCTTGCCATCGGCGTTGCGCACGATGCGGCCATAACCGGTAGGGTCGTCCAGCTCAACGGTCAGCAGGCCCATCTGGCCAGGCACTACGTGTTTGAGCAGGCGCTGCAAGGTTTCCACTTCGATCAGCGGCACGTCGCCATAGAGGATCAGCACGGTGTCGGCGGTAATGAACGGCACGGCTTGCGCGGTAGCGTGGCCAGTACCCAGCTGTTTGTCTTGCAGAACGAAATTCAGGTCATCGGCAGCCAGGCGCTCGCGCACCACATCGGCACCGTGGCCGATCACCACGTGAATTCGCTGGGGGTCCAACTGCCGAGCGCTGTGGATAACATGGCCCAACATCGAATTGCCGGCGACCGGATGCAGCACCTTGGGCAGGGCTGAACGCATGCGGGTGCCCTGGCCTGCGGCGAGAATGACGATTTCAAGAGACATGAATGGCTACCAATCCTGAGCGGTCCTGCTTCAGACCAGAGATGTGTTTTGCTGAAAAAGAAAAAGGGTAGCCGAGGCTACCCTTTTTAATCAATCGCGCATAAGTATTACGGCGTAGCCGCTTACTTCTTGCGGATCTGCTGGAGCGTGCGCAGCTGGGCTGCAGCCTCGGCCAGACGTACAGCAGCAGCGCTGTAGTCGAAGTCCGCACCCTTTTCATTCAGGGCCTTCTCGGCAGCCTTGACGGCTTCCTGAGCGGAGGCTTCATCCAGGTCGCCAGCACGTTGCACGGTGTCGGCAAGTACCTTGACCATGTTCGGCTGAACCTCGAGGAAACCACCGGAGATGTAAAACACCTCCTTTTCCCCGCCTTGCTTGGTCAGAGTGATCGGACCTGGCTTCAAGCTGGTGATCAACGGCGCGTGGCCCATGGCAATACCCAGGTCACCGAGTTCGCCGTGTGCAATCACCATTTCTACCAGACCGGAGAAGATTTCCCCTTCCGCGCTGACGATATCGCAATGGACTGTCATAGCCATCTGATTGCCTCAACCTGATGAGCGCCCGTTTCCGGGCGCCTGGATTACAGTTTCTTGGCTTTCTCGATCGCTTCTTCGATGCCGCCGACCATGTAGAACGCTTGTTCTGGCAGGTGGTCGTAGTCACCGTTGAGGATGCCTTTGAAGCCAGCAATGGTGTCTTTCAGGGAAACGTATTTACCCGAGGCACCGGTGAAGACTTCAGCCACGAAGAACGGCTGCGACAAGAAGCGCTGGATCTTACGAGCGCGGGATACCAACTGCTTGTCGGTTTCCGACAGCTCGTCCATACCCAGGATCGCGATGATGTCCTTCAGTTCTTTGTAACGCTGCAGCACGTACTGGACGCCGCGAGCGGTGTCGTAGTGCTCCTGGCCGATCACGTTCGGATCCAGCTGGCGCGAAGTCGAGTCGAGTGGATCGACCGCTGGGTAGATACCCAGGGAAGCGATGTCACGGGACAGTACGACGGTGGCGTCCAAGTGGGCGAAGGTGGTCGCAGGCGATGGGTCGGTCAAGTCATCCGCAGGTACGTATACCGCTTGGATCGAAGTGATCGAACCTTCCTTGGTCGAAGTGATACGTTCTTGCAGAACGCCCATCTCTTCAGCCAGGGTCGGCTGGTAACCTACTGCCGAAGGCATACGGCCCAGCAGTGCGGATACTTCAGTACCGGCCAGGGTGTAACGGTAGATGTTGTCGACGAACAGCAGAACGTCGTTACCTTCGTCACGGAACTTCTCGGCCATGGTCAGGCCAGTCAGTGCTACGCGCAGACGGTTTCCCGGCGGCTCGTTCATCTGACCGTAAACCAGTGCCACTTTGTCCAGAACGTTGGAATCCTTCATCTCGTGGTAGAAGTCGTTACCCTCACGAGTACGCTCACCCACACCGGCGAACACGGAATAACCGCTGTGCTCGATGGCGATGTTACGGATCAGTTCCATCATGTTTACGGTCTTGCCTACACCGGCACCACCGAACAGACCAACTTTACCGCCCTTGGCGAACGGGCAAACCAGGTCGATAACCTTGATGCCGGTTTCCAGCAGGTCGTTGCCGCCAGCTTGCTCGGCGAACGAAGGTGCTGGACGGTGAATGCCCCAGCGCTCTTCGGTGTCGATCGGGCCAGCTTCGTCGATCGGGTTGCCCAGTACGTCCATGATCCGGCCCAGGGTCGCTTTACCGACCGGTACGGAGATGGCAGCGCCAGTGTCGACAACGTCCAGACCGCGCTTCAAGCCTTCGGTGGAACCCATCGCAATGGTACGAACTACGCCGTCGCCCAGCTGCTGCTGAACTTCCAGAGTAGTTTCCGCGCCTTGTACTTTCAGCGCGTTGTAGATGCTCGGTACGCTGTCGCGTGGAAATTCCACGTCGATAACGGCGCCGATGATTTGAACGATACGTCCGCTACTCATAGCTGGATCCTCTGAATATTTGAACCGTTAAACCGCGGCAGCGCCGCCGACGATTTCCGAGATCTCTTGGGTGATCGCAGCCTGACGCGCCTTGTTGTAGATCAGCTGCAAATCGCTGATCAGATCACCGGCGTTATCGGTAGCGTTTTTCATCGCGATCATCCGCGCCGCTTGTTCAGCTGCGTTGTTCTCGACCACCGCCTGGTACACCTGCGACTCCACGTAGCGCACCATCAAGCCGTCAAGCAGCTCTTTGGCGTCTGGTTCGTAGAGGTAGTCCCAGTGGTGCTTGAGTTCCTGATCCGGAGTCGCCACCAGTGGAATCAATTGCTCCACGGTTGGCTGCTGGGTCATGGTGTTGATGAACTTGTTGGATACCACGGACAGGCGGTCAATCCGGCCTTCCAGGTACGCATCCAGCATCACCTTCACACTGCCGATCAAATCATTGATCGACGGCTCTTCACCCAGGTGGCTGATAGCTGCAACGACGTTACCGCCGAAGTTGCGGAAAAAGGCCGCACCCTTGCTACCAACAACACACAGATCGATCTCGACGCCGTTTTCGCGGTTTACCGCCATGTCCTTGACCAGGGCCTTGAACAGGTTGGTATTCAGACCACCGCACAAACCACGGTCACTGCTCACTACCACATAACCCACACGCTTGACTGCGCGGTCGATCATGAACGGGTGGCGGTATTCCGGGTTGGCGTTGGCCAGATGCCCAATTACCTGGCGGATACGCTCCGCATAAGGACGGCTAGCAGCCATGCGCATTTGTGCCTTGCGCATTTTGCTGACCGCCACTTTTTCCATGGCGCTGGTAATTTTTTGCGTGCTTTTGATGCTCGCAATCTTACTGCGAATCTCTTTTGCGCCTGCCATGTAACACCTATCAGGTTAGCAAGCGGGAGCCTTGCGGCTCCCGCTGCGGCTTACCAGGTTTGGGTGGCCTTGAACTTCTCGATACCGGCTTTCATGCCAGCGTCGATATCGTCATTGAAGTCACCCTTCACGTTGATCTTCGCCATCAATTCGGCGTGATCGCGGTTGAAGTAAGCAATCAGCGCTTGTTCAAAGCTGCCGACCTTGGCGATTTCAACGTCGGTCAGGAACCCACGCTCAGCGGCATACAGCGACAACGCCATGTCAGCGATCGACATCGGGGCGTATTGCTTCTGCTTCATCAGCTCGGTAACGCGCTGACCATGCTCAAGTTGCTTACGGGTCGCTTCGTCCAGGTCAGAAGCGAACTGGGCGAATGCCGCCAGTTCACGGTACTGAGCCAGAGCGGTACGGATACCACCGGAGAGCTTCTTGATGATCTTGGTCTGAGCGGCACCACCCACACGGGATACCGAAACACCGGCGTTCACTGCAGGGCGGATGCCCGAGTTGAACATGGCCGATTCCAGGAAGATCTGACCGTCGGTGATGGAAATCACGTTGGTCGGAACGAACGCGGAAACGTCGCCAGCCTGGGTTTCGATGATCGGCAGTGCGGTCAGGGAACCGGTTTTGCCGGTCACTGCGCCGTTGGTGAACTTCTCTACGTACTCTTCGGAAACGCGGGATGCGCGCTCCAGCAGACGGGAGTGGAGATAGAACACGTCGCCTGGGTAGGCTTCACGGCCTGGTGGACGGCGCAGCAGCAGGGAAATCTGGCGGTAAGCCACTGCTTGCTTGGACAGATCGTCATAAACGATCAGCGCGTCTTCACCGCGGTCGCGGAAGAATTCACCCATGGTGCAACCGGAGTACGGTGCCAGGAATTGCAGCGCAGGAGATTCCGAAGCACTGGCAGCCACGATGATCGTGTTGGCCAGGGCGCCGTTTTCTTCCAGCTTGCGAACCACGTTGGCGATGGTCGATTGCTTCTGACCGATAGCTACGTAGACGCAGAAAATGCCGCTGTTCTTCTGGTTGATGATCGCGTCGATCGCCAGAGCGGTTTTACCGATCTGACGGTCACCGATGATCAGCTCACGCTGGCCACGGCCGACAGGGATCATGGCATCGACAGCCTTGTAGCCAGTCTGTACAGGCTGGTCTACCGACTTACGCCAGATCACGCCTGGAGCAACTTTCTCGACCGCGTCGGTCTCGGTGTTGCCCAGTGGACCTTTGCCGTCAACAGGGTTACCCAGTGCGTCGACTACGCGGCCCAGCAGTTCCTTACCAACCGGAACCTCCAGGATGCGGCCGGTGCACTTGGCGCTCATGCCTTCAGCCAGACTGGTGTACGCGCCCAATACAACGGCACCTACGGAGTCTTGCTCCAGGTTGAGGGCCATACCGTAGACGCCGCCCGGAAACTCGATCATCTCGCCGTACATAACGTCGGCCAGACCGTGAATCCGCACGATGCCGTCAGATACGCTGACGACAGTGCCTTCGTTACGGGCTTGGGAGGTCACATCGAGCTTGTCGATGCGGCCCTTGATAATTTCACTTATTTCGGAAGGATTGAGTTGCTGCATTGCTCTGCTGCCCCTTCAAACTCAAGATTTCAATGCTTCGGCAAGTTTCGCGATTTTGCCGCGAATCGAGCCATCGATAACCAGGTCGCCGGCACGGATAACAACACCACCAATCAGGGATGCGTCCTCCGAAGCTTGCAGGCGCACTTCCCGATTGAGTCGTGCACTGAGAACCTTGGCGAGTTTGTCTTGCTGTTCTTGGTTCAATGCAAAAGCACTGGTCACTTCAACGTCTACCGATTTCTCTGCTTCGGCCTTGTACAGGTCGAACAGAGCGGCGATCTCCGGCAGTAGCGGGAGACGGTCGTTTTCGGCAACGACATGGATGAAGTTCTGCACTTTCACATCAAACTTGTCGCCGCACACTTCAATAAAAGTGGCGGCCTTGTCTGCGCTCGTCAGGCGCGGGGCCTTGAGCACGCGCTGCATGGTGTCGTCTTGCGACACTGCTGCAGCCAGGCCGAGCATGGCTGACCAAGAGGCCAGCTGCTGGTGGGCCTGGGCGTGCTCGAAGGCTGCCTTAGCGTAAGGTCGGGCCAACGTGGTCAGTTCTGCCATGATCGCCCTCGCTTAAATTTCAGCAGCCAGTTTGTTAACCAGCTCCGCGTGCGCGTTTTGATCGATTGTGGCACCGAGGATCTTCTCAGCACCGCCGACCGCCAGAGCACCCAGTTGGGCACGCAGCGCGTCTTTGACGCCGTTCAGTTCCTGTTCGATCTCGGCATGAGCCGAAGCCTTCACACGGTCAGCTTCGACGCGGGCTTTTTCAACAGCCTCTTCGACGATCTGGTTACCGCGTTTCTTGGCTTGCTCAATGATTTCAGCTGCCTGTGCTTTAGCATCGCGCAGTTGATGACCCACTTTCTCTTGGGCCAACTCCAGGTCGCGAGCTGCACGGCTGGCAGCGTCCAAACCATCCGCGATCTTCTTCTGACGTTCGTGCAAAGCCGCGATGACCGGAGGCCACACGAACTTCATGCAAAACACTACAAAAATGAAGAACGCAACGGATTGGCCAATCAGGGTTGCATTAATGTTCACGCCAACACCTCGCTCATTCGTTGTCCATCACCCCAATCACTCGAAAAGTCGAGTGATTAGCCAGCGAGTTGACCAACGAAGGGGTTCGCGAAGGTGAAGAACAGTGCGATACCAACGCCGATCATGGTCACGGCGTCGAGCAGGCCGGCGACGATGAACATTTTAACTTGCAGCATTGGAACCATTTCTGGCTGACGCGCTGCGCCTTCCAGGAATTTGCCGCCCAGCAGGCCGAAACCAATGGCAGTACCCAGGGCGCCCAGGCCGATCAACAGTGCAACAGCGATAGCGGTTAGACCAACTACAGTTTCCATCTTTCCTCCCGACTTTTACGTCGTATGGTTTAGGTTTTTTAGATTTTAAAGCGGTAAAACAAATCGTTTCATAGGCCGTTAGAGCCCACCTTCCCGGGTGACCGGGAAGGACATCAGACTAGTCGAGACTGGTCTTAATGGTTCTCTTCGTGCGCCATCGACAGGTAGACGATGGTCAGCATCATGAAGATGAAGGCCTGCAGGGTGATGATCAGGATGTGGAACACAGCCCACGCCCACTGCAGAACCACGCCCAGGCCGCTGAGCCAGAGCAGACCACTGCCGAACATCACAGCGATCAGAATGAACACCAGTTCGCCGGCATACATGTTGCCGAACAGTCGCAGGGCCAGGGAAATCGGCTTGGCGACCAGGGTCACGAACTCCAGCAGGAAGTTCACCGGGATCAGCAGGGCTTGAACGAAGATGTTCTTGCTGCCGAACGGGTGAAGGGTCAGTTCGCCGATGAAGCCGCCGATGCCCTTGACCTTGATGCTGTAGAAAATGATCAACGCGAACACCGACAGGGCCATGCCCAGGGTGGCGTTAGGGTCCGTGGTGGAAACCGCACGGAATGGAATGTGGTGGTCGCCGGAGATCAGGATGGCCAGCTGAGGAATCCAGTCGACCGGGATCAGGTCGACGGCGTTCATCAGGAACACCCAGACGAAGATGGTCAGTGCCAGCGGTGCAATCACCGGGCTACGGCCATGGAAGCTGTCTTTCACGCTGCCATCGACGAATTCGACCAATACTTCAACGAAGTTCTGCAGGGCACCTGGTTGACCGGAAGTCGCCTTCTTTGCCGCCATGCGGAAAATCAGGACGAAAATCAGGCCCAGTGCGACCGACCAGCCCAGAGTATCCAGGTGGAAAGCCCAGAAGCCCATTTCTTTGGCTTCTGCTGCGGTGTGGGCGAAGCCCCAGCCGCCGTTGGGAAGCTGACCGAAGGTCAGGTTCTGCAAGTGGTGCTGGATATAGCCCGAAGCGGTTGTTTCTGCCATGGTTGCCTCAAACGCCCTAAGGTTTCGAAAGTCTTGTTTTCATTAGCAGGGGAGCGAACCAGCTGACCAGTTGGGTCAACACGAAGACGCCGAATACAGCCAGCGGCGCCAATGGCTTCACACCTGCAAAGGTCAGTGCAAACAGCACTGCCGTCAAAATCAGTTTCCCTGCTTCGCCGGCATAAAAGGACCGGACGATAGCCTGGGCTGCTCGGGCGCCGGAAAACCGAAAGGCCCTGTGAGCAAAATACATATTGGGCAGCAAGGCTATCAGGCCTCCGCAAAGTCCTGAATACCCGGCTACGACTCCATGCCAATACCAAAGCGCCAATGCGGCGATCAGCAAAATGACTAACTGAGCCAATAAAACCGGGAAAACGGCCAAGCGATGGAACGGCAACGTGTTTGGCGTGCGGGTTTCCATCACTCTTGCTCCTCAATGGTCGGCTGCCGGAAATCAATAACTTGGCATAATTTGTGCCGACAAAATGCGCGCAGAGTATAGGGGCGGTTCTGCCCCTATTCAACTGCCGGGTAGTGATTTCCGATCACGCGCTACATAAGCAAATGTTTCAGCGGATGTGGGCAAGGACGCCCTGAAGCTCATCGAGAGAGTTATATCCGATGACCAATTGGCCTTTGCCTTTCTTGCCGTGGCGAATTTGCACCGCAGAGCCCAGGCGCTCGGCCAGGCGCTGCTCCAGACGTGCAATATCCGGATCAGGTTTGGCCGTTTCGACCGGTGCAGGTTTACCACTGAGCCATTGGCGAACCAGGGCCTCTGTCTGACGAACGGTGAGCCCTCGTGCGACAACGTGTCGCGCCCCCTCAACCTGTTGATTTTCCGGCAATCCGAGCAAGGCACGGGCATGGCCCATCTCCAGGTCACCGTGGGACAGCATGGTCTTGATGACTTCCGGCAACGCGATCAGGCGCAGCAGGTTGGACACGGTGACCCGGGATTTACCCACAGCCTCGGCCACTTGTTGCTGGGTCAGCTGGAATTCCTGCTGCAAACGCTGCAACGCGATCGCTTCTTCGATCGGGTTGAGGTCTTCACGCTGGATATTCTCGATCAACGCCATGGCGATGGCCGTTTCATCCGGCACATCACGCACCATCGCCGGGATGGTGTCCTTGCCAGCCTGCTGGCTGGCACGCCAGCGGCGTTCACCGGCGATGATTTCGAAGCGTCCGCCACCGATCGGGCGTACCACGATCGGCTGCATCACGCCCTGGGCCTTGATCGAATTGGCCAGTTCTTCCAGCGCCTGGGGGTCCATGTCCCGGCGTGGCTGGTATTTGCCGCGCTGGATCAGGTCCAGGGGCAGGTGTTGCAGCTCGCGCTCGTCGGCCTGCACCGCTTGTTCTTCAAGCGATGTGACGGTCGGACCACTCAACAGTGCATCCAGTCCACGTCCGAGACCTCGTTTCTTGACGGCCATGGGGATTCCTTAAGTTGGCTGGGCTGCAGCGGTGCGTGAGTTGCGGCGCTGGCGACGAACCATTTCGCCGGCCAGTGCCAGGTAGGCAATGGCACCCCGCGATTGTTTGTCGTACGCCAGGGCCGGCATGCCGTAGCTCGGGGCTTCGGCCAGACGGATGTTGCGCGGGATCACCGTGTCGTACAGCTGATCGCCAAAGTGTTCCTTGAGCTGCGCCGACACATCGTTCATCAAGCTCAGGCGCGGATCGAACATGGTCCGCAGCAGGCCTTCGATCTGCAGGTTCGGGTTGAGCAACTCGGCGATGCGCTTGATGTTATCCACAAGGTCGCTCAAACCTTCCAGCGCGTAGTACTCGCACTGCATGGGGATAATCACCCCATCGGCGGCCACCAGCGCGTTCAGTGTCAGCATCGACAGTGACGGCGGGCAGTCGATCAAAATGTAGTCGTAATTCTCGCGGATCGGCGCCAAGGCGCTGCGCAGACGGCTTTCTTTCATCTGCATTTCCAGCAGCACCACTTCCGCCGCGGTCAAATCGCGGTTGGCCGGCAGCAGTTGATAACCGCCGTGTTCGGAATAGTGCATGGCCTGGGCCAGGTCGCACTCGCCAATCAGCAAGTCGTAGACCGAGTTTTCCAGGCCGTGTTTATCCACACCGCTACCCATGGTGGCGTTGCCCTGTGGATCGAGATCGATCAACAGCACCCGACGCTTGGTGGCGACCAGGGATGCTGCGAGGTTGATGCAGGTGGTGGTTTTACCCACGCCACCTTTCTGGTTCGCTATCGCGAATACCTTAGCCATTCTTGCTTGTGTTCCCAATCATGCCGTGCGGCGCAGTATCAGCAGATGGCGTTGGCCTTGGCAACCGGGTACGGCCAAGGCGTGTTCGCTATCGAGGTGGAAGTCTGCCGGCAATGCTAACAGCTCGTCGCTTGGATGAACGCCCTTCATTGCCAGCCAGCGGGTATCGCGGTCGCCCAGGTGGCGAGTCCAGTTGCTGAAGTTCTCCATGCTGCTGAACGCCCGGGAAACAATTCCGTTGAAAGGCTGTTCAGGCGTGAAGGCTTCGACCCGACTGTGGATAACTTGCAGGTTATCCAGCTTGAGTTCGAGTTTGACCTGGGTCAGGAAGCGGGTTTTCTTGCCGTTGCTGTCCAGGCATGTCACTTGCGCGTCCGGAAACAGGATGGCCAGCGGAATACCGGGCATGCCGCCGCCACTGCCTACGTCGAGCCAGCGACCGTTTTCGATAAACGGCATCACGCTCAAGCTATCGAGCAAATGACGCGAGACCATTTCATCGGGGTCGCGCACAGCGGTCAGGTTGTAAGCCTTGTTCCATTTGATCAACAGGGCCAGATAACCCAGCAGCAGCGTGTGCTGGGCTTCGGTCAGGTCCACGCCCAACTGGCGTGCACCTGTGGATAACTCTTCGGCGTGTTGCGAGGTGACCAACGAACTCAAGCGCTTTGCTCCAACTGACGGCCCGCGCCGCGTTTTTTCAAATGAATCATCAACAGCGAAATGGCCGCCGGGGTGACGCCAGGAATACGTGAAGCCTGGCCGAGGGTCTCAGGTCGAGTTATCCCCAGCTTGCTCTGGATTTCTTTCGACAGCCCGGAAATCCCGGTGTAGTCGATATCCACAGGCAGCTTGGTGTCTTCACTGGCGCGCAGGCGAGCAATCTCGTCCTGTTGGCGATCAATGTAACCGGCGTACTTGGTCTTGATCTCGACCTGTTCGGCGACCTGTGGATCTTCTGCGCCCTGGCCGGTCACTTCGACCAGACCAGCGTAGTCGATTTCCGGACGGGACAGCAGGTTCAGCAGGTTGTATTCGTGGGTCAGCGGCGTGCCGAATTTTTCCGCGATCGCGTCGCCCTGCTCGGTGCCCGGGCGAACCCAGGTACTTTTCAGGCGCTGCTCTTCGAGCGCGATGCTTTCGCGTTTTTTGCAGAAGGCCGCCCAGCGCGCGTCATCGACCAAGCCCAGCTCGCGACCTTTTTCGGTCAGGCGCAGATCGGCGTTGTCTTCGCGCAGGATCAGGCGATATTCCGCCCGGGAGGTAAACATCCGGTACGGTTCCTGGGTACCCAGGGTAATCAGGTCATCAACCAGTACGCCGATATACGCTTCATCGCGACGCGGGCACCAGCTGTCCTTGCCCTGTGCGCGCAGTGCCGCGTTGGTTCCGGCCAGCAAACCCTGGGCGCCGGCTTCTTCGTAACCGGTGGTGCCGTTGATTTGGCCAGCAAAGAACAGACCGCCGATCACCTTGGTTTCCAGGCTGTACTTCAGGTCACGCGGGTCGAAATAGTCGTACTCGATGGCGTAGCCCGGACGCACGATGTGAGCGTTTTCCATACCACGGATCGATTGCACGATCTGGATTTGCACGTCGAACGGCAGCGAAGTGGAAATCCCGTTCGGGTACAGCTCGTGAGTGGTCAGGCCTTCCGGTTCGATGAAGACCTGGTGGCTTTCTTTGTCGGCAAAGCGGTGGATCTTGTCTTCGATCGACGGGCAATAACGTGGGCCAATGCCCTCGATCACCCCGGAATACATCGGCGAGCGGTCGAGGTTGGCCGCGATGATTTCGTGGGTGCGCGCATTGGTATGGGTAATCCAGCAGCTCACCTGTTTCGGGTGCTGCTCTTTGGAGCCCATGAACGACATCACCGGAATCGGCGTATCGCCGGCTTGTTCGGTCATCACCGAGAAATCCACAGAACGCCCGTCAATACGCGGCGGGGTCCCGGTTTTCAGGCGCCCGACGCGCAGTGGCAGTTCACGCAGGCGATGCGCCAGGGCAATCGACGGCGGATCACCGGCGCGACCGCCCGAATAATTCTGCATACCGATGTGGATAAGTCCGCCGAGGAACGTACCGGTGGTCAGCACCACGGATTCTGCGAAGAACCGCAGGCCCATTTGCGTGACAACACCGCGGACCTGGTCCTGTTCGACGATCAGGTCATCGGCAGCTTGTTGAAATATCCACAGGTTCGACTGGTTTTCCAGGGTTTCGCGTACCGCCGCCTTGTACAGGATGCGGTCGGCTTGTGCCCGAGTGGCACGCACCGCCGGGCCTTTGCGGCTGTTGAGCACGCGAAATTGAATACCACCCTTGTCGGTTGCTTCGGCCATGACGCCACCAAGGGCATCGATTTCCTTGACCAGATGGCTTTTGCCGATCCCACCAATAGCGGGGTTGCAACTCATTGCACCGAGGGTTTCCACGTTATGCGTGAGCAACAGGGTTTTTACGCCCATGCGTGCTGACGCCAGTGCTGCCTCGGTACCGGCATGACCGCCGCCGATGACGATCACTTCAAAACGGGAAGGGAAATCCACCACGCACCTCGTGCCTGCTTATGTAGGTTATTAGGAATTGATTGGTTGAGCTGGTTTTAGAGCTTTGGCGGCAAGTATAGGGACTTAGCCCTTCCTAAAGAACCCTTTGCACAAAATTTAACCAGCTGTGGATGAATCACAGACAATAGAAATTAAAAGAGAGAAATTTATTAAATCTTTGTTTTTATGTTTATTTCTACTGAGCATGGTTTCTGTGGATAGATCTCTACAAGCCTTTATTTACGTTGTGTACAGCGTTTCAAAAGTCTGTGGTCATGTGCCAAGGAGGCCCTTGGATAAGTGCTTTAAGCCTGTGGATTAAACAGGTTGTTATCCACAGAGGGGTTTTTGCTCAGGTTTCAAGCCCTGTTATCAACTGGGCACAGGGGCGGTTATTCACAGGGCTTAATCCACAGAAATTGCTGGATCCGAGTGAATAGCGCCCACGACGAGGCCACCAGAATCCTTCGACTGCGGCAAAAACAGAGCTATTGTGAGAAAACCACGGCGCAGTTAATAATAGCGATTATCATTAACCTCGCTTGTCATGCCCTATGTCCCCTTCTTCACACACCGTTGCCGTCCAGCACATCTATGAGCAACACCACTCGTGGCTGCACGGATGGCTCAAAGGTAAATTGCATAACGCCTGCGATGCCGCTGATGTTGCGCACGATACGTTCGTGCGTATTCTGGGAGGGCGACATGCGGGACAGATCCTCGAACCGCGCGACTACTTGGCGACCATTGCCAGGGGGTTGGTGATTGATCGTTACCGCCGCCATGCCATCGAACAGGCTTATAAACAGACCCTGGCCGAACGTCCCGAAGCCATCGCCATCAGTGAAGAAGACAAGGCGATCATCATCGAGACCCTGGTAGCTGTGGATAAAGCGCTGGCTGGCCTGGGTGAACGGGCACGGCGGATCTTCATGCTCTCGCAGATCGACGGGCTGACTTATCAACAGATTGCCGACCAGTTGCAGGTCTCGTTGACCACTGTGAAGAAACACATGATCCGCGCCCTGACCGAATGCTCGCTGATCATGGCCAGTCTTTGATGGCTGCGCCCGATCGCAAGACCTTCGAGGCCGCCGCCAGTTGGTTTGTGCAATTTCAATCCCAGCCGCCGACCGCCGCCGAGCGTCATGCCTGGCAGCAATGGCTCAATGGTGATCCGTCCCACTTGGCTGCGTGGAACCAGATGGAGCGGTTGCAGCGCAGCCTCGGCGCCCTGCCCCAGGACCTCACGCGCCGCGCATTGTCGACCACGCAACAACGCCGCCAGGTGCTCAAGTGGATGCTGGTACTCGGTGCTACCGGCTACCTGGGCTGGAATGTCCAGCAACATACTTCCCTGGGCAATGTCTGGGCTGACTACCGCACACCGGTGGGCACGCGACGGCGCATCGAGCTGGCGGATGGCACGCGGATAGACCTGAATACCAACACCGCAATTGATGTGCTGTTCGACGGTCGCCAGCGTTTGATCCGCCTGCGCGAGGGTGAAGTGCTTATCCACACCGGCAAGTCCGGCGGGCAGACGCCCTTTTATGTGGAGACGCGCCAGGGCCGGATCCAGGCATTGGGCACGCGGTTTACCGTGCGCCAATTGCCGGACGCCACGCGCGTTGGTGTGCTGGAAGATCGAGTCAGTGTGGCGCCGGGTGACCAACCCGATCATGTCCGACTGCTCGGAGCAGGTGAAAGCGTCGACTTCGACCGACAGAACGTGGGGCTCAACCAGCCTTATCGCCGCACCCAGGCAGCCTGGGTCGACGGACAACTGATCGTGCTGGACGCACGGCTTGGGGATGTGATCGACGACCTCGCCCGCTATCGGCCGGGCATGCTGCAGTGCGATCCGGCCTCGGCACGCCTGCGTGTTTCCGGGACGTTTCGCCTGGACGCCACCGACGCGGTATTGGCCAACCTGCAAGCAACCCTGCCGATCCAGGTGAAATACTTCACCCGTTATTGGGTATCGGTAAAACGCATCGGCTGAGGGAAAAAATTATCCACAAGGGGGTTATCTTTTTTTTACCTGGCGCGGCCCTACAGGTAATCACGACGCTACCTTCAGGGCTTATCCACCTATGCGCCTTTCTACCAAGATCCGCCAACGACTCTCCTACCATGGCATGAGCTGCGGTTTGCTGCTCACGTCTGCCGCCGCCACCAGCCTGTTGCTCTGCACGGGTGCGATGGCTGCCAGCGCGGTGCAGCACTACACCATCGGGGCTGGCCCGCTGGACGGCGCCTTGAGCCAGTTCGCCGCCCGGGCCAATGTGATTCTATCCTTTTCGCCCCAGCAAACCGCGCAATTGAACACCCCAGGGCTGGAGGGGGACTATTCGGTGGACCAGGGCTTCGCACTGCTCCTGCAAGACTCGCGGCTGCAGGCTGTCGCCCAGGCCCCCGGCAGCTATGTCCTGCAGGCGGCTCCCGAAGGTCAACTGACCCTCGCCCCAACAACCGTGAGTACTTATCAACAGGCGGGTTTCAATCAGGACATCGCCGCGGATGTTGGCTACAAGGCGCAAAACAGCCGCATCGGTACCAAGACCAGCACGCCGCTGTCGGAAACACCGCGCTCGGTCTCGGTGGTCACCGGCCAGCGCATCAAGGACCAGAAATCCCAGAGCCTGACTGAAGTATTGGGCTATGTACCCGGCATCTTCGCTCCACCCTTTGCGGCCGGCGACAGCCTGGCGGGCGACCTGTTCTTCATTCGCGGTTTCAACGCCACGGATTATGGCTACGGCCTGCTACGTGATGGCTTACGCGTACAAGGCAATCGGTACGACACCACCAGCGAGCCTTATGGCCTGGAGCGAGTCGAGATTTTCCGTGGTCCGTCTTCCCTGCTGTACGGCGAAAACGCCCCAGGTGGCTTGGTCAACCTGGTCAGCAAACACCCGACTTCTACCCCGCAAGGCGAGGTGCAGTTGGGGTATGGCACGAACAACCGTCGCCAGGTGGGTGTGGATATCTCCGGTCCGCTCAATGACAACGAGAATATCCTTGGCCGCGTGGTAATGCTGGGTCGCAAGTCCGACACCCAGACCGATCACGTCCCGGATGATCGGCTCTATATCGCGCCCTCCCTGACCTTGAATTTCGACGACTACAACACCCTCACCCTGCTGGCCAACTATCAGAAAGACCACACCAACCTGGAACTCGGCCTGCCCGCTGCCGGCACGTTGCTTAAAAACCCCAACGGTAAGCTGTCCAAGCACACCATGCTCGGTGATCCGGACTGGAACACCTTCGAACGCGAAGCCTGGAGCACCGGCTACGAATTCAGCCACACCCTCAACGACGACTGGCAGTTCCGCCAGAACTCGCGCTATATGCAGTCACGCATCAACCGGCATGAAACCTGGCCAAGCACGCTGAATAATCGTGGTTTCGGTACCCAACTGAACATGACCGCCTACGACCGCTACAACAAGTCGATGGTCTACTCCCTGGATAACCAGCTTGAAGGCAAATTCCAGCTGGGCGAACTGGAAAATACCCTGTTGTTCGGCGCCAGCTACGACCGCACCTCATTCAACCAGGACTGGGACGCTGGCTTCGCCGGCACCATCAATGTGTATAACCCGGTATACCTGCGCGACCCGCTCACGCCGGTCGCGGTGCAAAACACCTTGCTCGAACAGCAGATGAAAGGGGTTTATGCACAGATCCAGAGCAAGTATGACCACTGGCTGTTTCTGCTGGGAGGCCGCCAGGACTGGGTCGACAGTGACTTCCGCGACAAAGTGAACAAGGCCAGCAATACCGACTCGCAGGATCGCAAGTTCACCTATCAGGGCGGGGTGATGTATCAGTTCGACAACGGCCTGACGCCGTATGTCAGCTACTCCACCGCGTTTGTACCGGTGCAGCAGATTTCCAATGCCGGCTCCCCCTTGAAGCCGATCACCAGCAGCCAGTATGAAGTGGGTGTGAAATACGAGCCGATCGGCTGGGACACCGCGATGACATTATCGGTGTATGACCTGCGCAAGCAGGACGACACCTACCTCGATGCCACCACCAACAGTTATCGCCAGGTTGGCGAGAGCCGAGCCAAGGGCGTGGAGGTGGAGGTCAACAGCAACATTACGCCCAACCTGAACCTCACTGCGGCCTACACCTACACGGACGCACGTATTACCAAGGACTCGGCCACGTCGCTGGTCGAAGGACACCAGATGAGCGGAGTTCCACGCAACCAGGCGTCGGTGTGGAGCAAGTACCGGTTCCTCGACGGCCAGTTGAAAGGCGTGTCCCTGGGCGGCGGTGTGCGTTATTTCGACAGCACCTTTTCCTACACGGGGCCATCGCTGTACGGAAAACTCGACGCGGGAAGTGTCACCTTGGTGGATGCGTCAGTGGGTTATCAGATAGACAAACACTGGTCTGTGGATCTGAACGCCAAGAACCTGTTCGACAAGGAATATGTGTCCGGCTGTAACGATGCGGGCCGCTGCTATTGGGGCGACAGCCGTACACTGCTTGGGACAGTTTCGTATAACTGGTGATGGATGAGGCCTGAAGCATCTGGACGTCTTCAGGCCACTATCGTCGGCAGGGGTTGTGGATAACCTGGTTATTTGCCGATGCAGAAGCTGGAAAAGATCCGTCCCAACAAATCATCGGAGCTGAATGCACCGGTGATTTCCCCCAGCAGCTGCTGCGCCTGACGTAAATCCTCAGCCAGCAGCTCCCCCGCCCCCGCCAGGGTCAGCTGCGCTCGACCATGCTCCAGCGCCGCGCTGGCGTGGCGCAGTGCCTCCAGGTGCCTGCGGCGCGCACTGAAGCTGCTTTCCGACGTCTGCTCGAAGCCCATGCACGCCTTGAGATGCTCACGCAGCAATTCCAGGCCTTCGCCTGCCGACTTGGCGCTCAGGCTGATGGTGACGTGGCCATCCTCGCTGGTTTCGAGGGCGATGGCTTCGCCCGTCAGGTCGGCCTTGTTGCGGATCAAGGTGACTTTGGCCGGGTCCGGCCGTTGCTCGAGGAATTCCGGCCACAGTGCAAAAGGATCCACAGCCTCCGGTGCCGTGGCATCCACCACCAGCAGCACGCGATCGGCTTCGCCGATTGCCTTGAGGGCCCGTTCGACGCCGATCTTTTCCACCTGGTCTTCAGTGTCGCGCAGGCCAGCGGTGTCGACGACGTGCAACGGCATGCCGTCGATGTGGATATGTTCGCGCAGGATGTCACGGGTGGTGCCGGCAATCTCGGTGACAATCGCGGCTTCGCGACCTGCCAGGGCGTTGAGCAGACTGGATTTGCCTGCATTCGGCCGGCCGGCAATCACGACGGTCATGCCGTCACGCAACAACGCGCCCTGCCCGGCCTCACGCAGTACTGTGGATAACTCATCGCGGACTTTATCCAGCATTGCCAGGACATGGCCATCGGCAAGAAAGTCGATTTCCTCTTCCGGAAAATCGATCGCAGCCTCCACGTAAATACGCAGGCTGATCAATTGCTCAGTCAAGTTATGCACACGCAGGGAAAAAGCCCCCTGCAACGAGCGCAACGCATTGCGTGCCGCCTGTGCAGAACTGGCTTCGATCAAGTCCGCAATGGCTTCAGCCTGGGCCAGGTCGAGCTTGTCGTTAAGGAAGGCGCGCTCGCTGAATTCGCCCGGGCGAGCCAGGCGGCAACCCAATTGCAGGCAGCGCTGCAGCAACATATCCAGCACTACCGGGCCGCCGTGGCCCTGCAGTTCAAGGACGTCTTCACCGGTGAATGAATTCGGGCCCGGAAAATAAAGCGCCAGGCCCTCGTCCAACACACTGTTGTCAGCGTCCAGGAACGGCCCGTAATGGGCATACCGCGGCTTCAACTCGCGACCGCTGATCGCTTGTGCTGCCCTGCCGGCAAGCGGCCCGGAAATACGAACGATACCGACACCGCCGCGACCTTGAGCGGTAGCGACAGCAGCGATGGTTTCACGAGGAGCGCTCATCAGCAGGTTCCAGAACGAAAGTGACAGAAAGCAAAACGCCCCACTAGGGGGCGTCTTGAGTGGTTATCCACAGAGTAAATTACGCCGCAGCTTTTTTGGTAGCCGCTTCGATCTTACGAGTGATGTACCACTGTTGAGAGATCGACAACACGTTGTTGACCACCCAGTACAGCACCAGACCAGCAGGGAACCACAGGAAGAAGAAGGTGAAGATGATTGGCATCATTTTCATTACCTTGGCCTGCATCGGATCCGGCGGAGTCGGGTTCAGACGCTGCTGGATAAACATGGTCGCGCCCATGATGATCGGCAGGATAAAGAACGGGTCTTTGATCGACAAGTCAGTTATCCACAGCATGAACGGTGCCTGGCGCATTTCCACGCTTTCCAGGAGTACCCAGTACAACGACAGGAATACCGGCATCTGCACCAGAATCGGCAAGCATCCACCCAGCGGGTTGATCTTCTCTTTCTTGTACAGCTCCATCATGGCCTGCGACATTTTCTGCCGGTCATCACCATGTTGCTCTTTCAGCGCGGCCAGTTTCGGCGCAACGGCACGCATACGCGCCATCGACTTGTAGCTGGCGGCCGACAGCGGGAAGAAAATCCCTTTGATCAGCATGGTCAGGAAGATGATCGAGAAGCCCCAGTTACCCACAATGCTGTGGATATGTTGCAGCAACCAGAAAATCGGCTGGGCAATGAACCAGAGGAAGCCGTAATCCACAGTCAACTCAAGACCTGGGGACAACTCTTTCAGCACGGCCTGGCTTTTCGGACCGGCGTACAGGGTAGCGCTGGTCTCGGCCTTGGCACCTGGAGCGACGGTCAACGCCGGGCCAGTGAAGCCAATGATGTAGTTACCCTGGCTGTCCTTGCGGGTTTGAACCAGGTTCGCGTCACCCTTGTTCGGGATCCAGGCGGTCACGAAGTAGTGTTGCAGCCAGGCAACCCAGCCACCTTGGACGGTTTCTTTCAGCGAGCCCTTGTCGATATCTTTCATCGACACTTTTTTGTACGGCTCGTTACTTGTCCACAGGGCAGCGCCCAGGTAAGTCGCGGTGCCAGTGGCGGTGCTGGAAGAAGGATCGGAACTGGCGTCACGCTTGAGCTGGGCAAACAGGTTGCCGCTCCATGGCTTGTCGCTTTCGTTGTCGATCAGGTAAGTGACCTTCAAGTCGTACAAACCACGGGTGAAGCTGAAACGCTTGATGTAATTGACGCCGTCGAGGCTGAATTTCAGGTCGACGTTCAACTGGTTCTGGCCGTCAGCCAGTTGATAAGTCTTTTGCTCGGTCGAATAAACCGGACGACCGGTAGCACGTGCATCCGGACCGTTGGTGCCGGTCAGGCCACTTTGCGCCAGATAAGTCCGTTCACCACCGTTATCGAACAGTTGGAACGGGACATCCGGATGGTCCTGGCGACGTGGATACAGCGGCAGTTTCAACTGCGCGATATCACCACCTTGTGGGTCGATAGCCAGGTCGAGCACATCCGTTTTCACGTGGATGAGGTCTTTATTGGTGACCACTGGCGTTTCTAAAGGGGCGCTTGTCTCGCCATTCGCGCTGGGAACATCGGCACTCGCGGACGCATTGTTACCCAGCGGGGTGTCCGGAATAGCCGGCGCAGCCTGATTGGTAGCAACATTCTGAGTCGGCAGGGCAGCCTGGCCGTAGTCCTGGTTCCACTTAAGAACCATGACGTAGGACACGATTGCCAGGGCGACGATCAGGATCGTGCGTTTAATATCCATGATTACTCGGCCATCGAAGAAGAACGGGAGGTAGGGATAGGTGGAACCGGGTCATAACCACCGGGATTCCACGGATGACAGCGACCTAAACGACGAAAGGTCAGCCAGCCACCGCGCAGAAGGCCATGATTTTCTATGGCCTCTAACGCGTAGCAGGAACAACTGGGGTAGAAACGACAGTGGCTGGCCATCAGAGGACTAATGGCATAGCGATAAAACTGGATCGGAACGAGGGCCAGTTTACGCATCAAGGCTGTCTACCCCTACAGTTTCGGTGCTGACTGCTGGTGCTGGCTTGTGGGTACGCGCCAAACGTTTCCAGAGCTTGCCGAAATGCTGAATCAATTCGGGGTTTTCTACATCACCCAAGCCTTTGCGCGCGACGATAACAATATCCCAACCAACCAGAGTGTCCTGGTGGAGGCGAAACGATTCGCGCATCAGACGCTTGAGGCGATTGCGCTCAACGGAGAGCTTTACGCTCTTCTTGCCGATCACCAACCCGAGACGGGGATGATCAAGATCGTTGTTACGCGCAAGGAGCAGGAGATTTTTCCCCGGAACCTTGCCGGTGGGGGAGTCAAAGACTGCCTTGAAGTGCCGGGGGGTTAGCAGACGCTTTTCCCGACTGAAGTCCTGACTCACCACCAGTACCGGATTATCAAACTGCCAGACGCGCACGACCTTTGGCGCGGCGACGCGACAGGACAGCACGGCCGTTCTTGGTAGCCATGCGAGCACGGAAGCCGTGGGTACGGGCGCGTTTGATGGTGCTTGGTTGGAAAGTACGTTTCATGGCGTTGTTACCTGGTTCGTCCACAACGGGCCGGAATGGCCCCCGTTTTAAGAGACCGGCGATTCTAGAGAAAGCAAGCCTCTAGGTCAATTTCCAACCAGCTTTTCCTTTAATTAGATCTTTACGGGTCATCTGCCGTTTTCCATGCGCTCGGCTTTCACGAGCAATGCCATAGATATAAAAATAAAGAAGGAAGTTATTTAAAGCTTTTCTGTAAAGCTTATAAAAGCTAGGCAGGCGATCCTCTGTGGATAAGTGCCCTGAGGCCATGAGCTGCCTACTGTACAGAGAATGACAACTACGGGGGAAAACGGTGCTCTGCCTGTGCTGCACTGTCGGATAAGCTGTGTGTGGAATAGGTTGTTATCCACAGGCCAGTTACCCACAGACTTTCGACCCCACTTGTACAACGAGCTTAGGTAGGCTTATCCACAGAGCTTATGCACAGACCATTGGTCGCCTTTTTCTCACTTAACGCGTTGATTTTGGGCCTCCTGTGCGCAACCTACATGTGGATAAGTGGACGGCTGGCCGCTACAATGGCGGCTGTTTTTGCCTCACCGGCTTTCAACTTAGGGGATATCCGTGTCAGTGGAACTTTGGCAGCAGTGCGTGGAGCTTTTGCGCGAAGAGCTGCCTGCCCAGCAATTCAACACCTGGATCCGTCCGCTACAGGTCGAAGCCGAAGGCGACGAGTTGCGTGTCTATGCGCCTAACCGTTTTGTCCTCGACTGGGTCAACGAGAAGTACCTGAGCCGCGTTCTCGAATTGCTCGATGAACATGGCAATGGTCTCGCACCGGTGCTCTCCTTATTAATAGGCAGCAAACGCAGTTCAGTCCCGCGTGCTGCGCCGAACGCGCCGTTGGCGGCTGCGGCATCGCAGGCTCAGGCGGCGACCTCGCCGGTCAACAACACGCCAGCTCCTGCGCCGACACCTTCGAAATCCGCCGCGCAAAAAAATGCGCCCGAACACGAAGAACCGTCCCGCGACAGTTTTGACCCGATGGCGGGCGCAAGCTCCCAGCAGGCGCCGGTTCGCGCCGAACAGCGCACCGTGCAGGTCGAAGGCGCGCTCAAGCACACCAGCTACCTGAACCGCACCTTTACCTTCGAGAACTTCGTCGAAGGTAAATCCAACCAGCTGGCTCGCGCGGCCGCCTGGCAGGTCGCCGATAACCCCAAGCACGGCTACAACCCGCTGTTCCTTTATGGCGGCGTCGGTTTGGGTAAGACCCACTTGATGCACGCTGTGGGTAACCACCTATTAAAGAAGAACCCGAATGCCAAGGTCGTGTACCTGCACTCGGAGCGCTTCGTGGCTGACATGGTCAAGGCCTTGCAGCTCAATGCCATCAACGAGTTCAAACGGTTCTACCGTTCGGTTGATGCGTTGCTGATCGATGACATTCAATTCTTCGCGCGCAAAGAACGTTCCCAGGAAGAGTTTTTCCACACCTTCAACGCCCTGCTCGAAGGCGGCCAACAGGTCATCCTGACCAGTGACCGTTATCCGAAGGAAATCGAAGGGCTGGAAGAACGCCTGAAATCACGTTTCGGCTGGGGCCTGACCGTGGCGGTCGAGCCGCCGGAGCTGGAAACCCGCGTTGCGATCCTGATGAAAAAGGCCGATCAGGCGAAGGTCGACCTGCCGCATGATGCTGCTTTCTTTATTGCCCAACGCATCCGTTCCAACGTGCGTGAGCTGGAAGGCGCGCTCAAGCGGGTCATTGCGCACTCGCACTTCATGGGCCGCGACATCACCATCGAGTTGATTCGCGAATCCCTGAAAGACTTGCTGGCCCTGCAAGACAAGCTGGTGAGTGTGGATAACATCCAGCGCACCGTGGCCGAGTACTACAAGATCAAGATCTCCGACCTGCTGTCCAAGCGCCGTTCGCGTTCGGTGGCACGTCCCCGTCAGGTGGCCATGGCCCTCTCCAAGGAGTTGACCAACCACAGCCTGCCGGAAATCGGTGATGTGTTTGGTGGTCGCGACCACACAACGGTCTTGCACGCATGCCGCAAGATCAATGAACTTAAGGAATCCGACGCGGATATTCGCGAGGACTACAAGAACCTGCTGCGTACACTGACAACTTGATGACACCAGCGCAGCTTATTAAGGCAAGGGACTAGACCATGCATTTCACCATTCAACGCGAAGCCCTGTTGAAACCCCTGCAACTGGTCGCAGGCGTCGTCGAGCGCCGACAGACCTTGCCGGTGCTCTCCAACGTATTGCTGGTGGTCGAAGGCCAGCAATTGTCCTTGACCGGTACCGACCTGGAAGTCGAGCTGGTGGGTCGTGTGCAGCTGGAAGAGCCCGCCGAGCCTGGCGAGATCACCGTACCGGCGCGCAAGCTGATGGACATCTGCAAAAGCCTGCCCAACGACGCGCTGATCGACATCAAGGTTGATGAGCAGAAGTTGGTGGTCAAGGCCGGTCGCAGCCGCTTTACCTTGTCCACCTTGCCTGCCAATGATTTCCCGACCGTGGAAGAAGGTCCTGGCTCGCTGACGTGCAGCCTGGAGCAAAGCAAACTGCGTCGTTTGATCGAGCGCACCAGCTTCGCCATGGCGCAGCAGGACGTGCGTTACTACCTCAACGGCATGCTGCTGGAAGTCTCCGAAGGCATCATCCGCGCCGTGGCCACTGACGGTCACCGCCTGGCCATGTGCTCGATGAAAGCCGACATCGGCCAGCCGGATCGCCACCAGGTTATCGTGCCGCGCAAAGGTATCCTCGAGCTGGCGCGTTTGCTCACCGAGCCGGACGGCAACGTCAGCATCGTCCTGGGTCAACACCACATCCGTGCGACCACCGGCGAGTTCACCTTCACCTCCAAGTTGGTTGACGGCAAATTCCCGGATTACGAGCGTGTCCTGCCTAAGGGCGGCGACAAGTTGGTGATTGGTGATCGTCAGGCCCTGCGCGAAGCGTTCAGCCGTACCGCGATTCTGTCCAACGAAAAGTACCGTGGCATCCGCCTGCAACTTGCCAATGGTCAGCTGAAGATCCAGGCCAACAACCCGGAGCAGGAAGAAGCGGAAGAAGAAGTGGGCGTCGACTACAACGGCGGCTCGCTGGAAATCGGCTTCAACGTGAGCTATCTGCTGGACGTGCTGGGTGTGATGACGACCGAACAGGTTCGCCTGATCCTGTCCGACTCCAACAGCAGCGCCCTGGTGCAGGAATCCGACAACGACGACTCGGCTTACGTTGTCATGCCGATGCGCCTGTAATCATGCTCAGCAGAAGCTAGATGTCCCTCAGTCGCGTCTCGGTCACCGCGGTGCGCAATCTGCACCCGGTGACCTTCTCCCCCTCCCCCCGCATCAATATTCTCCACGGCGCCAATGGCAGTGGCAAAACCAGCGTGCTGGAAGCCATTCACCTGTTGGGTCTCGCCCGTTCATTTCGCAGTGCGCGCCTGTTACCGGTGATTCAGTACGAGCAACTGGCGTGCACGGTGTTTGGCCAAGTCGAACTAGCGGAAGGTGGGCATAGCAGCCTGGGGATATCGCGTGATCGCGGTGGGGAGTTCCAGATTCGCATCGACGGGCAAAATGCCCGCAGCGCTGCGCAGTTGGCGGAAATTCTGCCACTGCAACTGATCAACCCCGACAGCTTTCGGCTGTTGGAAGGTGCACCGAAAATCCGCAGGCAATTCCTCGATTGGGGAGTGTTCCACGTGGAACCGCGTTTTATGGCCACTTGGCAGCGCCTGCAGAAGGCCCTGCGGCAGCGGAACTCGTGGCTGCGGCATGGTACACTTGACGCCGCTTCGCAAGCGGCCTGGGACCGGGAACTGTGCCTGGCCAGCGACGAAATAGATGAATACCGCCGCGCCTATATCAAAGCCTTGAAACCAGTCTTTGAGCAGACCTTGAGCGAGTTGCTAGATCTCGAGGGGCTTACGCTGAGTTATTACCGTGGTTGGGACAAAGAGCGCGACCTGAGTGCCGTGCTCGCCACGTCTTTGCAACGGGATCAGCAAATGGGTCATACCCAGGCCGGCCCTCAACGGGCTGATTTGCGTCTTAGATTGGGCGCACACAATGCCGCGGACATCTTGTCCCGGGGTCAGCAGAAGTTGGTGGTGTGTGCGCTGCGGATCGCCCAAGGCCACTTGGTTAGCCAAGCCCGCCGCGGTCAGTGTATTTATCTGGTGGATGACTTGCCGTCCGAACTCGACGAGCAGCACCGCCGCGCGTTATGCCGCTTGTTGGAAGAATTACGCTGCCAGGTGTTCATCACCTGTGTAGACCACGAATTATTGAGGGAAGGCTGGCACACGGATACGCCAGTCGCTTTGTTCCACGTGGAACAAGGCCGTATCACCCAGACCCACGACCATCGGGAGTGAAGGCATGAGCGAAGAAAACACGTACGACTCGACCAGCATTAAAGTGCTGAAAGGTTTGGATGCCGTACGCAAACGTCCCGGTATGTACATTGGCGACACTGATGACGGTAGCGGTCTGCACCACATGGTGTTCGAGGTGGTCGACAACTCCATCGACGAAGCTTTGGCCGGTCACTGCGACGACATCAGCATCATCATCCATCCGGATGAGTCGATTACCGTGCGCGACAACGGTCGCGGTATTCCGGTAGACGTGCACAAAGAAGAAGGCGTTTCGGCGGCAGAGGTCATCATGACCGTGCTCCACGCCGGCGGTAAGTTCGACGACAACTCCTATAAAGTCTCCGGCGGTTTGCACGGTGTGGGCGTGTCGGTGGTGAACGCACTGTCCGAAGAGCTGATCCTGACCGTTCGCCGCAGTGGCAAGATCTGGGAACAGACCTATGTCCACGGTGTACCGAAAGAGCCGATGAAGATCGTTGGCGACAGCGAATCGACCGGTACTCAGATCCACTTCAAGCCATCGGCTGAAACCTTCAAGAACATCCACTTCAGCTGGGACATCCTGGCCAAGCGGATTCGTGAATTGTCCTTCCTCAACTCCGGTGTGGGTATCGTCCTCAAGGACGAGCGCAGCGGCAAGGAAGAGCTGTTCAAGTACGAAGGCGGCCTGCGTGCGTTTGTTGAATACCTGAACACCAACAAGACTGCGGTCAACCAGGTTTTCCATTTCAACATCCAACGCGAAGACGGCATCGGCGTGGAAATCGCCCTGCAGTGGAACGACAGCTTCAACGAGAACCTGTTGTGCTTCACCAACAACATTCCTCAGCGCGACGGTGGTACTCACCTGGTGGGTTTCCGTTCCGCACTGACGCGTAACCTGAACACCTACATCGAAGCCGAAGGCTTGGCCAAGAAGCACAAAGTTGCCACTACCGGTGACGATGCGCGCGAAGGCCTGACCGCGATTATCTCGGTGAAAGTGCCGGATCCAAAGTTCAGCTCCCAGACCAAAGACAAGCTGGTGTCTTCCGAAGTGAAGACCGCCGTCGAACAGGAAATGGGCAAGTACTTCTCGGACTTCCTGTTGGAAAACCCGAACGAAGCCAAGCTGGTTGTCGGCAAGATGATCGACGCGGCTCGTGCCCGTGAAGCGGCGCGTAAAGCTCGCGAGATGACCCGCCGTAAAGGCGCACTGGATATCGCCGGCCTGCCAGGCAAGCTGGCTGACTGCCAGGAGAAGGACCCTGCCCTCTCCGAGCTGTACCTGGTGGAAGGTGACTCTGCTGGCGGTTCCGCCAAGCAGGGTCGTAACCGTCGCACCCAGGCGATCCTGCCGTTGAAGGGCAAGATCCTCAACGTCGAGAAGGCGCGCTTCGACAAAATGATTTCCTCTCAGGAAGTCGGCACTTTGATCACAGCGTTGGGCTGCGGTATCGGCCGTGACGAGTACAACATCGACAAGCTGCGCTACCACAACATCATCATCATGACCGATGCTGACGTCGACGGTTCGCACATCCGTACCCTGCTGCTGACGTTCTTCTTCCGTCAGTTGCCGGAGCTGATCGAGCGCGGCTACATCTACATCGCCCAGCCGCCGTTGTACAAAGTGAAAAAGGGCAAGCAAGAACAATACATCAAAGACGACGACGCCATGGAAGAGTACATGACGCAGTCGGCCCTGGAAGATGCCAGCCTGCACTTGAACGACGAAGCCCCGGGCATTTCCGGTGAGGCGCTGGAGCGCCTGGTTAACGACTTCCGCATGGTGATGAAGACTCTGAAGCGTCTGTCGCGCCTGTATCCGCAGGAGTTGACCGAGCACTTCATCTACCTGCCATCCGTAAGCCTGGAGCAGTTGGGTGACCACGCTCACATGCAGGATTGGCTGGCCCAGTACGAAGTGCGCCTGCGCACCGTGGAGAAATCTGGCCTGGTGTACAAAGCCAGTCTGCGCGAAGACCGTGAACGTAATGTCTGGCTGCCAGAGGTCGAACTGATCTCCCACGGCCTGTCGAACTACGTCACCTTCAACCGCGACTTCTTCGGCAGCAATGACTACAAGACCGTGGTAACCCTGGGCGCGCAACTCAGCACCCTGCTGGACGACGGCGCTTATATCCAGCGTGGCGAACGCAAGAAGCAGGTCAAGGAATTCAAGGAAGCCCTCGACTGGCTGATGGCTGAAAGCACCAAGCGTCACACCATCCAGCGATACAAAGGTCTGGGCGAAATGAACCCGGATCAGCTGTGGGAAACCACCATGGACCCGGCTCAGCGTCGCATGCTGCGCGTGACCATCGAAGACGCCATTGGCGCAGACCAGATCTTCAACACCCTGATGGGTGATGCGGTCGAACCTCGCCGTGACTTCATCGAAAGCAACGCATTGGCGGTGTCCAACCTGGACTTCTGATCAGGCAAGACCGCTAAAAACAAAAAGGCCAACGCTCAGCGTTGGCCTTTTTTATTGGGCATTTTTTAAATGCTCCACGTGGAACATCGCCATTTCAGTTGGGCGATGGCGCCGTTGCGACACTCTCCAGCCGATACCCATACCCGTAGATCGTCAACAGCTGCCAGCCCCGATCCGCCGTCAGCCCAAGCTTGTTACGCAGCCGGTAGATATGCGTATCCAGTGGGCGAGACGAGACCATTTCTTCATGAGTCCAGAAGCGCTCATAGAGGTACTCACGGGACAGCGGTCGGGCCAGGTTGGCGAACAGGCAACTGGCCAGGCGGTATTCACGCTCGGTCAGGTTGATCGGTTTGCCGGCTCGGGTCACCGTCAGTTCAGCATCGTCAAAGGTCAAGTCGTTGAAGCTTTGCACCTCTTGGGTCGCCGACTTCTGCAGGCCGTGGCGACGCAACACTGCAGAGACACGGGCTTTCAGTTCGTTGGGACGAAAGGGTTTGCTGACGTAGTCGTCGGCGCCGCTATTGAGCGCCGTGACGATATCGCTCTCGGCATCGCGGCTGGTGAGCATGATGACGGCGGGCGGCGATTCCATGTGTTCGCGGGTCCAGCGCAGCAAGGCAATGCCAGTGATATCGGGCAGTTGCCAGTCGAGTATCAGCAGGTCAAAGGTTTCCCGGCGCAGTTGGCGTAGCAGGTCTTCACCACGCTCGAAGCAATGCAGGGACCAAGGCTGCTCCGCGGTGCCGGGGATCTGTCGCAGTGTCTGTTCCACCCGCCGCAACTCGGCAGGTTCGTCATCCAGTATTGCGACACGCATGTCGAGGGTCCTTTGTACTTAATATAGGGCAGCCGACGGCCAATGAATAACGGCACATACTGCGCAGTTGCCGGCCATTGAATCTGAATAATTGTGGTCAGATTCGACGACCCCTTGGATCTCTCGGTACGCTGATATCAAAGGGCCGTAACCCCCTGAAAGTCCTGGGTACCTCTGTGGGAAAGATACCGGCTCCCGAGGGTAAGTAAAAGGATCAGCCGACACATGCGCTGCCGTAAATGCCCGCGTGCCGATGTCAGACGTCCTCTGGAACCTGGACATTGATGAGAACCATGACGCTTTCCCCCCATTCAATGCTTCGCGCCCTTCCCTCCCTGTTGATCCTGGCGGTAGGGGTTGCGGGTGCATCGGCCAAAGCGCGGCCGGCCTATATCGATGACCACACCCTGTGCCGTGCGCAGCCGTTGCCGGCTGTTGTCCAGCACCTGACCGGGGAAGCCTGGAAGCTCGATGTAGGCGGCAAGGTGACGCCTTTGCAGGAGGGCATGACCATTGATGAGCAAGAGGGGGTGAGAACATCCGCTGCGGCATTTGTCAGCCTGTTGCTCGGCGACGGTTCTCGGGTGGTGCTGCCGTCCAGTTCCCAGGTGCGCCTGCACCTCGACGAGAAGCAGTTGATCCCCCAAGTGATGCTCGAACAAGGCCAGGCCGAAGCGTATGTGATCAAGCGGGCCACCGATTATGATCGCTTCCAGATCGTCACGCCGGTGGGCGTGCTGGGGGTACGTGGCACCCATTTTCGAGTGCGCGACGATGGTGAGCAATCGGTGCTCGAAGTACTCGACGGCCAGGTCGCAGTCAGCCGTGACAGCAAGGCTGGCGCGTCTGACAGCGAAGTAAAAGTCGGCGCGCGACAAGGGCTGCTGTTCAAGAAACAAGGCGAGCTTGAGCCGTTAGCGTTGCTGCCCGCGCCGAAACTCATTGGCCAGGACGGGCAGAAAGGCGACGCGCCCGTCTGGCGTCTCTACCTGCGGCCATTGGCGGGCGCGCAACGTTATCGCGCCCAGGTGGCGACTGATAAAGCCTTCATGAACATCAAGCAGGAAAACTTCTCCAGTGAGCCGAAAATGAGCTTCAATGGGCTCAAGGCGTCGTTTTATCACGTGCGTTTGTCGGCGTATGACGCCCACGGACTGGAAGGAGAAACCGGGGTCTATGACATTTTCTACTACCCGCCCGCCGCGCAGGCGCAGGCTACCGGTGGCTGACCGATGATGCTCTGGGGCAAGCCCGAGAAACGCCAGCCCACCCACGCCCAGCGCTTGTTCCATGGCCTGGTCCGCGAGTGGCTGTGGATCGGTTTACTGCTGCTGCCGATCACGGCCTATCTGTCATTGAGCCCCGGCCTTGCCTTGAACAACCCGTTGTATGACAGCCTGCGTCGGCTGACCCCACTGCCGGTGGACCCGCGTATTTTGCTGGTGACGATTGACGATCAAAGCCTGAAAAAGCTCGGTCAATGGCCTTGGCCGCGCAGTTTGCACGCCGACCTCATCGACCGCCTGAATGCCGCACAACCCGCCGGTATCCTGTTTGATGTGATCTTCAGCGAGCCCGGCAACCCCGTTAATGACAAACGCCTGGCTGATGCCGTGTGCAACGCCGGTAACGTGTTGTTGCCACTGTTGCGCGATAGCACCGCCAGCTACAGCCGGCCAGGCGAGCAAATGTCCGCGCTGCTGAAATGCGCCAGGGGCGTGGGCCATATCAACGTGGAAGCCGACAACGACGGCGTGGTGCGCAGCTTGTATATGCGCGAGGGCCCACCGGATGCTGCCGTTGCGCAGTTGGCATGGCTGGCCTATGAGATGAGCGGTGAGAAGTCGCCGATGCCGGGAGAGGCACGCGAGCCGATCGATCAACACTGGCACCGGGAGCATGCCATTCGCATCCCGTTCATTGCGCCGCACACGCATTTCCCTAGTGTGTCCTACGTCAGTGTATTAAACGGTGAGGTGCCTCCCGAGCAACTGCGCGACCGTCTGATTCTCGTTGGCGCCACGGCCTCCGGAATGGGCGATCGATTCGTCACGCCCCTCTCCTCCACCGTTGGCACCACGGCCGGCGTAGAGATCCAGGCCAATGTGCTCAATGGATTGCTGCAAGGGCGAAGCATCGTTGACGTGCCCGCATGGCTGGCGGCAACCCTGGCGACGTCGTTGGTCGCATTGTTGCTGGGATTGCTGCTGTACCGCCCGCGCTATGCGCTATGGATGACCCTGGGCTGCATGGTCACGGCGTTGTTCGGTGCCTGGGCGCTGCTGCGCCTGGGCCACTGGTGGTCGCCGGCGGCCTGCTTGATTGGTTTGTTACTGAGCTACCTGATCTGGAACTGGCGGCGCCTGAGCGCGATCCTCGCCTATTTCGGCTGGGAGCTGGCGCGGCTGGATAACGAGCCCAAAGTGCTGCCCGAGCGCCGGCGCGCGCCCGCCAGCCATGGCGATGTGTTGCAGGGGCGTATCTTCGCGCTGGAGCAAGCCGTGAGCCGCACGCGAGATACGCGGCGCTTTATGGCCGATGGCCTGGAGTGCTTACCGGTAGCCACTCTGATTACCGACCCCGGCGGCAATATTTTGCTGGCAAATCGCATTGCCCGTGAGGTGTTTGGCAATGACCTGGTCAACGAAAACCTCATCGAACAACTCGCCGACCTCGGTTATCCACCGCTGCACAATGGTGTGCGCCCTGCCCTGTCCGCACTCGAACTCATCGAGTTCCGAGATATCCGCCAGCGTAGCCTGCGCATGGAGCTGGCCCCCTTGTTGCCGGCTGAAGGTGACGTCGCATTGGGTTGGCTGCTGAGCCTGACGGACCTGAGCAAGGAACGCGATGCCCAGCAGCATCGCGAGACCATGCTGCGCTTCCTGTCCCATGACCTGCGCGCGCCGCACTCGGCGATCCTCGCGTTGCTGGATGTGCACAACGGCGAGTCACCGGTATTCGCCCAGATCGAGCAGCAGGTACGACGCGCCTTGAGCCTTACCGAGTCGTACGTACAGCTGGCGAAAGCCGAGGCTGATGGCTATCAATTCCAGCCGACCCTGTTCGCGATGCTGGTAATGGATGCCTTCGACCAAGTCGCGTTGATCGCCCAGCTCAAGGGCATTCACTTGGTGCACGACCTGGATGAAGCCGATGAGGGCATGGTGTGGGCCGATCAATCGTTGCTCACGCGCGCGTTGTTCAACGTGCTGGAGAACGCGATCAAGTACTCCCCGTCCGGTACCACCGTCCGGCTGAGTCACGCCACTGTGCAAGGTTGGTTGGAATGCCGCATCAGCGACCAGGGGCCGGGGATCGCTGCGCAAGATTTACCGGAGTTGTTCAGCCAGTACCGACGCTTCGATTCCGCGCAGGGCAGTGAAGGCCTGGGGCTGGGCCTGACCATGGTCAAAGCCGTTCTCGAGCGTCATGGAGGGCGGATCAGTTGCGAAAGCGTGGTCGGTAAAGGCACCACGTTCAGCCTGCAGCTGCCGCTGTGGGAAGAGTGAGAAAACCCACTTTCCTGCTGTGCATAAAAAACCGGTCCCAGGGACCGGTTTTTTTCTGCGAGAAAAACTTATGCACCTTTTCCGCTATTTTATGAGCTTGGGAAATATGTAAGTAAATCAGCTTCTTATAAGTCAAAAAGACCCATTCGCCAACAAACCGTACACAGGTTATCCACAGATGCTCATACCACCGGTGTGTCGACCACAACCGGCTCTGGCGGCAGCGAACCCATGGCCCGCTGCTGCGCTTCATTCCAGGCCGCAGCACGGTCATTCAGCGCGGCAATGGCGCGCGGGCCTTCACCTTCTGCATACATCGGTTCGCCAATCACTACGGTGATGGTGCCCTCACGCTTGGCCCAGCCGGTTTTTGGCCAGTACTTGCCGGCGTTATGCGCAATCGGCAAGACCGGCAAATGGGCGTTGACTGCCAACGCGGTACCACCGCGTGAGAACTTGCCTACGCTGCCGTAGGGCACGCGGGTACCCTCGGGGAAGATCAACACCCACACGCCGTCCTTGAGCAGCTCGTCGCCCTTCTTGGCCACGTGCTTGAGCGCCGCCTTGGGGTTGTCACGGTCAATCGCGATGGGACGCAACATGGCCATGGCCCAGCCGAAGAACGGCACGTACAGCAGCTCACGCTTGAGCACCTGGCTCAGGGGCGAGAAGTACGCCGAGAGAAAGAACGTCTCCCAGGTGCTCTGGTGGTTCGACAGAATCACGCACGGCTGGTCCGGCACGTTTTCGGCGCCCTTCACCTCGAAACGGATATTGAGGAACACCTTGGTCAGCCACAACGCGCAGCGGCACCAATAGACGTTGATAAAACGATAGCGCGCCTTGAACGGCAGGAAAGGCGCGATAAAAAAGCTCAGGGTGCACCAGAGGAAAGAACTGGTGCCCAACAGCAGGTAAAAGAAAAAGGTTCTGATGGCCTGCAAAATCGACATGGCGGCATTTACCGTTGCGGGACAACGCCCGCCTGTTAAAAGCGCACTCCCGAACGGTCCTTGGTCAGGAAGTCGAGGGCGGCTAGTTGTTGATAAGTTCTGCGGCAACCGCCGCCAGATCGTCAAAAATCAAGGTGCCTACCGGCAGGTTTTTCGCCTGGGTCTTTTCGCCTTTCCCGGTCTTAACCAAAACTGGCTGAGAGTCGACGGCTTTGGCCGCCTCCAGGTCACCGAGGCTGTCCCCGACGAACCATAGCCCAGCCAAGGGCACCTTGTAATGTTCTGCAATGGTTTTCAACATGCCAGGCTTGGGTTTGCGGCAATCGCAGCCCTCATCCGGCCCGTGGGGGCAGTACACCACCAGTCCCACCTCACCGCCCTGCTCGGCCACCAACGTGCGCAAGCGCGCGTGCATGGCGTCCAGGGTGGCGATGTCGTAGTAACCGCGGGCGATGCCGGACTGGTTGGTGGCGATGGCCACCGTCCAGCCGGCTTTGCTCAACTGCGCGATGGCCTCGATCGAGCCGGGCAGTGGAATCCACTCCGCCACCGACTTGATGTAAGCGTCGGAGTCGTAATTGATCACCCCGTCCCGATCGAGAATCAGCAGTTTCAACATGATCAGCCCAGTACGGAAATGTCGGCGATATTGATGAACAGGCCACGCAGACGCGCCAGCATGGCGTAGCGGTTTTTGCGTACACCCGCGTCTTCGGCATTGATCATCACCGCTTCAAAGAACGCATCCACCGGCTCACGCAAGGTGGCCAGGCGCGCCAGGGCTTCGGCGTAGTTGCGTTCGGCGATCAGCGGCTTCACCGCGTTTTCTGCCTTGGCAATGGCCGAGTTCAGCGAGAACTCCTTGGCATCGGCAAACAGGCCAGGGTCGACATCGGCGTTGCCCAGGCCTTCGGCCTTGCTCAGCAGGTTCGACACGCGCTTGTTCACGGCGGCCAGGGCATCGGCCTCAGGCAGTTTGCGGAAGGCCTGCACGGCTTGTACGCGTTGGTCGAAGTCCAGTGCCGAACCCGGCTGCAGGGCACGTACCGACAGGTACACCGAGACATCCACGCCTTCGTCTTCGTAACGCGCACGCAGGCGGTCGAACACGAACTCCAGCACTTGCTCGGCCAGGCCGGCCTGCTTGACCTTGCCGCCGAACTGGCCGACCGCGAACACCACGGCCTGGGTCAGGTCGAGGTCCAGCTTCTTGTCGATCAGGATACGCAGCACGCCCAGGGCCGCACGGCGCAGGGCATACGGGTCTTTGCTGCCGGTAGGCAACATGCCGATACCGAAGATACCCACGAGGGTGTCCAGCTTGTCGGCGATCGCCACGGCTGCACCGGTCAGGGTGGTCGGCAGTTCAGCGCCGGCACCGCGCGGCATGTACTGCTCGTTCAATGCCAGGGCGACATCGTCCGGCTCGCCGTCGTTGAGGGCGTAGTAGTAGCCGGCAACACCTTGCATCTCCGGGAACTCGCCGACCATCTCGGTGGCCAGGTCGCACTTGGACAGCAAGCCTGCACGCGCAGCCCAGGCAGCATCCCCACCAATGCGTGGCGCGATGTAGGCGGCCAGCTTGGAAACGCGCACGGCTTTGTCGTAGACGCTGCCGAGTTTTTCCTGGAACACCACGTTTTGCAGGCGCAGGTTGAAGTCTTCGAGCTTCTGCTTTTTGTCTTGCTTGAAGAAGAACTCGGCGTCGGTCAGGCGCGGGCGCACGACTTTCTCGTTACCGGCGATGATCTGTTGTGGGTCCTTGCTCTCGATGTTGGCCACGGTGATAAAGCGCGGCAGCAACTTGCCATCCACGTCCAGCAGGCAGAAGTACTTCTGGTTGTCCTGCATGGTGGTGATCAACGCTTCTTGCGGCACGTCGAGGAAACGCTCTTCGAACGAGCACACCAGCGGCACTGGCCATTCAACCAGCGCGGTCACTTCGTCGAGCAGGCTTGGCGGCACGATGGCGGTGCCTTCCTGCAGGCGGGCCAGCTCTTCGGTGCGCTTGCTGATCAGCTCGCGACGCTCGTTGGCATCGGCCAGCACGTAGGCTGCACGCAAGTCGTCGAGGTAGTTGGCCGGCGAGGTGATGCGCACGCTCTGCGGATGGTGGAAGCGGTGACCACGGGAATCACGGCCGGCCTTCTGGGCAAGGAGCGTGCAGTCGATGACCTGGTCACCGAGCAGCATCACCAGCCATTGGGTCGGACGCACGAACTCTTCCTTTCGCGCGCCCCAGCGCATGCGCTTGGGGATCGGCAGGTCGTTCAGGGAATCTTCCACGATGGTCGGCAACAGGCTGGCCGTTGGCTTGCCCTTGATGACCTGGCTGAAACGCAGTTTCGGGCCGCTTTGATCGATTTCGCTCAGCTCGACGCCACACTTCTTGGCAAAACCCAGGGCCGCTTGGGTCGGGTTGCCGTCAGCATCGAAAGCGGCCTGGCGCGGCGGGCCGTCCAGGTTGATGTTACGGTCGGGCTGCTGGGTTTCCAGCGCGGTCAGCAAAACGGCCAGGCGACGTGGCGCGGCGTAGACTTTTTTCGCTTCAAACTTCAGGCCAGCGCTGTGCAGGCCTTTTTCGATACCGGCCAGGAATGCGTCGGCCAGGGTATTGAGTGCCTTGGGTGGCAGCTCTTCGGTGCCCAGTTCAACCAGGAAATCTTGAGCACTCATTGTGCAGCCTCCAGCTTAGCCAACACTTCATCACGCAAATCCGGGGTAGCCATCGGGAAGCCCAGCTTGGCGCGAGCCAGCAGGTAGGCTTGAGCGACGGAACGCGCCAGGGTGCGCACACGCAGGATGTATTGCTGGCGCGCGGTTACCGAGATGGCACGGCGAGCATCCAGCAGGTTGAAGGTATGGGACGCCTTCAACACCATTTCATAGCTCGGCAACGGCAGCGGCTGGTCGAGTTCGATCAGGCGCTTGGCTTCGCTTTCATAGAAGTCGAACAGTTCGAACAGCTTGTCGACGTTGGCGTGTTCGAAGTTGTAGGTGGACTGCTCCACTTCGTTCTGGTGGAACACGTCGCCGTAGGTGACTTTGCCGAACGGGCCATCAGCCCACACCAGGTCGTAGACCGAATCCACGCCTTGCAGGTACATGGCCAGGCGCTCGAGACCGTAGGTGATCTCGCCGGTCACCGGGTAGCACTCGATGCCGCCCGCTTGCTGGAAGTAGGTGAACTGGGTCACTTCCATGCCGTTGAGCCAGACTTCCCAACCCAGGCCCCAGGCGCCGAGGGTTGGCGATTCCCAGTTGTCTTCGACGAAACGGATGTCGTGGACCAGCGGGTCCAGGCCGACATGTTTCAACGAGCCCAGGTACAGTTCCTGGAAGTTGTCCGGGTTCGGCTTCAGGACTACCTGGAACTGGTAGTAGTGCTGCAGACGGTTCGGGTTTTCGCCGTAGCGGCCGTCAGTCGGGCGACGACTGGGCTGCACATAAGCGGCGTTCCAGGTTTCCGGGCCGATGGCCCGCAGGAAGGTAGCGGTGTGGAAAGTGCCGGCGCCTACTTCCATATCGTAGGGCTGAAGTACCACACAACCTTGCTCGGCCCAGTATTGCTGGAGGGCGAGGATCAAGTCTTGGAAGGTACGCACGGCTGGCGTAGGCTGGCTCACGAAATTCACCTGTTACTTGGGCTGCGATTTAAAGAGCGGGAGTATACCCGATTCGGCCCTGCCACCACTCCCTGGAGCCTTATGCCACGCTGCTTTTGGTGTTCTGAAGATCCGCTGTACATGGCTTATCACGATCAAGAGTGGGGAACGCCGCTGCGCGATGCGCAGGGTTTGTTCGAGTTGCTTTTGCTCGAAGGGTTCCAGGCGGGCCTGTCCTGGATCACCGTTTTACGCAAACGCGAGCATTATCGAAAGGTCTTGTTCGGCTTTGATGCCCAGCGCCTGGCACAGCTGACCGATGCAGAAATCGAAGCGCTGATGCTCGACCCGGGCATCGTGCGCAATCGCCTCAAGCTCAACGCCACCCGACGCAATGCCGCTGCCTGGCTGGCGCTGGAGGACCCCGTGGAGTTTCTGTGGTCGTTTGTGGGCGGCGTGCCCAAGGTCAATCATTTCAAGGACCGCAGCCAGGTCCCGGCCATTACGCCGGAGGCTGAGGCCATGAGCCGCGCCCTGAAAAAAGCCGGGTTCACCTTCGTCGGCCCGACTATCTGTTACGCGTTCATGCAGGCCTCGGGCATGGTCATGGACCACACTCAGGATTGCGACCGTTACGCGGACTTGGCCAACGCCGGTTAGAATGGCCGCTTTGCGCACCACACACGATCAGGAGTGACCTGTGGAAAAGTTTAAAGGCGCCTTGCTGGTAGGCGCTCTTCGGTTGTTTGCTCTATTGCCCTGGCGCGCGGTTCAAGCGGTCGGCACGGCGATTGGCTGGATCATGTGGAAGACCCCCAACCGCTCTCGCGACACGGTGCGGATCAACCTCTCCAAATGCTTCCCCGAGATGGACCCGGTCGAGCGCGAACGCCTGGTCGGTCGCAGCTTGATGGACATCGGCAAGTCGCTGACCGAAAGCGCCTGCGCCTGGATCTGGCCGGCACAGCGCTCCATCGACCTGGTGCGCGAAGTCGAAGGCCTGGAAGTGCTGCATGAAGCCCTGGCCTCGGGCAAGGGCGTGGTCGGTATCACCAGCCACCTGGGCAACTGGGAGGTGTTGAACCACTTCTATTGCAGCCAGTGCAAACCGATCATCTTTTACCGTCCGCCCAAGCTCAAGGCCGTGGACGAATTGCTGCGCAAACAGCGCGTGCAATTGGGTAACCGCGTGGCGGCCTCCACCAAGGAAGGCATCCTCAGTGTGATCAAGGAAGTGCGCAAAGGCGGCCAGGTGGGCATCCCTGCCGACCCGGAGCCGGCGGAGTCGGCCGGTATCTTCGTACCGTTTTTCGCCACCCAGGCCCTGACCAGCAAGTTCGTGCCAAACATGCTCGCGGGCCACAAGGCCGTCGGCGTGTTCCTGCATGCCCTGCGGCTGCCGGACGGCTCGGGTTACAAGGTGATCTTGGAAGCGGCGCCGGAAGACATGTACAGCACCGACACTGCCACCTCCTGCGCGGCGATGAGCAAGGTGGTGGAGCGTTATGTCGGCGCCTACCCGAGCCAGTACATGTGGAGCATGAAGCGCTTCAAGAAACGCCCGCCGGGCGAGGCGCGGTGGTATTGATGTACCTCGATCTGTAGACCCATGCAGATCCAGTGTGGGAGCTGGCTTGCCTGCGATGCAGGCAACTCGGTCCTTCAGTTACACCGAGGTGATGCCATCGCAGGCAAGCCAGCTCCCACAGGAATCTCTTCAGGCTTGGCGGTCGAGTTTCTTCAGGAACACCGTCATCTCTTTCTCGGCCTGCTTGTCGTCATGGGCCTGGGCCGCTTCGATCCCCTTCTCCCACGCCAGCCGCGCTGCGGCACTGTCACCGTTGGCCTGATGGGCCTTGCCCAACAACTTCCACGCCGCCGAATACTTCGGGTCAAACTCGACGCACTTATGCAGATGCTCCGCCGCCTTGGCGTTGTCCTTCAAGTCCAGATACCCCTTGCCCAAGCCAAAGCGTAGCAATGAGTTATCCACACCCTTGGCGAGCATTTTTTCCAGGGATTCGAGCATGGCTGTGCATCCTTTAGCTAGGTCGGGTTTTCAATAACGCCCTCGCGGGCAAACCCGCTTCCATAACAGGAACAGGATCTCCTGTGGGAGCGGGCTTGCCCGCGATGAGGGCGGCAGGATCAGCTGAATATGCTGATCAGAAAAAGCTCAGCCCCACGTGGAACAACTTCTCCACATCACGGATATGTTTCTTGTCCACCAGGAACAGGATCACATGGTCACCCGTGGCGATCACCGTGTCGTCGTGGGCAATGATCACTTCTTCGTCGCGAATGATCGCACCAATGGTGGTACCCGGCGGCAGGCCGATATCGCGGATGGCCTTGCCGATCACCTTGCTCGATTTCGCATCGCCGTGGGCAATCGCCTCGATGGCTTCCGCCGCGCCACGGCGCAGGGAGTGCACGCTGACGATATCGCCCCGGCGCACGTGGGCAAGCAAGGTGCCGATGGTCGCCAGCTGCGGGCTGATGGCGATGTCGATATCGCCGCCCTGGATCAGGTCGACATAGGCCGGGTTGTTGATGATGGTCATCACCTTCTTGGCGCCCAATCGCTTGGCCAGCAAGGACGACATGATGTTGGCCTCGTCATCGTTGGTCAGCGCCAGGAAAATATCGGCGTCGGCGATGTTCTCCTCCATCAGCAGGTCACGGTCCGAGGCGCTGCCTTGGAGGACGACGGTGCTGTCGAGGGTGTCGGACAAGTGCCGGCAGCGTGCAGGATTCATCTCGATGATCTTGACCTGATAGCGGCTCTCGATGGCTTCGGCCAGGCGCTCGCCAATCTGTCCGCCACCGGCGATGACGATGCGTTTGTAGGTCTCGTCCAGCCGGCGCATTTCGCTCATCACCGCACGAATATTGGCTTTGGCAGCGATGAAAAATACTTCGTCGTCGGCCTCGATCACGGTGTCGCCCTGGGGCAGGATCGGTCGGTCGCGGCGGAAGATCGCCGCCACGCGGGTTTCCACATTCGGCATGTGTTCACGCAGCTGGCGCAATTGCTGGCCCACCAACGGACCGCCGTAGTAGGCCTTCACCGCCACCAGTTGGGCCTTCCCCTCGGCGAAGTCGATCACCTGCAAGGCCCCGGGAATTTCGATCAGGCGCTTGATGTAGTGGGTCACCACCTGTTCCGGGCTGATCAGCACGTCCACTGGAATCGCGTCGTTGTCGAAAAGCCCGGCACGGGTCAGGTAAGCCGCCTCACGCACGCGGGCGATTTTGGTCGGGGTGTGGAACAGGGTGTGGGCGACCTGGCAGGCGACCATATTGGTCTCGTCGCTGTTGGTCACCGCAACCAGCATGTCGGCGTCGTCGGCACCGGCCTGGCGCAGCACTGTCGGAAATGACGCGCGGCCCTGCACGGTGCGGATGTCCAGGCGGTCGCCAAGGTTGCGCAGGCGTTCGGCATCGGTGTCGACCACAGTGATGTCGTTGGCTTCACTGGCCAAATGCTCGGCCAGCGTGCCACCGACCTGCCCTGCCCCAAGGATGATGATTTTCATCCGGTCACTCCCTTAAACCCATTCAGCCGCGTGCGGCGGCAATCTTGATCAGTTTGGCGTAATAGAAGCCGTCGTGTCCGCCTTCCTGTGCAAGCAATTGGCGACCATGGGGCTGCTTGATGCCGGCGGCCGTGGCGAGATCGAGCTCACGCGCACCGCTGGTACGGGCGAGGAAGGCTTGGATCACCTCGGTGTTTTCGGTGGGCAAGGTCGAGCAGGTGGCGTAGAGCAGGATGCCGCCGACTTCAAGGGTCGGCCACAGTGCGTCGAGCAACTCGCCTTGCAGCACGGCCAGGGCGGCGATGTCGTCGGGTTGGCGGGTCAGCTTGATGTCCGGGTGGCGACGGATCACACCGGTGGCGGAACAGGGGGCGTCGAGCAGAATGCGCTGGAACGGCTTGCCATCCCACCAGGTGGCGGTGTCGCGGCCGTCGGCGGCGATCAGCTCGGCACTCAGGCCCAGGCGTGCGAGGTTTTCCCGCACGCGCACCAGGCGCTTGGCTTCCAGGTCGACGGCGACCACACCGGCGAGGTCTTTTTCGACCTCAAGAATGTGACAAGTCTTACCGCCAGGCGCGCAGCAGGCGTCCAGCACGCGCTGGCCGGGGGCCAGGTCGAGCAGGTCGGCGGCCAATTGCGCGGCTTCGTCCTGCACGCTGATCCAGCCTTCGGCAAAGCCCGGCAGGCTGCGCACATCGGTGGCGGCGTCGAGCACAATGCCGTCGACGCTGTACACGCAGGCAGTAGCGCCAATGCCCGCGTCCGCCAGCAGTTGCAGGTAGCTGTCCCGGTGGTGATGGCGACGGTTGACCCGCAGGATCATCGGCGGGTGTGCATTGTTGGCCGCGCAAATGGCTTCCCATTGCTCGGGCCAGAAGGCTTTCAGGGACTTTTGCAGCCAGCGCGGGTGGGCGGTGCGCACCACCGGGTCATGCTCCAGCTCGGCCAGCAGTGCTTCGCTTTCACGCTGGGCGCGGCGCAGTACGGCATTGAGCAGTGCCTTGGCCCAGGGCTTTTTCAGTTTATCGGCGCAACCGACGGTTTCGCCGATGGCCGCGTGGGCCGGCACGCGGGTGTAGAGCAACTGGTAGAGGCCCACCAGCAGCAACGCTTCGACATCGGCATCCGCCGCCTTGAAGGGCTTTTGCAGCAGCTTGGCCGCCAGCGCCGACAAGCGCGGCTGCCAGCGGGCAGTGCCGAAGGCGAGGTCCTGGGTGAAGCCACGGTCGCGGTCGTCGACCTTATCCAGCTGCGTGGGCAACGAACTGTTCAGCGAAGCCTTGCCGTTGAGGACGGCGGCGAGAGCCTTGGCGGCGGCCAGACGCGGATTCATTGCGCGACCACCCCGAGAAGCGTGCCCAGGGCAAATTTCTCACGACGGCTGTTGAACAAATCGCTGAAATTCAGCGCCTTGCCCCCGGGCAATTGCAGACGAGTCAGGCACAGCGCCTGCTCACCACAGGCAACCAGCAGGCCGTCCTTGCTGGCGCCGATGATTTCACCAGGAGCGCCATTACCGTCGGCCAGGGTGGCGGCCAATACCTTCAGGGCTTCGCCATTGAGGCTGCTGTGGCAGATCGGCCACGGGTTGAACGCGCGCACCAGGCGCTCCAGCTCCACGGCCGGGCGGTTCCAGTCGATGCGCGCCTCGTCCTTGTTCAGCTTGTGGGCGTAGGTGGCCAGGCTGTCGTCCTGCACTTCGCCTTCCAGGGTACCGGCGGCGAGCCCGGCGATGGCCTGGATCACGGCAGGCGGGCCCAGTTCGGCCAGGCGGTCGTGCAGGCTGCCGCCAGTGTCTTCGGCGGTGATTGGGGTGGTGACTTTGAGCAGCATCGGGCCGGTGTCAAGGCCAGCCTCCATGCGCATCACGGTGACGCCGCTTTCACGGTCACCGGCTTCCACGGCGCGTTGGATCGGCGCCGCACCGCGCCAGCGTGGCAGCAGCGACGCATGGCTGTTGATGCAACCCAGGCGTGGGATATCCAGCACCGCTTGCGGCAGGATCAGGCCATAAGCGACCACGACCAGCAAATCCGGCTGCAGCGCGGCCAGTTCGGCCTGGGCCTCGGCATTGCGCAGGGTCGGCGGTTGCAGCACAGGAATGTTGTGCTCGAGCGCCAGTTGCTTGACCGGGCTCGGCATCAGTTTTTGCCCGCGACCGGCCGGGCGATCCGGCTGGGTGTACACCGCGACGATGTCATAGGGGCTGGCAAGCAGCGCCTTGAGGTGTTCGGCGGCGAATTCGGGGGTGCCGGCAAAAACAATGCGCATTGGCTCGGTCATGGGAGGTCTCGGTTAAAAGCAGTCACAAAAGAAAAAGGCTTGCCGCAGCAAGCCTTTGGAAGAAGGGCATCAAGCTTGCTGGCGATGCTTTTTTTCCAGCTTCTTCTTGATCCGGTCACGTTTGAGCGTGGACAGGTAATCGACAAACAGCTTGCCGTTGAGGTGGTCGCATTCGTGCTGGATGCAGACTGCCAGCAGGCCTTCGGCAATCAGCTCGAACGGCTTGCCGTCGCGGTCCAGGGCCTTGATCTTCACGCGCAGCGGGCGTTCGACGTTCTCGTAGAACTCCGGCACCGACAGGCAGCCTTCCTGGTATTCGCCCATCTCGTCGGTCAGCGGTTCGAACTCGGGATTGATGTAAACCCTCGGTTCGCTGCGGTCTTCCGACAGGTCCATGACCACGACGCGCTGATGCACGTTGACCTGGGTCGCGGCGAGGCCGATGCCCGGGGCTTCATACATTGTTTCAAACATGTCATCGACCAACTGACGAACCTTGTCGTCCACTACGGCCACCGGTTTGGCGATCGTGCGCAGGCGCGAGTCGGGGAATTCGAGGATGTTCAAAATAGCCATAAGCGTAATTGCTGCACATGTGAGGTAGAGGCAAATCGGCGTTGGGATGGACCCAGACAGCCGGTGTGAAAGGCTCGCAAGCCGCGAAGGCTATGGCATTTCACGCGAACGCACATAATAAAGGAGATTCACCCCATGAGGAAATCGCTACTCGTCTTGCTGCTGTGGGCCCCGCTTGCCATGGCCCTGCTTCCTGCACCCGTCCAGCGCCTGGATCCGCCGGCCTATCAGGCTATCCAGCGCTTTTTGTTGCACAACCGCATTCTTGATTCGCCCACCGACCTGGACACCGCGCCCTACATTGTCGCCGCCGGCAACGGCCGGGTATTGGGCGCCCATGACGAGCACGTGCATGCCCGGGGCGACCTGGATCCTGCCCAGCCGGGTTATGCAATCGTGCGACGCGGCAAGGCTTACACCGATCCGCACACCCAGGAGCTGCTGGGTATCAACGCCGATGACATCGGCACCGCACAATTTGTAACCGCAGGTGATCTCACCACCCTCGCCGTGCATCGGGTCACCCAGGAGGTCCGGCCTGGCGATCGCTTGCTGCGCGTCCAACCTGCCATCGATCCGGCCAACTTTGGCGCATCCCGGTCGGCGCCGTTCATTGCGGGACAGATCATCGATATTCCCAGGGGCGTGACCCAGATCGGCGTGCTGGATGCCGTCACCCTGAACAAAGGCCGCCGTGACGGTGTGGTCGAAGGCCAACTGCTGACATTGATCAAGGCCGGCGCGACCGTGCGCGACACCCTGACTGGCGCACCGGTCACGCTACCGGACGAACGCGCCGGCACGCTGTTGGTGTTTCGCACCTATGAAAAGCTCAGCTATGGCCTGGTGCTCAGCGCTTCCCGACCCCTGGCCGTAATGGATCGTTTCGAGAGTGCTGATCAAACGCAATAAATAGCCTGCTAAATAAGTTACCAACAGAGTTATCCACAGCTTGTTCCGGTCAAGGATGATCAGATGTATCCGATAAACAGCAGTGAAATATCCCCTTCAGAACTGGAAGCCCGACTACGCTTGCACAGGCTGCCGGAAGTGGGCCCGAAGCGTTTTCGCTTATTGATCGAGGCATTCGGCTCGGCCTCAAAGGCTATCAGCGCGCCGGCCAGTGCCTGGCGTTCCCTGGGTTTGCCAGCCATCAGCGCCGAGGCTCGGCGCAGTCACGAGATCCGCGACGGTGCCAGCCGGGCATTGGGCTGGCTCGAGCACCCGGCCCAGCATTTGCTGATGTGGGACCAGCCGGACTACCCCGCCTTGCTTGCCCAGATCGACGATGCGCCGCCGCTTTTATTCGTCGCAGGCGACCCCGGGATCCTGGAAAAACCGCAGTTGGCGATGGTCGGCAGTCGCCGTGCATCACGCCCAGGCATGGACACCGCCGCTGCCTTTTCCCGCAGCCTGGCAAGCGCCGGTTTTGTCATCACCAGTGGCCTGGCGTTGGGCATCGACGGTGCGGCTCATCAAGCGGCATTGGACGTCGGCGGCCAGACCATCGGCGTGCTCGGCACGGGGCTGGAAAATTTTTATCCACAGCGCCACAAACGCCTGGCAGAAGCGATGATTGCCCATGGCAGCGCAGTGGTTTCCGAGTTTGCGCTGGATGCCGCGCCCCATGCGGCCAACTTTCCACGACGCAACCGAATCATCAGCGGCCTGTCCCTGGGCGTACTGGTGGTGGAAGCCAGCATCGCCAGCGGCTCGTTGATTACGGCGAAACTGGCGGCTGAACAGGGGCGTGAGGTGTATGCGATTCCGGGCTCTATCCATCATCCCGGCGCCAAGGGCTGCCACCAGTTGATCCGCGACGGCGCGGTACTGGTGGAAACCATCGAGCACATTCTGGAAGGGTTGCGCGGCTGGCAGGCGTTGTCTCGCCCGGTGCCGATACCGGTGGTGCATCCGCTGGTGGCGCTGCTGCACGCGGCGCCTCACACCAGTGAGGGGTTGGCGATTGCCAGCGGGCGTCCGTTGTCCCAGGTGTTGGCGACCCTCACGGAACTGGAGCTGGAAGGCCAGGTGATCTGCGAAAGCGGGCGCTGGCTTGCGCGCTGCTAGGTTTTGTAACGAAGATCGGTAAACTGCGCAGAGCTTTAGTCCGGAGAGTGAGCAATGGTCAACAGGTGGCGTGTGCTGGAAACCGCACGAGAAATTCGCGCAGGCGCGGTGATCGCCTACCCAACCGAGGCGGTGTGGGGCTTGGGCTGCGATCCGTGGAATGAAGAGGCAGTCGACCGTCTGCTCGCGATCAAGAACCGCTCGGTAGACAAGGGCCTGATCCTGGTGGCGGACAACATTCGCCAGTTCGATTTTCTCTTCGAAGACTTCCCGCAGGACTGGATCGACCGCATGGCCAGCACCTGGCCGGGGCCGAACACCTGGCTGGTGCCCCACCAGGATCTGTTGCCGGAATGGGTGACCGGGATGCACGACACCGTCGCGTTGCGCGTCACCGACCACCCGCTGGTGCGGGACCTGTGTTCGCTGGTCGGGCCGTTGATTTCGACGTCGGCCAATCCTCAAGGCCGTCCTGCCGCGCGCACGCGAATTCGCGTGGAGCAGTACTTCCGCGGCCAGGTGGACCTGGTATTGGGCGGCGCCCTGGGTGGGCGCAAGAACCCGAGCCTGATTCGAAACCTGGCAACCGGTGAGGTGGTGCGGCCGTCCTGAGGGCGCATCGTGCCCATCGCCGGCAGGCCCGCTTTAGCCGGCTTGCTGGCGATGGCACCCTCAAGCCTTACGGCAGCAGAATGGTCGACCCGGTGGTGCGACGCCCCGACAGCTCCGTCTGCGCCTTGGCCGCATCCGCCAGCGCAAACCGCTGATTGATATCAATGCGCACCTTGCCGCTCTTGATCATCGAAAACAGGTCGTCAGCCATGGCCTGCAAGTCTTTCGGGTTGCTGGCGTAGGTCGCCAGGGTCGGGCGGGTCACGTACAGCGAGCCCTTGGCTGCCAGAATCCCCAGGTTCACCCCGTCCACCGCGCCTGACGCGTTACCGAAGCTCACCACCAGGCCGCGTGGTGCCACGCTGTCCAAAGAGGTCAGCCAAGTGTCCTTGCCGACGCCGTCGTACACCACCGGGACCTTTTTGCCGTCGGTCAATTCCAGGACGCGCTGTGCGACGTTTTCCTTGCTGTAGTCGATGGTTTCCCAGGCACCGAGCGATTTGGCCAGCGCGGCTTTTTCCGGCGAGCTGACCGTACCGATCAGCTTGACGCCCAGCGCCTTGGCCCATTGGCAGGCCAGGGAGCCCACGCCACCGGCAGCGGCGTGGAACAGGATGGTCTCGCCACCCTTGAGCTCATAGGTCTGGCGCAGCAGGTACTGCACGGTCAGGCCCTTGAGCATGGCGCCGGCGGCTTGTTCGAAGCTGATGTCGTCCGGCAGGTGCACCAGATTGGCGGCGGGCAGCACGTGCAATTCGCTGTAGGCGCCCAGCGGGCCGCTGCCATAGGCTACGCGGTCGCCGACCTTGAACTGGCTGACCTCACTGCCGACCGCATCGACCACGCCAGCGCCTTCCGCGCCGAGCCCCGATGGCAGGGCCGGCGGCGCGTAGAGCCCACTGCGAAAATAGGTGTCGATGAAGTTCAGGCCGATGGCCTCGTTACGCACGCGAACCTGCTGCGGGCCCGGCTCTGCCGGCGTGTAGTCCACATACTCAAGCACTTCGGGGCCGCCATGGGCGCTGAACTGGATACGTTTGGCCATCTGCACTTCTCCTGAGGTCTATTTCGCGTAGCCCACTATCCCACTCCTAAGCTTGACCTTCGTCAACTGCGGCGACACAGGGTGCAGTGGTATCCTGTGCGCCCATTTGCCGCCGACGCCCAATGGCCTCGCGTAGCTTTGCCCGATTCAAGGTGATGCCATGACTACCCGCACCGAGGCTGTAAAGGCCTACCTGCTTGACCTGCAAGACCGCATTTGCAGCGCCCTGGAAACCTTCGAGACGGACACTCGCTTCATCGAAGACGCCTGGACCCGGCCTGCCGGCGGCGGGGGTCGCACCCGTGTGATCGAAAACGGGTCGGTGATCGAAAAAGGCGGCGTTAACTTTTCCCACGTGTTCGGTAGCGGCCTCCCACCGTCCGCCAGTGCGCATCGCCCCGAGCTGGCCGGTCGCGGGTTTGAAGCCCTGGGCGTGTCGCTGGTGATCCACCCGCACAACCCGCATGTGCCGACTTCCCACGCCAACGTGCGTTTTTTCATCGCCGAAAAAGACGGCGAAGAGCCGGTGTGGTGGTTCGGTGGCGGTTTCGACCTCACGCCCTACTACGGCAACGAAGAAGACTGCATCCACTGGCACCGTGTGGCCGAGCAGGCCTGTGCGCCGTTCGGTGCAGAGGTCTACTCGCGTTATAAGGCCTGGTGCGACAGCTACTTCCACATCAAGCATCGCAACGAGCCCCGGGGTATCGGCGGGCTGTTCTTCGATGACCTGAACGAGTGGGACTTCGATACCTGCTTCGCCTTCATCCGCGCGATCGGCGACGCCTACATCGACGCTTACCTGCCCATCGTGCAGCGCCGCAAAGCCATGGCCTACACCGAGCAGCAGCGCGAATTCCAGGAGTTTCGCCGCGGCCGCTACGTTGAGTTCAACCTGGTCTACGACCGCGGCACCCTGTTCGGACTGCAGTCGGGCGGGCGTACCGAGTCGATCCTGATGTCGCTGCCGCCGCAAGTGCGCTGGAGCTATGACTGGAAAGCCAAAGCCGGCAGCGAAGAAGCACGCCTCACTGACTACTTCCTGCAAGACCGCGACTGGCTTGGCGTGGCTGCGCCCAAGGCGGCCGTCTGATGGATCGTTACGTCGTATTCGGCAACCCTATCGGCCACAGCAAGTCACCGCTGATTCACCGGATGTTCGCCGAGCAGACCGGCGAGCACCTGGACTACAGCACCCTGCTGGCGCCGCTGGAGGATTTCACCGGCTGCGCCCGTGAGTTTTTTCAGCAGGGCCGTGGTGCCAACGTCACCGTGCCGTTCAAGGAAGACGCCTACCGCCTGGCCAATACCTTGACCGAACGCGCCCAACGCGCCGGTGCTGTGAACACCCTGAGCAAACTGGCCGACGGCACCGTGCTCGGCGATAACACCGACGGCGCCGGCCTGGTGCGCGACCTGACGGTCAACGCCGGGTTAAGCCTGCAGGGCAAACGCATTCTGTTGCTGGGTGCCGGTGGTGCGGTGCGCGGCGCGCTGGAGCCGTTGCTGGCCGAGCGGCCCGCCTCATTGATCATCGCCAACCGCACGGTGGAAAAAGCCGAATTGCTCGCCGAGCTGTTCGACGATCTGGGCCCGGTCTCCGCCAGTGGTTTCGATTGGCTGCGTGAGCCGGTGGACGTGATCATCAACGCCACGTCCGCCAGCCTGTCAGGCGATGTACCGCCGATTGCCGGCAGCCTGATCGAACCGGGCAAGACGTTCTGCTACGACATGATGTACGCCAAGGAACCGACCGCGTTCTGTCGCTGGGCTACCGAGCAAGGTGCCGCCGTGGCGATGGATGGCCTGGGCATGCTGGTGGAACAGGCCGCGGAAGCGTTCTTCCTGTGGCGCGGCGTGCGCCCGGAGTCGGCCCCGGTTTTAGCTGAACTGCGGCGGCAACTGGCCTGAAGCTATCTGATGTGGGCATGGCCAATGTGCGAGCTGGCTTGCCTGCGATAGCGGCAGGTCAGCCACACACCTGGCACTGATACACCGCATCGCAGGCAAGCCAGCTCCCACAGGTTTAACCGCGTTCAGTCTTCGAAATGGATGGGGCATTTATCCGCCCCTTCCAGCTTTTTCAACTCTTCCACTACTTGTGGCCTGGCCCGGCGCAACGTCAGGCTACGCCCCAACCCCCGCAACCGCCGCGCTTCCTGGTGCAGCATCTCGACGCCGGAATAGTCGATAAAGTTGATCTGCTGCGCCTCGATCACCACCCGCTCGCCCGAAAGGCTTTGCAGGCGCACTTGCAGGTAATGGCTGGCGCCGAAAAAGATCGAGCCGCCCACGCGCAACACATCTTCATCTCCGTCGCGCCACTGCTGGACCCTCGGTTGTGACGTGCGCTTGAGGTAGAAAAACAGCGAAGCCAGCACCCCCGCGTAAATCGCCGTTTGCAGCTCCAGCAGCAACGTGGCGACGCAGGTCAGGCTCATCACCACAAACTCGGCGCGGCTGACCCGGAACAACGCGCGAATGCCGCGTTGGTCAACCAGGCCCCAGCAAATCAGCAAGATGCTGGCAGCCATGCTCGGGATCGGAATATGCGCGATCAGCGCCGCACCAAACAGTGCGAAGAGCGCCACCCAGAGGGCAGAAAACACCCCGGCCAAGGGTGAGCAGGCACCGGCCTCGTAGCTGAGGCCGGAGCGGGTGAAGGAACCGGCTGACAGATAGCCGGAAAAAAATCCGCCAACAATATTGGATAAACCCTGCGCGCGAACTTCCTGGTTCGCATCGAGCAATTGTTGCGAGCGCGCCGACAGCGAGCGGGCAATCGACAGGCTGGTCACCAGCCCCAGCATGCCCACCGCAACAGCGCTGGGCAGCAGGCGCAGGATCATGTCCAGGTCCATCGGCAACGGGCTGAACGGTGGCAGCTTGCCGATAAACGAACTGACCAGCGCCACATGCCCGAACATCGCCGGCCATACCCAGGCGGCCAGGCTGCCAAGGGCCAGCGCGATCAGCAGTGTCGGCCAGCGCGGCACCAGCACTTTGAGCAACGCCCCCACCAGCAACGTGCCTAAACCGAGGCCCAAGGAAGCGTGGTCCCACTCGCCGCCATGGTCGATCAACGCCAGCAGGCTGTTGATCGCTGTGGCCTGGCTGGGCAAATCCAGCCCGAGCAGATTAGGCAATTGCCCCAGTGCGATCACCACGGCGGCGCCGAGGGTGAAACCCAGCACCACCGAATGCGAGACGAAATTCACCAGCGCGCCGAAACGCAGCATGCCCAGCAGCCACTGGAACACCCCGGCGAGGAAGGTCAGCAGCAGGATCAAGGTGATGTAGTCCTGTGATCCGGGCACGGCCAACGGGCTGACGCTGGCGTAGAGCACGATGGAAATCGCCGCCGTGGGGCCGCAGATCAGGTGCCAGGACGAGCCCCAGAGGCAGGCGATCAGCACCGGGATGATGGCGGCGTACAGGCCGTATTCGGGTGGGAGACCGGCAATCAGCGCGTAGGCAATCGACTGCGGCAAGGCGAGCACGGCACCGCTGAGGCCGACCATCGCGTCGCGGCCGACACTGGCGCGGGTCTGGCGCGGGAGCCAGGCGAGGAAGGGGAAGAGTGATTGGCGGGTAGGCCGGGGCATCGGGCTGCTCGAAATACTGTAGGAGCTGGCGGGCCAGCGAAGGTGGGTAACGATAACGCGGGTTGTCTGAAAAAACGCGGCGTTTTCGAGTGCTTCGCCGGCAAGCCGGCTCCTACAGGGGGTGGTGTTGCCTTCAGAGTTTGGCTTTTACGGCGGCCAGCGCATCCTGGCCATCCACGGTTTTCACGCCGTCCAGCCACTTGTCCAAGACCGCCGGGTTAGCCTTGATCCACGCCTTCGCCGCATCGGCATTGCTGGCCTTGTTGTTGGCCACCTGCGCCATGATCGCGTTCTCCATGTCCTGGGTGAAACTCAGGTTGGTCAGCAGTTTTCCGACATTCGGGCAGGCTTGTGCATAACCCTTGCGGGTCAAGGTGTACACGCTGCCGGTGTCACCGAAGTACTTTTCGCCACCCTTGAGGTAATGCATTTTCAGCTGCACGTTCATCGGGTGCGGCGTCCAGCCGAGGAAGGTCACGAACTTCTGTTTCTTCACTGCCCGCGACACCTCGGCAAGCATCGCCTGTTCGCTGGACTCCACCAGTTTCCACTGGCCAAGGTCGAAGTCATTTTTCTTGATGATCTCCTGCAGCGAGATATTCGCCGGCGCGCCGGAGCCGATGCCGTAGATCTTCTTGTCGAACTTGTCGGCAAATTTGTTCAGGTCGGCGAAGTCATGTACCCCGGCGTCCCACACATAGTCCGGTACGGCGAGGGTGAACTCGGTGCCGTCGAGGTTTTTCGCCAGTTGCACCACATCGCCATTGGCCACGAACTTGTCGTAGAAGCCCTGTTGCGCCGGCATCCAGTTGCCCAGGAACACATCCACCTGGCCATCCTTGAGCCCGCCAAAGGTGATCGGCACCGCCAGGGTATCGACCTTGGCCTTGTAGCCCATGCCGCTCAACAGGAAACCGGTGATGGCATTGGTCGCGGCAATGTCGCTCCAGCCTGGATCGGCCATCTTCACCGTCTCACAACCGGTGTCGGCGTACACGTTGGCGCAGCTCAACGCCAGCATGCCCAGCACCACAGTCAATTTTTGCATGGCCTTCCCTCTGTATTTATTGGTTTTGGCAGGGTTGTGGATAACGTGCCTTGCGCTCCAGGTCGTCGAGGTCGATATGGTTGCGCATGTATTGCTGACTGGCGTCGACCAGTGGCTGGTGATCCCAGCTCTTCAGCTTGCCTCGGGTCAGCGCCTCAAACACCAGGCGACGACGGCGTTGGCTGGCGAGCACCTGCTGGTGGATCGCCGGGATGTCCCATTTGGCCCGCGCTTCACGCAAAAACGCCTCGAACCGTGGCCGGTGTTCCGGTGACTGGCTGAGGTCCTCCCGCTCGTGCGGGTCGTTATGTACATCAAACAACAGGCAAGGATCGTCCTCACTGTAGATGAACTTGTAGGCGCCACGGCGGATCATCATCAGCGGGCTGATGGTGCCCTCGGCCATGTATTCGCCGAACACTTCGTCATGCCCGCCCTGCCCCAGCAAGTGTGGGAGCAGGGAGCGGCCATCCAGCGGCAGGCGTGGGTCCAGCTCGCCGCCGGCCAGCTCCACCAGGGTCGGCAACAGGTCGGCAGTGGAAACGGCGTGGGTCACGCGGCCCGCGGCAAACTGCCCCGGCGCACTGACCAGCAGCGGCACGCGCGCAGCCATTTCAAACCAGTGCATTTTGTACCAGAGGCCGCGCTCGCCAAGCATGTCGCCGTGGTCGCCGGAGAAGATGATGATTGTGTCATCGGCCAGGCCGGTGTCTTCCAGGGTTTGCAGGAGCTTGCCGACATTGCTGTCGATATAGCTGCAGGCGCCGAAGTAGGCGCGGCGGGCATCGCGGATCTTGTCCAGCGGCAACGGCTTGTCCCACAGGTCGTAGACCTTGAGCAGGCGTTGCGAATGCGGGTCGAGGTCGCCTTGCGCGGGTGTTGCAGGCAAAGGAATGTCGGCATCGTCGTACAGTTCCCAGAACGGCTTGGGAATGGTGTACGGGTCGTGCGGGTGGGTCATCGACACGGTCAGGCAGAACGGCTGGTCGCCGTCTTCGCGGATATGGTCGAACAGGTATTGCTGGGCCTTGAACACTACCTCTTCGTCGAAATCCAGCTGATTGGTGCGCACACAAGGGCCGGCTTGCAGCACCGAGGACATGTTGTGGTACCAGCTGGGGCGTACGTCCGGCTCATCCCAATTGACTGCCCAACCGTAGTCGGCCGGGTAGATATCGCTGGTCAGGCGTTCTTCATAGCCATGCAACTGATCGGGGCCACAGAAATGCATCTTGCCCGACAGCGCCGTGCGGTAACCGAGACGACGCAGGTAGTGGGCATAGGTCGGGACATCGGCGGGAAAATCTGCTGCGTTGTCGTAGGCGCCGATCTTGCTCGGCAACTGGCCGCTGACCAGGGTAAATCGCGACGGCGCGCACAGCGGGCTGTTGCAATAAGCGGCGTCGAACACCACACCCTGCGCGGCGAGGCGGCTCAGGTTGGGCAACTTGATCGGGGAAGGTCCGTAGAACGGAAGCAGTGGCGCGGCCATTTGATCGGCCATGATGAAAAGAATGTTCTTGCGCTTCATGGGTCTTCGGCATTCCATAGGCGGTGTTTATGCGAATGAGCATGCAGCCCATGGAAAATGGGGTAAAGCCCATGAAAAGCAATGTCTAGGATAAGCACAGCTTATGTATGAAGCCCTCGGTGACCTGTCCCTCGACCTGTTGCGCGCCTTCGAAGCCGCTGCGCGCCACCGCAGCTTTACCGCTGCCGCGATGGAGCTGGGCACCACCCAGCCCGCGATCAGCCAGCAGATCAAGCGCCTGGAAGAGCAGCTGGCGATCCGCCTGTTCGATCGCATCTACCGTGGCATCGAGCTGACCGACGCCGGTGCGCTGCTGTTCGAGCATGTGCAAGGTGGCCTGCAAAGCATTAATCACGGCCTCAGCGCGATTACCCAGCAGGACCAGCATGAAGTGCTGCAAGTGGCCACCGACTTCGCCTTCGCCGCCTATTGGCTGATGCCGCGCCTGCATCGCTTCCACCAGGCCAACCCTCAGGTCGACGTGAGCCTGGTGACCAGCGAGCGCAACCACGCGACCCTGCGCAGCGATATCGACGTCGCAGTGCTCTTCGGTGATGGCCGGTTCAAACAGGGCGACAGCCTGTGGCTGTTCAACGAGGAAGTATTCCCGGTCTGCAGCCCGCAGTGGCTCAAGGACCAGGCCGTGCCGCTGACCGTTCAGAATTTGCAGGATTTCCCCTTGCTGCACCTGCGCCAGGAAAACAACAGCCAATGGTTCGACTGGAGTGGTGTGTTTCGCGAACTGGGCATCAGCACCGCGCCCACCCCGGGGCAACTGCGCTTCGACAACTACACCCTGCTGATCCAGGCGGCGATTGCCGGCCAGGGCGTGGCCATCGGCTGGCGCCACCTGGTGGATAACCTGCTGGAACAGAACTGGCTGTGCCGGCCAATCGGCGACACCGTGATCTCGCGCTTCGGCTATTACGTGGTGCAACCCCAGCGCAAGCGGCGTGGGCAACTGGTCGAGCGTTTTGTCGACTGGCTGGTGGCGGAACAGGCAAGCAGCGCGCAGTCGCTGACCGGGCTGGCCCTGCCATCGATTGCGGTCTAGGATTTGGCGCACAGTGGATCCGGAGTCCGACATGCAACGTATCAAGGGCTACCACGCCCACATCTACTTTGACGCCAGCACCATCGACCAGGCGCGGGCCTTGTGCGAGGACGGTGCCAGGCTGTTTCCGCTGCGCATGGGCCGCGTGCATGAACGGCCCGTCGGCCCGCACCCGGACTGGAGTTGCCAACTGGCGTTCGACGCCGAATACATCGGCGTGGTGTTGCCGTGGCTGGCGCTCAACCGCAATGGCCTGGTGGTGTTCCTGCACCCCGATACCGGCGATGACCTGAAAGATCACACCGACTACGCGATCTGGATGGGGGCGATGCGCGAATTGGACCTGTCTATTTTCTGACCTGCGCCCTGATGCAGGATCCGCCTTGCCTGCGATGGCGCCTCAAGAGCGCTATCGCCGGCAGGCCGGTTCCTTTGTACGCGATCTCCCTATATATGGGATGTGTATTTATATATTGAGACTTGCGTACGCCTGGGTTTATATTCGCTGCATCCGCTCAGAACTCAGGTGAAGCGATGCAGGCGCAATTGATCGCGCTCGATTGGGGGACCAGCTCCCTTCGTGCTTACAAACTCGGCCCGGCGGGTGTGGTGCTGGAACAGCGCGCGCTGGCGTCCGGCATCATGCACTTGCCCAGCGAGCCCCGGGATATTGCCGGCGTGCGCTGCAGCGATGGCTTCGAGTTGGCGTTCGATGCGGCGTGCGGCGATTGGCTCGACGCCGAGCCAGGCTTGCCGGTGATCGCCTGCGGCATGGTCGGCAGCGCCCAGGGCTGGAGCGAAGCGGCTTATCGCAATACCCCCGTGGACGTCGCGAGCCTCGGCAAGGCCTTGCACACCGTGCGCAGCCTGCGCGGCGTGGCGGTGCACATCGTGCCGGGAGTGATCGAGCAGGTCGGCTTGCCCAACGTGATGCGCGGCGAAGAAACCCAGGTGCTGGGCGTGCTGCAAAGCCTACCGAGCACCGCTGAAGTGTTGATCGGCCTGCCCGGCAGCCATTCCAAATGGGTCGAGGTGGTCGACGGTTGCATCACTCACTTCGACACCTTCATGACCGGCGAGCTGTTCGCGGTACTGAGCAAGCACAGCATTCTCGGGCGTACGCAAAAGGTCGCCGAGCAGTTTCAGGCCGACGCGTTTGATCGCGGCGTGCAGGTGGCACTCTCCCGGGACGGCCAGCGTGGCGTGCTGTCGACGCTGTTCAGCGCACGCGCGCTGGGCCTCACCGCCGAACTCGCCCCGGAGCAACAACCCGATTACTTGTCTGGCCTGCTGATCGGCCATGAACTCGCCGGCTTGCCTGGCCACGCCAAGCAAACGCCGATCATCCTGGTCGGTGCTGGCGCCCTTTGCGCCCGCTACCAACGTGCCCTCGCCTTGTGCGGTTTCGCCCACGTCAGCCTGGCGCAGGAAGCGACCGAGCGTGGCCTGTGGCAATTGGCCGTGGCGGCCGGGCTCACTCAACCTGCAACGGAGGCCTGACATGCTCAAGCAAGCACTCGCACAAAACGGTTTGATCGCGATTCTGCGCGGGGTACGCCCGGACGAAGCCCAAGCCATCGGCCAAGTGCTGTATCAGGCGGGCTTTCGGGTGATCGAAGTCCCGCTGAACTCGCCCGACCCGTACACCAGTATCCGCACCTTGCGCGACAGCCTGCCCGCCGATTGCCTGATCGGTGCCGGCACGGTGTTGACGCCCGAGCAGGTCGAGCAGGTGCAGGCCGCCGGAGGCCAGGTGATCGTCATGCCCCACAGCGATGCCAAGGTGTTGCGCGCGGCGAAAGCCGCCGGCCTGTACCTGTCGCCCGGCGTGGCCACGCCTACCGAGGCCTTCGCCGCCTTGGCCGAAGGTGCCGACGTGTTGAAGCTGTTCCCGGCCGAGCAAATGGGCCCTTCGGTGATCAAGGCGTGGCTGGCGGTACTGCCGGCAGGCACGTTGCTGCTGCCGGTGGGCGGTATCACCCCGGACAACATGCAGGTGTTCATCGACGCCGGCGCCAAGGGCTTCGGGTTGGGGTCGGGATTGTTCAAACCGGGTATGACAGTGGATCAGGTAGCGAGCCGCGCCCAGGCTTATGTCGCCGCCTGGAAAGCCCTGAGCTGATATCAAGTTCCGCGCCTGCAGGCGCCGCATCTATAAGAGAGATAACAGATGAAAATCACCAAACTGACGACCTTCATCGTCCCGCCGCGCTGGTGCTTCCTCAAGGTCGAGACCGACCAGGGCGTCACCGGCTGGGGTGAGCCCGTGGTCGAAGGCCGCGCCCACACCGTGGCTGCTGCGGTCGAGGAACTGTCCGACTACCTGATCGGCAAAGACCCACGCAATATCGAGGACATCTGGACCGTGCTCTATCGCGGTGGCTTCTACCGAGGCGGCGCCGTACACATGAGTGCCCTCGCCGGTATCGACCAGGCGCTGTGGGACATCAAGGGCAAGGCCCTCGGTGTGTCGGTCAGCGACCTGCTCGGTGGCCAGGTGCGTGACAAGATCCGCGTGTATTCGTGGATCGGCGGCGACCGCCCCGCCGATACCGCGCGCGCTGCCAAAGAGGCCGTGGCCCGTGGTTTTACTGCGGTGAAAATGAATGGCACCGAAGAATTGCAGTTCGTCGACAGCTTCGAGAAAGTCGACCTGGCCCTGGCCAACGTCGCGGCCGTGCGCGATGCAGTCGGCCCTAACGTCGGCATCGGCGTCGACTTCCATGGCCGGGTGCACAAGCCTATGGCCAAGGTGCTGATGAAAGAGCTGGACCCGTACAAACTGATGTTTATCGAAGAGCCGGTGCTCAGTGAAAACTACGAAGCCCTCAAGGAACTGGCACCGTTGACCAGCACGCCCATTGCCTTGGGCGAGCGCCTGTTTTCGCGTTGGGACTTCAAGCGCGTGCTCAGCGAAGGCTACGTCGACATCATCCAGCCGGATGCTTCCCATGCCGGCGGCATCACCGAGACCCGCAAGATCGCCAACATGGCCGAAGCCTACGACGTGGCCCTGGCCCTGCACTGCCCGTTGGGACCGATTGCCTTGGCGGCCTGCCTGCAACTGGATGCGGTTTGCTACAACGCGTTTATCCAGGAGCAAAGCCTGGGCATTCACTACAACGAGAGCAACGACCTGCTCGACTACGTGCGCGACCCGGGCGTGTTCGACTATGACCAGGGCTTCGTGAAGATCCCCAATGGGCCTGGCCTGGGCATCGAGATCAACGAGGAATATGTGATCGAACGCGCGGCCATCGGCCACCGCTGGCGCAACCCGATCTGGCGGCATGCCGACGGCAGTTTTGCCGAGTGGTGATATTGAACTGAAGGGACCTGTTCGAATGTGGGAGCTGGCCTGCGATAGCGGTCTGCCTGTGCCAGCTGAGTCAGCGGTCGCACCGCCATCGCAGGCAAGCCAGCTCCCACATTGACCGCGTCGACCCGTCCTCAATAAACATAACAAGAGGCAACCCCCATGCACCCTGAATCTTTCACCGGGCAGGCATCTTTAGTCACGCCTACCCGAAAGCGCTTCTTCATCATGGTGCTGCTGTTTATCACCGTGGTGATCAACTACCTCGACCGCAGCAACCTGTCGATTGCCGCCCCGGCACTGACCAGTGAACTGGGGATCGACCCGGTGCACGTCGGGCTGATCTTTTCCGCATTTGGCTGGACCTATGCCGCCATGCAGATCCCTGGCGGCTGGCTGGTCGACCGGGTGCCGCCCCGCATTCTCTACACCGCTGCCCTGCTGCTGTGGTCGATCGCCACCGTGATGCTCGGGTTCGCCGCCAGTTTCATCGCGCTGTTCGTGCTGCGCATGGCCGTCGGCGCCCTGGAGGCGCCGGCCTACCCGATCAACAGCCGTGTGGTCACCACCTGGTTTCCCGAACGCGAGCGCGCCACTGCGATTGGCGTCTATACCTCCGGGCAGTTTGTCGGGCTGGCCTTTCTCACGCCGGTCCTGGCGTGGCTGCAGCACGCGTTCGGCTGGCACATGGTGTTTGTCGCCACCGGTGGCGTCGGCATCCTGTGGGCCGTGATCTGGTACGCGGTGTACCGCGAGCCGAAGGATTTCAAAGGCGCCAACGCCGCTGAAATCGACCTGATCCGCGAAGGTGGCGGGCTGGTGGACATGCAGGCGCAAGCCACCAAGGCGCCGTTCAGTTGGGTCGACCTGGGCATCGTGCTGAGCAAGCGCAAGCTCTGGGGCATCTACCTCGGGCAGTTCTGCCTGAACTCGACGCTGTGGTTCTTCCTTACGTGGTTTCCGACGTACTTGGTGAAATATCGCGGCATGGACTTCATCAAGTCCGGCCTGCTGGCGTCGCTGCCGTTTCTGGCGGCGTTTGTTGGGGTGCTTTGCTCGGGGATATTTTCCGACTGGCTGATTCGCCGGGGGGCGTCGGTGGGTTTCGCACGCAAATTGCCGATCATCGGTGGATTGCTGATTTCCACGGCGATCATCGGCGCCAACTACGTGGACTCGACGGCTTGGGTGATTGCGTTCCTGGCGCTGGCGTTTTTCGGCAATGGCCTGGCGTCGATCACCTGGTCGCTGGTCTCGACCCTGGCGCCTGCGCGTCTGCTCGGGCTGACGGGAGGGGTGTTCAATTTCATCGGCAACCTGTCGGCGATTGCCACGCCGATCGTGATTGGCTTTTTGGCCAGCGGCGATTCGTTTGCGCCGGCGATCACCTATATCGCGGTGCTGGCGTTGCTCGGTGCGCTGTCCTACGTGCTGTTGGTGGGTAAGGTCGAGCGAATTGAACTGAATGAATAGCCTGTGGCGGATGGGTGTTTGTCGCTGATGGGGGCTTCTCTACCAGGTGAGCCTTTGTAGCAGACAGGCTCCCTGTGGCAAGCCCGCACCCTGTGGCAAGACCGCATCCTGTGGCAAACCCGCATCCTGTGGCGAGCGGGCTTGCCCCGCGTTGGGGTGCGAAGCACCCCCAAAACCTGGCGATGCGTTATTCCTGAAATACCGCAGTAGCTTCTATTGGGGGTGCTGCGCAGCCCAACGCGGGGCAAGCCCGCTCGCCACAGGGGCCAGGCTTGTCACAAGAGGCGGGCTTGCCACACAGGGGGTCTTCTTTCCACAGGGTGCGGGCTTGTCACAGGGAGTCTTCTTGTCACAGGAGGCAGGCTTGCCACAGACAGACAGCCTGCTTGCCTTGCAAGCTCCCCCTGTCCCTCGGTTTCAGTTGAGGACGCCGTCGAGGATCTCGTAGACGATGCCGGTACCCACCGCAATCAACACCACGTCCGGGCCGGAGCGGCGCCATTCGTAGCCTGGGTACACCGGCAGGCGCGCCAGCGCTCGGTTGTCCAGGCGTTCGCCGTAGTAGCCACGGGGCAGTGGTTGGCCGCGTACCAGGCGCACATTCGGTGGCGGTGGGGCGCCGCGCGCGAACTGACCATGGTTGTCGTGGATGATCTGCCGCACCGGGCCAAAGTCCTGGGGCGGGCCGCCGCGACGGTTGTCCTGTGGGCCGCGGTGGTCGTCGCCATGTTGCTCGTGCTGGCCTTGCGGGCCGCCACGGTCTGGGCCGCCTTGGTCGTAAGGCGCGGCCTGCGCCAGGGCACTTGCGCCGAGCATCAGCACGCCGAGACCAGCTATCAAGCGTTTAGGCATTTTCATGGGGTGTTTCCTCAGTACTGCACGAACAAAAAAGGGACCTCGAACGAGGTTCGAAATCCCTTGGTCTTGTCAGTTTAGGTACTGAATCGACGGTATGATTCCTCTGTATCAGGAACTTTACCTACCGCTTACGAGCCGCTTACTTACGGGCGTTGCGGACACCTTCCGACAGTGCCGCGCAGAGGCCCAACACGCCCTCAATCGCTTGCTGATCAGTTTTGGCATTCGCAATGTGATCGATCAAGGCCGACCCCACCACGACACCGTCTGCCAGGCGCGCGATGGCGGCGGCTTGTTCCGGCGTGCGGATACCAAAACCGATGCTGATCGGCAGGTCGGTATGCCGGCGCAGGCGGGTCACGGCTTCCTCGACATGCTCGAGGGTCGCCGCGCCGGCGCCGGTCACACCGGCCACCGACACGTAGTACACAAACCCGGAGCTGCCGTTGAGCACGGTGGGCAGGCGCACATCATCGGTGGTCGGCGTGGTCAGGCGGATAAAGTCGATACCCGCAGCCTGGGCCGGGTCGCACAGCTCGCCGTTATGCTCGGGCGGCATGTCGACCACGATCAGGCCGTCTACACCGGCTTGCTTGGCATCGGCGATGAACTGCGGCACACCATATTTGTGGATCGGGTTGAAGTAACCCATCAGCACCAGCGGCGTCTCGGTGTTGTCCTTACGGAACTCACGGACCATCTGCAGGGTTTTCGCCAGGTTCTGCTTGGCGGTCAGTGCGCGGATGTTGGCCAGTTGGATGGCCGGGCCGTCCGCCATCGGATCGGTGAAGGGCATGCCCAACTCGATCACATCGGCGCCGGCTGCCGGCAAGCCCTTGAGGATCGCCAGCGAGGTGTCATAACCCGGGTCGCCGGCGGTAACGAAGGTCACCAGGGCCGCGCGGTTTTGTTCTTTCAGTTGCGCAAAACGTGTTTGCAGGCGGCTCATTTAGTGTTTCTCCTGCTGAGATGGCTCTTGTGAAGCGTGTTCCATGTGGTGCATCACGGTTTGCATATCTTTGTCGCCACGGCCGGACAGGTTCACCACCATCAGGTGATCCTTGGGCAAGGTCGGAGCGCGCTTGAACACTTCAGCCAGGGCGTGGGCGCTTTCCAGTGCAGGAATAATCCCTTCCAGGCGGCAGCATTTGTGGAACGCGTCGAGGGCTTCGTCGTCGGTCACCGAGGTGTACTGGACGCGGCCGATATCATGCAACCAGGCGTGTTCCGGGCCGATGCCGGGGTAGTCCAGGCCAGCGGAAATCGAGTGGGCGTCGATGATCTGGCCGTCGTCGTCCTGCAGCAGGAAGGTGCGGTTGCCGTGCAGTACGCCGGGTACGCCGCCGTTGAGGCTGGCGGCGTGCTTGCCGGTTTCGATGCCGTGGCCGGCGGCTTCAACGCCGATGATCTCGACGCTGGTGTCATCCAGGAACGGGTGGAACAGGCCCATGGCGTTGGAACCACCGCCGATGCACGCGACCAGGCTGTCCGGCAGGCGGCCTTCCTGGGCTTGCAGCTGGGTGCGGGTTTCCTTGCCGATGACGGCCTGGAAGTCGCGCACCATGGCGGGGTACGGGTGCGGGCCGGCCACGGTGCCGATCAGGTAGAAGGTGCTGTCGACATTGGTGACCCAGTCGCGCAGGGCTTCGTTCATCGCGTCCTTCAGGGTGCCGGTGCCGGCGACGACTGGAATCACTTCAGCGCCCAGCAGCTTCATGCGGAACACGTTGGCCTGCTGGCGTTCGATGTCGGTGGTGCCCATGTAGATCACGCACTGCAGGCCAAACCGTGCGGCAACGGTGGCAGTGGCCACGCCGTGCATGCCCGCGCCGGTTTCAGCGATGATGCGTTTCTTGCCCATGCGCCGCGCCAGCAGGATCTGGCCGATGCAGTTGTTGATCTTGTGCGCGCCGGTGTGGTTCAGCTCTTCGCGCTTGAGGTAGATCTTGGCGCCGCCGCAGAATTCGGTCAGGCGTTCGGCGAAGTACAGTGGGCTCGGGCGGCCGACGTAGTCGCGCTGGAAGTAGGCCAATTCCTCGTTGAACGCCGGATCGATCTTGGCCGCTTCGTATTCGCGGGCCAGGTCGAGGATCAACGGCATCAGGGTTTCGGCGACGTAGCGGCCGCCGAACGCGCCAAACAGGCCGTTGGCGTCAGGGCCGTTGCGCAGATCGGTCTGGGACTGAGTCATGGGACGCTCCAGGTAGGAATTTGGGTAACCAGCAATGACGGCCACTCTACCCCTCACATCCTGCACTGAAAACCGATAAGATCGCATTAACCTGTCAGGAAAACTCACAGATGAGTCGAGACCTTCCGCCCCTGAATGCCTTGCGTGCGTTCGAAGCCACCGCCCGGCTCAACAGTGTCAGCCAGGCGGCCGAGCAATTGCATGTGACCCATGGTGCCGTCAGCCGCCAGTTGAAGGTGCTGGAAGAGCACTTGGGTGTCAGCCTGTTCGCCAAGGATGGACGCGGCCTTAAACTCACAGATGCCGGCGCCCGGCTGCGTGATGCCAGCGCTGAAGCGTTCGAGCGTCTGAGAGATGTCTGCGCCGAACTCACCCAGGCCAGCGCCGACGCACCCTTCGTGCTGGGCTGCTCGGGCAGTTTGCTGGCGCGCTGGTTGATTCCGCGCCTGGGTCGTTTGAATGCCGACTTGCCGGACTTGCGCCTGCACCTGTCGGCGGGTGACGGCGACCTCGACCCCAGGCGCCCCGGCCTGGACGCTTTGCTGGTGTTTGCCGAGCCGCCATGGCCGGCGGACATGCAAGTGTATGAACTGGCCAGCGAGCGTATCGGCCCGGTGATGAGCCCGCGTTTTGCCGGTTACGAGCGCCTGCGCCAGGCGCCGCCGCAAGCGCTGTGCGCAGAAGCCTTGTTGCACACCACTTCCCGCCCGCAGGCCTGGCCCAGTTGGGCGCAGCAACACGGCATCGCGCCCGGCACGTTGAAACACGGCCAGGGGTTCGAGCATTTGTATTATTTGCTGGAGGCGGCGGTGGCAGGTCTGGGGGTAGCGATTGCGCCGGAACCGCTGGTCGCAGAGGATCTGCGCGCGGGTCGCCTGGTGGCGCCGTGGGGCTTCAGTGAAACCCCGGCGCACCTGGCGTTGTGGCTACCCAAGCGCGCCGCAGATGGGCGCGCCGGGCAACTGGCGCAGTGGCTCAAGGTTGAGCTGGCGCACCAGGATGTTTAGTCGCCGCGTTTGCACAGCAGGTAAGCCGCCAGCAGGCCCAGTGCGCCAACGGCGACGCCGGCGGTAGTCCATGGGTGCTCTTGTGCGTAGTCCCGGGTCGCAACACCGGTTTCGCGGAGTTTGACTTTGCTTTCTTCGTACGCGTCGCTGATCAGGTGGCGGGAGTGCTTGAGGGCATTCTCGGCATTGCTTTTCAGGGCCTTCAGCGTTTTGCGCGACTCATCGGACGCATCGTCCTTGAGGCTCTCAAGGGACTTGAGCAGGCTCGAAATCTCGGCTTCCATGCTTTCCAGCGACGCTTTGCGTAAAGAAGTGTTGGCCATGTGGACTCTCCTGAAATGATTGAGTGGCAGGTGTAGATACCGACTGCGCCCGTTTCAGAAAGTGCAGTAAATCTGAACTTTCACGTAGGAACGGTCGCCAGAAGCAGTACGAACATTGACTGCTACGCTCACTAGAGACCTCAGGAGAAACGCTATGTCTGATCATCACACGTACAAGAAAGTCGAACTGGTTGGCTCGTCGGCGACCAGCATTGAAGATGCGATCAACAACGCCCTGGCCGAAGCCAACAAGAGCATCAAGCACTTGGAATGGTTCGAGGTGACCGAAACCCGTGGCCACATCAAGGACGGCAAGGCCGCGCACTTCCAGGTCACCCTCAAAGTCGGGTTCCGAATTGCCAGTAGTTGATCACGTCGGTTGAACTTGCCGACTGGCCGATTGCCATAACCTGCGCTACAACCAATGGGTGCCGAGGCGAAAGCGTCGGCACGCTCTTTTCGATCAGCGCAAGGAAAGTAACGGATGAAGAAGTTCCTGTTAGCGGTAGGTTTGTTGAGCATTGCGGGCACTGCCCTGGCGGCGGGCAAGCCTTGTGAAGAGCTGAAAAGCGAAATTGCAGCGAAAATCGACGCCAAGGGCGCTTCGGGTTATTCGTTGGAAGTCGTGGACAAGGGCGCAGCGCCGAGCGATCACACAGTGGTCGGCAGCTGCGAAGCCGGTACCAAGGAAATCGCCTACAAGCGCGGGTGATCCCGTGCTTCACATATAAATTCGACGCACTTGTGGCGAGGGAGCTTGCTCCCGCTGGAGTGCGCAGCACCGCCTTTTTCGGCGGCGCTACGCAGCCCAGCGGGAGCAAGCTCCCTGGCCACAGGTGCGTCGTTTTTTTTCGCCTGAAGTTTTAGCCCTTCATCAACTGTGCCAGCAGCTCGTAGGAATGAATCCGGTCGGCATGCTCGTACAGGTCGCAGGTAAAGATCAGCTCGTCAGCGCCGGTCTGTTCGACTAGCACCTCCAGTTTGGCGCGGATCTTCGCCGGGCTGCCGACCATGGCCAGGCCCAGGAAGCTGCCTACCGCATCTTTTTCATGCGGTAGCCACAGGCCGTCCATGGTTTTCACCGGCGGGCGCTGCACCAGGCTTTGCCCGCGCATCAGCGCAAGGATGCGCTGGTATACAGAGGTGGCCAGGTAGTCCGCCTGCTCATCGGTGTCCGCCGCGACCAGTGGAATGCCGAGCATCACGTAGGGTTTGTCGAGCACGGCCGATGGCTTGAAGTGATTGCGGTACACGCGAATCGCTTCATGCATCAGGCGCGGTGCGAAATGGGAGGCGAAGGCGTAGGGCAAACCGCGCTCCCCCGCCAGCTGGGCGCTGAACAGACTGGAACCCAGCAGCCACACTGGCACATTGGTGCCGGTGCCCGGTACGGCGATCACCCGTTGGTCGGGCGTGCGTGGGCCCAGGTAGGCCATCAGCTCAGCGACGTCTTCGGGGAAGTCATCCGCGCTGCCCGAGCGCTCACGGCGCAGGGCGCGGGCCGTCATTTGGTCGGAACCGGGCGCGCGGCCCAGGCCCAGGTCAATACGGCCCGGGTAGAGACTTTCCAGGGTGCCGAACTGCTCGGCGATCACCAGCGGTGCATGGTTGGGCAGCATGACGCCGCCGGAGCCGACGCGAATTGTCGAGGTGCCGCCAGCCAGATAGCCCAGCAAGACCGAAGTGGCCGAGCTGGCGATACCGTCCATATTGTGGTGTTCCGCCACCCAGAAACGGTTGTAGCCGAACCTTTCCACGTGCTGGGCCAGGTCCAGGGAATTGCGTAACGACTGCGCCGGACTGCCGTTGGCCCGCACGGGCACGAGGTCGAGGGTCGAGAACTTTACGTCGGACAGCGATTTCATAAGCCTGCTTCTCCAATGGGGGCGCAGGCTTCATAGACGAACCAAAACCTGCCGCTTCATGTGCATGTCCTATGCAATGAGGGCATATACCCGAGATTCAATAGCTAGCCCGAAATTTCCTACTTAATCGCTAGGTTTCTCTTACAAGTGAACTTTGCCAAAGCTTCTATCCTCAGAACCTTACTGACGCAAAACCACCGTTCGAGGAGAAAGCTATGAGTATTGTTAAAAAGGCATCCGCGCATTGGGAAGGTGATCTGAAGACTGGCCTGGGTTCCATTTCCACCGAGACCGGCGTGCTGCGCGAAGCCCCCTACGGCTTCAAGGCGCGTTTCGAAGGCGGCAAGGGCACCAACCCTGAAGAACTGATCGGTGCGGCGCATGCCGGCTGTTTCTCCATGGCGTTTTCGATGATTCTCGGTGATGCCGGCCTCAAGGCTGACAGCATCGACACTCAGGCTGAAGTGACCCTGGACCAGGTCGATGGCGGCTTTGCGATCACTGCTGTGCATTTGATCCTCAAGGCCAAGATTCCAGGCGCGAGCCAGGCGCAGTTCGATGAACTGAGCAAGAAAGCCAAGGAAGGGTGCCCGGTATCGAAAGTGCTGAATGCGAAAATCAGCCTGGATGCCACCCTCGTAAACTGACACCGCTACCTGTAGGTCGCCGGCAAGCCGGCGCCTGCAGTTGTTTCTAGGCGGCGCCAAAACATCTGCGTTAAATCAGAACTCGTGTTTCACCGATGTGGTCCTATAGCCTATGCAGCCTTAGACGCACACCCGTGCGCAATGCATTCAGGGAGCTTCACACATGAAACGTTTTGCCTTGGCGATCATCTGCGGTGTTTTGGCCACTTCGGCCATGGCCGCGCCAAAAGACTGCGAAGAGCTCAGGAAAGAGATTGAGGTCAAGATCCAGGCGAACGCCGTTCCGTCCTACACCCTGGAAATTGTCAGCAAGGAAGAAGCCGACAAGCACGACTCCGCCATGGTCGTCGGCAGCTGTGAGAACGGCACCAAAGCCATCGTCTACCAGAAGAACAACGACTGATCAGAGGCAGTTGACGCTGCGCTCTTCGGCCAGCAATTGGCGGGCAGCGTTGTACAGGCGGATATTCGGCGTGTAGGCCAATGAGCGCCCTTCCAGGCTATAACGTTGGCCGGCTTCGAAATGGTCGTACTGCAAGGTAATGAAGCAGGTCCGATCCGTCGTTTGCCCAAACCCGCTGAAACTGCCGCCAGTCGGCACCTCGAAATCAAAGCGCACCATCAACTCATGACTGCCGGGCGGGACCTGGAAGTAGCGCCCGTCGGGGAGGTTCTTGCCGTCCAGGCGCTGGGCCATCACCAGTTTGGCACCCGGTGTCGGGGTGGCGAAATCGATCCAGGCCTGGTGCGGGTCAACCGGCGGGATCGGGGTGTAAGCACACGCACTCAGGAACAGCGCGGTGACGGGGAGCAAGAGCTGACGCATGGCAGGCACTCATCGCAGGGAAAGAATTGAGCCTGGCGCGCACGGCAACAGACTCGTTATGAGTATAAACACGTCACGTCATGGAAAAATTCCGTATAGGCAGGATAGTCTGGCGAGCAAATCAGCCAGGAGTGGTCGGGGCATGGTCAGGCGTTTTCTTGCAGGGGCAGTGGTTGTGTTGCTCAGTGGCTGTTCCAGCCTCAGTTATTACAGCCAGTTGGCCAGCGGGCAATGGCAATTGTTGCGCGCCCGCGAGCCGGTGGCCGAGGTCATCGCCGACCCCTCCCGCCCACAGCCACTGCGTGAGCACCTGGTGCAATCGCAAAAAGCGCGGACATTCGCCAGCGAGCACCTGCACCTTCCTGACAACCAGAGTTACCGGTTGTACGCCGATATTGGCCGGCCTTACGTGGTCTGGAATGTGTTTGCCACGCAGGAATTTTCCCTGTCGCCTGAAACCCACTGTTTCCCCATTGCCGGTTGCGTGGCCTATCGCGGCTACTACAACCAAGGCGCGGCGCGCGGAGAGGCGGCGCTGTTGAAGCAACAGGGCATGGATGTCTCGATCGGTGGCGTCGAGGCCTATTCCACCCTGGGCTGGTTCAACGACCCGATCATGAATTCGATGACGAACTGGGGTGACGAGCGCCTGGCCACGCTGATCTTCCACGAGTTGGCGCACCAGCGTTTCTATGTGAAGGATGACACTGAGTTCAACGAGTCATTCGCCAATTTCGTCGAACAGGAAGGCACCCGCCAATGGCGCGCGGCACGGGGCCTGGCGCCCCTCAGCGACTCGGCGGTGGCGCAGCGTGACCAATTCACCCGGCTGATCCTCGAGACCCGTCAACGCCTGGAAAAACTCTATGCGCAGCCCCTGTCTGGCGAGGTGATGCGCCAGGCCAAGGCGGCGGAATTCGAGCGTTTGCGCAGTGATTATCGGCAACTGCGTGATAGCCAGTGGGGCGGAGACAAGCGTTATGACGTGTGGATCAACCAGCCGATGAACAATGCGCGGTTGCTGCCGTTTGGGCTGTATGACCAATGGGTGCCGGCGTTTGCGGCGTTGTATGCGCAGCAGGGCGGGGATTGGCTGAAGTTTTATGCGGCGGTCGAGCAACTGGGGCGGTTGCCGCAGGCGCAGCGCAAGGCGGCGTTGAGGCAGTTGGAGGGTACGGGGCCATCAGGGCCTCTCGCAGGCAAGCCAGCTCCCACAGAGGGATCCGGGTATGGCTCGGGGCCTCGGGTGTAAGAAGATCCAATGTGGAAGCTGGCTTGCCTGCGAAGGCGGTGGGTCAGGCATGCACGGCATCAACTGCCAGCCCGCCTTCGCGAGCAAGCCCGCTCCCACAGGGGGCTCCAGGTATGACTCGGGGTCTTGGGGGTATGAAGATCGAGTGTGGGAGCTGGCTTGCCTGCGAAGGCGGTGGGTCAGCTTCGAATGCATCAACTGCCAGCCCGCCTTCGCGAGCAAGCCCGCTCCCACAGGGGGCTCCGGGTATGACTCGGGGCCTCGGGTGTAAGAAGACCCAATGTGGGAGCTGGCCTGCCTGCGAAGGCGGTGGGTCAGGCATGCACGGCATCAACTGCCAGCCCGCATTCGCGAGCAAGCCCGCTCCCACAGGGGGCTCCTGGTATGACTCGGGGCCTCGGGTGTAAGAAGATCAAATGTGGGAGCTGGCTTGCCTGCGAAGGCGGTCTCAAGCGCGCGGCAAAAATGCCTGGTGCATCTCGGCCAGCGTTTCGAAATGCCAGGTCGGCGCCTCGGCATTCAACTCTGCAAAACTGCCAAATCCATAGCCGACCGCCGCCGAATCCAGGCCATTGCTGCGGGCGCCGATCAGGTCATGCTTGCGGTCGCCAATCATCAGGGTGGTCGAAGGATCAAGGCCTTCCTCGCTGATCAAGTGCGCAATCAGCTCAACCTTGTTGGTCCGCGTCCCATCCAGCTCGCTGCCGTAGATCACCTTGAAGTGCTTGGCGAAGTCGAAATGCCGAGCGATCTCGCGGGCAAACACCCAAGGCTTGGACGTTGCTACATAGAGCTGGCGACCCTGGTTGCCCAAGTCTTCCAGCAGTGGCATCACGCCGTCGAACACGCGGTTTTCATACAGGCCGGTGACCTTGAAGCGCTCACGGTAGAAATTCACCGCCTCCCACGCCTTGGCCTCGTCGAAGCCATAAAACTGCATGAACGCCTGCAACAGCGGCGGGCCGATGAAGTGTTCGAGCTTGGTCAGGTCCGGCTCATCGATCCCCAGCTTGCCGAGGGCGTACTGGATCGAACGGGTGATGCCCTCGCGCGGATCGGTGAGGGTGCCATCCAGGTCGAACAGGACGGTTGAGTAGTTGAGGGTCATTGATCGAATCCTTCCGCCAGGTGCAGGTCTTTGAGCTTCACGTAGTTCGCGGCGCTGTAGGTGAAAAAGGCACGCTCCTTGTCAGTCAGCGCGCGGATTTGTTTAACCGGGCTACCCACGTACAAAAAGCCGCTGTCGAGTTTCTTGCCAGGCGGCACCAGGCTGCCGGCGCCGATGATCACGTCGTCCTCCACCACGGCGCCGTCCATCACGATGCTGCCCATGCCGATCAACACCCGGTTGCCGACGCTGCAACCATGCAGCATGACTTTGTGGGCGACGGTCACGTCATCGCCGATCAGCAGCGGGAAGCCGTCAGGATTGAAGGGCCCGGCGTGGGTAATGTGCAGCACGCAGCCATCCTGCACGCTGGTGCGCGCGCCGATACGGATGCGGTGCATGTCGCCGCGAATCACGGTCAGCGGCCAGACCGAGCTGTCGGTGCCGATTTCGACATCGCCGATCACCACCGCCGAAATATCGACAAAAGCCCCGGCGCCCAGGGTTGGCGTGTGGTTCTGATAGGTGCGAAGGGTCACGATAGCCTCTCTCTTATGTGCTGATAGCTGCGGTGGGCGTTGATTGTAATTAAGATGGCCCCATCTTTGTTCTTACATGTTTCTTCAGCCAAGGTGCCAACCGTGAGCGCGAACAACCCTCTTCTGCAGTCTTACGACCTGCCGCCGTTCTCTGCGATCCGTGCCGAGCACGTGCAGCCGGCCATCGAACAGATCCTCGCCGACAACCGTGTCGCCATCGAAGGCATCCTGCAAAGCCAGGGTAAAAATCCGACATGGGCAGGCCTGGTGCTGGCCATGGACGAACTGAACGACCGCCTGGGCGCCGCCTGGAGCCCGGTCAGCCACCTCAACGCCGTGTGCAACAGCGCCGAGCTGCGCGAAGCCTACGAGGCTTGCCTGCCGGCGTTGAGCGCCTATTCCACCGAGATGGGCCAGAACCGCGAACTGTTCCAGGCCTTCGAAGCCCTGGCCAACAGCCCGGAGGCTGCCGGTTTCGACGTGGCGCAAAAAACCATCCTGGAACATTCCCTGCGCGACTTCCGCCTGTCGGGTATCGATCTGCCGCCTGAGCAGCAAAAGCGCTACGCCGAAGTGCAGAGCAAGCTGTCCGAGTTGGGCAGCAAGTTTTCCAATCAGCTGCTGGACGCCACCCAGGCCTGGACCAAACACGTTACCGATGAAGCCACCCTCGCCGGCCTGACCGATTCGGCCAAGGCGCAGATGGCTGCCGCCGCCCAGGCCAAAGGCCTGGATGGCTGGCTGATCACCCTGGAGTTCCCGAGCTACTACGCGGTGATGACCTACGCCCAGGAGCGCGCCCTGCGTGAAGAAGTCTACGCGGCGTACTGCACCCGTGCGTCGGACCAAGGCCCGAACGCCGGTCATAATGATAACGGCCCGGTGATGGAACAGATCCTCGACCTGCGTCAGGAACTGGCCAAGCTGCTCGGCTACGCCTCGTTCTCCGAGCTGAGCCTGGCGACCAAAATGGCTGAGTCCAGCGACCAGGTGTTGACCTTCCTGCGTGACCTGGCCAAGCGCAGCAAGCCGTTTGCCGCCCAGGATCTGCAGCAACTGCGGGCCTACGCCGCCGAACAAGGCTGCGCCGACCTGCAAAGCTGGGACAGCGGTTTCTACGGCGAAAAACTTCGCGAGCAGCGCTACAGCGTGTCGCAAGAAGCCCTGCGCGCCTATTTCCCGATCGACAAAGTACTCGGCGGCCTGTTTGCCATCGTGCAGCGTCTGTACGGCATCGAGATTGCCGAGCAAAAAGGCTTCGACACCTGGCACCCGGATGTCCGCCTGTTTGAAATCAAGGAAAACGGCCAGCATGTCGGCCGCTTCTTCTTCGACCTGTACGCCCGCGCCAACAAGCGTGGCGGTGCCTGGATGGACGGTGCGCGCGATCGTCGTCGCACCCTCGACGGCGTGCTGCAAAGCCCGGTCGCCAACCTGGTGTGCAATTTCACCCCGGCCGACAGCGGCAAGCCTGCCCTGTTGACCCACGATGAAGTGACCACCCTGTTCCACGAATTCGGCCACGGCCTGCACCACCTGCTGACCCGCGTCGAACATGCCGGCGTGTCCGGTATCAACGGCGTGGCTTGGGATGCGGTGGAATTGCCGAGCCAATTCATGGAGAACTGGTGCTGGGAGCCGGAAGGCCTCGCACTGATCTCCGGCCACTATGAAACCGGCGAGCCGCTGCCCCAGGACCTGCTGGAAAAAATGCTCGCGGCAAAAAACTTCCAGTCGGGCCTGATGATGGTGCGCCAGCTGGAGTTCTCGCTGTTCGACTTCGAACTGCATGCCACTCACGGCGATGGCCGCAGCGTGGCGCAAGTGCTCGAAGGCGTGCGTGACGAGGTCTCGGTGATGCGTCCGCCCGCCTACAACCGCTTCCCGAACAGCTTTGCGCACATCTTCGCCGGCGGTTATGCGGCGGGTTACTACAGCTATAAATGGGCCGAAGTACTGTCGGCGGATGCCTTCTCCAAGTTCGAGGAAGACGGCGTGCTCAATGCCGAGACCGGCCGCGCATTCCGCGAGGCGATCCTCGCCCGTGGCGGCTCGCAGGCGCCGATGGTGCTGTTCGTCGACTTCCGCGGACGGGCGCCGTCGATTGACGCACTCTTGCGCCACAGCGGCCTGAGTGAGGACGCGGCAGCATGAGTGAAGGGCCTGTGATTACCAAAAAGCAATTTATCGCCGGGGCGGTCTGCCCGGCGTGCAGCGAGCCGGACAAGCTCAAGATGTGGACTGAAGACAACGTGCCGCACCGCGAGTGTGTGGCCTGCGGGTATACCGATACGCTGAATGACCAAGGGTTGTCGGTGCCCAAGGAGTTGGGTACGCGGGTCAACACCTCGGCGTTGAAAGCGCCGGATCCAAAGGTGCAGGCGGTGCAGTTCTTTCCCAATCCCAAGCTGAAAAAAGACTGAAGCCTCCTTCCTGGCGGCGCTGGCTAGCCTGCGATAGCCCCAACGCGGTGTGACTGAAACACCGCGTACTTGCTTCGCAGGCAGGCTCCTACAGTTGCTCTTCAGTCTTGTTCGTTGTCGAAATCCAATCCTTCATCGAGCACAGTGCAAACGCACTGGTGCTGCAATCACCATTCGCCAAGGCCGTGCGCAACTTGTCGACATCCGCCTGGATCATGTAGCGAACACCGTCCTTGAAGCCACTGCTGCCGCCGAACCCCCCTAAGGTCATCTCGTTCAGCGCGTCTTCCTTGCTCCATCCCTGGATCACCACGCGATACATCGCCGCCATCAGGCCGGTGCGGTCTGAGCCATGCTTGCAATGCATCAGCACCGGGCCGTTGGCCTCGGCAGCCTGAATGGCCCTCAGCGCAGTGAGAACGTCGGCGTCATCGACATGGTTGGTGCGGTAGGTCAGTTGCACCTGCTTGATATCAGCGTTCTTCAGCCAGGCCGAATCGGATTCCGGCAGAAAGTTGATCACCGTACCGATCTTCAGGTTTTTCAAGACCGGCAACGCACTGCTGTCCGGCAGCGCACTGCGATAGAGCGTGGGCGTCATCTGGTGCAGGTTGAATTGATTGCCCACGGGTTGGGCCCACTCCGGGGAGCGCAGCGACGTAGTCTCGTCGGCTTGGGCTTGGGCTTGGGCGAGGGCGAGCAGCGCCACACAGGCCAGGCCGAGCGCTGGCAGCAATCGAATCTTGAACATGGGTGAGTGACCGAGCAGGCGTTGATTGATGAGCCTTAGCGTCGTTTGTCGGCGGTCAACGGCGCGTGAGGGGCTCGTCAAAGAATCGTGATTGAGGCGCCGGATCGGCTGTTTTTCTCGCTGAATCGATTCTTCAAATCCTTAGCCTGCTATCATTTGTAACTATTGATTGCCAATATGTTCTATCCCTTTGGATCCCATTTCCTGGCAAGCCTTCACGCTGCTCCCAGAAGCGGCTGATAAAACCCGTGACCACATGATGAGGTGCACCCATGTCTGATCAAGATCAAGACAACCCCCGGCGTGACTTTCTGCGCAAATCCTTGACCTTGATCCCGGTGGTCACGGTTGCCAGTACCGGCCTTGGCGGTTCGATGCTGATGGCCACGCCCGAGCCTGCCCAGGCTGCGCCGGCTAAGCCTGCGGCCAGCGACAAGGCCTATGAACCGAGCTATTTCAGCGCCGAAGAGTGGGCGTTTCTCAACGCTGCCGTCGCTCGCCTGATCCCTGCCGACGCCCAAGGGCCCGGTGCGCTGGAAGCCGGCGCGCCGGAGTACATCGACCGCCAGATGAACACGCCCTACGCCAGCGGCGCACTGTGGTTCATGCAAGGTCCATTCAATGCCGATGCCGCGCCCGAGATGGGCTGGCAGAGCAAGTTGGTGCCCAAGGAGATTTATCGCCTGGGCATTGCTGCCACGGATGCCTGGTCGAAGGCGTTCAACGGTAAGGCTTTTGCTGCGCAAGACAGCGCTACCCAGGACGATATGTTGCGGCGCCTGGAAGCCGGTGGCAGTGAAGTCAGCGCGCATTTCGACACAGTGCCGGCGAAGATGTTTTTCAATTTGCTGCTGCAAAACACCAAGGAAGGGTTCTTCTGCGACCCGATTCACGGCGGCAACAAAGGCATGGTCGGCTGGACCATGATCGGCTTCCCCGGCGCCCGCGCCGATTTCATGGATTGGGTGGAACGCAACGAGCAATACCCCTTCCCGGCTGTTTCCATCCGCGGCGAGAGGGCATAAACGTGGCGACCATCATGAAGAAAGTGGATGCAGTGATCGTGGGTTTCGGCTGGACCGGCGCGATCATGGCCAAGGAGCTGACGGAAGCCGGCCTCAACGTGGTAGCGCTGGAGCGCGGCCCGATGCAGGACACTTACCCGGACGGCAACTATCCGCAGGTCATCGACGAATTGACCTACAGCGTGCGTAAAAAACTCTTCCAGGACATCTCCAAGGAGACCGTGACCATTCGCCATAGCGTGAATGATGTCGCCCTGCCCAACCGCCAATTGGGCGCGTTCTTGCCCGGCAACGGCGTGGGCGGCGCGGGCCTGCACTGGTCGGGGGTGCACTTTCGCGTCGACCCGATCGAGTTGCGCATGCGCAGTCACTATGAAGAGCGCTACGGCAAGAACTTCATTCCCAAGGACATGACTATCCAGGACTTCGGCGTCAGTTACGAAGAGCTGGAGCCGTTTTTCGACTATGCGGAGAAAGTCTTCGGCACCTCAGGCCAGGCCTGGACCGTGAAAGGTCAGCTCGTAGGCGAAGGCCGTGGCGGCAACCCGTATGCGCCGGATCGCTCCAACCCGTTCCCGTTGGAAGCGCAGAAAAACACCGTCTCCGCACAGCTGTTTCAGAAAGCGGCGGCCGAAGTCGGCTACAAACCCTACAACCTGCCGTCGGCCAATACCTCGGGGCCGTACACCAACCCCTACGGCGCGCAGATGGGCCCGTGCAACTTCTGCGGTTTCTGCAGCGGCTATGTCTGCTACATGTATTCCAAGGCCTCGCCGAACGTGAACATCCTGCCGGCGCTGCGCCAGGTGCCGAACTTTGAGCTGCGGCCCAATTCCCACGTGCTCAAGGTCAATCTCGACAGCACCAAGAGCAAGGCCACGGGCGTGAGCTACATCGACGGCCAGGGTCGCGAATGCGAGCAACCGGCGGACCTGGTGATCATCGGCTCCTTCCAGTTCAACAATGTGCGCCTCATGTTGCTTTCGGGTATCGGCAAGCCTTACGACCCGATTACCAACGAGGGCGTGGTGGGCAGGAACTTTGCCTACCAGAACATGGGCACGATCAAGGCGTTCTTCGACAAGGACACCCACACCAACAACTTCATCGGCGCGGGCGGCAATGGCGTGGCCATCGATGACTTCAACGCCGATAACTTCGACCACGGGCCCCACGGCTTTGTGGGCGGCTCGCCGATGTGGGTCAACCAGGCTGGCAGCCGGCCGATTGCCGGTACGTCCAACCCGCCGGGCACCCCGGCCTGGGGCAGTGCCTGGAAACGCGCTACCGCCGATTACTACACCCACCAGGTGTCGATGGACTCCCACGGCGCGCATCAATCCTACCGGGGCAACTACCTGGATCTGGACCCGGTGTACCGCGATGCCTACGGCTTGCCATTGCTGCGGATGACGTTCGACTGGCAGGAAAACGACATCAAGATGAACCGCTTCATGATGGAAAAGATGGGCAAGGTCGCTCAGGCAATGAACCCCAAGGCGATTGCCGTGCTCGGCAAAAAGGTCGGTGAGCACTTCAACACTGCCTCTTACCAGACCACCCACCTCAATGGTGGCGCGATCATGGGCACCGATCCGAAGACCAGTGCGTTGAACCGCTACCTGCAGTCCTGGGATGTACACAACGTGTTTGTCCCAGGCGCGTCCGCCTTCCCACAAGGGTTGGGCTACAACCCTACCGGCCTGGTCGCTGCCCTGACCTATTGGTCGGCACGGGCGATCCGCGAGCAGTACCTGAAAAACCCCGGCCCACTGGTTCAGGCATAAGGAGCGATGACCATGAAAGCACTCGTTATCGCCTCCCTGGCGCTGTTCAGCAGTTGTTCGATCAGCGCCGCTGAAACCGACCTGGTCAAGCAGGGCGAATACCTGGCCCGCGCCGGTGACTGCGTGGCCTGCCATACCGCCAAAGGCGGCAAGCCATTCGCTGGCGGCCTGCCGATGGAGACCCCGATCGGGGTGATCTATTCCACCAACATCACCCCGGACAAGACCGGCCTGGGTGACTACAGCTTTGAGGACTTCGACAAGGCCGTGCGCCATGGCGTCGCCAAGAGCGGTAGTACGCTTTACCCGGCAATGCCATATCCGTCCTATGCGCGCGTCAGCGAAAGCGATATGCAGGCGTTGTATGCGTACTTCATGAAGGGCGTCGAGCCGGTCGCGCAGGAGAACAAGGACAGCGATATTCCGTGGCCCCTGAGCATGCGCTGGCCGTTGGCGGCGTGGCGCTGGATGTTCGCCCCCGAGGTGGCGGACTACCAGGCAGCGGCGGGTGCCGACCCGGTGATCAGCCGCGGTGCCTACTTGGTTGAAGGCCTCGGCCACTGCGGCGCGTGCCATACGCCACGGGCGCTGACCATGCAGGAAAAAGCCCTGAGTGCGACTGACGGCAATGCATTCCTGTCCGGCAGCGCGCCGCTGGAAGGCTGGATCGCCAAGAGCCTGCGCGGCGACCACAAGGACGGCCTCGGCAGTTGGAGCGAGGAGCAACTGGTGCAATTTCTCAAGACCGGTCGCAGTGATCGCAGCGCGGTGTTTGGCGGCATGAGCGACGTGGTCGTGCACAGCATGCAATACATGTCGCAGGACGACCTGACCGCTATCGCTCGCTACCTCAAGAGCCTGCCGGCGGTGGACCCCAAGGATCAGCCGCACGCCTACGACAAGCAGGTGGCCGAGGCCTTGTGGAAGGGTGATGACAGCAAGCCGGGCGCGTCGGTGTATATCGACAACTGCGCGGCCTGCCACCGGACCGACGGCCATGGCTACACGCGGGTTTTCCCGGCGCTGGCCGGCAACCCGGTGGTGCAGACGGCGGATGCCACGTCCTTGATCAACATCGTGTTGAACGGTGGCACCTTGCCGGCGACGCACACGGCACCGTCGACCTTCACCATGCCGGCCTTCGCCTGGCGTTTGTCGGACCAGGAAGTGGCGGATGTGGTCAGTTTCGTTCGCGGCAGCTGGGGCAACAAGGGCGCGCCGGTCAAGGCCAGCGACGTGGCGGACTTGCGCAAGAGTGATATGCGCACGACCTCGGGCGATGACCTGGGCCAAGTGACGCAAAAGCACTGATCCTGCCCTGACCGCCAGACGGCACTGGTCAGGAACCTCGCGCCTCGATACTGTATATAAAAACAGTATCGAGGCGCTTTCATGTCTACTCCGCTGCCGCCCCGGGGTCGGGGCACGGCCACCAACCTGCACAACCGCTTTGCGCCGACCGTCAGCGTGGTCGAGGACGACGGCTGGTTCCAGGAAGTGCCGCCGACCCAGGGCACTGAAGTGCGCATCGAAACGGCCAAGAGCATCATCACCCGCAACAACTCGCCGGACCTGCCGTTCGATCGCTCCATCAACCCGTATCGGGGTTGCGAGCATGGTTGTATCTACTGCTATGCGCGGCCCAGCCATGCTTACTGGGATATGTCGCCAGGGCTGGATTTCGAAACCAGACTGATCGCCAAGACCAATGCCGCCGACGTGCTGGAACAGCAGCTGTCGAAGCCCGGCTACGTGTGTGCGCCGATCAACCTGGGCTCCAATACCGACCCGTACCAGCCCATCGAGCGCGAGTACAGGATCACCCGGCAAACCCTCGAAGTGTTGCTGCGTTATCGGCACCCGGTGACCATCATCACCAAGGGTTCGTTGATCCTGCGGGATCTCGACCTGCTCACCGAGCTGGCCCGGCAGCGCCTGGTTGCCGTGATGATCAGCCTCACCAGCCTGGACGACGAGCTCAAGCGCATCCTGGAGCCGCGTACGGCGGCGCCCAAGGCGCGGTTGCGAGCGATTCGGGTGATGCGCGACGCCGGCATCCCGGTGGGTGTGCTGTGCTCGCCGATGATCCCGATGATCAACGACAGCGAGTTGGAAAGCCTGCTCACCGAAGCCCACGCCGCGGGGGCCCAGAGTGCGGCCTACATGATGTTGCGCCTGCCGCTGGAGGTGGCGCCGTTATTTGAGGAGTGGCTGGCGGCGCATTACCCGCAGCGCGCGGCCCATGTGATGAGCCTGGTGCGCCAGGTGCGCGGCGGCGAGGTGTATGACAGCCGTTTTGGCGTGCGCATGCGCGGCGAGGGGCCGTTTGCCGATTTGCTCGCCCAGCGTTTCAGCAAGGCGATCAAGCGTCTGGGGCTTAACCGACGGGAAGGGTTTAATCTGGATTGCACCGCGTTTTGCCCACCGGGCAGGCAGATGGCATTGTTGTAAACTGTAGGGGCGTATCCTGCTTTCCAGTAGAAATAGTCGCGTTTTGACATCACTGAAACCCGCGGTCTAGAGCGGTTCATTCAGTTTGAGTTAAGTTTCGGCGGTTACCTTGTTCAGCGAGTGACTGATGAGTCGCCAGCCGGGTTTCTGGATGTTTACAACTATTCCAATGGCCCGGCGTCGAACTTGCCTGCAAGCTCCCCCTGCATTAATCAAGAGGATGAATCATGAGTGACAAGGATAAACAGCCGTTGGCTGCGTCGGCTTCTGCCCCTCAGGTGGCGGAATCCGCCGATGCAGCGCTAAAGCACATCGTCGACGGCTTTTTGCATTTCCATCACGACGTCTTCCCCCAGCAGGAAGAACTCTTCAAGAAACTCGCCACGGCCCAGAGCCCACGGGCGATGTTCATTACCTGCGCCGACTCGCGCATCGTGCCGGAGCTGATTACCCAGAGCTCGCCTGGCGACCTGTTCGTGACGCGTAACGTCGGCAACGTAGTGCCGCCCTATGGTCAGATGAACGGGGGTGTTTCCACCGCCATCGAGTACGCCGTGCTCGCCCTGGGCGTGCAGCACATCATTGTGTGCGGGCACTCCGATTGCGGCGCCATGCGCGCGGTACTCAACCCTGAGAGCCTCGAGAAGATGCCCACGGTCAAGGCCTGGCTGCGGCATGCCGAGGTCGCCAAGACCATGGTCCACGACAACTGCGACTGCGCCAATGAAGGCGAGAGCATGAAGGTGCTGACCGAAGAAAACGTCATCGCCCAGTTGCAGCATTTGCGCACCCACCCTTCCGTGGCATCGCGCATGGCCAATGGTCACCTGTTCATCCACGGTTGGATCTACAACATCGAGACCAGCGAAATCCGGGCTTACGACGCGGATCAATCGACGTTCCGACCATTGGGCGGCGAAGGCCCGATTCCTTCCGCGACGCCTAAAGCGCGCTTCTAACACACTTCCCTGCCGGGTAAAGCGGTGGCTGCCATGGACGCAGCCAGGCTTTGCCGCGCCCGGCGAATGCCTCGGGAGAGTCATCATGCGTGCTGCTCAATTGAAAGCTGTACTGCCACGGGAGCTGCTTGCGTCCGTGGTTGTGTTTCTGGTCGCCCTGCCGTTGTGCATGGGCATTGCGATTGCTTCGGGCATGCCGCCGGCCAAGGGCCTGATCACCGGGATCATCGGTGGCCTGGTGGTGGGTTGGCTGGCAGGTTCGCCGCTGCAGGTCAGCGGCCCGGCGGCGGGCCTGGCGGTATTGGTGTTCGAACTGGTGCGCCAGCACGGCATGCTGATGCTCGGGCCGATCCTGTTACTGGCTGGCTTCCTGCAATTAGTGGCTGGACGTTTGCGCCTGGGCTGCTGGTTTCGTGTCACGGCGCCGGCGGTGGTGTACGGGATGCTTGCGGGGATCGGGGTGCTGATTGTGCTGTCGCAGGTGCATGTGATGCTCGACGGTGCCCCCAAGCCATCGGGACTGGATAACCTGGCCGGCTTCCCGGCTGCGCTGGTCGAGGCCATTCCGACTGTTGGCGGCGGCCTGGGTTGGCAGGCCGGTTTGCTGGGGCTTTCGACGATGCTGGTGATGTACCTGTGGGACAAGTTCCGCCCGCAAACCCTGCGCTTTGTACCAGGCGCGCTGTTGGGCGTAGGCCTGGCAACGGGTGCCAGCTTGTTGCTGGCGTTACAGGTCAAGCGCGTGGAGGTCCCGGAAAACCTCGCCGATGCCATCGACTGGTTGCGTCCCAGCGACCTGCTGAACCTGGCCGATCCACAACTGTTGATCGCCGCGTTCGCCGTGGCGTTTATCGCCAGCGCCGAAACCTTGCTGTCTGCGGCGGCGGTCGACCGCATGCACAGTGGGCAGCGTTCTGATTTTGACAAGGAATTGTCCGCTCAAGGTGTAGGCAACATGCTATGTGGCCTGGTCGGCGCCCTGCCGATGACCGGTGTGATCGTGCGCAGTTCGGCCAACGTACAGGCGGGCGCCACCACGCGCTTGTCGGCGATGTTCCACGGGCTGTGGCTGCTTGCGTTCGTGCTGTTGCTCTCGAGTGTGCTGCAAAGCATTCCGGTGGCGAGCCTTGCGGGTGTGCTGGTGTACACCGGCATCAAGCTGGTCGACGTCAAGGCGTTCCGGGCGTTGGGACGCTATGGGCGGATGCCGATGTTCACCTATGCGGCGACGGCGCTGGCGATCATCTTTACCGACCTGCTGACCGGCGTACTGGTGGGTTTCGGGCTGACACTGGTGAAGCTGGCCTTGAAGGCGTCGCGCTTGAAAGTCAGCCTGGTCGACCTGCCTCAGGCAGGTGAAATGGAGTTGCGCTTGACCGGTGCGGCGACCTTCCTGAAAGTGCCGATGCTGACCCAGGTGCTGTCGACGGTACCTGCGGGAACCACGGTGCATGTGCCGCTGAGTAACTTGAGTTACATCGACCATTCCTGTCTGGAGCTGCTGGAAGAATGGGGCCGGGCGAATGCCGCCAAGGGCTCGACGCTGGTGATCGAGGCTCGTGGGTTGAAGCGCAGGCTGGAAGGCCGGGTGCGTACGACGGTGGGAATCGGTTCGGCGCCTTCTGCTGGCTGACGAAACCGGATCAAAAAAGTGGCAGCGGGCTTGCTCGCGAAGGCGGCGGATCAGTCAAATATTCAGTGACTGGCACGCCGCATTCGCAAGCAAGCCCGCTGCCACATTTGTTCTGCGTCAGGCTAAAGCGTTACGCCGGCTGCTCCAGCGCCAACTCAACCCCCAACTGGCGCGACAGGCACGGCCAGCGCTTCCATGCAGCTTCTGTGTTGGGGCTCTTGAGGGTTTCGCGATAGGCCTCGACTGACTCCAGCGCAAAGCTCTCCTCGTTGAGCATTTCATCTACCGCCAGGTGCACGGCCTCATCCAGCTGGTTGGCGAATTCTTCGCCGATCAGCTGGTGGGCAATCAGGTTGGCTACGGTGGTGTCGGCCGGAATCAACGGCTGGCCGAAATGCTTGATATACAGATCGTTGACTTCTTCCACCAGGCGATGGGCCAGGTAGGCCTCGTCGAGCAAGCCGTCCAGGCCTTCGTGACCGGCCAGGATCGCCGGCGGTTGCAGGAAGAAATGCTCGGCGATTTTCAGCACCGGCTTGATCTGGCTTTCGATACCGGCTTCGCGGGCCACGTCGTTGGCGGCTTCCAGCAGGTCCGGGACCAGCTCAATGTAGGCGGTGACAAAGCGGGTCATGACAATCTTGCGATCACCGTCAGCCAGGGAAATGGCCGAATGCAGGTGCGGCAATTGTTTTTCCAGTTGCTGGGCAAGCTGGCCAGTGCTGGCTTCGTGTTGATGGGCACGGGAAATCTGCTCGCGCAATGCGGCGGTGTTCATGAAAGCTCCAGTGAAACAGGCGTAGGAAAAGGGAGAGGATAAGGTAGCTCGTTTATACGAGCGCCTAAGACGCATTTGTCATAATTATTTCATGGTTATGCGCGTGCGTTATATCGAATTGCCATCGTTCGTCGGATAAACGATTCCGCCCCCGGTTTTATTGGCTTCGACCAGTCATTTTTGCTCATTTGCCCCTACACATTGCGGGGTTGCAGAGCCTGTCTATACTCGGATTTGTACGCGATTAGCTGATGACGCCAGACTGCATGAGCAGGCAAGGCTAAGCGGTTGTAAGCAGTATGGAAGCCGCTCCCTTCGACGCAGGTGCAAACCGGCGGGATAACAAGAACGATAAGGGGAACCCGCAATGATGCGACATCCACACGTTTGGATGGGCCTCCTGTTGTGGTCGGTATTCGGCCAGGCGCACGCCGCCTGGACAACGAATATGGCGCCAGGGGCGACTGAAGTCAGTCACGCTGTGTTTGACCTGCACATGACCATTTTCTGGATCTGTGTGGTGATCGGCATTGTTGTGTTTGGCGCGATGTTCTGGTCGATGATCGTTCACCGCCGGTCCACGGGCCAGGTCGCGGCCAAATTCCACGAGAGCACCACCGTGGAAATTCTCTGGACCGTGGTGCCCTTGCTGATTCTGATCGCGATGGCCATTCCGGCGACCAAGACCCTGATCAATATCTACGACAGCAGTGAATCGGACATCGATATCCAGGTCACCGGCTATCAGTGGAAGTGGCATTACAAATACCTGGGCCAGGACGTGGAGTTCTTCAGCAACCTGGCCACGCCCGCCGAGCAGATCCATAACCAGGCGGTCAAGGGCGAGCATTACCTGTTGGAGGTCGACCAGCCACTGGTGCTGCCGGTGGGCGCCAAGGTGCGTTTCCTGGTGACCGCCGCCGACGTGATCCACTCCTGGTGGGTGCCGGCCTTTGCGGTCAAGCGTGACGCCATCCCCGGTTTCGTCAACGAGGCCTGGACCCGTATCGAGAAGCCCGGCATCTACCGCGGCCAGTGCGCCGAGTTGTGCGGCAAGGATCACGGCTTCATGCCCATCGTGGTCGAGGTCAAGTCCAAGGCGGACTACGACACCTGGCTCGGCGAGCGCAAGGAAGAGGCGGCCAAGCTCAAGGAACTGACTTCCAAGGAGTGGACGCTGGAAGAGCTGGTGGCGCGCGGCGACAAGGTCTACCACACCACCTGCGTGGCCTGTCACCAGGCCGAAGGCCAGGGCCTGCCACCGATGTTCCCGGCGCTCAAGGGCTCGCCGATTGCCACCGGGCCCAAGGAAGATCACCTGCACCGCGTTTACTTCGGCAAGCCCGGCACCGCCATGGCGGCGTTCGGCAAGCAGCTCTCGGAAGTGGATATCGCCGCGGTGGTGACCTACGAGCGCAATGCCTGGGGCAACAACAAAGGCGACATGGTCACGCCTAAAGACGTGCTGGCCATCAAGCAGGCGGAAAGCAAATGACCTCCTTCATTGCGTATGCCCCGAACCGCCCCGCCCACTCGCTTGCAGGAGAACGGCCATGAGCACTGTGATCGATGACCATGGCCACGCCAGTGACCATGCCCACGGCCCCGCCAAGGGTTTGATGCGCTGGGTGCTGACGACCAACCACAAGGACATCGGCACGATGTACCTGTGGTTCGCCTTCACCATGTTCCTGCTCGGCGGTTCGTTCGCCATGGTGATCCGCGCCGAGTTGTTCCAGCCCGGCCTGCAGATCGTCGAGCCGGCGTTCTTCAACCAGATGACCACCATGCACGGCCTGATCATGGTGTTCGGCGCGGTGATGCCAGCGTTCGTCGGCCTGGCCAACTGGATGATTCCGCTGATGATCGGCGCGCCGGACATGGCCCTGCCGCGCATGAACAACTTCAGTTTCTGGCTGTTGCCGGCGGCGTTCCTGTTGCTCGTGTCGACCCTGTTCACTCCGGGTGGCGGGCCGAACTTCGGCTGGACCTTCTACGCGCCCCTCTCCACCACCTACGCGCCGGAAAGCGTGACCTTCTTCATCTTCGCGATTCACTTGATGGGTATCAGTTCGATCATGGGCGCGATCAACGTGGTCGCCACCATCCTCAACCTGCGCGCCCCCGGCATGACCCTGATGAAGATGCCGTTGTTCGTCTGGACGTGGCTGATCACTGCGTTCCTGCTGATCGCGGTGATGCCGGTGCTGGCCGGTTGCGTGACCATGATGCTGATGGACATCCACTTCGGCACCAGCTTCTTCAGTGCCGCCGGCGGTGGCGACCCCGTGCTGTTCCAGCATGTGTTCTGGTTCTTCGGCCACCCCGAGGTGTACATCATGATCCTGCCGGCCTTTGGTGCCGTCAGTTCGATCATCCCGACGTTCTCGCGCAAGCCGCTGTTCGGCTATACGTCGATGGTGTACGCCACGGCGAGCATCGCGTTCCTGTCGTTCATCGTGTGGGCGCACCACATGTTCGTGGTCGGCATTCCGCTGGTGGGCGAGTTGTTCTTCATGTACGCCACGCTGCTGATTGCGGTGCCGACGGGGGTGAAGGTATTCAACTGGGTCAGCACCATGTGGCAAGGCTCGCTGACCTTCGAGACGCCGATGCTGTTTGCCGTGGCCTTCGTGATCCTGTTCACCATCGGCGGCTTTTCCGGGCTGATGCTGGCGATTGCCCCGGCGGACTTCCAATACCACGACACCTATTTCGTGGTGGCGCACTTCCATTACGTGCTGGTGCCCGGTGCGATCTTCGGCATCTTCGCCTCGGCCTACTACTGGCTGCCGAAATGGACCGGCCACATGTACGACGAAACCCTCGGCAAGCTGCACTTCTGGCTGTCCTTCATCGGCATGAACATGGCGTTTTTCCCGATGCACTTCGTCGGGCTGGCTGGCATGCCGCGCCGTGTGCCGGACTACAACCTGCAGTTCGCCGACTTCAACATGGTCTCCTCGATCGGCGCCTTCATGTTTGGCGCGACGCAGATCTTCTTCCTGTTCATCGTGATCAAGTGCATCCGTGGTGGCCCGCCCGCGCCGGCCAAGCCCTGGGATGGCGCGGAAGGCCTGGAGTGGAGCATCCCCTCGCCAGCGCCCTACCACACCTTTACTACTCCGCCGGAGGTCAAGTGAACAGCTTGGCGCAGGCTGCCAGGGTCTCCTGTGGGAGCTGGCTTGCCTGCGATGAGGGCCTGACAGTTGATGGATTGGGCGACTGGTACATCGCTATCGCAGGCAAGTCAGCCCCTACAGAAAAGCCAAGAGCGGGTGATCGTCATGCTTGAGTCGATCCCCACCAAGCGCCTGGTCACCCGCCTGCTGATCTTGGTGGTGGCGATGTTCGGCTTCGGCTTTGCGCTGGTGCCGATCTACGACGTGATGTGCAAGGCATTCGGTATCAACGGCAAGACCGCCGGGCAGTACGAGGGCGAGCAGGTCGTCGACGCCACGCGGCAGGTGCGGGTGCAGTTCCTGTCGACCAATGCCATCGACATGGTCTGGGAATTTCATTCCAAGGCCGATGAGGTGGTGGTCAATCCGGGTGCCGTCACCGAAATGCTGTTCGTGGCCTACAACCCTACCGACAAAGCCATGACCGCCCAGGCTGTACCGAGCATTTCCCCGGCCGAAGCGGCGATGTACTTCCACAAGACCGAATGCTTTTGCTTCACCCAGCAAGTGCTGCAGCCAGGCCAGCGCATCGAAATGCCGGTGCGTTTCATTGTCGACCGCGACATGCCCAAGGATGTGAAGCATTTGACCCTGGCGTACACGCTGTTTGATATCACTGCGCGCCAACCGCCGGTGGCTGTCCATAGCGGCGGCTAGCTACTGTTTGCCCGCTCAATCAGGAGAGCGAATACATGTCGACTCATGATACGTACTACGTACCAGCGCAAAGCAAATGGCCAATAATTGCTACCCTGGGCATGCTCATCACGGTGTACGGCCTGGCTGTGTGGTTCAACGACCTGAAGGCGGCGCGCCCGGAGTCCCACGGCCCGTGGATCTTCTTTGTCGGTGGCCTGCTGCTGGCCTACATGTTGTTCGGCTGGTTCGGCGCGGTGATCAAGGAAAGTCGCGCCGGTTTGTACAGCCCGCAGATGGACCGCTCGTTTCGATGGGGCATGACCTGGTTCATCTTTTCCGAGGTGATGTTCTTTGTCGCGTTCTTCGGGGCGCTGTTTTACGTGCGGCACATGTCCGGCCCCTGGTTGGGCGGCGAAGGGCACAAGGGCATCGCGCACATGCTGTGGCCGAACTTCGAGTTCACCTGGCCGCTGCTCAACAACCCTGACCCGAAAATGTACCCCGCACCGGAGGGCACCATCAGCCCGTGGGGCCTGCCGCTGGTCAACACGATCTTGCTGGTCAGCTCCAGCGTGACCATCACCCTGGCCCACCATGCCTTGCGCAAAGGCCATCGCGGCGCGCTGAAAATCTGGCTGGCGCTCACGGTGCTGCTGGGTTGGGCGTTCCTGGGCTTCCAGGCCGAGGAGTACATGCATGCCTACAAAGAGCTCGGTCTGACACTCGGTTCGGGTGTGTACGGCGCGACGTTCTTCATGCTCACCGGCTTTCACGGTGCCCACGTGACCATCGGCACGATCATTCTGTTTGTGATGCTCATGCGCATCCTGCGCGGGCATTTCAATGCCGAGCACCAGTTTGGTTTCGAGGCCGCCAGTTGGTACTGGCACTTTGTGGATGTGGTGTGGATCGGGCTGTTTTTCTTCGTCTACGTGCTGTAGCGCGCCTTACCACGGTGCATGCGATACCAGCTGGCCGCTGAAAAAGCCCCAGGCGATCAGCCCCACGGTGATCGCGGCCAGCACCACACGCACAGTCAAGGCAGTGACGAGGCGGTTGGAGTTGCCCTCGTCCTTGACCAGAAAGAACAAGCCACTGAACAGGCTCACGACAGTCGCGATCAGCATCAGGGCAATGACGGCTTTGAGCATGGTCTGGCTCCAATGGGATGGGCGGGCAATGAAAACAAGTATAGCCAGCGCCATGAAACGCTTTCGCCCAGGGCTCGCACCGACATTGGTGGTGCTGGTGTTGCTGCCGTTGATGGTGGGCCTGGGGTTCTGGCAACTGTCTCGGGGGCATGAAAAACAGCTGCTGGTGGACAGTTATGCCGAGCGGCGGGTGGCCGATCCCGTCAGCAGCACACAACTGAGCGAGATGGCTGATCCGGCTTTCCGCCGGGTCCGTCTGCGCGGGCAATTCGACGCCGAGCACAGCGTGTTGCTGGACAACCGCATGCGCGATGGCAAGGCTGGCGTAGAGCTGCTGCAACCTTTCCACGACCAGGCCAGCGGCCTGTGGTTATTGCTCAATCGTGGCTGGCTGCCCTGGCCCGACCGGCGCACCCCGCCGGTGTTCACCACGCCTGAACAGCCGGTGAATCTCGATGCCTGGGTGTACGTCGCACCGGGTGAAACCTTCCAGTTGCACGCCGACCCGACGAGCGCGCAATGGCCGCGCTTGCTGACCGCCCTGCACCCCGACGCGCTGTGGGCTGAGCTTGGGCGTAGCGGTTTTGCCTACGAGCTGCGCGCCGAAGCTGGCCCTGGTACGTACGAAATCACCTGGCCCATCGTAGCCATGGGCCCGGAAAAGCACCTGGCCTACGCGGTGCAGTGGTTCGCCATGGCATTGGCGCTGCTGGCCCTTTACCTCTACCTCGGATGGCACAACACAAAGGAGAAGCACCATGGGAGCGGCCATGAATCCACTCAACATGTCTGAACCGCTCAATCGGCGTAAAGGCCGCTGGCAGCTGATCCTGATCCTGATGATGGTGATCGGCCCGATGGCGCTGGCCACCTTCATGTACAAGCTGCAGTTCTGGGTGCCGGACAACCGCAGTTACCACGGCGAACTGATCGGCAACGGCCAGACCCGCGCCGATATCGGCGTGCAGGCGGATGAAGAGCGTTGGCAACTGCTGGTCACGGCGCCCACGGCCTGCGCCGCCGATTGCCAGCAACTGGTGTACCTGGCGCGCCAGCTGCAAATCAGCCTCGGCCGGGATGCATCGCGCGCCAGCCACGCCTTGGCCAGCGCGCAGCCGGTGAGCACCGACTACGAGGCCAAGCTCAAGGCTGAATATCCACAACTGCAGCGCTACTCGCTGGACCTGTCGACCTTCACCAAGGACGCCGCCGCGCCGGGCGATGCGCAACTGTGGATCGTCGACCCGCACGGCAACCTGGTGCTGCGCTACGACGCCAAGGTCAAGGGCAAGGACTTGCTCAACGACCTGCGCCATCTGCTGAAACTGTCGAATATCGGATAAGGGCATCGTCATGGCCAAGCCTGGATTTCGCCTCGCGTTGTTTGCCACTCTGCTGGCGCTGATTGTGGTGCTGCTCGGCGCGTATACGCGCCTGACCCACGCCGGTCTCGGTTGCCCGGACTGGCCGGGTTGCTACGGCTTTATCAGCGTGCCCAAGACCGAGGCCCAACTGGCGCATGCCGAGCTGCATTTCCCGGACACGCCGGTGGAGGCGGACAAGGGCTGGGCCGAGATGACCCATCGCTACTTCGCCGGCACCTTGGGCCTGCTGATCGTGCTGCTGGCGGCGCGTTCGTGGAGTCATCGACGTGATCCGGGCCAGCCGGTGAAGCTGCCGTTATTTGTATTGGCGGTGGTGTTCGCGCAGGCGGCCTTTGGCATGTGGACGGTGACGTTGAAGCTGTGGCCGCAGGTGGTCACGGGGCATTTGCTGGGCGGTTTCGCGACCTTGAGCCTGTTGTTCCTGCTGACGCTGCGCCTGTCGGGAGTGCTGCCCGCGTTGATCGTGCCCAAGCGCCTGCAATATTGGGCGACGGCTGGCCTGGTGCTGGTGATCGGCCAGATCGCCCTGGGCGGCTGGGTCAGTTCCAACTACGCGGCGGTGGCCTGTATCGATTTGCCTACCTGCCACGGCCAGTGGTGGCCGGCGGCGGACTTCGCCAATGGTTTCCACCTGACCCAGCACATCGGCCCCAATTATCTCGGCGGCCAGCTCGACAGCGATGCGCGAACCGCCATCCATCTCACCCATCGCATCGGCGCGGTGTTGGTCACCCTGGTGTTGCTGGGGCTGGCCTGGCAGCTGCGCGCGGTGGGCATGACGCGGCTCGCGGGCCTATTGTTGATTGCCCTGGCGGCGCAGATCGGCCTGGGCCTGAGCAATGTGTATTTCCATCTGCCGCTGCCGGTAGCCGTCGGCCATAACGCCGGGGGCGCGGCGTTGCTGTTGACCTTGGTGCTGGTCAATTACCACGCGCGTACCAGCCTGGTACGGGTGCGCAACCAGCTGCCGTTCGGCTGGCGGTTTATCCCGCGCAAACAGGTGTCAGGCCTGATCACCCTTAAAGGAGAGATGCCATGGCGACCTTGATCGGCGCGCGTCACGGCCAGGCGATCTGGCGTGACTACCTGGAGCTGACCAAGCCGAAAGTGGTGGTGTTGATGCTTATCACCTCGCTGGTGGGGATGTTCCTCGCTACCCGCGCCGGCGTGCCGTGGGCGGTGCTGGTCTTCGGCAACCTGGGCATTGCCCTGTGTGCCGGCGGCGCGGCGGCGGTCAACCATGTAGTGGATCGGCGCATTGATGCGGTGATGGCGCGCACGCACAAACGGCCGATGGCCGAAGGGCGGGTATCGCCGGTGGCGGCGCTGGCTTTTGCAGGCTTTCTGGCGGTTGCGGGCCTGGCCTTGCTGCTGGCGTTCACCAACCCGCTGGCCGCCTGGCTGACGCTGGCTTCCCTGCTCGGCTATGCGGTGATCTACACCGGCTTTCTCAAGCGCGCGACGCCGCAGAATATCGTCATCGGCGGTTTGGCGGGGGCCGCGCCGCCGTTGCTGGGTTGGGTCGCCGTCACCGGCCATATCAGCGCCGAACCCCTCCTGCTGGTGTTGATCATCTTCGCCTGGACCCCGCCGCATTTCTGGGCCCTGGCCATCCACCGCAAGGAGGAATATGCCAAGGCCGATATTCCGATGCTGCCGGTCACCCACGGCGAGCACTACACCAAGGTGCATATCCTGCTCTACACCTTCGTCCTGCTGGCGGTGAGCCTGATGCCCTACGTCATCCACATGAGCGGCCTGCTGTACCTGGCCTGTGCATTGGTTTTGGGCGGACGCTTTCTGCAATGGGCCTGGGTGCTGTACCGTGGCGCTCAGCCGCACGCGGCGATCAACACGTTCAAGTACTCTATCGCGTACTTGTTCCTTCTGTTTATCGCCCTGCTCGTAGACCACTACTTACTGTTGAACCTATGACTCGAACTCAAAAAACCGTGTTTATCCTGGTGGCCATCGTCGCGTTGATCATGGGCCTGACCGTCAACAAAGTGCTCTCGGGCAAAGGCCAGGGCGACCCGACCGCACTGATCGATGCCGGCATCATCCTGCTGCCGCAGAGCCGTCAGCTGCCGCCGGTGAGCATGACCAACCAGGACGGCCAGCCGGTGGTGGTCAATGAGTTGAAGGGCAAGTGGAGCCTGCTGTTCTTCGGCTACACCTTCTGTCCGGACATCTGCCCTACCACCCTCGCCCAGCTGCGCCAGATCAAGAGCGAGCTGCCCAAGGAGGCGGTGGATAAGCTGCAGGTGATCCTGGTCAGCGTCGACCCGAACCGCGATACCCCGGCCCAGCTCAAGCAGTACCTGGGTTACTTCGATCCGCAGTTCGAAGGCCTGACCGGCGCGAATGTGGACGATGTGCAGAAGGTCTCGAATGCCGTGAGCATCCCGTTTATCCCGGCCGATACCAGCAAGCCCAACTACACCGTCGACCACAGCGGCAACCTCGCGCTGATCGGTCCTGACGGCACACAGCGTGGATTCATCCGCGCACCGTTGAACAACCAGAAGCTGGTGGCGCAATTGCCGGGATTGTTGAAGCGTCCATAAGTCCGGCGCCTCTACCCCACGGCCTTGTGGGAGCCCTGATCTACGGGCAACCCAAAACAAATGTGGGAGCGGGCTTGCCCGCGAAAGCATCGGTACAGTCACTGATAAGTCGACTGACACTGCACTTTCGCGAGCAAGCCCGCTCCCACATTTTTTGCTCTTCGGTGCTTCGAATCAGAACGCCGGCAGGATCGCGCCTTTGTACTTCTCGAGGATGAAGGCTTTCACTTCAGGCGTGTGCAGGGCTGCAACCAGCTTCTTCACGGCGTCCGAGTCTTTGTTGTCTTCGCGGGTCACCAGGATGTTCACGTAAGGCGAGTCATTGCCTTCGATCACCAGCGCATCCTTGGACGGATCCAGCTTGGCTTCCAGCGCGTAGTTGGTGTTGATCAGCGCCAGGTCGACCTGGGTCAGCACGCGCGGCAGGGTGGCGGCTTCCAGTTCGCGGAATTTCAGGTTTTTCGGGTTGGCGGTGATGTCCTTGATGGTCGACAGGATGTTGGTCGGGTCCTTCAGGGTGATCAGGTTGTGCTTGGCCAGCAGCAACAGCGCACGGCCACCATTGGTGGCGTCGTTCGGGATCACGACGTTGGCGCCGCTTGGCAGGTCTTCCAGCTTCTTGTACTTGCTCGAGTAGGCGCCCAGGGGCTCCAGGTGCACCGCGCCGACGCTCACCAGGTGAGTGCCCTTGGCCTTGTTGAACTCATCCAGGTACGGCTGGTGTTGGAAGAAGTTGGCATCCAGGCGCTTCTCGGCCACCTGTACGTTGGGCTGCACGTAGTCGGTGAAGACTTTGACCTGCAGGTCCACGCCTTCTTTGGCGAGGGCAGGCTTCACGAATTCGAGGATTTCCGCGTGCGGCACCGGCGACGCGGCGACCGTGATGGTCTCGGCGGCGTGGGCGGAAAACGCGGCAACGGCGGCGAAAGCAACCAGTAGTTTTTTCATCCAACAAGCTCCTTGTTCGGACATCTGCCGGCAGTTGGCCGGCAATGGCCGTTATTTTCGAGAAAAGTGCACCACCAGCTTGTCGCCGACGGTTTGCAGAATTTGCACCAGCACCAACAGCATCACCACGGTGACCACCATCACATCGGTCTGGAAACGCTGGTAACCGAAGCGGATCGCCAGGTCGCCCAGGCCGCCGGCACCGACTACGCCGGCCATCGCCGTGTAGGAAACCAGTGTAATCGCCGTCACCGTGATCGCCGCGAAAATACCCGGGCGGGCTTCAGGCAACAGGGCGTTGGTGATGATCTGGCGGGTGCTGGCGCCCATGGACTGAGTGGCTTCGATGATGCCGCGGTCCACTTCACGCAAGGCGGTTTCCACCAGGCGCGCAAAGAACGGCGTCGCGCCCACCACCAATGGCGGAATGGCGCCGGCCACGCCCAGCGAAGTCCCGGTGATCAGCACGGTGAACGGGATCATCACGATCAGCAGGATGATGAACGGCAGCGAACGCAGAATGTTCACGATCAGCGACAGCAGTGCGTACAGTCCTTTCTGCTCGAACAGTTGGCGCGGACTGGTCAGGAACAACAGCACGCCCAGCGGCAGGCCCAGCACGACGGTAAAGAACAGCGAACCGAACAGCATGGTCATGGTGTCGCCGGTGGCCAGCCAGATTTCGGACCAGTCGATATTGGCGAAGAAACTCAACAGGACTTCCATTAGCGCAGGACCTCCATGTGGACGTCAGCGGCGGTGAAGCGCGCAAACGCGGCTTCCATATCGCCACCCGTGACGGCGAGAGTCAGTTGCCCGTAGGGGATGTCTTTGATGCGGTCGATACGCCCGGCGAGGATGCTGTAGTCCACACCCGTTTCGCGGGCGACGGTACCCAGCAGCGGCGCGTAGGTCGCTTCGCCCTGGAAGGTCAGGCGCACGATGCGCCCTGGCACGTGAGCGAAGTCATCACGCTGCTCGCCTTCGTCGACCTGCTCGGACTCCTGCACGAAACGCTTGGTGGTCGGGTGCTTGGGGTGCAGGAACACATCGGCGACCGAGCCCTGCTCGACGATCACGCCAGCGTCCATCACGGCGACCTGGTCGCATACGCGGCGGATCACATCCATTTCGTGGGTGATCAGCACGATGGTCAGCTTCAGTTCGCGGTTGATCTCGGCCAGCAATTGCAGCACCGAGGCGGTGGTTTGCGGGTCGAGGGCGCTGGTGGCTTCGTCGCACAGCAGGATCTTGGGTTTGGTCGCCAGGGCGCGGGCGATGCCGACGCGTTGCTTCTGGCCGCCGGACAACTGCGCCGGGTACTTCTTGGCGTGATCCGACAGGCCGACGCGGGCGAGGAGTTCGGCCACGCGCTGGTCGATTTCCTTGCGCGACAATTCGCCGGCCAGGGTCAGCGGCAGCGCCACGTTGTCGGCAACGGTCTTGGACGCCAGCAGGTTGAAGTGCTGGAAAATCATCCCGACCTGCTGACGGAAACGGCGCAGGCCGTTGGCGTCCAGTGCAGTGACTTCTTCACCGTCGACATTGATCTGACCGCCGCTGGGCTGTTCCAGGCGATTGATCAGACGCAGCAAAGTACTTTTTCCCGCACCCGAGTGACCAATCAGGCCAAACACCTGGCCGTTTTCGACGCGCAGGCTGGTGGGGTGCAGGGCGGGGATTTCCTTACCGGCGACGCGGTAGGTTTTATGGACGTTATGAAACTCGATCACGTAGCGAACCTTGTGGGGCGCATGGAAAAGGGATCAGCGGTTAGCCGGGCGCGCATTTTAGCCTGTCCGTATAGCGTTTCTTAGCATTTATTTCGCATTCAACCAGTGATTTGGCAATAACGCGATCAAAGGTCATAAAAAAGGAACGGTACAAAACCGTGTCAGTCACTACTTAAGCAACTCGATTTCCCAGGTGCCGTGCCTGGGGTTTTGCTCAAACGAGCCGGGGACCGCTCTGGCCACTTTGAATAAGGAGTTTTGTCTGATGAGTACCAAGAAGCCAGCCACCCCGCCGAAGAGTGAACTTGCCGGCACCGATACCCTGGACCGTGGCAACACCAACGCCAAGCTGCAGGCCCTGGAGGAATTCCGCTCCGATGCGACCGGCCAGGCCCTGCGTACCAACCAAGGCGTGAAGATTTCCGACAACCAGAACACCCTGAAAGTCGGCTCCCGTGGCCCGTCGCTGCTGGAAGACTTCATCATGCGTGAAAAAATCACGCACTTTGACCATGAACGCATCCCGGAGCGCATCGTGCATGCCCGCGGTACTGGCGCGCATGGTTATTTCCAGACCTATGAAAACCATTCGGCGCTGAGCAAGGCCGGCTTCCTGCGTAACCCCGAGCATAAAACCCCGGTGTTTGTGCGCTTCTCCACCGTGCAGGGCCCGCGTGGTTCCGGCGATACGGTGCGCGACGTGCGCGGTTTTGCAGTGAAGTTCTTCACCGACGAAGGCAACTTCGACCTGGTGGGCAACAACATGCCGGTCTTTTTCATTCAGGACGCGATCAAGTTTCCCGACTTCGTCCACGCGGTAAAACCTGAGCCGCACAATGAAATTCCTACCGGCGGCTCGGCCCACGATACGTTCTGGGACTTCGTCTCTCTGCAGCCGGAATCGGCGCATATGGTGCTGTGGGCAATGTCCGACCGCGCCATTCCGAAAAGCCTGCGCGCAATGCAGGGGTTCGGCATTCACACCTTCCGGCTGATCAACACCGAAGGTAAGTCGAGTTTCGTGAAATTCCACTGGCATCCAAAAGTCGGCACTTGCTCCCTGGTGTGGGACGAAGCGCAAAAGCTTGCCGGTAAAGATACCGATTACCACCGTCGCGACCTCTGGGAAGCGATTGAAAGCGGCGACTACCCTGAGTGGGAATTGGGCGTGCAGATCGTCGCCGAGGAGGATGAGCACAAGTTCGACTTCGACCTGCTCGATCCGACCAAGATCATCCCCGAAGAGCTGGTGCCGATTACGCCGTTGGGCAAGATGGTGCTTAACCGCAACCCCGACAACTTCTTCGCCGAAGTCGAGCAGGTGGCGTTCTGCCCGGGCCATATCGTGCCGGGTATCGACTTCACCAACGACCCGTTGCTGCAAGGTCGTCTGTTTTCCTACACGGATACGCAGATCAGCCGTCTCGGTGGCCCGAACTTTCATGAGTTGCCGATCAATCGGCCGGTGGTGCCTTTCCACAACGGTCAGCGCGACGCCCAGCACCGCACGGTGATCGACAAGGGGCGCGCGGCCTACGAGCCCAACTCCATTGACGGCGGTTGGCCGAAGGAAACCCCTCCTGCCGCCCAGGATGGTGGGTTCGAGACCTATTACGAGCGCGTCGATGCCAACAAAGTGCGTGAGCGCAGTGAGTCGTTCGGCGATCACTTCTCCCAGGCCACGCTGTTTTTCCACAGCATGAGCCACCACGAGAAAGAGCACATCATTGCGGCCTACAGCTTCGAATTGGGCAAGGTTGAGCGCGAGTTTATCCGTGCCCGTCAGGTGAACGAGATCCTGGCCAACATCGATCTGGAACTGGCCAGGCGCGTTGCGCAGAACCTGGGCTTGCCGGCGCCGACCAAAGGCACCGTGCCGCCACGCAAGTCGTCGTTGAAGGAGTCGCCGGCGTTGAGCCAGGTGAACCTGCTGTCGGGCGATATCAAGACGCGCAAAGTCGCGATTCTGGCCGCCAACGGCGTGGATGGCGTGGCGATTGCCGCGTTGAAGAAGGCGTTGGAAGCCGAGGGTGCCCACGCCAAGTTGCTGGGGCCGACCTCGGCGCCGGTGACAACCGCCGATGGCAAGAGCTTGAAGGTCGATGCGTCGATGGAAGGCATGCCGTCCATCGCGTTTGACGCGGTATTTGTGCCAGGGGGGGCCAAGTCGGTGCAGGCATTGAGCGGCGACGGTGTGGCGTTGCACTTCCTGTTGGAGGCGTACAAGCACCTGAAGGCGATCACGGTCGCCAATGACGCCAAGCCATTGCTGGATCTGCTGAAACTGGAGGTGGATGCGGGCTTGATCGTGGGGTCGGATGCGAAAGCGTTCAAGGCCTTCTTTGCGGCGATTGCGCAGCACCGGGTTTGGGATCGCGAGCCGAAGGCCAAGGCGATTCCGGCTTAAATTCTTGGTAGGCCGTTAGACTGCCATCGCAGGCAAGCCAGCTCCCACATTTTGAATTGTGAATACATTCAAATGTGGGGTCTGGCTTGCCTGCGATGCTTTTATTGCGCCTTGCGCGGAATCAGCACAACCTGCGCCGGAATATTCTTCAGAATCTGCCGGTGGATCTTCAGGTCATACCCCGAATCAATTCGCTTCACCCGTTTGGTCAGCAACGTGGCCAACCACGGGTAATCCTGCGTGCGCGGCGCCTGGATGCTCACGTCGCACTGGTAATTCACCACGTCGGTAGCGATGGCATCGAGTTGATGGCGCAGCGCTTCAATGTCGGTGAGGTTCAACGCGACGGTGGTGCTTTGCGCGGCCGGGTCGATGACCTTGGCGGCAGGCTTGGCTTCGGCGGCCTTGAGGGCGGCCTCGGCTTTGTCCAGCTCGGCTTTGCGCGCATGGGTGATGGCGCTGTTGACGCCGCCGGTCAGGGCCGGCGCCTTGGGCATCAGCGCACGGGCACGGCTCAAGGCAGTGGCGGCGGCGTTGACGTCACCTTTTTGCAGCACGATCTGGCTGCGCTGCAGGTAGGCCTCGGCCAGCTGACGTTGGTAAGTCTCCAGGGCCGGGTCGTTGGGCGACTGGGCCTGCAACGCGGCCAATTGGTCTTCGGCGGTGGCCAGCTCACTGCTGGCCAGGTTTTGCTCCAGCTGTGCGATGGCCGCAGCGCGCGCGTCCGGGGCCTCTGGGGCGGCGGGCGGTGTGCTTTGACAGGCGCCCAGCAGCAGGGAAAATGCGGCAAGGAGCAGATAACGGGAGGTGAACAGCTTCATTCCTGCGACTCTCTATTTGCGCAAAAAGCGAGCAAGTCTACACCCCTCGACGGGGCAGGACAAAACTCAGCAGAAACAGGGCGGCGGCCGTGACCACAATTGACGGCCCGGCCGGCGTGTCCTTGAACCAGGACAACGCCAGGCCCCCACACACGGCGAGCATCCCCAGCAGGCTGGCGCCGATGGCCATCTGCTCGGGTGAGCGGGCGTGGCGCTGGGCGGCGGCGGCTGGGATGATCAGCAGCGATGTGATCAACAATACGCCGACAATCTTCATCGCGACAGCAATCACCACGGCGATCAACAACATCAGCGCCATGCGCAGGGTCGGCACGGGCAGCCCTTCCACCGTGGCCAGCTCTTCATGCACGGTGATCGCCAGCAGCGGACGCCACAGGGCGACCAGCAACACCAGCACGACGGCGCTGCCGCCGAGGATCCAGGCAAGGTCGGTCGGGCTGATCGCCAGCAGATCACCGAACAGGTAGGCCATCAGGTCGATGCGCACTTCGTGCATGAAGCTGAGCACCACCAGCCCCAGCGACAGGGTGCTGGGCGCCAGGATGCCCAGCAGCGTGTCGGAGGCCAGCGGCTGGCGCTGCTGCAGGGTCACCAGCAGCACCGCCAGCAGCAGGCAGCCTACGGTCACGGCGATGGTCGGGCTCACATCCAGCAAAAAGCCCATGGCCACGCCCAGCAGCGCGGCGTGGGACAGGGTATCGCCGAAATAGGCCATGCGTCGCCAGACCACGAACGAGCCCAGCGGGCCCGCCACCAGCGCCAAAGCCAAGCCTGCCAGCAGGGCGTAGAGCAGAAAATCAGCCATGCTTGCAGCTATCTCCGTGAACGTGGGTGTGAGGTGCGGTGGGGTCGTCGACCACGGCGCCATGCCGGTCATGGGCGTGGTCGTGATGGTGGTGGTAGATCGCCAGGCTCTGGGCATTCTTGCCGAACAACTCGACGAACGCCGGGTCGCCGCTGACCTGTTCCGGGTGACCTGAGCAGCAGACGTGGCGATTCAGGCACACCACCTGGTCGGTGGTGCTCATTACCAGGTGCAGGTCGTGGGAGACCATCAGCACGCCGCAGCCATGGCGGTCGCGCAGACGGGTGATGAGGCTGTACAGCTCGGCCTGGCCGGCCACGTCGACGCCTTGCACGGGCTCATCGAGTACCAGCAGTTCCGGCTCGCGCAGCAGGGCGCGGGCCAGCAGCACGCGCTGCATCTCGCCCCCGGAGATGCTCTGCACGGGGCTGTCGATGACTTGTTCGGCGCCGACTTCCTTGAGCGCTGCCTGGGCGCGAGTGCGATCCACGCCGGGTACCAGGCGCAGAAAGCGCAGGACCGACAGCGGCAAGGTCGGGTCCACGTGCAGTTTTTGCGGCATGTAGCCGACGCGCAGCTTGGGCTTGCGCCACACGCTGCCGGTGTCGGGCTTGAGCAGGCCGAGCACGGCGCGCACCAGGGTGGTCTTGCCGGCGCCATTCGGGCCGATCAGCGTGACGATCTGTCCTGGTTCCACACTCAGCGCGATGTTATCCAGCACGTTTTGCCCGGCGAACGTGACCCCAACCTGCTCCAGGCGGATTAACGCGTTGCTCATCAAGCCCCCTGGCAGCCCGAGCAGAGACCGACCACTTCGACCGTCTGCCCTTCGACCTGGAAGCCGACGTCGGCGGAGCTCTTGATGATGGCGTCGCTGATGCTTTTTTGTTCAAGTTCGATGGCGGCGTGGCACTCGCGGCAGATCAGGAATTGGCCCTGATGCGCGTGTTCCGGGTGATTGCAGCCAACAAAGGCGTTGAGCGAGGCGATGCGGTGCACCAGGCCGTTTTCCAGCAGGAAATCCAGCGCGCGGTACACGGTAGGCGGCGCCGCGCGGCGACCGTCCTGCTCGCTGAGCACGCCAAGGATGTCGTAGGCACCCAGCGGCTTGTGGCTTTGCCACACCAGCTCCAGCACCCGGCGACGCAAGGCAGTCAGGCGCAGGCCCTTCTGTGTGCACAGGGTATCGGCCTCCGACAGCGCGGTATGCACGCAGTGAGAGTGGTCGTGGGGACGGCTGGCAAGCGGTGTTTTAGGCATGAGCGGCGACAGATATTTGATAGAGACGTTATTATGTTACCCGTTCCTACGCCATTGAGTGGTCATCGTGTCCCGACTTTTTCCCGTTTTTGTCGTATTTGTCACCAGTTTGTTCATTACCGTTACCGCTCAGGCCGAGGTCAAGGTGCTGACCAGCATCAAGCCGTTGCAGTTGATTGCCGCGGCTGTGCAGGACGGCGTGGCGATTCCGGAGGTGCTGCTGCCGCCGGGTGCCTCGCCGCATAACTATGCCTTGCGCCCATCCGACGTACGGCGCGTGCAGTCGGTGGACCTGCTCTACTGGATTGGTCCGGATATGGAGAGTTTCCTGCCCCGCGTGATTAAAGGTCGTACGGCGCCGACGGTCGCGGTCCAAGACCTGCCGGGCATGAAACTGCGCCGTTTCGCCGAAGATAGCCATTCGCACGCCGACGATGCCGACGAACATGACCACGATCACCGTCCAGGCAGCCTGGATGCCCACCTGTGGCTGTCGACGGTCAACGCACGGGTGATCGCCGCGCGCATGGCGACTGACCTCAGCGCCGCCGATCCGGAAAATGCCGCGCGTTACCAGAGCAACGTGAAGGCCTTCGACGAGCGCCTGGACGCCCTGGACGCGCGCTTGAAAGCCCGCCTGGCGCCAATCGGCAACAAGCCTTACTTCGTGTTCCACGAAGCCTTTGATTATTTCGAAGAGGCCTACGGTCTCAAGCATGCCGGCGTGTTCAGCGTGGCCGCCGAGGTTCAGCCGGGTGCCCAGCATGTGGCGGCGATGCGCACGCGCCTGCAGGAAGTGGGCAAGACGTGCGTGTTCAGTGAGCCGCCGTTGCGTCCGCGGCTGGCTGAAACGCTGGTGGCCGGCCTGCCAGTGAAGCTGGCGGAGTTGGATGCGCTGGGTGGTTACACGCCGGCTACCGCCCAGGGTTACGAGCAGGTGCTGGAGAAGTTGGGGAATGACTTGGCGGGGTGCCTGGAGTCGCTCTGACTGCTGACACCGATCTCCTGTGGGAGCTGGCTTGCTCCCACAGTGACCGAGTCGGTCTTTAAAGCGCGAACGGCAGGTGAACGGTGACCTGCTGACGCTGCTCCAGCCGGTGCTCGAACTCCGCCGGGTCATGGATCAGCACATCCTGGCCTGCGAACGACTCAGCGGCGATCAGGCGAGACAGCCAGAAGCGTACACACGCTACCCGCAGCATGGTCGGCCACAGCTCCGCTTCCTTGGCCGTGAACGGTCGCAGGCCCGCATAGGCGCCCAGCAGTGCGCGCGCGCGTTGCCCATCGATCACGCCGTCCGTGTCCGAACACCAGTCATTCAGGGCGATCGCCACGTCGTACAGCATCGGGCCCGAGCAGGCGTTGTAGAAGTCGATCAGGCCGGTCAGGTGCGTGCCTTCGAACATCGCATTGTCGCGGAACAGGTCGGCGTGAACGTTGGCGCGCGGCAGGGCAAGGATGTCGGCCTTGTGGGCTTCGATCTCGGTCAATGCCGCTTGCAGCAGCTGCTGTTGTGCGTCGTTCAAGTGCGAAATCAGCTGCGCACCTTCGCTGAGCATCCAGTCCAGCCCGCGATCGGTCTTGCGCTCCAGCACCTTCTCGCCCTGCGTCGCCAGGTGCAGGTGGCCCAGCAGGTCACCGACCTGGGCGCAGTGCTGCGCATTGGCGTCCTTGATGTGCTTGCCGGCCAGGCGCGGTTGTAACAGCGCCGGTTTGCCTTTCAGCTCGCGCAACGCGACGCCGTCGGTGGTGCGCAAGGCGTAAGGCACCGGCAGGTCGGCGTCGTGAAGCACGTCGAGCAGCTCGATGAAGAATGGCATTTCTGCGACGGGGCCGCGCTCAACCAGGGTCAGGACGAATTCGCCCTGTTCCAGGCTGATAAAGAAATTGGTGTTTTCGCTACCAGCGGCAATCCCCTGGAAGTCAAGCAGGCGGCCGAGCCCGTAAGGGGCGAGAAAGGTTTCCAGCTCGGGCCGAGCCAGGGGGGTGAACACAGACATGGTTAAAACTGCCAGTACGGGCGCCGCAGTGCGCGGCGCCAATTTAAGTTAAGAAATCATTTCCATTCGAAGATCTTCCATGACGGGATCAGCATATCCGGCTGGTCAGAGCGGATGAAGTTCGCGTCGGTTCCGTCCGCGCGTACCAGGAAGTACGGTGGTGCCCCCTTTACGGTCACCTTGATTGCGTACAGGAAACCGTTTTGGCGGTACTCCTGGATAGTCCGGTCGCCTTCCGTGCGAATGGTAACGTCCGGATCCCCCGAAGGGGCGCTGTCTGCCGCCATGGCAGCCATCGGAGCGAGTGCAATCAAGCCAGTCAACAGCAGGCGATTGAATGTACGCATGATAACCTTGTCCCTTTGTCGTCATTGGTCCGGCTATTCTAGCGCCTGACCCGCCGAAAAGGTTGATCCTGCTCATGAGCCAAGCCCCCCTCGTCCTGGTGGACGGTTCTTCTTATCTGTACCGCGCCTTCCACGCGCTGCCACCGCTGACCACCTCCAAAGGCCTGCCGACCGGTGCGGTCAAGGGCGTGTTGAACATGCTCAAAAGCCTGCGCAAGCAGTACCCGGACAGCCCGTTCGCGGTGGTGTTCGACGCCAAGGGTGGGACCTTTCGCGATGAGATGTACGCCGAATACAAGGCCAACCGCCCGAGCATGCCCGATGACATGCGCCTGCAAATCGAGCCTCTGCACCAGAGCGTGATCGCGCTGGGCTTCCCGTTGCTGTGCGTCGAAGGCGTCGAGGCCGATGACGTGATCGGCACGTTGGCCCGCAGCAGCGCGGCCGCCAGCCGCCCGGTGGTGATTTCTACCGGTGACAAGGACATGGCCCAGCTGGTGGACGGGCACATTACCTTGGTCAACACCATGACCGGTAGTTCGATGGACATCGAGGGCGTAAAGGAGAAATTCGGCGTCGCTCCGGAGCAGATCATCGACTATCTGGCGTTGATGGGCGATTCGTCCGACAACATTCCGGGCGTCCCGGGCATTGGTCCGAAGACCGCTTCCGGCCTGTTGGTCGGCGTGAATGGCGGCCTCAAAGAGCTGTATGAGCAGCTGGATATCGTGCCGACCCTGCCGATCCGTGGCGCCAAGACGTTGCCGGCCAAGCTCGAGGAGCACCGCGAGATGGCGTTCCTGTCCTATCAACTGGCAACGATCAAGGTCGATGTGCCGCTGGACGTGGGCCTGGATGATTTGCACCTGATCGAGCCGGATCGCGAAAAACTGCTGGAGTTGTACACCCTGCTGGAGTTCAAGAGCTGGATCGACGAGATTCAGCGCGATGCCAAGCGCGTGGAGCTCAAGGCTTCCGCCGACGTGGTGCCTGCCGCCGCTGATCTTCTCGAAGCGATGCCTGCGGCGCCCGTCGAAACGAACTACACCACGATCCTCGACCAGGCGACCTTCGACACCTGGCTGAAGAAGCTCAATGCTGCAAAATTGTTCGCGTTCGACACCGAGACCACCGGGATCGATGCCCAGCAAGCGCAGCTGGTCGGGGTGTCCTTCGCTGTAGAGCCTCACGAAGCTGCCTACATCCCGCTGACGCATTCCTACATCGGTGCGCCGCAGCAGCTGGACCGCGACACCGTGTTGCTGGCGTTGAAGCCACTGCTGGAGGACCCGACCAAGCTCAAGGTCGGCCAGCACGCCAAGTTCGACATGAACATCCTGGCCAACTGCGCCATCGGCGGCGACCCCGCCCAGGGCATTACCGTGCGAGGTATTGCCTTCGACACCATGCTTGAGTCCTACGTGCTGAACTCCACTGCTACCCGGCACGACATGGACAGCCTGGCGAAGAAGTACCTGGACTACAACACCGTCAGCTTTCAGGACATCGCCGGCAAGGGCGCCAAGCAGTTGACCTTCGACCAGATCCCGCTGGAGCAGGCGGGCCCTTATGCCGCCGAAGACGCCGACGTGACGCTGCGCTTGCATCAGGCCCTGCACGCGCAACTGGCGGCCATCCCGAGCCTGGCCAGTGTGCTGACGGATATCGAAATCCCGTTGGTGCCGGTGCTGGCGCGTATCGAGCGCCAGGGCGCGCTGGTGGACAAGGATCTGCTGGGCATCCAGAGCATTGAGCTGGGCGACAAGATGGTCGAGCTGGAACGCCAGGCGTTCGAGATTGCCGGTGAGGCGTTCAACCTGGGGTCGCCCAAGCAGCTCGGCGCGATTCTCTACGAGAAACTCGGCCTGCCGGTGCTGAAGAAGACCGGCAAGGGCCAGGCGTCCACGGCTGAAGAAGTGTTGGCCAAGTTGGCCGAAGATGACTTCCTGTTGCCCAAGGTCCTGATGCAGTACCGCAGCATGAGCAAGCTGAAAAGCACCTACACCGATCGTCTGCCAGAGCAGATCAACCCGCGTACCGGGCGCATTCACACGTCTTATCATCAGGCCGTGGCCGCGACCGGGCGCTTGTCGTCCAGCGACCCGAACCTGCAGAACATCCCCGTACGCACCGCCGAAGGACGGCGGATTCGCCAGGCGTTTATCGCGCCCAAGGGCTACAAACTGCTGGCGGCGGACTATTCGCAGATCGAGCTGCGGATCATGGCGCACCTGTCCAAGGACGAGGGGCTGATGAATGCGTTCCGCAACGACCTGGACGTGCACACTGCGACGGCGGCTGAAGTGTTCAAGGTTGAATTGGCACAGGTCACGTCCAACCAGCGTCGCAGTGCCAAGGCGATCAACTTCGGCCTGATCTATGGCATGGGCGCGCAGAAGCTCGGCAAGGACATCGGCGTCGACACCAAGACCGCCAAGGCCTATATCGATGTGTACTTTGCCCGCTATCCGGGCGTGCGCGAGTACATGGAGCGCACGCGTGCCCAGGCTGCCGACCAGGGCTACGTGGAAACCTTCTTCGGTCGCCGGCTGTACCTGCCGGATATCAATTCCAACAAGCCCCAGGAGCGCGCGGCCGCCGAACGCACGGCGATCAACGCGCCGATGCAGGGCACGGCGGCAGACATCATCAAGAAGGCCATGGTGCTGGTGGACAACTGGCTGACCGAATCGGGCCTGGATGCCAAGGTCATCCTGCAGGTGCACGATGAATTGGTGCTGGAGGTGCGTGAGGACCTGGTAGCAGCCGTCAGCGAGAAGATCCGCGAGTACATGAGCGCGGCGGCGCAATTGGATGTGCCGTTGGTCGTGGACGTAGGCGTGGGCGACAACTGGGACGAGGCCCACTGATTCCGGGCCTTTGCCGCCACCCTAGGTGGTGGCAGAGTGCTTTAGTCCAGAAAACGCCGTGGCTTATTACCAATAGTTTTTTGAACGTGCCGGAACTTAACCCATGAAATGCAACTCAGAGTTACTGAATGGGTGGTGAAGCCCTTCAATGCTCCTATGTTGTGTTAAGTGTTGGCAGATATCTGGACCCCGCCCTAGCGGTCCGGAACTTGAACCCCGAACTTCCCCTCCCCATACGAAGTCCGGGGTTTTTTTTGCCCGCAGAAAAGTTATTCCGCGAGTTCCGCGCCCTTGTCAGCCAATTCCATCCAGCCCGCCAGCACGGTGTAAGCCTCTTCGAGGCCCATGCGCTTGGGCGCCGAGAACAGCTGGATGGTGATCGCATCGCCCCAACCCTTACGGATTTCGGACTGCACCTTGAGCAGCGTGTTCTTGGCTGCGCCATAGGTAAGCTTGTCGGCCTTGGTCAGCAGAATGTGCATCGGCATGCCGCTGGCGACGGCCCAATCGAGCATCAGCAAGTCGAAGTCAGTCATTGGATGACGGATGTCCATCATCAGGATCAAGCCTTTCAAACTCTCCCGGCCACCCAGGTAAGCCTCCAGGTGACGCTGCCAGTGCAGCTTCAGCGGGATAGGTACTTTTGCGTAACCGTAGCCCGGCAGGTCGACCAGACGCCGATCATCGTCTAGCTTGAAGAAATTGAGCAGCTGCGTGCGGCCCGGGGTTTTCGAGGTGCGCGCCAGGCTGGCATGGGTCAGGGTGTTCAGGGCGCTGGATTTGCCGGCGTTGGAACGACCGGCAAAGGCGACTTCAAAACCTTCGTCATCGGGGCATTGGTCAACTTTGGCGGCGCTGAGCATGAAGGTGGACTGTTGGCACAGGCCGAGGATGGGGTTCTTGAGTTGCATGAGATTTCCGATGTGGGCGGTGCCGAGAAAGGGTGCGGCAAGCGGTGTCGTTTCCGTTTCAGTAGCGCCAGTATATAATGCCGCAGATTTTGTGTGTGCTTTGTCCCAGCGAAGGATGAAGTTCACGGGAGCGAAAGACCTTCATTGCGCATTAGAACGCAAAACGCTCTCAAACCCTGAAAAGGTCGATGTATGACCAGATGGTTGCTCGCTTTCGGTGTCCTGATTCCGCTTTTCGGCGCTCAGGCTACACAGGATCCGGAAGCGGTGTACAACCGAGTTTGCGTGGCTTGCCATGCCGGCCAGCTGCCGAACGCCCCCAAGCGGGGTGACCAGGCAGCCTGGGCGCCAAGACTGGCGCAGGGCATGGACACGCTGGTGCAGCACGTAGACCAGGGTTTCAAGGCAATGCCGCCGCGTGGTTTGTGCATGGACTGCAGTACTGAGGATTACCAGGCCGTCATTGAGTTGATGGTGAGTAAACCCGGTAGATAACTCTTAAACCCTTAGCCGTAGTTGGATTAGCTGATGAACAAACTGATCGTGAGTCTGCTGTTGACCTTGGGCGTCACCGGTGTTGCCTTTGCTGCAGAGGGCCCCCTTAAAGGTGATGCCACTGCCGGCCAAGCGAAAGCTGCCGTGTGTGGTGCCTGCCATGGACCGGACGGTAACAGCCCGGCTCCGAACTTCCCCAAACTGGCCGGCCAGGGCGAACGTTACCTGACCAAGCAGATGCACGACATCAAGGATGGCAAGCGCACGGTACTGGAAATGACCGGCTTGCTGACCAACCTCAGCGATCAGGACCTGGCGGACATCGCGGCGTATTTTGCCAGCCAGAAAGGCAGTGTGGGAGCTGCCGATCCGAAATTGGTCGAAAAAGGCCAAGCATTGTTTCGCGGCGGCAAGCTCGCTGAAGACCAGCCTATCGGCGGCATGCCCGCCTGCAAGGCGTGCCACATTCCGGACGGCGGCGGCCTCGCCGCTGCAGGCTTTCCTCACCTGAGTGGCCAGCATGCTCAATACACGGCCAAGCAGCTGAAGGATTTCCGCGAAAAAGTGCGCTACATCGACGGCGATGCCGGCAACAAAATGATGACCGACATCGCGGCCAAGCTCTCGGACAAAGATATCGAAGCGCTGTCCAGCTACATTCAGGGTCTGCACTGATCAGCCTGGCAACGTTAACACTCGATTAATCCCGTGATGCAAGCATAAAAAGGGTGGCCCAGGCCGCCCTTTTTTGTGGCCGGTGCCGTTACACTAACGAACTCATGCCCGCGTAGACCTGTCACAACAAAGGTCGCGTGAGGCGACTTTATTTGTCCAGGAGTAAAGCATGCGTAATCTGATCCTCAGCGCCGCTCTCGTCACTGCCAGCCTCTTCGGCATGACCGCACAAGCTGCCGACGTGCCGCTTGAAGCCGGTAAAACCTACGTTGAATTGGCCAACCCTGTACCCGTATCGGTACCCGGCAAGATCGAAGTGGTGGAGCTGTTCTGGTACGGCTGCCCGCATTGCTACGCGTTTGAACCGACCATCAACCCATGGGTTGAGAAGTTGCCTAAGGACGTGAACTTCAAGCGTATCCCCGCCATGTTCGGCGGCCCATGGGATGCCCACGGCCAACTGTTCCTGACCCTGGAAGCCATGGGTGTCGAGCACAAGGTGCATAACGCGGTATTCGACGCGATCCAGAAACAAGGCAAGCGCCTGACCAAGCCGGACGAAATGGCTGACTTCGTTGCCACCCAGGGTGTCGACAAGGACAAGTTCCTCGCCACCTTCAACTCCTTCGCCATCCAGGGCCAGATCAAGCAGGCCAAGGAACTCGCGCAGAAGTATGGTGTGCAAGGCGTACCGACCATGATCGTCAACGGCAAATACCGCTTCGACCTGGGCACTACCGGTGGTCCTGAACAGACCCTCAACGTTGCCGACCAGCTGATCGCCAAAGAGCGCGCAGCCAAGTAAGGGGCCCGCCATGCGCCGCTGGGGTACCGAACGCGTTGTTGGCCTGCATGACCCGCAGGTCAACGAACATCACCTGGAATCCACAGGCCTGCCGGCAGACAGCCGCTTGCGCCTGCTCAGCTTCAATATCCAGGTGGGGATCAGTACCGAGAAATACCGGCACTACCTGACCCGTGGCTGGCAGCACCTGCTGCCGCACAATGGGCGTGCCGGCAACCTGCAGAAGATCGGCAACCTGTTGCATGACTTCGACCTGGTTGCCCTGCAGGAAGCCGACGGTGGCAGCATGCGCTCCGGCTACATCAACCAGGTCGAGCACCTGGCCCAGCTCGGTGCCTTCCCCTACTGGTATCAGCAACTCAACCGCAACCTGGGGCGCCTGGCGCAGCACAGCAATGGCGTGCTCAGTCGCTTGAAACCATCCGCCATCGAAGATCATCCGCTGCCGGGCCCCAAGGGGCGCGGGGCGATTCTCGTGCGTTTTGGCGAAGGACCTGAGGCTCTGGTGGTGGTGATGATGCACCTGGCGTTGGGTGCACGCACCCGCACGATGCAGCTGGCCTACATCCGCGAGTTGATTGGCAATTACAAACACCAGGTGTTGATGGGTGACATGAACACCCATGCCAACGACCTGCTGCAGAATTCTCCGTTGCGCGACCTTGGGCTACTGGCACCGCAAGCCGAAGCCACGTTCCCCAGCTGGCGCCCGCAACGCTGTCTTGACCATATCCTGCTCAGCCCGACCCTCACGCTGGAAAGCGTGAAGGTGCTGGCGCAGCCCATCTCCGATCACCTGCCGGTCGCGGTAGAGATTCGTCTGCCGGGTTCGCTCACGGCTGATGCATTGCCCGCGTTGAGCCCCGGCCCTCGCGGACCCCTTGCATGAGCGACGACGCCCAGCGCTGGAAAGAAAAATACCTGAAGAGTATCGAGCAACAAGAAAAGCTCGAACGCCGCTGGGCTGCGCGCCTCGACCTGTTGCGCCGTGGGCTGGTGCGCAGCACGCTGGCCGCTGAAGGCACCGACCGTGCGGTCGATCAATGCATGAAGGAAATGCGCGACGTTGTCCGTAGCGATGATATGGACGCGGCACTCGCGGCCTTGCTGCCGCGCCTGGAAAAAGCCGTGCTGGATTCGGAGCAGCGCCGCGAAACCCGGGTGGACCAGATGAGCACTGCGCTGACTTCCCTGGTCGCGCAGTTGCAAAAGCTGCCACTGCCGCGTGAGGTCGCACGCCCGCTGAAGACCTTCGCCAAGCAGTTGGACGGGCGTGTCAGCCAGGCCCGTGAGATCCCCTTGCTGCTCAGCGAGCTGAGCAACTTGCAAGGGCAGGCGCTGGATAATCTGGAACCGGACGGCGAGACCACGCGCCCAGGTCCCGGGTTGTTGCAGCGTCTGTTCGGCGCGAAGGAGACGGCCAACGAAGCGGTGGCCAGCGAGCCGGCCGCGCCGCCAGTTGCAACCAAGCCGGTCGCCGTGGCTCAGGAGCCCGAGCAATCCGAGGAACTCACCCAGGCCTTGCGGGCCTTTGCGCCACAGCCGCAAGAGGCGGTTACCCCGCCCCCTGAACCCGTCGCGCCGGCCAGCGTTGTCGAGGCGCCCAGTGAGACGTTTGCCTTCGAGGCCCCGCCTGCGGCGCCCGTTGACGTGCCCGCAGTACCCAGGGAGCCCGAGTCGCAGAGCGACGAACCCGCTCCCGAAAGCGCCCTCGCGGCTTTTATCGACGTGCCATCGGATGAGGTCGAGGCGCCGGACGAAACCACTATCGGCAGCCTGTCGCTGCCGCCTGTGCTGGAGCCCGACGAGCCTGATCCCGACGAGTTGCAAGCGGATGCCACCTATTCCCTGCCGGACTCGCCGGAGCCGTCCTACAGCTCTGTCGCCAAACATATTGAAGACACCCTGCTCGGCCTGCTCGAAGACCTGTCCTTGCCCGAGCGCCACAGGCCCCAGGCCGAAGCCATGCGTGAGCGCCTGGCCCACGGCCTGAACTGGTACGAACTGCTACCGATTCTCGATGATCTGGCCGTGCTGATGCTGGCGATCACCGACAGCGGCCAGCATGAGTTCGAGGCGTACCTCAAGCAGCTCAACGAGCGTCTCGAAGCCTTCCAGGGGCATTTGCAGGTCGCCAGCGACGGGCATGCAGACAGCCGATCCGCTGCCCGCGAGCTGGACACGCAGATTCGCGAACAGGTCGACGGCTTGCAAAGCAGTGTGCAGGACGCCGCCGACCTCGACAGCCTCAAGCACGTGCTGGAAAGCCACCTCGAAGGCTTGCTCGGCACCATGGACGAGCACCAGCAGCAACGTGACCAGCGGGAGCAGGAAGTGGCCGCGCGCTTGAAAGGGCTGGCCGAGCGGGTCGCCAATATGGAGCAGGAGGCCCAGGGTTATCGCGAGCACCTGGAGGTGCAACGCCAGAAGGCCTTGATCGATCCACTCACCGGCCTGCCTAACCGCGCAGCCTGGAGCGAGCGCCTCGATCTGGAGGTCAACCTCTGGCACCAGCGCGGCAATAGCCTTTCGTTGGCGATGCTCGACCTGGATCACTTCAAGCGCATCAACGATGGCTACGGCCATCTGGCCGGCGACAAGGTGCTGAAGATCATCGCCAACGTGCTGCGCAAGCGCCTGCGGCCGAACGATTTTATCGCACGCTTTGGCGGAGAAGAGTTTGTGTTGCTGATGCCGGACTCCTCATTGGCAGAGGCCATGGCGGCAGGCGATGCGTTGCGCGCAGCGATTGAGGCGTGCCCGTTTCACTTCAAGGGCGAGCCGGTGACGATCACCGTGTCCATGGGCGTCGCGCAGTTCCAGGCGGGCGAGCGCAGTGACCTGGCCCTCAAGCGTGCGGATGCGGCGTTGTACCGGGCCAAGGCTGCGGGACGCAACCAGGTGCAGGCGGCGTAAAAGATGTTCCATTTTGTAATTTGACCGCCGAGCCACAAACGGTACGTTACACTGTTGCATTATCGTCTTCAGCGTAATGCCTTCTGCCATGAAATCCCTGTACTTCGCCTTGTTGTTCCTTTTACTCGCGGGCTGCGCCAGTGGCCCGCGCCTGGACACCACTCACCCCTCGGTGAACCACGATAACCGCGTGCAGTTCGTGGTTGTCCACTACACCTCGACCAACCTTGAACGCTCCCTGGCACTGCTCACCCACGGCCAGGTCAGCAGCCATTACCTGATCGGCGACGACGCCTCTGCCACCATCTACAAGCTGGTCGACGAGAGCCAGCGCGCCTGGCATGCCGGGGAAAGCGAGTGGATGGGCCGGACCTGGCTCAATTCCAGTTCAATCGGTATTGAAATCGTGAACCCTGGCTACAAGGACACACCGACCGGTCGCCTGTGGTACCCCTACTCCGAAGCCCAGGTGAAATCGCTGGTGGTGTTGCTCAAGGACATCAGCAAGCGCAATGGCATCGACCCCAAGAACATCATTGGCCACAGCGACATCGCGCCGCTGCGCAAGCTGGATCCGGGTCCGCTGTTCCCGTGGAAGCGACTCGCCGCTGAAGGGTTGGGGGTCTGGCCGGACGCGCAGGCTGTTGCCCGATTCCAGGTGCAGTACGCCGCGGATCTACCAAGTATCACGTGGTTCCAGGAAGAGCTGGCGCGCCTGGGCTACCAGACACCGCAGACCGGCGAGCTGGATGTCGCCACGCGGCATGTGATCGCGGCATTCCAGATGCACTTCCGGCCATCGCTGTTTGATGGCACACCGGACGCCGAAAGTGCTGCGATCCTGCGGGCCTTGAACCGCAGTTAAGGTGTTAACCGATTCAAAAAAGTGGGAGCGGGCTTGTTCGCGAAGGCAGTGTGTCAGTCATCAAATGCATGGACTGATCCACCGCCTTCGCGGGCAAGCCCGCTCCCACTTTTTTTGCCGTGACCGGCCAGGTTACAGCGGCAACGCCATGTAGAACTGTGTGCCCTGCCCTGGTCGCGAGTACACGCCCATGCGGCCACCGTGCAGTTGCACGATTTCTTTGCACAGCGCCAACCCCAGGCCGGCGCCGCCTTTCTTGCGGCCCACCTGTACGAACGGTTCGAAGATCCGCCCTTGCTGCCCGTAGGCGATGCCTTCGCCGTTGTCCTCGACACTGATTATTACCCGCTCACCGTGGCGACGTGCCTGCAGGCGGATCTGCCCGCCTTCGGCGGTGTGGCGCAGGGCGTTGCCGAGCAGGTTGTCGAGTACGCGCTCCAGTTGTGCCTGGTCGGCATACAAGCGCGGCAGGTCGGACTGGGCTTCTACCAGCAGTTCGATGCGTTGCGCGTTGGCCGGTTCGACGAAGCGCGCACGCGCATGTTCAAGCAAGTCGGTGACATCGCACGCGCCCAGTGTGAGTTTTTGCAGGCCGTTCTGGTAGCGCGAAAAGTTGAGCAAGTCGTTGATCAGCTGCATCAGGCGCTGCATTTCTTCATTGACCGTATCCAGCAGGTCCGCTTCGCGCGAATCCGCCGGAAATTTCGCGCGCTCGCGGAACAGGCCGAACGCCATGTGCATGCCGGTCACCGGCGTGCGCAGCTCATGGGAGGCGCGCAGCACGAACTCGCTGCGCACGCGTTCGAAGGCGCGTTGTTCGGTGACGTCATGCAACACCATCACGGCACCGAGGATATGCCCCTGAGTATGGCTGACGGGCGTCAGGCTATAGGTCAGCAGGCGCAGCTCGCCTTCGACTTCCACTTCCAGGTCGTCCGGAGCGCGCTCCAGGTTGCCGCCGCGCAGCACCAATTGCAGTTGTTCATCCAGTTCCGGGCGCACCAGTGCTTCACCCAGGCCTTGGCCGAGGCGTTCTTCATCCCAGCCCAATTGGCGCTGGGCGACGGGGTTGAGGTGCTCCAGGCGGCCCTGGCGATCGATCATCAGCAGGCCATCGTCGATGCTGTCGAGCACGGCTTGCAGGCGTTGCTGGCCGGCCAGCAGTTCATCGACGTTGGTTGCCTGATGTTGGCGCAGGGCTTCGGCCATGATGCCGAAGCGACGGGTCAGCTGGTTCATCTCTGCCGCCGATGAGATCGGCAGCGTCACTTCGAAATCGCCCTGCCCGATCTTGTCCGCCGCCTTGGCCAGCGCTTCGATCGGCCCGCCAAATCGCCGGGCAATGCCATGCGCGGTCACAAATCCGATGATCAATACCGCAAGCCCCACCAGCCCCAGTAAACCTGCGATCAATAGCGCCCGCTCGCGAGACTTGTGCTCGCTGTTGCTGATGTTTTCCAGCGCTTGCTTGTGCTCGTTGATCAGCCCGTTGCGCAGCACATTGAAGGTTTCGGTGAGCTTTTCCTTGGTACCCGGCGGTGGTTCTGCTTGCTGGGATTGGTCAAATGCCTCCAGCAATGCCTGGTACTGGCCTCGCGCCTGGCTGAATCCGGTCCCGTGGCCGTCGCGCTGTTCATGGGCGATACCTTGGTCCAGCAAGTCGAAATAGCGCTGTTTGGAGGCTTGCAGGGCCTCCGGGTCCGGCGGCTCTTCGAGCATCATGATCAACTGGTCGCCCAGGCTCTGGCGCAGCTTGAGGCCCAGGTCCAGGGTGATGAAATTGCTGCGAATCAACGACTCCTGGGTCTTGGCCATTTGCATGACGCTCACCAGACCCAGGATCAAACCCAGCAGGGCGACGGTAATCAGCGCAGAAATACTCAGGAACAAACGAGTGCGCAGTTTCATCGCTAGCTTCATAGAGTGCTCACAGGTTGTACTGTTTGCGTTTGCGGTACAGGGTCGAGGCGTCGATACCCAGGGTGCGCGCGGCCTGGTCCAGGGTGTCGCTGGTGGCGAGGACGGCGCCGATGTGGGCCTTCTCCAGCTCGTCCAGGCTCAGTGCCGCGCCGATACGCGGCGCATTGTTGGTCGGCTGCTCGGCCATGCCGAGGTGGCTGATTTCGACTTTTTCCTGTGGGCAGATAATGCTGGCGCGCTCGACCACGTTGCGCAGCTCACGGATATTGCCTGGCCAGCGATAGTTCAACAGCGCCTCACGCGCTTCATCGCTGAAACCGCGCGCCGGCCGTGCGTATTCCTTGACGAAGCGGGCCAGGAACCGGTCGGCCAGGGTCAGGATGTCCTCGCTGCGTTCGCGCAGCGGCGGCAGGTGCAAGGTGATCACATTGAGGCGGTAGAGCAAGTCTTCACGGAAGCGGCCGTCGCGCACCATGTCTTCCAGGTTCAGGTTGGTGGCCGCCAGGATCCGCACGTCAGCACGGCGGGTGACCGGGTCGCCCACGCGCTCGTATTCCTTGTCCTGGATAAAACGCAGCAACTTGGGTTGCAAGGTGAGGGGGAAATCGCCGATCTCGTCGAGAAACAGCGTGCCGCCGTCTGCCTGGTTGACGCGGCCCAAGGTGCTTTCACTGGCACCGGTAAACGCACCCCGGCTATGGCCGAACAGCTCGCTCTCCATCAACTCTGCCGTCAGCGAAGGGCAGTTGATGGTCACGCAGGACTTCTTCGACCGCTTGCTCCAGCCGTGAATGGCCCGGGCCAGCTCGCCTTTACCGGTACCCGACTCGCCGAGAATCAGAATGTTGGCATCTGTGCCGGCCACTTGGCGCGCGGTTTCCAGTACCACCATCATCGAGGGGCTGTGGGAATCGAGGCCGTCTTTGGGCTGGCGCACTGCGCCTTCCAATGCTTCCAGGCGTGCAGAGAGTTGGCGCACTTCCAGTTGCTTGGCGGTGGCCAGGCGCAATTGGTCGGGGCTGCAGGGCTTGACCAGGTAATCGGCCGCACCCGCCTGGATCGCGTCCACGGCGGTATCCACTGCCGAATGGGCGGTCACGATGACCACGCGCATCCACGGTGCTTGTATGCGCATTTGGGCCAGCACATCCAGGCCGTTGTCTTCGCCCAGGCGCAGGTCGAGGAAGCACAGGTCGAATACCTGGCGCTGCATCAAGGTGTCGGCTTGGGCGGCGCTGTTGGCGGTGGCCACGGTGTAGCCTTCATCTTCCAGGCAATAACGGAAGGTGCGGAGGATCGCGGATTCGTCATCCACTAAAAGAATGCGGCCTTGAAGTTCCTTGGCTGATTCCATCTGTCCCGCGCTCCTTAACTATGAATGATGGTGTTTAGTCCCGGAATAATCGGGCAAGTTGCATGGTCTATTCTGATCGATAATAGGCAGCATCGTGCAGCTATCTGCGCGGTGTCCTACAAAGCCTTGCCTGATGGCGTTTTCATGCCGTCTTGCCCCTTCGGCAACACTCCCTCTGCTTTCTATCCCTCGACCCGACCACTGACCATCGTGCATTTCGCACGGCGTACAGGGGGGCATCGTGCAGGATGCTAGGCGATTGCCCTAACGCATATATTTAACCTATTGATTTTATTGAGTTTTATTTTGCAAAAAAACTGGCATGCGCTCTGCAATAGCTATCCCAACGAATAATCAGAATGCGGGAGAAATGCAGCATGACTCGCCAAAGCCTCAACCAACTGCGTGTATCGCCACTGCGCTTGCAACAAGGTCTGTTTGCCAGCCTGGCCTTGATGGTCACGCTGATTGCAGGCCAGCAGTTTCAGCATTGGCAGCAGAGTCAGCAGCAGACCCCGCAATTCGAACGTCCGGTGATGACCCAGACGCATTTTCGATCCGTCGGTAGCGTGACTGCCGATGTGACAGCCCCGCAATTGCGCGTAGCCGACCAGGATTCAACCCTGGGCGAGCTGCCAACCCAAGAGCGTTGGGTGTTCTAGGCAAGAACGTCGGGGGCTCGTTTTGAGCGTCCGTACCGCACTACCGCTGTTACCTCTAAAAGAAGCGTAAGGAGAATCACCATGTTGAGTTGGGCAATCACATTTCTGATCATCGCCATTGTGGCTGCAGTCCTGGGCTTCGGTGGTATCGCGGGCACCGCCACGGGTATCGCCAAGATTCTCTTTGTCGTCTTCCTGGTGATGTTCATCGCTTCGTTCTTCTTTGGTCGTCGCGGCCGAGGCTGAACATGACCACTTCCTTTAAAGCCATGGCTGCCGCCCTGCTCCTGGGCGGCAGCGGCCTGGCGATGGCCGCCAATGACGGTCAATCCCGGGCCAACGAACTGCTCAGCGCGGACCCGCAATACCGTGAGACCTGGCAAAGCGTGGTGAAGAAAGAAGAGCGCCTGCCTGAATGGGTGATGAACCTGTCAGGTACGGCCGAACAAATGAATGCCGTGGAAGAAGATGGCGACAAGTACTTGGTCGGGCCGCTCTGTGAAACCGCAGACACATGCCTGAACAAGCGCCTGATCGTTGCCTTCAGCTTCGACAAGGATGATGCCTACGCCATGTTGGTCGAAGTCCCTGCCGGCTTGCCGGCGGACAAGTCGCCGACTCGGCACGCCGATTACCGGTTTATCGGTAAGCCGGATGAAGGCATGCAGAAGCTGCTGATGGAACAGCTCAAGAAAGATCCGAATTGGTACTAGGTTCCGTCTGACGCGCTTGTCGTCTGCGGGATCAGCGTCCATAGAAAGAAGCCCCTCGCTTCTTTCTGTCTGCCTCACTCGCCACGGGTGAGGCATGACCAGGGGGCCGGGTTGCTCTGATCAATCGAGATCGGCGTGACCTACGGGTACAGGGAGTGCCTGCGCAAGGGCCGGGTCAGGCGAAAAGCTGCGACGCAGGTTCACAAGTCCTCAAGCTTGCTGAACTTGCGGCGGGCTTACGCTGCTGACTTCCCTCCTCATACCGCTCTTAGCCGAGAATTTCCTTTCTGCCTGCACTTAACCATTACTTGGTGTGTACGAGCGACCATCTATCGAGAAAGTTTTGCCCTCGCTATAGGACATTTCTGACACGACGCCTATGAATTTCCAGGCATTTTTGCCAATGGCCTAAAGTCGTCCTGAATCTCTGAGCGAGCCTGAATTGGCCGGTTCACGGCATGTTCACCTGCCAAAATGTCGCATTTGAACTGACCGATCAGACAGTTATTATGAAAAAAAGCCATGCCGATTCGGCATAGGGTAGGCGTTTACGGCATTAGACGTCGCCCCCTTGCATCGGAATAGTTGCGCCTTTTTTCGCCTGCCAGTAAGCCATTTCGGCCACGCTGCGGTGACCTTCCATGGAGGCAGATGCACACACTTTTTCGCTCTCGAGCGTTCCAGCTGGCGCATTTGCCTTAAGTCCACTTGAAGTAAGGGTAATGACATGAAGAAGGCAAAGCTAAGCCTCGCCTGGCAGATCCTCATCGGTTTGGTGCTGGGGATTGCAATCGGTGCAGTGCTCAACCATTTCAGTGCTGAAAAGGCCTGGTGGATCAGCAATGTGTTGCAGCCAGCGGGCGATATCTTTATCCGCCTGATCAAGATGATCGTGATCCCGATTGTGATTTCTTCGCTGATCGTCGGCATTGCCGGGGTCGGTGACGCGAAAAAGCTCGGGCGTATCGGTGTCAAAACCATCCTTTACTTTGAAGTGGTCACCACCATCGCCATCGTGGTCGGCCTGTTGCTGGCCAACCTGTTCCACCCCGGTGCCGGTATCGACATGAGTACCCTGGGCACCGTCGATATCTCCAAGTACACCGCCACCGCTGCCGAAGTGCAGCATGAGCATGCGTTTATCCAGACCATCCTCAACCTGATCCCGTCGAACATCTTCGCCGCCGTCGCCCGTGGCGAAATGCTGCCGATCATCTTCTTCTCCGTGCTGTTCGGCCTCGGTTTGTCGAGCCTCAAGCCGGAGCTGCGCGAGCCCCTGGTGACCATGTTCCAGGGCGTGTCCGAGAGCATGTTCAAAGTCACCCACATGATCATGAAATACGCTCCTATCGGTGTATTCGCGCTGATCGCGGTGACTGTCGCCAACTTCGGCTTCGCCTCCCTGCTGCCGCTGGCCAAGCTGGTGATCCTGGTTTACGTGGCCATCCTGTTCTTCGCCTTCGCGGTGCTGGGCTTGATCGCACGCCTGTTCGGCTTCTCGATCCTCAAGCTGATGCGTATCTTCAAGGATGAGCTGGTGCTGGCCTACTCCACCGCCAGTTCCGAAACCGTGCTGCCACGGGTGATCGAGAAGATGGAAGCCTACGGCGCGCCGAAGGCTATCTGCAGCTTCGTAGTACCGACCGGCTACTCGTTCAACCTGGATGGCTCGACCCTGTACCAGAGCATCGCGGCGATCTTTATCGCCCAGCTGTATGGCATCGACCTGTCGATCGGCCAGCAATTGATGCTGGTGCTGACCCTGATGGTCACCTCCAAAGGCATCGCCGGCGTGCCGGGCGTGTCCTTCGTGGTCCTGCTGGCCACACTGGGCAGCGTGGGTATTCCGCTGGAAGGCTTGGCGTTCATCGCCGGTGTCGACCGCATCATGGACATGGCGCGCACCGCGCTCAACGTGATCGGCAACGCCCTGGCCGTGCTGGTGATCTCGCGTTGGGAAGGCATGTACGACGACGCCAAGGGCGAGCGCTACTGGAACTCCCTGCCGCACTGGCGCAGCAAGCAGGCGCTGCCGGCCGGCGAGACCAGCCGCGGCTGATGCTGGCGTGATCTGAACAAACCCCGGGAAATCCGGGGTTTGTCGTTTCTGCCAGCCCCGCTATCATTCGCCCCATCTTTCGGGGGATTCAACTGATGCTCAATGGCCTGTGGCTTGGCTTCTTTGTCGTGGCAATGGTGTCAGCACTGGCGCAATGGCTGGTCGGCGGTAACGCCGGGATTTTTGCCGCGATGGTGGAAAGTATTTTCGCCATGGCCAAATTGTCGGTGGAAGTGATGGTGCTGCTGTTCGGCACGCTCACGTTGTGGCTGGGCTTTCTGCGCATCGCCGAAAAAGCCGGGATCGTCGACTGGCTGGCCAAGGCCCTCGGCCCACTGTTTCGTCGCCTGATGCCGGAGGTGCCCGCCGGTCACCCTGCCATCGGCCTGATCACGCTCAACTTCGCCGCCAATGGCCTGGGCCTGGACAACGCTGCGACGCCCATCGGCCTCAAGGCCATGAAGGCGCTGCAGGAACTCAACCCCATCCCCAACACCGCGAGCAACGCGCAGATCCTGTTCCTGGTGCTCAACGCGTCCTCGCTGACGCTGTTGCCGGTGACGATCTTCATGTACCGCGCCCAGCAAGGCGCCGCGGACCCGACGCTGGTGTTCCTGCCGATCCTGCTGGCGACCAGCGCGTCGACCCTGGTGGGCCTGCTGTCGGTGGCGGTGATGCAGCGGCTGCGGCTGTGGGACCCGGTGGTGCTGGCGTACCTGATTCCGGGCGCGCTGGTGCTGGGCGGTTTCATGGCGCTGCTGGCGACGTTGTCTGCCACCGCGTTGGCGGGGTTGTCGTCGATCCTCGGTAACCTCACGTTGTTCGGCCTGATCATGCTGTTCCTGGTGATCGGCGCGTTGCGCAAGGTCAAGGTGTACGAGGCGTTTGTCGAAGGCGCCAAAGAAGGCTTCGACGTCGCCAAGAACCTGCTGCCGTATTTGGTGGCGATGCTGTGCGCCGTGGGCGTGCTGCGCGCTTCCGGGGCGTTGGATTTCGGCCTGGAAGGCATTCGCCATCTGGTCGCCTGGACCGGTATGGACACACGCTTTATCGACGCGTTGCCGACGGCGATGGTCAAGCCGTTCTCAGGCAGCGCCGCACGGGCGATGCTGATCGAGACCATGCAGACACAGGGCGTGGACAGCTTCCCGGCGTTGGTGGCGGCGACGATTCAGGGCAGTACCGAGACCACCTTCTATGTGTTGGCGGTGTACTTCGGCTCGGTCGGCATCCAGCGCGCGCGGCATGCGGTGGGGTGTGCGTTGCTGGCGGAGTTGGCCGGCGTGGTGGCGGCGATTGCGGTGTGCTACTGGTTCTTTGGCTGATACCGCTATCGCAGGCCGGCTCCCACTTCGAATGTATTCACCGTTCAAATGTGGGAGCGGGCTTGCCCGCGAAGAGGCTCTCAGCGTTTAGGGGCTGCATTGCCCTGCTGCACTACCCAATCCACCACCTGCTTGTTCAACTGATCCCCCGCCTGCCCAAACCCGGCCACCACTGCCGACACCTTGGTGTCGCTCACCGGCTGGTGAATCTCAAAGCGGCGGCTGGCAATAATGCGCTGGTCACTGCCGCGTACCAGGCGTGCGTCGAGGCGTATCACCACCTCCACCGCACTGCCGTGATATTCACTCTGGAACGCCAGCAATTGCCCGCCCAACTCATAGTCGGACTGCAAGTTGGTGTCGTCGGTACTCAGCAGCGTCACTCGGCCATCACGCTGGAAACCATCCATGAAGCGATTGCGCAGCAGCACCGGCGACGGATCGCTCCAGCGTGAGTTGGCGTAGCTGCTGATCAGGTCACCATTGGGCACCACGGCAATGCGCGGGCTGTCGAGGAATTCGCTGGTCTGCGGCTTGTTCACGCGCAGCGACCAGCTCACCGGGGTGCCCTGGCTCGCGGTCTGGCTCGAGGCCAGGCGGTACACGTCCGAAGGGTCGGCCTTGGGCAATATCGAGCATGCGCTGACCAGCGCCAGGGCCACGGGAATGATCAGTTGGTAAGCACGCTTCATGGCGTGAACTCCTTGTTCTTGTCGCTGCCCAGCAGGTAGCCGCTGGGGTTGGCTTCCAGGCGGCGAGAAATGGCACGCAGCGAGCCGAGGGTCTCACGCAGTTCGCGCACGGCCGGCGCCAGTTCGTTGAGGCCCTGCATGCCGCTGTTCACCGAGTCCTTGTTGTTGGTCAGCAAGGTGTTGATGGTCGCGGTGCTTTGCTCCAGGGATTTCATCGCCTGCTCGGCGCTGCCGAAGGCCTGTTTGCCTTGGTCGTTGAGCAGGCCGTTGGCGTTGCGCATCAGCGTGGTGGTTTGCTCGAGCGCGGCGCTGGCCTGCTTGCTCACCTGCATCAGTTGCTGCATCACCACCTTGATATCGCCGCGCTGGTCGGCGATGGCGCCGGTGGTTTGCTGCAGATTGTCCAGGGTGTTGCTCAGGCGTTCGACGTTTTCCCGCGAGAACATGTGGTTGGCGTTGTGCAGCAGCAGGTTGATGCTGGTCATCAGGTCGTTGCTGTTATTCAGCAGGCGGGCAATCGGCGATGGCGAAGCGATAATCTCCGGCAGGTTACCGTCCTTGCCCTTGAGTTCCGGACTTTGTGGCGTGCCCCCGCTGAGCTGGATGATCGAGGTGCCGGTGATGCCGGTCAGGGCGAGCTTGGCCTGTGTGTCTTCCTTGATCGGTGTCTGGCCGGCCAGGCGGATGCGCGCCAGCACCCGGCGCGGGTCGTTGGGGTCCAGGCGCAGGCTGATCACATCGCCGACCTTGATCCCGCTGTATTGCACCGAACTGCCCTGGGACAGGCCGCTGACCGCCTCGTTGAAGATCACTTCGTAATCCTGGAAGGCCGTATCGACGCTGGACTTTGCCAGCCACAGGCCGAACAGCATCGCGCCGACCACCACGATCACGCTGAACAGACCGATCATCACATGATGGGCTCGGGTTTCCATGTCATACCTCGTTGAGCGGTTGAGCGGCATCCAATGCCGCGCGGCCCCGGGGGCCGTGGAAGTATTCGTGAATCCAGGCGTCGTCCGTTTCCGAGACGACATCGATGGCATCGGCCACCAGCACTTTCTTCTGCGCCAGCACCGCCACGCGGTCGGTGATGGTGTACAGCGTGTCGAGGTCATGGGTGACCAGGAACACGCTCAGGCCCAGCGCATCGCGCAGGGTCAGGATCAGTTGGTCGAATTGCGCCGCGCCGATCGGATCGAGGCCGGCGGTGGGTTCGTCGAGAAACAGGATGTCCGGGTCCAGCGCCAGCGCGCGGGCCAGGGCGGCGCGCTTGATCATGCCGCCGGACAGCGACGCCGGGTATTTGTCGGCCGCCGACAGCGGCAGCCCGGCCAGGGCCAGCTTGACGGCAGCCAGGTGCTCGGCGTCGGCGCGGCTGAGGCCGGCGTGTTCGATCAACGGCAGCGCGACGTTCTCGGTCACGGTCAGCGAGGAAAACAGCGCGCCCTTCTGGAACAGCACACCGAAGCGCCGTTCCACCTGCGAGCGCTCGTGTTCCGACAAGCTCGGCAGGTTCTTGCCGAATACCCGCACCTCGCCAGCGCTGGGGCGCCGCAGGCCGACGATGCTGCGCAAGAGCACCGACTTGCCGCTGCCGGAGCCGCCGACCACCGCGAGGATCTCGCCCTTGTACAAATCCAGGTCGAGGTTCTCGTGCACGCTCTGTTTGCCAAAGCGATTGCACAGGCCACGCACCTCAATCACCGCCTCGGCGGGCGCACGGTGTAGACGACTCACCAGCCCATCTCCATGAAGAACAGCGCGGCGACCGCATCCAGCACGATCACCACAAAGATCGATTGCACCACGCTGGAGGTGGTGTGGGCGCCGACCGATTCGGCGCTGCCGCTGACCTTGAAGCCTTCCAGGCAACCGATGGCGGCAATCAGGAAGGCGAAGATCGGCGCCTTGACCATACCCACCAGGAAGTGCTGCACGCCAATGTCCGATTGCAGCAGCGAGAGGAACATCGCCGGCGAAATATCCAGGGCCACCGCGCACACCACGCCGCCGCCGACGATGCCCGAGAGCATTGCCAGGAACGTCAGCATCGGCAGCGCCACCAGCAGCGCCAGTACCCGTGGCAACACCAGCAGCTCCATTGGGTCGAGGCCGAGGGTGCGGATCGCATCGATTTCCTCGTTGGCCTTCATCGAGCCGATTTGTGCGGTAAAGGCACTGGCGGTGCGGCCGGCAATCAGGATCGCGGTGAGCAGCACGCCGAATTCGCGCAGGAACGAGAACGCCACCAGGTCCACGGTGAAAATCGTCGCGCCAAAACTCTTGAGGACCGTGGCCCCAAGGAACGCCACCACGGCGCCGACCAGAAAGGTGAGCAAGGCGACGATGGGGGCGGCGTCGAGGCCGACCTGTTCGAGGTGCGCAACCATCGGCGTCAGGCGCCAGCGCTTGGGCCGGAAAATGCCGCGGGCGAAGGTTTCGAGGATCAGGCCGATGAAGCCCAGCAGTTTCTTGCTGTCCTGCCAGACGGTGTCCACCGCGCGCCCGATACGCGCCAGCACCTGGATGCCGGCGGTTTCTTCCGGGGCTTTGTCTGGCACACAAAAGTCATTGAGGGAGCGGTAGACGGTCTTGAGCAGCGCGCGGTCGGCAGCGCTGAGGCTGCAGTCGGTCTGTTCGGCGGATTGCTCGATGCGGTCGGGCCCCAGCAGCTCCACCAGCAGCGAGGCACCGGCAGTATCCAGGGCGCCGAGGCCGTTGAGGTCGATGCGCGCGCCGGCGTCGTATTGGCCGTCGAGTTTGTCGGAAAGCTTTTTCAGGCTGGCGTAGTGGGCAAGCGTCCAGTCCCCCGTAATCCTGAGTAACGGAGGGGCGGTAGACGTATCGAGATGGGCGGCGCCGGCCGTTGTGCTGCTGGTCATAAGCTCCGAGCTTGTCTGGCTATCCACAATTGCTACGTAATAGCACGATCCGGCCTACTTTGGGTTGTCCGTTTGTGCTGCGTCCGCCACTTTGAAGCGCAGGACGCCGATCACTTGCCCGTCCTCGGTCAGCACCTGTACTTGCCAGCGGCCCACCGCGTCGGCCGGGAAATTCTGCTTGTGGGTCCAGGCGCGATAGCCTTCCTTGCGCCCGCCGTGGATATCCAGGGCGATGCGGTCGACTTCTTTGCCATTGAATTTCCACACATGGTAAATGCGCTCATCCAGCCCACGTGGCGCATTGATCGCCGTGTAGGCGTACAGCCCGCCGCTGCGCAGCTGGGCGGCGGTGACTTCTTTGAGATCGTCACCCGGCGTGCGGTCTTGCAATTGTGTGCTGATGGCCACTTCGGTCATCCACAGGGTGGCCGGCGGCACCCAACTGCGCAGGAACCAACCGGCGCAGCCGATAGCGGCGGTGACCCCCAGCAGCATCGCCCAGCCCTTGAGGCTACGCAGCGGCAGGCTTACCGCCAGGCTTGGAATCGACAACGCCATGGCCACGCCGAGGGCGAGCTTGTAACTTTCGGCGGTGGTCAGGTGCAGGATGATCGGCAGCGCGGTGAGCAGCGCGGCGAACAAGGTCAGGGTGTGCAATGCCAGGAACAGCGAGCGCTTGGGCGCCAGCCACTTGTAGTAGAGCGGGTCGGTGATCGACACCAGCGCTGCAGCGCCGAGCAGGCCAGTGAACACCGACTGTCCGCTGTTCCAGGCGGTGGTGACGAAAAAGAACGGCAGCACAAAAAACAGACTTTCCTGGTGGATCATCTGGGTCGCGTAGCGCAGCAAGGGTTCGGGGATTTCGCGCTTGAAGACTTTGGTGAACAGCTGGGTAAAGCTGTTTTCGAGCATCAGCCACAGCCAGCTCACCAGCATGATCACTGCGATCCAGCTGGCCATGCCCTGCTGGCGATCCACCAGGATGAAGCTGCACACACCCGAGATAAACCCGCCGAGTGCAATCACCCCTGGGTAGCGCTTCATCAGTTCGAGGACGCGCTGGATAAGACGGGTCAGGTTTGGCATTCGGCAGTTCGCAGTCTTTGTAGGAAAAAATCCCAGACAGAATAACGTCTTAGCCCTGGGTTCGGTGCCTCATTACGCGACTCGTTTGCGATAAACCCGCACGCCGATCAACACAATGGCGATCAGCCCGAGCAGGCCGGCACCGATCCAGCTGAGCATGTCGTAGCTCAGCAGCGGCTTCTCGATGCGCCAGTAGCCCGGTTGCTTGAAGACCTCGCGCATGGCCTGGTTGGTCTGGTCCAGGCTCACGGCCTTGATCCGTTTGACCGGGTCGCTGAAGTGCCCATTGTGGTAATCGCCCGAGGCGCTCCAGTAATAATCGGCCAAGGCGCTGTTGCCCTGCACGGCCCAGGCCTGGCGGGCGACGGCGGCCTGCTGGAGGCGACTGAACACGGCGGGGTCGAGGCCGTCCTTGAGCAGTTGCGCCTTGAGCGCTTGCAGCACGTGTTCGGCTTCGGGGAGATTTTCTCGCTCGAGGTCGGCATTCAGGCTGAGGAAACCGACGCCGCCGAGCACTTCGCGCTCGCTCCATGGGCCGTAGGACAAGGCGTGCTTGAGCCGTAGTTGGCGGTACAGCGCCCAGTCGAGGTAGTCCTTGAGCAGGTCGTAGGTTTCATCATGCTGGTCATCCAGCACCGGCTCGGGGAACAGCCAGTGCAGCTTGGCGCTGTCGCCGACCCAACCGTGGATCAGCTCGCGATGGCTGGCGGCGGCGTGCTGGATGTCCGGCAGCGCCAAATGCTCGCTGGGCTCCACCGGCTCAAGTTGGCCGTAAGTGCGCTCCAGGTAGGCGGGCAGCAGTTTGTCGAGGTCGCCGACGATGATCAGCGTCATGTTGTTGGGCGCGTACCAGTTTTTGCGCAGGTTCTCCAACTGGTCGCGAGTCAGCTGATTGACCTCGGCGCGTTCGGCACATTTGAGCCCCAGTTCGACGGCCAGTTGATTGCTGGCGGTGTGGCCCAGGTCCTGGCGGTCGAGCAGGCGTTGCAGGTGTGAGTAATGACCACCGTCCTCGCGCTCCACCACCTGCTTGGCTGCCTGGATGTTGGCGTCGGTCAGTTCGGTGCGGGTGATGATCGCCAGCAGCAGGTCGAGTACCTTGCGCTGGTTTTGCGCGGGGGCTTCGATCACGAAGGTGGTGTCGGCATTGCTGGTGTAGGCGTTCCACTCGCCACCCAGGGCCTGCATGCGGTCTTCCAGTTCGCCTTCGCCGCCGCCGTCGAGGCCGCTGAACAGCAAGTGTTCGAGCAGGTGCGGCAGCTCCTTTTCTTCGCAACTGAAGTCATCCAGGCCTACACCGACCACCAGTCGGATCGCCACGTGCCCGCGCTCGGTGCCCGGCTTGAGCAGCAATTGCAGGCCATTGGGCAAGGTGTAGCCCTCGACTTGCAGGCGGTCAAAGGCAAAGGCATGGGCGGAACCCATGAGCAGGCAAGCGAATAACAGGCGACGCATAACAAGCTTCCTGGCGTGTGAGGTCAGTTTTAACTGACTTCACGCGCCATCATCCGTTCAGGGTGAATGCGTGATGTCGGCAATATCTTCGGCGGAGAGCGCGCCGGTGTCGGACGTTTCCAACACTACATAAGCACTGCTGCAAAACAACGAGTTCAGACGCTTCATGTCGGCAATCAGCTCCAGGTGCAGGGAACTGGTCTCCAGGCTTTGTACGACTTTGCGTTGCAGGCGGCTGACATGGGCGTGGGCCAGGCGCCGTTCCTGGGCGCGGAAACGGCGCTTTTCGCGCAGCAGTTGGCGGGCGCTTTCCGGGTCGGCGCTGAGGAACACCGACAGGCCCAGGCGCAGGTTGGCGATCAACTGGCTGTGCAGGCCGCTGAGTTCTTCCAGGCCGACCTCCGAAAACTGCCGGCGTTGCGAGGTTTTCTGCTGCTGGACTTTGCGCAGCATGCGTTCGATCAGGTCGCCGGCCAGCTTCAGGTTGATCGACAGCTCGATGATCTCGGCCCAGCGGCGGCTGTCCTGCTCACTGAGGTCCTCGCGCGGCATTTGCGCCAGGTAGAGCTTGATCGCGCTGTAGAGTGACTCGACGTCGTCGCTGTGGCTGCGCATCTCCTGGGTAATGGCGGTCTGCTTGCCGCGCAGCACTTCCTGCATGGCGGTGAGCATGTTGTCGATCAGGTCGCCCAGGCGCAGGGTTTCCCGTGCGGCGTTGGCCAGTGCCAGGCTGGGGGTGGTGAGCGCGGCGAGGTCGAGGTGACGCGGCTTGGCCGTGCCATTGACCTCCTCGCGCTCCGGCAGCAGCCAGGCGCACAAGCGCGACATCGGGCCGATGCTCGGCAGCAGGATCAGGCAGCGGCTGACGTTGTAGAGCAGGTGGAAGGTGATGACCATGCCCTGGGCGCTGTAGTCCAGGCCGTCCATCCACAGTACGAGCGGGTCGAGTACCGGGATGATCAGCAGCAGGCCGATCAATTTGTACAACAGGCTGCCCAGCGCCACCTGGCGACCGGCGGCGTTCTGCATGCTGGTACTGAGGAAGGCCAGCACACCACTGCCGATGTTGGCGCCGATCACCAGGCCGATGGCCACGTGCAGGCCGATCACGCCGGCGCCGGCGAGGGTCGCGGTCAGCAACACGGCCGCGAGGCTGGAGTAGGAAATCATCGCGAACAAAGCGCCGACCAGGGCATCGAGCAGGATGTCGCCGGTCAGCGAGGCGAACAGCACCTTCACACCCTGGGCGTGTGTAATCGGCCCGGCGGCCTCAACGATCAGCTGCAGCGCGAGGATGATCAGCCCGAGGCCAATGCCTACACGGCCCAACTGCCCTGCCCGCGTCTGTTTGCGTGACAGGAAGAAGATCACCCCGAGAAAGATCAGCAGCGGCGACAGCCAAGACAGGTCAAACGTCAGCACCCGCGCCATCAGCGCGGTACCGACATCGGCGCCGAGCATGGTCGCGAGCGCGGGCATCAAGCCCATCAGGCCCTGGCCCACGAAAGAAGTCACCAGCATCGCGGTGGCGTTGCTGCTCTGCACCATGGCGGTCACCAGGATGCCAGCGACAAACGCCAGCCAGCGCTTGGACATGTTCTGCCCGATGACTTGGCGCAAGTTAGAGCCGTAGACCCGCAGGATGCCGGTACGGACGATATGCGTGCCCCAGATCAGCAGGGTCACGGCGGAAAGCAGATTGAGCAAGGTCAGCATGCTCGGCCCCCCGTGTGGGTTAGCTCAAAAAGAGCAAATGAGAATTGCCGCGTGCCGCTCTACGTCTTGTACTTAAGCTGTAGTTGGCGAATGGGCTGTGCGCCAGCATCGCATAGCTAAAGTCGTGATTGAAATAAAACTGTCATGAAATCAGCTTTTTGCAGAGGGAAAAAAGGGGCTCGAAAGCCCCTTTTCAGCAGCGGGTCAGGTTTATTGACCCGGAATGTCCTTGCGCAGTTTCACAGGATCCTGCTGTTTCTTCTTTTTCGCGATGGCAGTGCGCATCTTGATGTTCACCGCTTCCACCGCCAGCGAGAACGCCATGGCGAAGTAGACGTAGCCTTTTGGCACGTGCACGTCGAAGGATTCGGCGATCAGCACGGTACCCACTACCAGCAGGAACGACAGCGCGAGCATTTTCAGCGACGGGTGCTTGTCGATGAATTCGCTGATGGTGCCGGCCGCCAGCATCATCACCAGCACCGCGACCACGATCGCCGCCACCATCACCGGCACGTGCGAGACCATGCCCACGGCGGTGATCACCGAGTCCAGGGAGAACACGATGTCGATGATGGCGATCTGGATGATGGTGTAGATGAACTTGCCACCCGCGCCTTTCGGCTCGTCGTGGGTTTCGTCTTCACCTTCCAGGGCGTGGTACATCTCCTGGGAGCTTTTCCACAGCAGGAACAGGCCACCGAAGAACAGGATCAGGTCGCGCCCGGAAATGCCCTGGCCGAATACCACGAACAGGTCGGCGGTAAGTTGCATGACCCAGGTGATCGACAGCAACAACAGGATGCGCGTGACCATGGCCAGGGCCAGGCCGAAAATCCGGGTGCGCGCCTGCATATGCTTGGGCATGCGGCTGACCAGGATCGAAATCATGATGATGTTATCGATGCCCAGGACGATCTCGAGGGCCGTCAGGGTGAAGAAGGCAATCCAGATTTCCGGATTGGTCAGCCATTCCATGTGTATTCCTTTGAGCAAGTGTTAAACCGCGCAAGCTGCAGCGCCGCGCGGTGAGTCGGTACGATTATAGAGTGCTGAACAGCGGAAAAATCCCCATCAGCAACGCGGCGAACATTATGCACAGGCATACCAGTACTGCCCACTTGAGGGTGAAGCGCTGGTGATCGCCAAATTCGATACCAGCCAATGCCACTAACAGGTAGGTCGACGGTACGAGCGGGCTGAGCAAGTGCACGGGTTGGCCAACGATGGAGGCACGCGCCATCTCCACGGCGGTGATGCCGTAATGACTGGCGGCTTCGGCCAGCACCGGCAGTACGCCGTAGTAGAACGCATCGTTGGACATGAAGAAGGTAAACGGCATGCTCACCAGTGCGGTGATCACCGCCAGGTAAGGGCCCATGGCATCGGGGATGACGGCCAGCAGGCTCTTGGACATCGCATCGACCATGCCGGTGCCGGAGAGGATGCCGGTGAAGATACCCGCGGCGAAGATCAGCCCGACCACTGCCAATACGCTGCCGGCGTGGGCGGCGACGCGGTCTTTCTGCATTTGCAGGCACGGGTAGTTGACGATCATCGCGATACTGAACGCCACCATGAACAGGACCGGCAATGGCAGCAGGCCGGCGATCAGGGTGCACATCAGGGCAAAAGTCAGCGCGCCGTTGAACCAGATCAGCTTCGGACGGCGGGCGTCAGGGTATTGCGACACGCTGATTTCGCTGTGGTCGATCTCGTCCCCTTGCAGGTGCAGTTCGCCCAGGCGTGCACGCTCGCGCTTGCCGTACATATAGGCGATCACCAGGATCGCGATCACACCGGCGGCCATGGCCGGGATCATCGGAACGAAAATATCCGAAGGGTCCACATGCAGCGCACTGGCGGCGCGGGCGGTCGGGCCACCCCAGGGCGTCATGTTCATCACGCCACCGGCGAGGATGATCAGGCCGGCCATGATCCGCGGGCTCATGCCGATGCGCTGGTACAGCGGCAGCATGGCGGCCACGCAGATCATGTAAGTGGTGGCGCCGTCACCGTCCAGCGACACGACCAGGGCCAGCACGGCGGTGCCCACGGAGACTTTCAGCGGGTCGCCCTTGACCATCTGGAGGATCTTGCGCACGGCCGGGTCGAACAGGCCGGAGTCGATCATCAGGGCAAAGTAGAGGATGGCGAACATCAGCATCACGCCGGTCGGCGCGAGTTTGGTGATGCCCGCAAGCATCATCGGGCCGATCTCCGGCGCAAAGCCGCCGAACAGCGCGAACAGGATAGGCACGATGATCAAGGCGATCAGCGCGGACAGGCGCTTGGTCATGATCAGGAACATGAACGTGATGACCATGGCAAAGCCAAGGAAAGTCAGCATAGGAATACTCCAGGCGTAACGCGGCTAGGGAATGGCGAACCGGGTGGGGTCAGCGCAGAACGAAAGGCACGTGGCTTACGGGTGGAGTCGGGGCGAACAGGCGGGTACGAGCGGACATCGGGAATCACCATTGTTGTTGTTAACAGCCGGTCTGTTGCCGGCAGTGGGGGCGATCCTAGACGGGGAAGCTTTCAGCCAGCTTTCGCTGGGCAAACAGTTGATGGAGGGTAGATACACGGTCGTCAGATTTACACAGCGCCAATGTGGGAGCTGGCAAGCCAGCTCCCACATTTGAAGGGTGTTTGCCGTGAAGCTGTCAGGGCAGTTCCAGGCCGCCCGCTGCTTTGTGCAGCGCTCGCAAATGTTCGCCGACCTGCTTGAGGTTGGCTTCACAGGCGGCAATTTCAGCTGCTCGGGAAGGCTCCAGCAGCGCCCTCACCTCTTTATCCAGTTCGCCGGTGAGTGATTGCAGCTGTTTCTGGCGCTCGGCGCTTTCCGACTCCAGGCGCTTGGACTCCGACGGTTGCGGCAGGCCGTAGCCGCCGCTGCCGAGCAGTTCTGCCGGGCGGCTGAGGAAGCCACTGTTGGCGAGAATCTGTTGCAGCGTGGCGTTGGCTTTCTCCATGCCGCCATTCTTGAGTTCGCGGGCGCCGAGATAACGTTGTTTGACTTCGTCCTGGGCCAGCATCAATTGTTTGCGAAAGCTCGCTTGCTCCAGCAGCAACAGGGCGGCGCTGGTACGCAGGTCAGCCTGGGCAAACCACTGGCGGCGCTCCTCGGCACTCAGGGACAACCAGTCTTCGACCTGGGTCTGCTTGATCGGCAGGTGCTTGCGCAGCACGTCGAACATCGCCTGGTAACGTTCGCGGAAGGAGTCGAAGTGATACCCAAGGCGCATGGCCTCGCGTTTGTCTTTCAACACGCTGGTATCGGCCAGGCCACGCGCCTGCAGCACTTCCAGCAGGCCGTTGGGCGTGATGTTGTCCAGTCCCGTCAGCTGCGGGTTGGCACTTCCGCTGCGCAACAGTTTCAGGCTTTCGACCGCGCAGTTGTTGGACAGGAAATAGTAGTTGCCGTCATAACTCCAGTGCATTTCAGCGGCATGCTCGACGGTGTCGTTGATCTCTTGGCGGCTGAGTTTCAACGGCACGGAGGCCAGGCCACGCAGCTCGGTCTTGGTGTATTCGTCAATCACCTGGGCCAGCGGCAACACAAACAGGCGAGACGGATACTTGCCCACCAGGCCGTCCCAGCTCGACAGCTGTACGTCACCCACGAAGGCCCGGTAGGACAGCACCAAATGCTGGTCCAGGTCGAGCCGGCAATCCGGGCCACGCGGGCGGCCGGGCGCGCAGATCACCAGGCGCAGCATGCTGTGCCCCCAACGGCTCACCAGGTTCTGGTTGGCTTCGGCCAGCAGGTAGTCGATTTCGTAGACCCGTTCCGGATCAACCTGGCCCAGTGGGGTCTTGGCAAAATCGTTGCCGGCGTTGAGGAATGCGTAGGTCTTGGCGCAGGTGTCCTGTTCGGGTGGCGCCCAGCCGAAGTGTTCCTTGTAATAGCGGAACAGCGCGGGGCGCCGGCAGGCGTAGCTTGGGTCGAGGAGGAAGTACTCCATGTTGACCGCGACGAATTCCAGCGGGCTGGTGGTTTCGTAGATGTCCGGGCTGCGCGCGACCTGGCGGTTGTGCTGTTCGCGTTCGCCGCGACGGCCGACGTATTGCGGCCAGCCGGCGAGATCCAGCAGGCGCGGGTCATCGCTGAGGGTGAAGCGCCGGTCATTCTGGCCCCGGCATTGATCCGGCAGGCCGATCAGGCCGGTGATGTTGTTCTGGCGGCTGCAACGCTGGATCAGCGCGCGCTCGTCCTTGGACCACAGGCGCGCACGGTCATAGATGTGGGTGAGTTCATGCAGCACGGTGGCGAGCATTTCCCGGCGCACAGTGCCGTGGGGGCGGTTGGTTTTCTGGGTGGCGGCGCTGCCGTCGGTCAGGCTGGCGAGCAGGTTGCGGTTGAGGTCCAGCTCGGACACCAGGGAGGCCTGGCCGTAGGCGTTTTCGGGCATCTTGTCGGTCCAGCCGACATCGATGCGCCGGTCCAGCTGCTCGATAAAACGTGGCGGCAAGGAGCGCATCGCTTCATCGAGCAATGCCTGGCTGGCCTGCTGTTCGGCTGGGCTCAAGCCATCGGTCTTGAGCTGCAGTTGCAGGCTGGCCTGGGCTGCGCTGGCACACAGCAGCACAGCCCCGGCCAGGAGCCAGGCGGCGAGTCGCCTCACAGTGCGAGGATAGCTTCGGCGAGGGTCTGGTCACTGGCATCGCGGGCTTCCGGCACGCGGGTTCGCAGGGTGTCGAACGCCGCTTCCAGCTGCGCGCCGCGAATCTCGCCGTTGGTGGCGACGAAACTTGCTGCGTCATCGTGGGCTTCACGCACGACTTTGGAGTCGCGGATGGAGGTGGTGGTGTCCGACGTGAAATCAATGGTGCGGCCAGAGGCGCGAACAATGATGTTACTGGTGGCCACCAAGGTATGCGCCTGGGCAACGTCGGCCAACAACAGCAGGCCAAGGGTGGCGGCGATCAGCGGGCTACGCATGGAATGACTCCGAAATACAAAGATGATTATTGGACGAGAATTGCTTGCGCCAGTTCAAGGTCGCTGGCGTTAAGTTTTGGCTGGGCGCGGCGCAGATAATTCAGCGCTGATTCCAGGCGTGCCCCCCGCCATTGGCCGTCAGTGGCGATGAAAGCGGCTGCATCATCCTGGGCGGCCATGACTACTTTTCTGTCGAAGGGCGCAGAGGTCACCTTGCTGGTGGCGTAGGCGCTCGCGACGGTGCTCTGGGTGGTCAGGTCAAAGGCCGAGGCCATTGGCGACCAACCGATGGAAAACAACACAGGGACTATTAACAGGCGGTATGAAAAAGCCATGGGACTCGACAACTGAAAACGAGCGCCAAGGCTAGCGCAATGCCCGGGCGAGAGCCAGTACGGCGGCACCAAGGAGCGGCGGGCGCTCCCTGTGTCAGCTTAATCAGATAGCCAGGATGGCCTGGGCCAGTTGTGCGTCAGTCGCGGAATTCAATTGCGGGGCCTGTTGGCGGATCTGGGCCAGGGCGCTCTCCAGCTTCACGCCACGGATGGCGCCTTCACTGGCAACAAAGCTGGCGGCGTCGTCGCGGGCGGCGCGCACGACCTTGTTGTCGCGCAGGGACGAAGTGGCATCGGAGCTGGCATCCGAGGTGGCTTTCAGTGCACCGACGATGGAGTCGGTGGTCACGATAAAGCTGGTCGCGTTGGCGTTGGCAGCCAGGGCCAACAGGGCAGCAGCACTCAGCAGGCGAAGACGGGACATGGGGTGACTCCTGTAGATGAACGAATAAAGTGGCGCAGGACAGCTGTTGGGATCAGACGCCCGTCCTAAAGGGTTCGCCACGTGGTGAGCGGATATTAAGCCGCCGTTTATCCGTTCGGGTAGCGTCTTGACTGCCTAGTCACGCCAGAACGGCTTGGAGAGCTCGGCCATTCGGTCTCCATGGCTGATGCCTGAGTCGGACAGTTCACGAGGATCGAGTTGGGCCAGTTGGCGTCTTTCGTATGTGTGACGCGCCCACTTGGTCAGTACGCAGGCGGTACGGCGTAATAGATGCTTACAAAGAGAGGTGCGCGTAGCCATTGGGTGCCTTTGATGAGGTCCTGGAACACCATGTTGGGCGAGAGGCTGTGACCGATACAGATACACCCAGGCTAAATTGTACTGTTTAATTGTTATAATTATTAAACTGTACCTGTCACTGCGGATGCATTCTGTTTTTAGCGCCGCAAACGTGAATCCCGGAAACAACAAAGCCCACCTCCGGTGACCCGGGGCGGGCTTTGTTTTGACAAATCAGAGTGCTGGCAGTGGACCCGTCGGGTCAGGGCCAGCGGGCGCCAATCAGCGCCAGAACGGCTTGCTCAGCTCTTCGTAGCGTTGAGCTTCGCTGATACCGGCGTCAGCCAGCAGACGCGAATCCAGACGAGCCAGTTGGTGGCGGCTGGAGATGCGGCGCTGCCACAACATCAGGTTGGCGAGAACGCGCAAAGGCAGGGAGGCCTGGGTGTTTACAGCTTTTTCTTCGAAGAACAGTTCGGAACTGAGTGTACGTTCCATGATGACATCCTTCCGCTTGTGGCGGGATTAGGTAGTGGTTTAACTGATGCCAATGATCCTCCTCCGGCGCAAGACTCTCTAGATACAGTTCACCTGTATTGTGAGGGGCCAGTTAACTGTTTAAGGGTGCTGTACTGTACGGAAATGGGGCAACTGTACCTGTCCGCACTGAAATAGTGCGAAATTGACAGTTTCGTCGATAATCGTAGGAGATTTCGGTAGGAAATGACCGGTACAGCAGTACAGTTTTTTCAAAAAAGGTCGGTCGGTTCATCGAGCTGATGAAACTGTGTTTGCATCAGCTCGAATCTGTATCAATCAAGCCTTGAGCATATGTCCGGTTTCTTCGAGGTTGATGTGCCAACTCAGTGCTTCGCGCAGGATGTGCGGAGTGTGGCCACCGATGGCGCACGCGGATTCGAAGTAACTGTTCAGCGCATCGCGATAGGCCGGGTGCACGCAATTGTCGATGATCACCCGCGCGCGCTCGCGGGGCGCGAGGCCGCGCAGGTCGGCGAGCCCGACCTCGGTTACCAGGATATCGACGTCGTGCTCGGTGTGGTCCACGTGACTGACCATCGGCACCACGCTGGAAATCGCGCCGCCCTTGGCAATCGACTTGGTGACGAAAATCGCCAGGTGCGCGTTGCGCGCGAAATCCCCGGAGCCGCCAATGCCGTTCATCATCCGCGTGCCGCAGACGTGGGTGGAGTTGACGTTGCCGTAGATATCGAACTCCAGCGCCGTGTTGATGCCGATGATGCCCAGGCGCCGTACCACTTCCGGGTGGTTGGAGATTTCCTGCGGGCGCAGCACCAGTTTGTCCTTGTAGTGTTCCAGGTTGCCGAACACATCGGCATTGCGCCGCTCCGACAGCGTGATCGAACTGCCCGAGGCAAAACTCAGCTTGCCGGCGTCGATCAGGTCGAACGTCGAGTCCTGCAACACTTCCGAATACATGGTCAGGTCTTCGAATGGCGACTCGATCAGGCCGCACATCACCGCGTTGGCGATGTTGCCGATCCCGGCCTGCAGCGGGCCAAGCTTGTTGGTCATGCGACCGGCGTCCACTTCCTGCTTCAGGAAGTTGATCAGGTGATTGGCGATACCCTGGGTGTCCGCATCAGGCGGCGTTACCGTTGAGGCGGAGTCGGCCTGGTTGGTGATCACAATCGCGACGATCTTTTCCGGCGGGATCGGGATCGCCGTGCTACCGATGCGGTCGTCGACCTTGACCAATGGAATCGGGGTGCGGGTAGGCCGGTACGTCGGGATATAAATGTCGTGCAACCCTTCCAGGTTCGGGTTGTGTGCCAGGTTGATCTCGACAATTACTTGCTTGGCGAAAATCGCGAAGCTGGCCGAGTTGCCGACCGACGTGGTGGGCACGATATGCCCTTGTTCGGTGATCGCGACGGCTTCGATCACGGCGATGTCCGGCAGCTTGAGCTGGTTGTTGCGCAGTTGCTCGACGGTTTCTGACAGATGCTGGTCGATAAACATCACCTGGCCGGCGTTGATCGCCTTGCGCAGGGTGCTGTCGACCTGGAACGGCATGCGTCGCGACAGCACGCCGGCCTCGGTCAGTTGCTTGTCCAGGTCATTGCCCAGGCTGGCGCCGGTCATCAGGGTGATTTTCAGCGGCGAAGTCTTGGCGCGTTCGGCCAGGGCGTGGGGGACGGCCTTGGCTTCACCGGCGCGGGTGAAGCCGCTCATGCCGACGGTCATGCCGTCCTCGATCAGTGCGGCGGCGTCTGCCGCGCTCATGACCTTGTTCAACAACGAAGGCAAGCGGATACGATCACGGTACATGAATTGTTATCTCAGGCTACGGAAGCAAGGTGGGCAGTGTAGTGATTTCAAAAAATTTCGGCCCGCTACCATGGTCGAATGCCAGGCGGCGATTTAGAGCCTTTGGTCGGGTTTCATGTGAGTGCGCAAAGCGGGACGCAGAGCATCCCTGACTGCATTCCCACGCAGGGCATTGGAACGAAAAAACCCCAGCCTACGGGAGGCCAGGGTTTCGGGTATTGCGCTGGCGCAGTGTTATTCGACGGCTTTGACCATGTCTTCGATGACCTTCTTGGCATCACCAAAGACCATCATGGTCTTGTCCAGATAGAACAACTCGTTGTCCAGGCCGGCGTAACCACTGGCCATCGAGCGCTTGTTGACGATGATGGTCTTGGCCTTGAACGCTTCCAGGATCGGCATGCCAGCAATCGGCGAGTTCGGATCGTTCTTGGCGGCCGGGTTGACCACGTCGTTCGCGCCGAGCACCAGCACCACGTCGGCCTGGCCGAACTCGGAGTTGATGTCTTCCATTTCGAACACCTGGTCGTAAGGCACTTCGGCCTCGGCGAGCAGTACGTTCATGTGGCCAGGCATGCGGCCTGCCACCGGGTGGATCGCGTACTTCACGGTCACGCCATGGTGGGTGAGCTTCTCAGTCAGCTCCTTGAGCGCGTGTTGTGCCCGGGCCACCGCCAGGCCGTAGCCTGGAACGATGATCACCGTGTCGGCGTTGGTCAGCAGGAAAGTCGCGTCATCGGCCGAGCCGGATTTCACTGGGCGCGCTTCTTTAATACCGGCTGCAGCACCGGCATCCGGCGCATTGCCGAAACCACCGAGCAGTACATTAAAGAAGGAGCGGTTCATCGCCTTGCACATGATGTACGACAGGATCGCGCCGGACGAACCTACCAGCGAGCCGGCGATGATCAGCATCGAGTTGTTCAGCGAGAAGCCGATCCCCGCCGCTGCCCAGCCGGAATAGCTGTTGAGCATCGACACCACGACCGGCATGTCCGCGCCGCCGATCGGGATGATGATCAGCACGCCGAGCACAAAGGCCAGGGCCAGCATCAACGCGAAGGCCGTGAGGTTGCCGGTGAACATGAACGTCAGGCCCAGGCCGAGGGTCAGCAGGCCGAGCACCAGGTTCAGCTTGTGCTGGCCACCAAACTGTACCGGTGCGCCCTGGAACAGGCGGAACTTGTACTTGCCCGAGAGCTTACCGAACGCAATCACCGAACCGGAGAAGGTAATGGCACCGATGGCTGCGCCGAGGAACAGCTCCAGACGGTTACCCGCCGGGATCGAGTCGCCCAGGTGTTTGACGATGCCCAGGGATTGCGGTTCGACCACGGCAGCAATCGCGATAAACACCGCGGCCAGGCCGATCATGCTGTGCATGAACGCCACCAGCTCCGGCATCTTGGTCATTTCCACGCGCTTGGCCATGATCGAGCCAGCGGTGCCGCCGACCAGCAGGCCAACGATCACGTAGCCGATACCGGCAGTGGCCAGCTCGGCACCGAGCTTATAGATGAGGCCCACGGTGGTGAGTACCGCCAGCGCCATGCCGAGCATGCCGAACAGGTTGCCCCGCCGAGAGGTGGTTGGGTGTGACAAGCCCTTGAGGGCCTGGATAAAGCAGATCGACGCGATCAGGTAGAGCGTCGTGACCAGATTCATGCTCATTACTTCGGCGCCTCTTCTTTTACTTTCGGGGCTTTCTTCTTGAACATCTCCAGCATCCTGCGCGTCACGAGGAAACCGCCGAACACGTTAACGGCTGCCAAGGCCACGGCCAACGTGCCCATGGTCTTGCCCAGCGGGGTTACGGTCAGCGCGGCAGCAAGCATGGCGCCGACGATCACGATCGCCGAAATCGCGTTGGTCACGGCCATCAGCGGGGTATGCAAGGCCGGGGTGACGTTCCAGACCACGTGGTAACCGACATAAATCGCCAGCACAAAGATGATCAGGTTGTAGATACCGGGGGAGATAAGCTCTTCCATCGTCTGAATCCCTGTTAGGCGTTTTTGCGGATGACTTGGCCGTCGCGGCACATCAGGCACGCGGCGACGATGTCGTCTTCGAGGTTGATTTCAAACTGCCCTTCCTTAGTGAAGACCAGCTTCAGGAAGTCCAGCAGGTTGCGTGCGTACAAGGCAGACGCGTCGGCGGCGACGGCACCGGCGAGGTTGGTCGGGCCACAGATGATCACGCCGTTTTCGACCACGACCTGATCGGCGACCGTCAGCGGGCAGTTGCCGCCCTGTGCCGCCGCGAGGTCGATGACCACTGAGCCGGGTTTCATCTGCGCGACGGTTTCGGCGCTGAGCAAGGTCGGCGCTTTGCGGCCGGGGATCAGCGCGGTGGTAATGACGATGTCGGCCTGCTTGGCGCGCTCGTGCACGGCCAAGGCTTGGCGCTGCATCCAGCTGGTGGGCATGGGGCGAGCGTAACCGCCGACGCCGACGGCGCATTCGCGTTCTTCATCGGTTTCGTAAGGCACGTCGACGAACTTGGCACCGAGGGATTCGATCTGCTCTTTCACCGCCGGGCGTACGTCGGATGCTTCGATCACCGCACCCAGGCGTTTCGCCGTGGCAATGGCCTGCAGGCCTGCGACACCAGCGCCGAGGATCAACACGCGTGCGGCTTTTACCGTACCGGCGGCCGTCATCAGCATCGGCATGAAGCGCGGGTAGTGATGGGCGGCGAGCAAGACGGCCTTGTAACCGGCAATGTTGGCCTGGGACGACAGCACGTCGAGGCTCTGAGCCCGCGAGGTACGCGGCGCGGCTTCCAGTGCAAAGGCTGTGATGCCCTGCCCGGCCAGCTTGGCGATGGTTTCGTTGCTGAACGGATTGAGCATGCCCACCAACACGGTGCCGCTTTTGATCAGCGCCAGTTCGCTATCGCTGGGAGCCACCACCTTGAGAATCAGCTCGGCGCCAAACGCATCGCCGGCGCTGCCAATGGTTGCGCCTGCCGTTTCATAGGCACTGTCGACGATGCTGGCGTTGAGGCCTGCACCGCTTTGAACAGTGACCTTATGGCCCTGGCCGATCAGCTTCTTGATGGTTTCCGGGGTGGCAGCCACCCGCGTTTCACCGGTCTGGGTTTCGAGAGGAACACCAATGTGCACGTCAAATCTCCTGCATGATCTTTTTGCTTTTGATCTTTTTGTAAAAAGGCCAGTGCACCGTGAGTGGCGCAGCTGGGGCGGCCGATCAGCACGATCCCGCTGAAATGACAGCGGGGCGCGGCATTTTGCAGGCGAACTTTACGGCCTTCAAGGGATTATGACGGGTGACGAAAAATTAACTACAAGTCACCCTGTGACTGATTGTCGCAATGCGCCTGAATAACCTCTTTAAATACAGGTGTTTAAAGGCTTGTAGGTATTTGTTGGGACTTTTTCGATGGCCGGTGTGAATAGTCAGGTATGAGCCCGCGATAGCCGCCACAAGCCATGAAAATCATGGCTTTGAGCCTTGTTTTTGGCAGAACCGTACAGTCTGCTTAAAAGCGACATATACGTATATCTGTAGGTCTTTAAATTAATTGACTACAAAGTCAGCTAAGGGCTTTAGGCCTTTAAAGGCTTGGGCTGTAGCGTTGTGACTGATCGACTAACCAGTCCCTGAATGCATGCAACGATGCGGATTCGACTTTTCTCTCCGGAATCATCAAGTAATAAGCCTTCGAGCTACTCAGGGCCTCAGGGCTCGCAATCACTAGATGCTGCTCTTTCAGCTCGCGCTGGATAAGGAAAGGCGGGATCAGCGCGATACCCATGTCATGCATAGCTGCCTGCGACAACATCGAGAATAGCTCGTAACGCGGTCCTGTCATGTCGCGGGGTATGTTCAGTTGTTGCGCGTTGAACCACTGCCGCCAGGCATAGGGTCTAGTGGTCTGCTGCAGCAATGGCAGTTCTGCGATCTCCTGGGGGCTGAAATGTGTGCGATGGCCCATCAGGCGCGGGCTGCACACGGGGACAGGGTTTTCTCCCATCAGTCTGTGGGATTCGGTACCTGACCAGTCAGCATCTCCAAAGTAGATCGCAGCGTCGAATTCGGTGTCGGCAAACAGAAAGGGGCGCGTGCGGTTGGTCAGGTTAACAGTGACTTCCGGGTGTTGGCGTTGGAAATCCTTGAGGCGCGGTATCAGCCACTGAGTGCCAAAGGTGGGCACCACGGCCAGCTCAATGACATTGGCGCCCTGCTGGCCCATCACGGACAAGGTGTCGCGTTCCACGGCATCCAGCTGCGTGGCGACGCGGCGGCTGTACGAAAGCCCTGCCTCCGTCAGTTTGACCCCGCGTCGAGAGCGTCGAAACAGCTCGACACTTAAAAACTCCTCAAGGCTGGCGATCTGTCGGCAGATGGCGCCTTGGGTAATGGAAAGTTCGTGCGCTGCCTTGGTGAAGCTCTCGTGGCGGGCTGCGGCCTCAAAGCTGACCAGTGCGGTGGTGCTGGGTATTTTTCTGCGCATGTACCTAGTCCTCACTTATAAAGCGCGTCTGCGCCCCTCTCGGCTGCTTCGGAGTGAGAAATTAGCACAACCCTATGCAGAAACCTCGTTTGCCCTAAGCGTTCGCTCGGCCTAGGCTCCATGCACGACTTCTGATTTTCCCTGCGAGGACTCATTCATGGCTGGTAAGGCAAGCTTCAACTGGATCGATCCACTGCTGCTGGATCAACAGCTCACCGAAGAAGAGCGCATGGTGCGTGACAGTGCTGAGCAATTCGCCCAGGACAAGTTGGCGCCCCGCGTACTCGAAGCCTTCCGCCATGAAAAGACCGACCCTGCGATCTTCCGCGAGATGGGCGAAACCGGCCTGTTGGGCGCGATGATTCCCGAGCAGTACGGTGGCAGTGGCTTGAACTACGTCAGCTACGGGTTGATTGCTCGCGAAGTCGAGCGGGTCGACTCCGGGTATCGCTCGATGATGAGTGTGCAATCCTCACTGGTCATGGTGCCGATCAATGAGTTCGGTACCGAGGCACAAAAACAGAAGTATCTGCCGAAGCTGGCCTCCGGCGAATGGATCGGCTGCTTTGGTCTGACAGAGCCTAACCACGGTTCTGACCCAGGCGCGATGATTACCCGTGCACGCAAGGTGGACGGCGGCTACAGCCTGACCGGCGCCAAGATGTGGATCACCAATAGCCCGATCGCCGATGTGTTTGTGGTGTGGGGCAAGGACGACGCCGGCGATATTCGTGGGTTCGTCCTGGAAAAGGGCTGGAAAGGTCTCAGCGCTCCTGCGATTCACGGCAAGGTCGGGCTGCGGGCATCCATCACCGGCGAGATCGTCATGGACAACGTGTTTGTGCCGGAAGAGAACATCTTCCCGGATGTGCGCGGGTTGAAGGGGCCTTTCACGTGCCTGAATTCTGCACGCTATGGCATCTCGTGGGGCGCGCTGGGGGCTGCCGAATTCTGCTGGCATACCGCGCGCCAATACACCCTGGATCGTCAGCAGTTCGGCCGTCCGTTGGCGGCCACGCAATTGATCCAGAAGAAGCTGGCCGACATGCAGACCGAAATCACGCTGGCCCTGCAAGGGTGCCTGCGGCTGGGGCGGATGAAGGATGAAGGCACTGCGGCGGTTGAGATCACTTCGATCATGAAGCGCAATTCGTGCGGCAAGTCCCTGGACATCGCCCGCATGGCGCGGGACATGTTGGGCGGTAACGGCATCTCCGATGAATTTGGTGTGGCGCGGCACCTGGTCAACCTGGAGGTGGTGAACACCTACGAAGGTACCCATGATGTGCACGCCTTGATTCTGGGGCGCGCGCAAACCGGTCTCCAGGCTTTCTATTAATAGGAGCATGGGCATGGGCGCGCTTTCGCATTTGCGGGTACTGGATTTATCACGAGTACTGGCAGGCCCCTGGGCCGGGCAGATCCTTGCGGACCTTGGGGCCGAGGTGATCAAGGTCGAGCGGCCGGGTAATGGGGACGATACGCGCGCATGGGGGCCGCCCTTCCTTAAGGATGCCTATGGTCAAAACACCAGTGAGGCGGCGTACTACCTGGCTGCCAATCGCAACAAGGAGTCGGTGACCATCGACTTCACGCAGCCGGATGGGCAGAAGCTGGTGCGTGACCTGGCTGCCAAGTCCGACATCCTGATCGAGAATTTCAAGGTCGGCGGGCTGGCGGCGTACGGGCTGGACTATGCGTCGCTCAAGGAGATCAATCCGGAGCTGATCTATTGCTCGATTACGGGCTTTGGCCAGACGGGCCCCTATGCGTCTCGCGCCGGTTATGACTTCATGATCCAGGGCCTGGGTGGGCTGATGAGCCTGACGGGTCGGCGTGATGGTGATGAAGGCGCTGGACCGGTAAAGGTGGGTGTGGCGTTGACCGACATTCTCACGGGGCTCTACTCCACGGTGGCGATCCTCGCAGCGCTGGCTCACCGGGATCATGACGGCGGCGGCCAGCATATCGATATGGCGTTGCTGGATGTGCAGGTGGCTTGCCTGGCTAACCAGGCCATGAATTACCTGACGACGGGTGTGTCGCCCAAGCGCCTTGGCAATGCTCATCCGAATATCGTGCCTTACCAGGATTTCCCTACGGCTGATGGGGACTTCATCCTGACGGTAGGTAATGACGGCCAGTTTCGTAAGTTTGCGGACGTGGCGGGGCAGCCGCAGTGGGCGGACGATCCGCGTTTCGCGACTAACACGATGCGAGTGGCTAATCGCGCAGAGCTGATTCCATTGATTCGCCAGGTTACGGTCTTCAAGACCACGGCCGAGTGGGTGTCATTGTTAGAGCAGGTAGGTGTGCCGTGTGGGCCTATCAATGATTTGGCCCAGGTGTTTGCCGACCCTCAGGTCCAGGCGCGTGGATTGGCGATTGCCCTGCCCCATGCCTTGGCGGGGATGGTGCCTCAGGTTGCCAGCCCAATCCGGTTATCCAAGACGCCTGTCGAGTACCGAAGCGCGCCTCCTCTATTAGGAGAGCATACGGCGCAGGTGTTGAGGGATGTATTGGGATTGGGGGTGGTGAATATCGCGGCGTTGAAGGAGGCAGGCGTTATCTAGGGGGCGTCCCTTCTATATAGAGGCCGAGTGTTGCTTTATTGATGGTTTTTTAACCAATCATAACTAATTGATAGAAAAGCAAAATTAAGGGTTGACGGCAGATTCTGGAAGTCTATAATTCGCCCCACTTCCGGCGCAGTCGAAACGGAAAACTCCTTGGTAAACAAAGAGTTACGCGAGATTCGACAGCGACTTGCTTCAGTTCATCGAAGCCCAGAAGGAGTTGGTAGAGCAGTGTTGTTTGGCTCTATTAACGTTTCGATCTTCTCGGTCGAAAGCGGAGAAAAAGAGGTGTTGACAGCAGCGTGTAACGCTGTAGAATTCGCCTCCCGCTAACGAGAGATCGGAAGCGCAAGTGGTTGAAGTTGTTGAAGAAATCTTCGAAAACTTCTGAAAATAATCACTTGACAGCAAATGAGGCTGCTG